>JAYSVS010000155.1:0-13573 GCA_043718395.1 Acidobacteriota bacterium
GAGCCAACGAATCTGAGGAGAAAGGCGTGGTGACGGCTACAGACATGGCGCGTTTGAATCTGCAGGGGACGCAGTTGGTAGTGCTCTCGGCGTGCGAGAGCGGGCTGGGCGGGGCGAGCTTTGAAGATGGGCTGCTGGGAATGCAGAGGTCCCTGACCTTGGCGGGGGCGAGGAGCCAATTGCTGACCCTTTGGAAGGTGCCGACTGAGGCGACGGTCGCGCTGATGGAGGAGTTCTACAAGCGGCTGAAGGAGCCGGGCCGGTCAAAGGTGGAGGCGCTACGGATGGCGAAGTCTCTGATGCGGGATCAGGGCCGCGCGGAGTGGGAGTGGGCGGGATTTGTATTGTATGGAGATCCGGGTCCGCTGGGCCAGTAGGAGGTGGATAAATGTTATTCTGGCCCGGCTTGCCGAGTCATTGACTTTATTGAATCAGGTGCTTCTAGGCGATCCAGCCGCTGATGGCATTTAACAAACTGTCCTGGAGGAATGATTCCATTCCTCTTTAGCATCGCCGAAGTTGAAGTGTTCGTTGGCTCAGGCTGATGGGCTTGAATCGTAGAGGAATGCGATGAAGGGAGTTTTTACGTGCCTCTCGATTCCGGTGTGCCAGGCGATTTTATGGTCGGGGTGGGTGGTCCACTGCCGATGTTTGCTTTGCGATGGCCGCATCAACGGCACCCCCTCCTCCAGCTACAACACGCTTCAGTCCAGGACAGCCAACCCAACAACTGCAATCCCGGCGGCATCGGCGGCGGCGAGCAGTGCGTCTTTGTCGAGTAGCAGTGTCCGGCCAGCATCTACAGCCAACACCCTGGCTTTGCATTTACGCATAACGTCGATGGTAGTTGGCCCAGTGACAGGTACGTCGAAGAGCAAGTGCTTTCGGCGGCGCGATACCTTTACAAGCGTAAGTTCTTTGCCGTTCACCAGACTTGCAGCGCGGCGGAGCATCTCGTCGGTGCCCTCCATTGCCTCCACCGCAACACAAGCCTGATCGGCAATGGCGACACTCTGGCCGATGTCCTGGCCTGCGATCATGTTCGCAATCGAGTGCCCATACTCGATGTTGGCAGCTTCTTCCCTGGATGGTTTGCGGCGGCTCATTGGGCCTTCAGTAGCAAGCAGGCTCGTAAGCAGCCGGGTGGAGGCAACCAGCTCTATGCCTTCACTCTTGAGTTCATCAACCACTACCCCAATGAGCGAATCCGTGTTTTTGGTTGCCAGTTTGCCTAGCAATTTGAGCAAGCGCCAATCCGGCACGATTGCCGAGAAGATGCTGGCGTGCTTCACCTGCCCGGCCATCATCACCTCGGTGATTCCTTCTTTGTGCAGCGTGTCGATCAACTTGCTCAAAGAACCGAGAGAGATCCAGTGTGTGCGCGTGGCGAGCGATTCGATGGAGGCATCGGCTTCTTCTTTGATGCCGAAGGCGACAACCTCGTCCCCCTGGCGGCGCGCAGCCTCAAGGGCCAGAACCGGAAAGCGGCCATTGCCGCAGATGATGGCGTAGCGAGTTGGCATTATTTTACGAAGCCACGCTCTGAGCTGGCGATGAAAGCCAGCAGTTCTTCGCGTTCGGATGTCTCTGCTACTTCGGAGCAGATCGCTTCAATGGCTTTGGTGGTGTTGAGTTTCTTGTCGCGCAAGAGCCGAAAGCACTTGTGCAGCACCTGGATCTGATCGGGCGTGAAGCCGCGCCGCTCCAGGCCGACCTTGTTGACATCGAAGAGCCTGATGTCGCGGCCAGAACCTGTGGTCAGCGAAAAAGGCAAGACATCTTGCACAACCACACTGAAGCCCCCGATCATCGAATGCCGTCCAATGCGGCAGAACTGATGTACAGCAGAGTGGGCGCTGATCACAGCCCAATCGCCAATAATGACGTGCCCTGCAAAAGTGACTCCGTTAGAGAGCACGCAATGGCTGCCAAGGCGGACGTCATGTGCCACATGGCAATAAGCCAGCAGCGAGTTGTCATCGCCAATGATAGTCTCAAGCCCGCCGCCTTCAGTGCCCCGGTGGATCGAGACAAACTCGCGGATGCGGTTGCGGTGGCCGATGTGCGTGTAGGCGCGCTCACCGTGATACTTCAAATCCTGCGAGGCGACGCCGACGGTGGCGTACGGAAAAAATACATTGTCTTCACCGATCACGGTAGGGCCTTCGATGTAGACATGAGCCATCAGTTGCGTGCGGGCACCGATCTGTACTTCGGGCCCAATGACACAGAATGGGCCTATATCGGCGCTTGCTTCGATACTTGCTTGCGGGTCTACGATAGCCGATGGGTGTACCGGCATTGCTGCCTTATAAAGAGCTCTTGTCGCGGAGGATACACATCACGGTGCACTCGGCGACAATCTCATTGTTGACGCGGGCTTCGCCACGCATCTTGGCCACGTTTGAGCGTCTGGAGATGACCGTCATCTCGACACGCAACTGATCCCCGGGGACTACAGGCTTACGGAACTTGGCACCTTCAATGGTGGTGAGCAGAACCACTTTGTTCTTGCGGTCTGGGATTTGGCTCAACACAAGCACGCCGGCAGTCTGCGCCATGCACTCTACAATCAAAACTCCTGGCATCACGGGAAAGTCTGGAAAGTGGCCCTGAAAGTGGGGTTCTGTAGCGGTGACATTCTTGAGCCCGACGATGCGTGTCTCTTCGATTTCTAAAATTCGATCAACGAGAAGGAGCGGATATCGATGCGGAAGAATGTCCTGAATTTCGACAACGTTTAGTTCAGGCATGCAAACAAGCTATTATATCCGCCGATGGACCCAATTCTGGCCTGGATGCAGGCAAAACAAGAAGACGTGCTTTCGTTTCTGCGCGCGATGGTAGAAATCGAGAGCCCAAGCGGGGATGAGGCAGGCGTCACACGGTTTGCAGACCTCCTTGAAGAAAAAACTCGCGACATCGCGAAGATGAAGCGGATCAAGGCACCGGGGCTTGGGCCGCATCTGCTGTTGGACTTCGATTTGGGTGGCGAGCGTAAGAAGGGCAAGAAAATTTTGGGCCTCGCTCACTCTGACACTGTACACCCTTTGGGGACACTGGCGAAGTTTCCGTTTGCTGTGCGTGGTGGCCGTGTCTACGGGCCTGGGGCGCTCGATATCAAGGGTGGCATCGCACTCTTTGTCTTCGCCATGCGGGCTCTGCGCGAGCTGAAGATTCCTGTCAGTAAGCCCGTGGTCTTGCAGATCAATAGCGATGAAGAGATTGGCTCTGACTCCTCGCGCGCACTCACCGAGAAAATGGCTCAGGATGCGGCTTGCGTGCTTGTGGTAGAGCCAGGCACAGGACTCACGGGCAAGCTTAAGACCGCGCGCAAAGGCACGGGAGATTACACGGTGCGCATCAAAGGCATCGCAAGTCATGCCGGTGTTGATTTTCTCGCCGGGGCGAGCGCGATTGTAGAGCTGGCAAAACAGATCGAAGTGATCACAAGCTTTACCGATCTCTCCAAAGGTCTGACCGTGAACCCTGGCGTGATCAGCGGCGGCACCCGCACCAACGTGGTTGCGTCAGAGGCGCAAGTGGAAGTGGATATCCGTATCGCTAGACTCAAGGATTTCACTGCACTGGATAGGAAGTTCCGCAAGTTGAAGCCTTTCGATAAGCGCTGCACAATCGAGGTGTCGGGTGGTTTGAACCGGCCACCGATGGAGCGCACCAAAGCAATTGGCGGCCTCTTTGCAATTGCCAGGAAGCAAGCCTGGGAGCTTGGTATCGTGCTTGAGGAATCATCCACCGGCGGAGGCAGCGATGGCAACTTTACCGCAGCTCTTGGTGTACCGACACTCGACGGGCTTGGTTGCGTGGGGGAAGGGGCCCACACGCTAAACGAAAATTTTTTGGTGGAGCGAATCCCTGACCGCGCGGCGCTGTTGGCAAAGTTAATTGCCGCGCTCAAGCGCTAGACCGCAATACGAATTGTGATTTCGATCTGATTTGAGGCCACGCTTTTTGCTTTGATGTTTGGCGTCAAAGTTTCAAGAAGCGACTCCAGCTCCTTAAGAACTAATTGGACAGGTGGTTTTGAAACGAATTCGCTTTTCTGCCGCCGATTCGAAAGGGTATCTCGGGAGAGTGTAAGCCCATCCACGCTGAAGGTTACGCCCCACAAGCCGCACGCTTTTGCCAACACATCTGGCCTTGGGTGAATCGCTTTGAGCGATTCATTGCCAGGCAAAGTGCAACGTCGATACCTTTGCACCATCTGCCTCGAAACGTTCAGGTGTTTTGCCGCCTCAGAAGCCGATAACCCTTTCCCATCGATCACCTCTATCAAGGATTTGCAAAGAGCTCGTCCTCTGTCAGATTTGGAAATCAAAGTTTACACCTCGTTTGCAATTTTACTGGAGTTTTTTCAAAATATTGATTACTCTTTTTATAAGATGGAAATTTTGGTTACAGCGAAGAAAAACCAAAATGATACGATTAAGAGGAGGCAAGCCTAAAATGTCAACGATGAGCCGTGCCGCCGATGAAGCGTACCTTGATTTCGCCCTCGAGTTGAGAGGCGTTATCGACAGTTTGATGCGCTGCGCGTTGGAGGGCAAACCATTGAGTGCCGCCAGTCTTTCGACCATTGAACGCTTAGCAAACGACTTGGATAGAACCGCTCCCATGTCTTCGGGTTCACATGCTGTTTCGCGCCCAGCCTTTTCATTCCTTGCCGCTCAAAGCCCGGAAGCCTATGAGACAGTGAAAGAGGCTTCAGGCAAACCCAGCGCGGCTGATTCTTTAGAATCGCTAAAACGGATTCTTTCGAGTAACCCTGATACCGCCGGGCATAAGGATTTATCAAAAGCTGCCCGGTTCTTCTCCGAATTAGAATCAGCCGCCTTGCAGAAATCCAAGGTTTTGAGCAGACGCCTGGTTTCGCAAACACTTTAGACGATTGAGCAAGACCGTTTTATGCCGCAACTTGGCCATCGTGAATTGATCGTTCTGATCCAGTTAGTCGAGAGCCTCGACTCAGAGATGCAGATCGTGAACGGCAATCGCTACACGCTAGGCACACAAATGTTTAGCTCGGAACTCAAGAATCTTGCCTGCAAGACCAAACTCTACCTAGACAGTTTTCGTAGCAATCCCAAAGCGAACGATCCTGTCTGGAGCGCAATGTATTGGGCCGGGTTAGGCACATTCATCGCGGTTTGGAAGGGACTGCATCAAGTTGCGAAACCGATCCAAGACGCACATAGTTTGACAATCCCATACGCTTTTGTGGAATGGATGACTTCTCGGGTTCGAACTCTCAAGGGTTACGAAGGAACTGAAATTGCGCTCTTCAGTTGCTCCAAATTTGAGTTCGTTCAATACAGTACTGAGGGTTTGCGCAGGCTTTGGAAGCGACTGCAGGAATCGATCCCGGACGTGGCTGAGCTGTCCCCTAAGCTAGCCGTTCTCGGGCTTCCGTATTCACAGGGAAACAATCTGGCCAGAAGTGCCCTTCTCGCCCATGAGCTTGGTCACTTCGTTTTTCAATCTGAATCGGGATTTCAATTGCAGGAGTCTCTTCTTAATGAGCTTCGAAAGCCTCTATTCAGCAACATGAGCGATTTTAAGATCACTCCGAAATTTGACGAAGGCCGCATAGCTGCGGAATGCTCTCGAGTGCTGAGTTATTGGCTTGAAGAGTGTTTGTGCGATTTATTTGCGGTCTGGATGGTTGGGCCTCTGTTCAGCTATTCATTTCTCGAATTTATATCCATCAGCGGTCCGCAAAGACCCCAGGACGGTTTAAGTTTAGAATTTTTCGAGAGCCACCCATCTGATCTATTCCGCCTACGGTTGCAATTTGAGTTTGCCGGCAAACTCGGCTGGGCAGACTCCGTAGCTCCCGAGTGCTACAAACCTCTCGTCGATTCGATTCAAGCAAGCACGAAGCCGGAATACGTAAATTCAGGTCTGGACGATGAAGCCCTCAATCGCGTATACGAGCTATGCAGACAGCGCTTCGTAGAATGGTCTCCTAAACTTGTCGAGGCATTGATCGCTTTTTTACCAGTAGAAAATTCCGGCGCAAGGATCGCCCTGAATGAAGAAGCTGCCATCTTCAAGTACCTTTCGCGGGGCGTAGTCCCATCAACGATAAGGCTCGATGGCACCACCGTCTACCCGGCAGGCATTTCACTCATCAACGCAGGATACAATTTCGTCGTCTCTAATTTGCATCAGCTAATCGAGAGATTACCCGAAGCCGACTCTAAGTCCGATTTGACTCGGGCGGTTTGGGCTTCAAGAGTTGAGTCTTGGATAATGAAGGCGCTTGAAGATCATCTCCTCTTAAGGCATGTTTCACCATGAGTGTTATCGGCAAGAACGAAATCATGCGAAGGTTATCGCTGGACATTGAATGCCCGGAATGTCTTGTTGTGACTCCATTGTTGGAGCCGGAAAGACTCATTGGGCTGGATGCAATCGATGTCAGGCTTGGCACTCAGTTCATTGTTCCTTCTTCAACGCCTCCAGTAGTGAACATTCCTGGGCAAGTCGGCAGCCAGGAATTTTCTCAGCGGATTCATATTCCACTGGGCTCCTACATAGTCGTTCCCGCGCACACAACTGTTTTGGGCATGACGCTTGAATTCATCAAATTGCCCAACGATCTTTGTGGGATGATTTTGACGAAGTCTTCCATAGCTCGAAATTTTCTTGTCATTGAAACTGCACCTTGGATTCACCCGGAATATCGAGGTTGCCTGACTCTCGAAATAGCGAACGTTTCAAATACCACTGTCGTTTTGTACCCTGGCCGGCCTATTGGTCAGCTTGTTCTCTTGGGATTGGACCAACCGGCCGAGGTTGTCGATCTCAGGGGCAGCTACGTCGGCCCAGTCTTCCCAGAACTCCCAAAACTTGGGCATCCGCGGTCCGATCTTGAGAGAATCGGGATTGGTGATAATCGCTTCGATCCTGTCGACCGATTGTCAGGATTGCCCCGCTGATCTCGATTCATCATTGAATGCATATTAGGAGTTACCTTGTCGAATTTGCCCCTGGCCACCCTGCGCGGTGTGCGTCTTGAGAAGATTGCTTCCCTGCGGGAACTGGGTCTGAACCCATTCCCGGCCAAAAGCAATCGCACCCACATGACTGCGGAAGTCACGGGCAACTACGAAGCGCTCGAAGGCCAGACAGCGACTGTCGCCGGCCGCCTGATGAGCTGGCGCAAGATGGGCGGCATGGCCTTTGGCAACGTGCAGGATCAAAGCGGCACCATGCAGATCGCACTGCGCCGCGGCGAGATGCAAAGCACTGACGCTGCTGCCGGCACCCTTGGCTTTGAGAATTTCAACCTGCTTGATGTCGGCGATATCGTCGAGTGCACTGGCAGAGTGGGCAAAACCAAGACTGGCGAGATGTCGATCATTGCCGACAATCTGCGCATCCTCACCAAGAGCCTGCGGGCCTTCCCGGACAAGCACTTTGGCATCAAAGACCGTGAGATCATCCTGCGCAAGCGCTACCTCGATACGACAGTAAACCCCGAGAATCGCGTTCACTTTGAGCAGATCTCGCAGATGCTCTTTCAGATTCGCCGCTTCCTGAACGAGCGTGGCTTTCTTGAATTCAATACCCCGATCATCCAGTCGCAATACGGCGGCGGCACGGCCAAGCCCTTCATCACGCATGTCAACGCGCTATCGACCGACATGTATCTTGCGATTTCGCATGAGCTCTATCTGAAGCGCCTGGTAACAGCCGGCTTCGACAAGGTTTTCGTGATCGGCCGCCACTTCCGCAACGAAGGCATCGACCGTAGCCATCACCCGGAATTCGTGATGCTCGAGACCATGACGGCATACGAAAACTACGAATACAACATGCAGTTGATCGAAGACCTTTTCCGCCATATCGCGACCAGTGTCTTTGGACGCACGGTGTTTCAAGTGAAGGGTCACGAAGTGGATTTCGCCAAGGTCTGGCCGCGTGTGTTGATGACCGATGCGGTGCTTGAGGCTACGGGCATTGACTTCAAAGCGATTACGAGCATGGAGGAGGCGAACGAGAAGCTGGCCTCAATTGGCATCAAGGACGTGCAGCCAAGTGTTGGCAATGCGCTGGTGCGGGCCTTTGAAGAGAAGGTCGAAAAGAACCTCATTCAGCCCACGTTCATCTACGGGCATCCGATCGAGATCTCGCCGCTGGCCAAGCCGATGCAGAGCGACCCGCGATATGTCGAACGCTTTGAGATCTTCATCGCCGGTATGGAATGCGGCGATAACTGGAGCGAGCAGAACGACCCGGTTGAGTTGCTGGCCACATGGAAGAAAGCCTTCAAACCCGAAGATCGCGATGAGGGCGAGTTCCATCCGCTTGACTATGATTTCGTAGAGATGCTTGAACATGCGATGCCTCCGACCACAGGCATCGGGCCGGGCCTCGAACGCATGGCGATGATCTTCACCGGGCAAGAGGACATCTACGATGTCATCTACTTTCCAATGATGAAGCCGTTGCTCAGTGAAGTGAACAAGGTGATCTACGAGGTGAAGGACGACGAGGCGCAGAATGTAAAGGTAGACCTTCTGCTAACAGCCGATGAGTTTGCTGCCTGGCTGAAGCAGGGCAAGCTAAAGCCGCGCGGTGGGGCGCTAGCGTTGACTCCCGTCGAGACCGAATGGGAAGGCAACAAGCTGAAGCACTATGAAATTACCGGATTATCCAATGGCGGCAAGGTGACCGTGCGTGGGGCGGATGTAAGCGTTTTGATAGCGGAGACTTTTCCGGGGATCGAAGTGAAGACGCGCCCCGTGCGCAAGGCTAACGGCTAGAGGCTCTCGAGAAACACCTTCATCTCGCGTACGATTTCTGGCACGTTCGAGAGAAAGATGTAAAAGTTGGCGCTGGGAATTTCGACGATTTTTGCTGAAGGGATGCCTTGTTCGAGATCCCGGCGATGACGATTGTGGATGGCTTGATCAAAGGCAAACTTTTGTTCAAGCGCACCCCGCTCTGCCTCTGTTTGAGGTTTGTATTTCTCTATCAGCGCAGCAAGGGTGGGTTGACCCGCAAACAGTGCGAGCACCGGAACCTTGATCCTGCCGTATTGCGGCTTCGTCAACCCTTTGAAGAGACCCTGGCTCGTTGCTTTTGGAAGTTGGTACTTGCCAAGGCTTCCATTGGGATGAATTTCGTAGAGTTGCCTGAGTTCAGACTCGGGAAACGCGATGCCATGCGTCTGGATCTGCCAATTCTGATAGGCCTTGATGGAACTGAGATCCGGCGGATTCGGAGATCGCATCGAGACGGGCAGTAGCTTTCCATCGGGAGGATCCACTCCGTAATCAGTAGCCTTCAGCGTTGGATCTTCGACGGAATTAAGATAGACAATGCCAGCGATGCGATCTGGATGTGAGGCTGCGATGACGCCAATATCCTGGCCGCCAAAAGAGTGTCCGGCCAGTACCGGGCGTTGCGGCAAACGGAGCGCCTTGATGACTTCAATCACATCCTGAGCCGAACGGTCAGAATCAAAACCACTCTCGGTGCGGCTGGATGCTCCAAGGCCCCTCCGGGTAATCGCATATACGCGGCCAAGGCCTGAAAGTTTCGTGGCCAATGGGTCGTAAGCATGCGCGGTGAGGTATCCCGCAAGGAGTAGGATCGGTTGGCCCTTGCCGCCCCAATCGAGCACCTCAAGCTGAACTCCACCATCAACTCGAATGAATTGCGATTTGGGTGCAGCCAAGGCAGCTTGCACTGCGAAAAGCAAAGTCAGCAGTCTCCGCATGCAGAGAGGGTAGCACCTAGATTTCGCCGAGAGCAACCAGCACTTCAGCAGCATGCCCGGCTGGCTTTACCTTCGCAAAGATCTTCGCGATCTTGCCCATTTTGTTGATGATGAAGGTGTTTCGTTCTACGCCCATGTGCTTCTTGCCATACATTTCAGCAACTGCGTGTTCTTCATCCGCCAGTAACGTGAAGGGCAGGTCGAACTTGGTGCAGCCAGGAGTGTCTGACTTCGGGTAGAAGTACAAAACAACGTTCTTGCCTTTAAGGCTGGAGAGCTTCAGTTTTTCGTCGCTGTCGGTGGCCAGCGTAAAGTCGGGGGCTTTGGATCCTTCTTTAATTGCCATAGGTAGTCAGATGTTCTGGACAGCCAAATCGACTAAAAAGTGATTCGCTTTGAGCCAGGCCTTGGTGCGGCGTGGAGGGTCGTCAGTAGCCAGACGCACCAGGTCGGCGGGTGAATCGATGTCATACCAGGTAGCCCCAAGCTCTACGCTGAGGCCCAGGCTTTTTGCCGCCGCAATGCTTTGGTTGAGGGTTTGGTCAGTGGACCAGGCAACGCCGTCGAAGAGTTTCTGCGGCAGCTTTCGAAACTGGATGGCGTAATAGCCCCCGTCGAGGGTAGGCCCAAAAGCGATGTCTGCCTTGGAATTCAGCAGCGATTGGATATAGCCGTCAGGCAGAGTAGGCGCGTCGCTGCCGAGGATCATGACCTGGTTGCGACCTTGGTGGAATGAACTGTGCGCGGCGTTCCACATCTTTTCGCCTAGGTCGGCACCAGTTTGCAGTCTCCGTGGGAATGAGAATTCAGCCCAGGCGTTGGTTTCATGGTCGAGGTGCAATTCGACGTCTGCAGATCCGGTGAAACCTTCAAGGCTCTCCAGAACGTCTCCTACAAACGAAGAGTGAAGTTCGGAGCATTGTTCCGGGCTTAACACCGGCTGAAGTCTTGTCTTTACCCTGCCCGGTGAAGGCGCTTTGGCGAAAAGCAAGATGACGGAGGGCATATGGCCATTGTAAAATTAGATTCAATGAAGAAGAGTGTTGTACTTTCGATTGGCGCAACGTCGCTTTTGGCGTTGGGCTTGATTTCTCTGCCTTCTTCGGCAGCTCAAAACGGGAATGTGGACAAGGGTAAGGAAGTGTTTGAACAATGCTCCGTTTGCCACACGCCTGATAGCGAAGAGAAGAAGATGGGTCCTGGCTTGAAGGGTCTCTTCAAGAAGGCCAAGATGCAGAACGGCAAAGAGCCGAGCGAAGCCAACGTCCGTTCGCTCATCAACGCTGGTGGCAATGGTATGCCCGCGTATGAAGAACTGCTGAGCAAAGAAGAGCGCGACGATCTCGTTGCCTACCTCAAAACCCTCTAATTTCAGCTCCGTCTGCTACACTAGGGAGATGTAACCAAGCAATTGGTTGCCTCTCTCTCTTGCGTCCCCATCGTCTAGAGGCCTAGGACACCGCCCTTTCACGGCGATAACCGGGGTTCGAATCCCCGTGGGGACGCCACTAATTTCTATTTCGCCTCTCTCTTGCGAGGCGATTTTTATTTACATGAACTTGGGGAAGACCACCGGCAACGCCTGGTCTGATGTCCAGATGCACCGGTTATTATGGCCGCACAGAGGCACGGTCACAAAAATGTGGTCTTTCGCCTTCAGTTTTGTTATGTGGGCAAAGAAGCCTTTAGCGCGGTCATAGCGATTGGGCCCTTGAGCCATTGAGATACAGCTTGAATCAAAGCCGGCAATCGGCAACGTATCGAGTTCGCCCATCAGATAAGTGACGGGCCGAGAGAGTAGTTGCTTGCGAATTGTCTCTGCATCGAGCGATGCGGCGTAACCCTTAAGGTGTTCGAGGCCATGCATCCAGTCGTTGTAAGTGGTGCAATTGCGGCGGTCACCATAGGCGCGGAATTCTTCTTCACACTTGCCTTTGGTGTCGCAATGAAAGTCGCGGGGCAGGCGCATGGCGTCGAGATAGACATAGCTCGATGGATTAGAAACTACGTAGCGCACGGGTACGCGCAGGGTATCGTGTATCTTGTTGGCTGCAGCGTAGCGCTGGGCGATTTGCGCGCCGGCGGAGTGGCCACTAACGACAATGCCCTTGAGGTTCGGGAAGTTCTTTTCGTCCGCCAGTTTCTTGAGCACGTCATCGAGGAGGTCGTAGGAATAAACACCCTTTTGGTTTAACGCCTCGAAGCCATTCTTCCAATCGCCGCAATCCCAGGCGATTTCGTCCACCGCCAGTGTGTCTTTGCAGCCCGTTCCGTTGTTTCCCGCATAGCGGGGTGAGATGACGATCGTGTTCTCAAGCGCCCCTGCGAGAAAGGCCGCAGCCATGCCGGTGGAGAAGTAATCATGAGCGTTGCGGCCAGCGCCGTGGATGATGATCATGGCGCGCTCAATTTTTTCGTTGCGCTTGTCGAGCGGGTAGTTGCGATAAAGCAAGGAAAATTTGTTCTCGCTTCCAAGCATGAGTTTCTCTGTGCAAGCGGGCGTCGCCGTTGAACAGTACTGAGCGAAAGAGGATGTTAGAAGGAAGAAAAATAGAGTCAACTTTTTCATAGCGTGCGAATCTTACCAGTATGCGACAAGCGGTGATTGAAAGCGGATTTGGCATTGAGCGGGTGGTGTGGCGCGAAGCAGAAGAGCCGCAACCAGGCCCCGGGCAAGTGCTTGTGCGCGTGCGCGCGACCTCTCTTAATTACAGAGATTATTTGGTCGCGATGGGCCACTACAATCCAAAGATGCCGCTGCCGCGGGTGCCGCTAAGCGATGGGGCTGGAGAGATTGCAGCAGTGGGTGCGGGAGTCGGTGATTGGGCAGTGGGAGACCGAGTGGCCGGCATCTTCATGCAGACCTGGCTTGATGGGCCTTATCGCGAAGGGTACGGCAAATCGGCGCTTGGAGGCGCAATCGACGGCATGCTGGCTGACCTGGTTGTGCTCGATGCGCAGGGGTTGGTTGCGATCCCTGATCATTTAAGTTTTGCCGAGGCGGCGACCCTGCCTTGTGCCGC
The DNA here is from genome assembly GCA_043718395.1 of Acidobacteriota bacterium. Lineage (GTDB taxonomy): Bacteria > Acidobacteriota > Terriglobia > Bryobacterales > Bryobacteraceae > Bryobacter. The sequence goes on from JAYSVS010000155.1 coordinate 12,775, forward strand.
TGTCACGGCCTGGAATGCGCTGTTTGAAAGCGGCAATGTGAAACCGGGCGATACGGTTTTGGTGCAGGGTTCAGGCGGTGTAAGTGTGTTTGCCCTGCAGTTTGCCAAGGCTGCTGGAGCGCGTGTGATTGCCACTTCCAGCCAACCGGCGAAGATGGAGCGGCTGAGAGCGATGGGTGCCGATTGGGTTTTAAATTACAAACAAGAGCCGGAGTGGGGCAAGGTGATCGCCAAGGCCGGTGGCGTCGATCATGTGGTGGAAGTTGGGGGCATTGGGTCGCTTGAGCAATCAATCGTTGCTGTACGCGCAGGCGGGCACGTGAGCGTGATTGGTGTTCTGACAGGGGTTGCCGGCAGCATCAACATTGCCCCGATCCTTCACAAGCACCTGCACATCCAGGGCATCTACGTCGGCTCGCGCGCGATGTTCCAGAACCTCAATCGGGCACTGGCGCAAAACCAGTTGAGGCCGGTGATTGACTCTGTCTATCCAACTGCTCAGATACAAGAAGCTCTGAGACATATGGCAGGTGCCGGGCATTTTGGAAAAATTGCCGTCGAGCTTTAGGATTGCGAGTGGGGGGTCTGATCCAGCGAGTCTGCTTTGACGTCCATCTTATGTACGTCGAGCGCGTTGCCTTCGATGAACTAGCGGCGGCTTGACTCCTGTTGGAGTAGCAGCAAACCGCCGCAGTACACACGTCTGGCGCTGGCTGTTTTTATCGAAGTATCAGGATGTCAAAGAGCGGGCCCGGCGTTGTTTGGGACTGTCCCGGGCGAGTTGGTTTTGGGTTCGTTT
>JAYSVS010000156.1:0-13541 GCA_043718395.1 Acidobacteriota bacterium
GTCATTGACCCTTGCTTAAGCTAGGGTGGGATCCACCGCACGCCATTAGGCTTATCCGACGCCACCCGAAGATGGCCGATCTTGCTCACCGGCGTTGAATACGAGTTAAAGTCCCGATGACTTTGACTGTTGGATCAAATTTTGAGGACCCGCCATACAGCCAACGAACGCTTCTTTTCCAGCATAGCCGAAGTTGGGGTGTTGGAGCTAGAACTCATTTCCAGCGCTGAAATCGCTGAGTCTGCCTGAGGATTGCGATCATGGGAGGAATGATGCGCGCTCTGATCTTCCTATTCGCCCCTGGGTTGTGGGCCCAAGGGCCTGAGCTCGACCATGACCGCATGAATGTCTGGCTATTCCCTCCAACCTCGACTGGCTTCATCGCGGAACGTGTGATAGCTTCGAGCGCCGGCAAGATTTACGTTGGAACAAGCAATGGTCTCTACACGCTCGAACTAGGGAATTACGTGCGCGTAGATGCGCTACCGGGAGAGGCGGTCTTAGAACTGCAGCGGCTTCAAAACGGCGATGTGGGGGCAAGATTTAGCTCTGGCAGCTACTCAGTTGGTGATCAAGGCGTGCGGAAGTTGAAGGACTTGGTGGCAGGACCGCCTCCAATGGGTTCTTTTGATTGGGCTGGTCTCGCGATTGAAATCAGGCCGATCACGCATACCAAGGCACTGAAGCCAGCCTATGAGTTGAAGGTCACGCGCAAGAGTGACTCGAAAGTTCTTTTGAGCGGAAATAACATCGTACTGGATCAACATGCATATTGGAAAGCAGCCTCAAATGAGCGCGCACTTTTCGCAGTAAATGGTCACTGGATCTTGATGGGTGCCAAGAGTGCAGCGGCTGAGTATCTCAGTCTTCAATTGCCTCACCTCGCCGTTGATCATTTTGTCGATGAACGGAATGGCCGAATCTATCTTGCCCTGCATGGTGAAGGTGTTGGCATAGCATCTCTCAATCACGACTCGAATTTCTGGAATATCCGCACTGAAGTAGCAAATGCCCAGATGTTGAATGGAGAATTGCTGATCTCGCATTCAAGCGGGTTCTCACGCCTGGAGCCCAATCCCTACCGGAAAGACCAGAGTCTTCTCTTCGACCCGGAAATCGAGCACACCCCGAAGTCCTTTAAGATCGAGCCGGATTGGAATATTCCAGATGCTCAGGAGATCTTGACCAGCCAGTCAGGCCATACCTTTTTGGTACCGCGCAATGCGAATCCGGTTTTTAGGAAGGGAAAGGGGCAATGGCGAAAACTCCAATACGCTGCTGGCGAGCAGAGAGAGTTGCCTGTCCGGTGGCTGGCGGAATCTAGTGATGGCCGAGTTTGGGCAGCGGCCAAGCATGGCCTGATGGAAATCGTTGGTCTCGCTGCCGGCACCCCGCAATTGATCCGCGCGGCTTCGGATCTTGGAGGGAGCTATATCAGCGAATTCAAGCGTGACAACAGTGGCAAGCTCTGGCTTCTCGGCGAAGGCTTTTGGGCGAGCTACGAACAGGGCGAATGGCGCAAAAAGGCAGCGCCCGCCTGCATGCTGTCGCCGAAGTTCAGATCACTTGCAATTCGAAGCGAAGGCGAATTCTGGATCTCGTATCGTAATACTGCTCCCGTCACCCGGGTGATTGGGCAACCGAACCAACCTGGGTCCTGGATTTGTCAACACTATGGCCCTGGCGAGGGCAATCCGAATCTTGAGACCAACTCAGTTGCGATTGACCGGCGAGGGTGGATCTGGCTGATGGGCGAGGCTGGGGCGGTTGTGATGACCGATTCGGTTGCGGCCCTGCCCTGGCCCCGGAATGTACATCAGGCAGTGGTACTGCCCCAGCATGCCTACTTACCGGCTGGTGATGCGCACTGGCATGGCTTTGTGGATGAAGATACTGATCACGTTGCCATGCTGGTTGGGAAATCATTAGTTCGAATGAATCGTTCCGTTGTAACCCAACTTTCCAGCCAGCTTTCGAAGCTGATCATGGCTCGATCTGAAGATGGCGGCTTCCGTATTCGTTCGAACTCAGTTGTCCCACCGGAAATCGTTTACTCAATGCGTTGGCGCTGGATCGCCTCGGATGGAAGTGGCCTCTCAGAATTCGCTACGTTAAAGGTGCTGCGGGAAGCCATGCGTCCAAGCGGAGCCAAGTCGATCGAGATCCTCAGCCCCGCCGGCAGACAAGTCCTGGACGATCCATTTCAGCAGCAGCAGCGCCTGCTTCCCATCTCCCTTGGTGCCATCCTCCTGGCGCTCGGAATTTACTACTGGAGGTGGCACGTCCTGGCGATCTTTACAAGCCCGGGCGTCAAGCGAAAGCTGGAGCGCCATTTGTTTCTGCGCCTGCGCGATGCTGAGCCGGAACAGCGAAAGGCGGCCTTGAATCGACTTCCTAAGACCCTTCGTATCCGGCTCGCAATGTTGCTCGATCAATTTGAACTTGTCGAGGCAAGTGAGGATGATCGCACCCGAAGCGGATTGATTCTTGAGCAGCGGTATCTGCTTGAGCATGTGATTGCCAAGGGTGGCTTTGCCACTGTCTATCTGGCGCAGGATCTGACGGGTGGTGGCAACGTTGCAGTGAAACTGTTTCAACGGGCGGCGCACGAGGGAAGTTGGCTGGCCAAGAGGCTTGCGGCTGAGATCGAGGCGATGCAGCGCCTGGAGCATCCTGGTGTCGTGAAACTGCTGAAGCATGGATTCGGGCCGGAGGGGCGGCCCTACCTGGTAATGGACTACATTCAGGGTGTCACGCTCAGGCAGAGCCTTCGGCAAGGGCCGTTCGAACCAGGAAGGGCCTCCCGGATCATCGGCCAGATTCTTTCGGCACTTGAAGAGGTTCACAGGCAAGGCATTCTTCATCGGGATCTGAAGCCCGAAAATGTCATCTTGCGCCATACGGGCGGACCAGAGGAAATGGCAATGGTGATCGACTTTGGAGTGGCCACCGTGTATGAGGAAATTCTGGATGGCCAGCAAAGTACTTATTTTGCCGGCTCTTTGGACTATGTCGCTCCAGAGCAGGTTGCCGGCTTGAAGCTGGAGGCGAGCGATGTATATTCTGTAGGCGCAGTGTGCTTTGAAGTGCTTTCGGGCAAGCGGTTCAAAATGGCAGTCGGCCCAACCGGAGGGCTGGCTGCCATTCGAGATGAGTTGCAATCTGCCGGTCAATCCAATGCTCTGGAAGTTGCCACTGTCCTTGCCGACGCCACTACCATCGAACACTCCCGGCGCATCGCGACGATCACTGAGTTTCGTCAGCGATTACTTGCAGCTATTGGCGGCTAGTTGCCGTTGATCAAAGTTCGCAATCTGACTCTCGCATAGTCCCAATTGTCCCGAATTGCACGCACACTCAATCCCAGTAACTCAGCCGTTTCAGCCTGTGTGCAGCCCAGGATATAGCGCAATTCTACGACCGACGCAGCTTGAGGTTCTTCACTTTCCAATTGCGCCAAAGCCGAATCAAGCGCGAGGATGTCATCTGGATTCAGCTGTGCCCAGTGGGGTAATCCAGGCGGAAAGGGTTCTTTTGAAGCGTCTCTTTTGGCCGCCTGCCTCGCCCGGGCATTATCGATCAGAATCCGCCTCATCCCCCTCGCGGCGAGATAGTAAAAATGCTGCCGGTCCTTTATCGACAGATCGAGGTTCTTGAGGTGCCTCAGGTAGAGTTCATTCACAAGCGCTGTTGGTTGAAGTGTCTTGGCCTGTGACTCCGAACGCATGACCGATTGAGCAATTTGGCGCAGCCGGGGATAGGTGAGCCGCAACGCTTCCTCGCTGGCATCCGCATCGCCAGCTATCATTCGGCGCAAGAGTACTGTCAGGTCCTTCTTATCCATACCGGCACAGATTACGACAGTATCAGTAAAGGCAGCCCCAAAGGCTCTTTGTGCGGCAAAATCCCTGCCTATTTAGCCTTTTTATGTTTGAGGCGAGTCTGACTGATTTTGGAAAAGGCGAAAGTACTTATCGGGACAGCGCACTGGCTTAAGGTCATGATTGATGAACAGATGACGCGTGGCACCGCTGGCGAGCAGCACTTGATCAGCAGCCCTGTGTATCTCATACTCGATCCTCATCTTGCGGCTTTGCACTTCAACCACTCTGGCTGTGACGTTTACGAGATCATCGTAGCGAGCGGCGGCTTTGTAATCGACCTCAACACCCAGAACCGCAACACGAATCCCCTCTTTCTCCATTTCGGCATAGTTAAGCCCGGCGGATCGCATTGCCTCCACTCGTCCTACCTCCATCCAGACCACATAGTTGGCGTGATAGACAACGCCCATCTGATCAGTTTCTGCGTAGCGAACGCGAATTTGAGTCGTGTGTTCAAGCATGATTGGCAGCCAATCAGTGATCTTAACGTGCGTGGGATACTGAAAGTACCCCTTTATGAAGAGAATTATCTTTGCGCTCGCGGCGCTAGTCCCTGCGGCGATGTTGGGCCAAAACTTGGCCGATATTGAAAAGCGCGTCACTGAATTCAAGTTGGCGAATGGAATTACCTTCGTCGTTTATGAGCGCCACCAGGCACCGGTGGTTAGCTTTTTTAGCCGTGTGAATGCCGGTTCCGCTGATGATCCCAAGGGTCAGGCGGGTCTCGCGCACATGTTCGAACATATGGCATTCAAGGGCACCAGGACAGTTGGGACTCTCAACCTTGCCGAAGAGCTCAAGGCCATGGAAGCAGTCGAGGTTGCCTATGATTCGCTAAGTGCAGAACGCAACAAGGGCGCAGACACCAGTGCCGAAAAGGTCAAGCAACTCGAAGATGGCTTGAAGAAAGCGATGGAGAAGGCAAACGGATTCGTCGACAAGGAACGCTTTACGAAGGTACTTGAAGAAAGCGGTGCTGTTGGGCTAAACGCCTTCACCAGCCTTGACGAGACGGCCTATATGATGAGCCTCCCGGCAAACAAGCTGGAGTTGTGGTTTGCCATGGAGAGCGACCGCTTTATCAACCCGGTCTTTCGTGAGTTCTACAACGAACGCGGAGTGATTCGCGAGGAATACCGCCAGCGGATTGAGTCAGACCCGACCGGGCGTCTGGTTTACGAAATGCTGACAGTTGCCTTTGCGACAAATCCATACCGCACCTCGCCTGCGGGCATCCCAAGTGATATCGAAAACTATCGTTTTGCCGATGCCATGGCCTTCCGTAAACAATACTATGTGCCTTCGAATCTGGTGATCGCGATTGCCGGTGATGCAGACCCCGCCGAGGTGAAGCGCCTGGCTGAGAAGTATTTCGCCAAGATGACCGGTGGGCCGAAGCCGACCGGCATGATGACCAAAGAAAACGAGCAGTTTGGCGAGAAGCGGCTGGTGGTAGAGAGTCCGTCGCAACCCTTGGTGCTGATTGGATACAAGCGCCCGAATGCACTCGACAAAGACGATGTGCTCTTTGATGTGATGGCGACATTGCTTGGCACGGGCCGCACCAGCCTCTTCTACAAAGAAATGGTGCAGGACAAAAAGATTGCGTTGGCCGCGCAGGCGATTCCAACTTTTCCTGGCGGGCGGCGCGAAAATCTTTTCGCTGTGTTCCTCGTGCCAAATGCCGGCAAGACCACCGAAGACTGCGAGAAGGGCGCTTACGAAATCATGGAGCGCTTGAAGACAGAGAAAGTAAGCGACGAGCAAATGAAGCGCGTCAAAACACTACTGCGCGCACAGTTAATTCGCAGCCTTGATTCCAACAGCGGCATGGCTCAAAACCTTGCAACAACCAAAGCGCTATTCGGGAATTGGCGAGCGCTGTTCACCCAACTTGATGACCTCGATAAGGTGACTTCCGGCGATGTCATGGCCGCAGCAAAGAAGTACTTGATTGCCAGGAACAGAACCGTGGGTGCCACTGTTCAACCCGTGCAACCCGCCCAGCAGGCAAAGAAGTAGGAGTATCCTGATCATGAATAAATTATTTGTCAGCAGCCTGATTGTGGCAAGCAGCTTTGCCCAGCAGAAGCCGGCCACTGCCGTAAAGGTACCTGTTCCGGTTTACCAGACCTTGAAGTTTCCAGCGCTCAAGCCCGTACAACTCCCAAAGGTTGAGCAGTTCACTCTACCCAATGGCTTGAAGGTAATGATTCTCGAAAATCACGAATTGCCGCTAGCCAGCGGGTCATTGCGTGTGCGCACTGGCTCGTTGCTTGAGGCTGCCGATAAGGCGGGCCTCTCCGGCATCGTCGGTCAGGTTATGCGTAGTGGCGGCACCAGTAAGAATAGCGGCGATGCACTAAACGCCAGGCTCGAATCGATGGCTGCCAATATCGAAGCCGGCGTCGGTGATGACAGTGGCAGCGTTGGATTCAACTGCCTGAAAGAGAATCTGGATGAAGTTCTCGATCTCTTCAAAGAAGTGATAGTCGCCCCTGCCTTCCCGCAAGACCGGTTGGACCTTGTGTTGACCCAAACCCGCAGCGGCATCTCGCGCCGCAACGATGACCCAAGTGGCATTCTCAATCGTGAATTCCAGAATCTCGTCTACGGCAAGGACACTCCCTACGGAGATCGTGAAGAGTACGCAACGATCGGCAATGTGAAACGCGAAGATCTGGTGGCATTCCATGATCGCTATTTCTTCCCCGCAAATTCAATGCTGTCGATCTATGGAGATGTGGACGCAGTAGCAGTGAAGGCGAAACTCGAAAAGCTTTTCGCTGACTGGAAGACGCAACGGCCCGCGGCACCTCCCTTCCCCGCAGTCACCAGGCAGAAAGCCGCTGGCGTTTATATCGCCGACAAGCCTGACACTGAGCAGACCTTCTTTTCGATCGGTCACATCGGTGGCAAGCTGAGCGACAAAGACTATGCGGCACTCACAGTGATGTCGAACATCCTTGGCGGTGGCGGAACATTCTCAAACCGCTTGATGCAAAGCATTCGCAGTGACAAGAGCCTGGCCTATGGCATATCGAGCAGTTGGTCTGCTGACTATCTGCATGAGGGCACCTTCCAGATTACTGGCAGCACTGCTGCCGCTACTACCGACAAGGCGATTCAGGAATCGCTCAAAGAAGTCAAACGAATGCGTGAAGAACTGGTTGGCCCGACTGAACTGCAAGCAGCCAAGCAGCGAGTTGAAAACACTTTTGTCTTTAGTTTTGCCTCGCCTGTGCAGACTCTGAACCGGCTGATGAATTATCAGTATTACGGGTATCCGTCTGATTTCATCAATCGCTACAAGGATGCTGTGGCCCAGGTCACAGCGCAAGATATCCTTCGTGTCGCCAAAGAATACATCAAGCCTGAAGAATTCACTATTGTGGCCGTCGGACAGACAGAGAAGTTTGCCGGCAAGCTGAAGGTACTGGGTGAAGTGAAGAAGCTCGACATCAGCATCCCTCAGCCGAAAGCCGAAACGGCGAAGGCTGATGCCGGATCGCTGGCTGCAGGCAAAGCAGCAATCGACAAGATTGCCGCAGTTGTTGGTGGCAAAGACAAGATCGCTGGGGTCAACGATTATGTTCAAAGCATCTCAAGTGAATTAAACATGGGCGGCAACAAAGTGAATGTGAAGCAAACCAACTCCTGGCTGAAGCCGATGAGTTTTCGTCAAGTCAACGAGTTTCCATTTGGTAAGGTCATCGCTTTCTTCGATGGCGAAAAGGGCTTCCTCAAGGCACCACAAGGGGAGCAGCCGTTGGTTGGTCCTTTTGCCGCACAGGTGAAGGGCCAATTGCAGCGGGATTATTTTGCCATTCTGCAAAGCAACGAGGTTGCCGGACGCAGCGTCAATCTGGTTAAGGAAGGCGAACTCGAACTGAAGGATGCCAGCGGATCAGTGATGAAGCTCTTCTATGATCCGATGACGATGCTGCCTTCCAAGCTCGCTTTCACTGAAGGTGGAATGATCGCCGAGATGAGCTACGGAGACTTCAAAGAAGTGGGCGGCCTCAAGTTGCCAATGCAGTTGAAGATCACCCAGAACGGGCAGGTCTCGACGCAGACAGTAACGGATTGGAAGCTGAATACCGGGCTGACGGTTGCCTCACTGAGTAGCAAGGAATGACACGCAGAAATTTGATTCGCGCCAGTGTTTTTGGAATTGCGCCCGCCTTTGTGCGGGCGCAAACCATGCAGGAGAAGGGCCGCAAGCTCATCGCCGACGCGCAGCAGGCCCTTGGTGGCGAGAAGTTTATGGGCATGCGGGACAGGATTGAAGAAGGCCGCGCCTACAGTTACTATAGGGAGCGCTTGAGTGGTCTGGACGTGGCGCGCTTTGAGACAATGTATGCTGATGCTGCTACAGGTATCAAGCAGCGCGACAAGCAGGTCTTTGGTAAGAAGCAGGATACCTGGGTTGTTTTTGGTGCGGATGGCAAGGCGTGGGATGTCTCATACCGTGGTGCGAAGCCGCTCGATGAAGAGCTGATCAAGAACTGGCAAGAAGGCGTCCTGCGCAATGCAATGTACATTCTTCGTTGCCGCGCCAATGAGAGGGATATGATTTTTGAGCGGCGTGGACAGGATGTCTTTGAAAACCAGCCAGTTGAAATTGTCGATGTGACTGATAGTGAGAATCGTGAAGTATCAATCTATCTTCACGCCTCAACCAAGCTGCCGGTGCGTGGTTATCACAAGCGCCAAAATGCCAAGGATAAGGGTTGGGATGAGGCGGATACCCGCTACGCCAAGTATCGTCTGACGCAGGGCGTGATGTGGCCCTGGGCGATCACCCGCAGCCGCAACGGCGAACGCAATCTCGAACTCTATTCCACTGAAGTTACGATCAACTCTGGGTTGCCTGCTAGCAATTTTGAAGTCGGTGCCGGCGCAAAAATGGTGCCAACTAAAAAAGCTTCTGACAAAGTTAAGTGAAAAAGAGTTAAAGCCAGCTCCTTACAGTATCAAGCCGGAAAAGGTTGCCGGCGTCAGTTCTGTATTGCAGTAGACAGGCATGGGACGAGGAATCGCCGCGAGGCGAGTCCCTTCTAGAGGCGAAGTTGTATCCACCGAACACGCCGCTACCAGCCCTTGTGCCTCTTCAAATGTGAGTGAACTCTTGTCTCCGGTGTACCGCAAGTCCGCAGCAGTATGAAGACATAACGGCGTCGAAACCAAGTCATGAATCTGTCGAAGTACACCGTACTGAACACTGCGCCGCCAGAGCAGCATCGTGTCTACTGTTGGATGCTTCGCCACCGGGGTTTCGATGGCTTCCCTCGCAACGTGTTCCAGGATTGCCCCTGCCGCGCCATAGCCGTACTGACACGCTGTGCAGAAGCAGATGCTGCGATAGAACGGGGTGTCAGAGTTGTCACCGGCATTCCCATCAAAACTCCGGAATCCAAGTCCCATCAGTTGCATACCTGCCCAGGGATATTGAGCAGCAACCTGCTGGCAAAGCTCAAGGCAACGGTCCTGCGCCATTGGCTGCGACGGGCATTCAGCTTCCGCCACTTGCTGCCCCAAAGCGTTGACCGGAGAAGTATCCGTAAGCCCAGGTCTTTCCAGCAAATAAACGCGGGCATGCACAGGAAAGTTGCGCCGCGCAGCCGACTCCAGAACTGCTTGAAGTTGCGCATTCATCTGAGTGAACTCAACATGAATTGCATTGAAACCATTTGCTTCAATCTGATCGATGGAAGCTGAATCGCGAACCAGAACGGATCGAAGCATTCGACTATGACCTTACCATGCAGCGAGCTGCCGATCCTGCCGGCACAGATAATGTAACGCCGCTCTCTCTTCTAGAAAGCGGCGTTTCTAAGCCAAATAACTCAACTTTTGAGAAAAGACTATTTCCTCGGCTCCATCACCTTTGGGGTGGCCAGATAACCGACGATTAGATCCTTTTTCACTTCATTTACCACCAGTTCATAGGGCTGGCGAGCCTTTGAAGTCAGGAATTGAACCGGCTCATTCACCGTTTTGTCCTTCTTTTCAACACGCTTGTCGTCAACGGTAACTTCAATCGTATAGCGATTTTTCTTCTGATCCGTCTTCTTCAACTGGATCATAATGTCGCCAATACGGGTCGGGGTCTTCGTCTTACCTAAATTGAACTCGTAGTAGTTCCGTTCCCCAAGCCGCTTGAGAGCATCAAGTTCTTTTCCATTCGTTGCAATGTATCCGCTCTGGACGCCCAGATCTCCTGTTACCTTTTTAAGATCGGTGATGGTCCGCTCCAGTTCCGATTTGGTATTGGATACATCTGTCCGGACGCCCGCCACTTCGGTCTTCACTTCGTTCACCTTGGTTTCGGCTGCGGCGGAAACTTCGCCCACCTTCTGGGTGATCTCGCTCGAAAGCTGTTCCTTCGTCTTGCGCTGTTCGGATTCAAGTCGAGTGGCCATGTTCGAAACCTTTTGATCGGCTTCCACCTTGGCTTGTCCTACTGCCATCGCCGCTTGACGTCGGGCTGTCTCAAGCTGTTCCTGCAACGCCTCAAGATTCCGGCGGCTGGTCTGTGTGCTGGCTGTGGCCGTCTGTCTAACGTCACTTAACTTCTCTTCCAGTTGAACCTGAACGCGGTCCATCTCGCCGCGCAAGCGGTCCAATTGCAAGAAAAGCCATACATTCGAAGCAAGCAGCGCAATCACTGCTCCAAATAGAATGGGAATCTTAAGTCCGCTTCCGCCAGATTCTGGCTGTGTCATATTTGCATCCGACATTTTTCGATTCTCCTCGTTTTGAACAAATGTATCAAACTTGAGCCCTAAGGCACTCTCTGCGGTCTGGCAAATGGCAGGTATTCCTGTTTGGAACATCCCGCTTCAAAGCATGCCCGGCAACGCGCTTCGTACATCCCGGCGGCGCCCACAACTATTAGATCCGCGCTCTCGAAAAGACGTTGCGTCTGTTTTGCAGGGTTCCCACACCTCATACAAATCGCCAGCGTCTTGGTAATGCTCTCTGCCATGGCAAGCAAGTCAGGAATCGGCGGAAACGGCCTACCCATGTAATCCGTATCCAGTCCCGCCACAATCACTCGTTTGCCGCTGTCAGCCAACTGGTTACAAATATCAACCAGCCCAGGGCCCATGAAATTCGCTTCATCAATCCCGATCACCTGCGTCCGCCAATCGAGCAATGTCAGGATCTCGCTGGCACCTGAAACGACCGTGGATGGAATGCTTTGCGAATTGTGGCTGACGATCTCATCTTTCGAATACCGGTCGTCGAGAACAGGCTTAAATACCTGCACTCGCCGCCGCGCGATCATGGCCCGGCGCAGCCGCCGGATCAACTCTTCACTCTTCCCTGAGAACATGGGGCCGCACACAACTTCGATCCATCCCATGTTTCCTGCCAAAAAGTCCATACGCGTTAGTGTTACATGAGTAGAGTGCAACAACGAATCCTGGAGCAGGAAATGCTCGACTCGGCCAGCGACGCCGAAGCAGCGATAAACCTGCATGACATCACACGAATCAACTGGCTAACAGGAGCTCGCCGCGAACTTCTGCGCCAGATTGGCCTCCACTTTGGCCGCAATCAACCTTTTAGTTTTCTCGACGTGGGCTCTGCCTCGGGAGATTTGGCTAAGGGCGTCGGTGCTCATTTTGCAAACGCCCAACTGTTCTGCCTGGATCTACAATTTCGCAATCTTCATTTGGCTCCTCGATTAAAGGTACAAGCAAACGCCTTCCGGCTTCCCTTCCCTGATGGCTGTTTCGATGTCGTGCATTCGTCGCTCTTCCTCCACCACTTCGACCTCGATGATTCCAAACTTCTCATTTCTGAGATGAATCGCGTCGCAAAACATCTAATTCTCATCCAGGATCTGCATCGTCATTGGATTTCGTTCTACTTTCTCCCCTTCACTCGATACCTCTTCGGTTGGAACAAGATCACCGTCGAAGACGGCATGAAAAGCGTAGCTGCCGGCTGGCGGCGGGAAGAGCTCGAGGTTGTCCTGAATCAACTTGGCTTGCTTCCAGCAAGCAAGATTCGATGGCATTTCCCCTCGTTTCGCTATTTCATCGCCATCAGGGCCACCCAAGAGGCAAGATATTAAGTTTAGGATTCATTTTTTTATTGCGCCGAAAAAGTTCATTTGAGAGAATCAAGCGAAGTTTTAGAGCAGGTCTCACCCCCGGAGGCCTGTAGAGTCAGGAGAACAGTGGTGAAAGAAAAAGGTAAAGTAAAGTGGTTTAACAACGCGAAGGGCTTCGGCTTCATTCAGCGTTCCACAGGCGAGGATGTATTCGTGCACTTCTCGGCGATTGCCATGAACGGCTATCGTTCGCTCGACGAAGGCGTCGATGTCGAATTCGAGGTGAAGCAGGGGCCGAAAGGCCTCATGGCCGAAAACGTCATGCGCGCCTAACCATTTTTACCTCAATAGATTAAGAAGCAGGCCAGCCGGAAGGTTGGCCTTTTTCTTTAGCTGCACAATTACGGCGCAATTCCGATTTCCTCGAAGGAGATACCGCTTGGTCTCTTTCCATCGTGGAACAGCCTGTGAGTGGATTTCATAAACTCCGCAGCTTTCGCATTAGGGATATCTCCAAAACGCTGCGGGTTCAAGTCCACCAGCGGAAACCAGGAACTCTGCACCTGAACCATCACCCGGTGCCCGCGCCGAAACACATGGCATATGTCGGGCATTGTGTAATTGATTTCAAACAGCTTGCCCGGAGTCAGCGCTTTGGGCGATTCAAAGCTCTCGCGGAACTTCGCCCGGAACGGCTCTCCTCGCAACAGTTGCTGATATCCGCCATGCTCCGGAAAATCATCCGGGTATACATCAATCAACTTCACGACGTAATCGGCATCAGTCCCGCTCGATTCAAGAAAGAGGCTCGGCTTAAGCGGCCCGGCAACGATCAGATCTTCTTCCAGAACCTCGCTCGTATAAGTCAGCACATCGGGACGGGACGTCGCGAATCGTTGGTCGCTCACCATGTATTCCTGAGCCATCCCAAGCGTCGTGTAGCCCACAAACGGCACCGGCCGCGCAGGATCCGCCGTATACTCGTCGAAGTTCCCGGTCTGCTCCGGGGCGCTCATCTTGAGCTTGCCACCAGGGTGAAAGTAAAATTTGCCCGCCTTACCCTTTGGTGGCCACTGGTCGAATTTGCGCCAGCGATTCGAGCCAGTTTCAAAAACAATGGCACGGCTCAGCTTGGGGTCTGGTTTCTCCTTGAGATGATGTTCAAAAAACGGGAACTCCACGTTCTCCCGAAACCATAGCGAGCTCTTTAAATTGAAGGCGACATTGCCCAACTTGTCTCCATCACCACGCGCCCAGCCACCATGCACCCACGGCCCCATTACCAGCGTGTGTCTGGTGGCAGGGCTTTGCTGCTCGAGGGCGCTATCCAGACGCAGCGGCCCCTGCAAGTCTTCGGCGTCGTACCAGCCACCCACCGTAAGCACAGCCGGACTAATGTTCTTTACATGAGGCGCAAGGTTGCGCGCTTTCCAGAACCCGTCATAGGTTGTATGAGCAAGCAGTTCAGTCCAATAAGGGCTCTCCCTCTTAAAGAACTTCTCATCCGCATTTGACAACGGCCCCAGGCGCTTGTAGAAATCGTAGCCGTCGCGAGTGCCAAAATCGAAGCGACGGGCATTCGGGTCAGG
>JAYSVS010000157.1:0-41310 GCA_043718395.1 Acidobacteriota bacterium
GTTGTACCCCAATATCGGCGGCCTCGCGGAGGCTAATCCCCACAACCTGTTCCCCTGGTTCAAGCCGCTCGGCACCCACCGTGTGCATAACTTAGGTCACATACAATTCCTGGAGGATCTGGGTGCTGGTGCAAAAGCGATCATTGCGGATGAGAGAGTGGATCAACTGCTTCGTTTTTGTCTTCCTCGGATCTTCGGTGCGGGAGTAGGCGTAAACCAGAACGATTGTATCCACGAAACAGAGCGAATCAGCGCTCATAGAGGGATTCGCGATTGAAGGGAATGGGTTCATAGCCGAAGCTGGTGGAGAGCAGGCGGTGTTTGGCTTCCTGCTTCCTGGAATCAGTTGCAGTGAGCTGATGCAAGGAATCACGCACGAGTTGATTGACGCTGGAATCCCGCTCGAGGACGATTGAGAGGGGTAGATTTGCCACAGAATCAGTGTAGCCCTGGTTATGTGCTGGTTATCGGTGAAGCCATGCCAGGGGCCGTGCTTGCTCAGGCGCGAGAACTGAAGACTTACGAAAATTACCATGAGTCGCGAACTGGGGATTTGCCCTCGCCAGCTTAATACGTTGAGTATGCCGATGCAGAACGCATGATGCACTGCGTGGATGCGGCAAGCGGAAAGCAGGTCTAGATTAAAGCAGATAGCAGCGTCTAGGGTTAGCGCACCGTCAAGCGAACGGTATTCGAGTCTTTCCCGTTGACGCGCACTTTCAAATTGGTGGAAGCCCCTACCGTGAATTGAGGGCCGACACGGATTTGAATACTGGTCATTCCGACGAAGCCGGGCGTCGCGATTACCTTAAGTGGCTGGAGTGTCTGGTCTCCGGCAATGACTTCAACCGGATCTACAAGGGGGAATTCAGCCCCTGAGGGAAGGGCGAAGCCTGCGGGCGGATTGTTGCGATAGCCCCCGAGGCCCGTTCCAATTAGGTTGATGAGCTCGTTCGGTCTAGCTGGCGTGGAATCGGTGATTACGCTGCCGTCTGTGCGAAAGGCGAGCACAAGGGGAGGTGTGCCCTCAGACTCAGTTCCATATTGCCCAAACAGCCCGGGCGCGTTGCGGACGACCTCAAAGTCGGCGCTGACTTCAGGTTGGCCGGTTCGAACAATGGTCATCTTGTTGGGACCGATAGGGAGATCAAAAGGCAGTTGTGCGTTGACCTGGGTGCCAGAAGCAAAGCTTAGCGGCAAGAGGCGGTCTCCCACCCGTACGGCGAGTTCTCCCAGTGATTGCAATTGGGGTGACCGGGGGCCGACTTCTTCTTGCGGGGTCAGGTTTACTCCATAGACAGTAATCAGAGAGCCCGGCGCGACGCGGCCAATACTGCCTTCATCCTGGGGACCCGTACCGGCCGAATTCTTGATGCCAGCCGGGTCGAGGAAAGGAATTTGATCGAGTTCTGCCACCAGCGTTCGAGGGCCGCCGATTGTGATGGTGGCGGATGGAAAGAGGCCAGCGGTATCGCCAGACCAGCGGCGGAAACGGTAGCCATTGCTGGCTTTTGCCGTTACGCTTACGCGGGCGTCAAGATCATAGAACTGGTCGGGAGAATTTGGTACGAAGGTGAAGGTGGCTCCAGCTCGCGGATTTCCAAGTGTGGTCACACGATAAAGCTGTTTGTAGTTGGCGACCAGGCGGCGCGATTCCGTATCGAAGGTAACCATCCGGTCGCCAGCATTGCCATCGGTCCAATTCGTAAATTCCAAACGAAGAACATCCCGTTGGGTAACGCTTTTAACTGGAGAAACCGAGACCGATTCTGTTGCAAGCTTTTCGACAAGACAAGGCGTGGAGCATTCGCGACCATCGACTGAGACTGGCAGGCCGGGCGGATTTGTTTCAATCGAAAGCTTGTTGAGTGGCTCGTAAAGAGCGATTAGGTAGAGGCCGTTGTCGACCATGTCTTGGGTGATGCGCATGGTTTGGGTAGCTGGACCTCCGTTGGACCATCCCTTGAATCTCCAGCGTCGACCGGTGGCATCTACTGTTTCTGGAGGCGCAGTGAAATTTACATCCTTGTTGAGCCCGAACCAAAAGTTGTAGGCTGGCCAAGTGCGATTATTGACAATCAGGGGGAGGCTTACCTGGGGTTGAGTGACAAAAGTGATTCCGGCGGCGCGCAGGAAGCGACCCGTAATCACATTTGTGGAAAGGTTGGGACCAGAGACTTCAAAAAGAGCATTTTGTCCGCCGCCGAAAGACCACGAATCGAAGACATAGGGTTTGCCTGTCTCGTCGAGCTGACGCTCAGGTGCACCCAGGAGCCGGGTGCTTCCGAAGAGCCAAACAGTGCAGAAATCAGTTTGTGAAACTTCTCCACCCTGCCCGATATTGATGTTGATTGGGTTACCGACCGCGTCGACCGCGCCAATGTACCTCTTGCAGAGGTCGCGATTTTCGATCGGGATTCGTCCAGTGCGCACAATGGCTCGATCAAGCACGACTTCAAGCCCAGCCGGTTCGGTATTGACCCGGTAGAACTTGCCTGGACCGAAATTTACTTGTATATGGAAAGGAGAGTTCAGTGTAAATCGTGTGGAACCGCTTGTGCCCGTGGCAGATGCATTGGGCAGACCGGGGTTTGAGTTCCAATCCTTGAACGCGTAACCTACCGCAGGAATAGCATTAAATTCAACGCTACCAGCAGAGCACCAGTAATTGCCAGTTGTTGCTGTATACTGCGTGTCATCTGAGCATCGAATCGCTGTATAGCCCGGGGTGTCACCGCATGAGCCCGGTAGAGTTTCACCGGAAGCAGTAGGAGCGCAGCCAGCCGCAGGAGTTACAAAACGCATTCTGAATTGGCGCGCTGTGATGAATTGAATAGATTGAAGGAAAGACCAAACCTGCACTCGATAGATGTAATCGGCGTCCGTAGGGGAGGTCAGGTTTTGGAAGGCACCTAACGGACTGGCCAGTCCGCCATCTGTCGCCATAGTAAATTCTCCGCTGTACCCAGTCCGCACTCCTAAATCAGCGTCGTTGCCGGGCCCAACAGGAGAGCCGTTATTTGTCCCCTGAAACGAATTGGTCATTTGTTGCTTCGCAATTCGGATTGTGTGGACATCGCCGACCTGCCACCGGAAGACCTGAGTAGATGTATACGGAACGTTGTCGACAAAGAATGTCGTTGCGTCGGTGGTCAAGCCAATTCGCACCTGTCGAAATGATCCACTCTGTGCGAGAGCATTGTTAGCCCAAGAGCTCAACAGGATGAGACCAAGGGTCCCCAAGATTCGGAAATAGGCTTTCATTAGATTCGCTTCTTTCGTTCTGATCGACTGAAAGTTCATTCAGCTTTATGTGCAGAGCATCCGACTTTTGCCCTAGCACCCTCTAAGGCTATTGCCGTAGCACTGGAATTTGCACAGGCTGAGCAGCTTCACGCGAGACATTCTCGAATAGATTGGACCTGCTGCGGTCCTGGATTGAGGCAAAGAGCCTGTGCCAGATTCCAAGGCCAGATATCAACTGGCTGTGAGCCTCTATTTCTATGCCACTGGACTTAGGTAGTTCGGGCCAGGCAGTGGCCAACCCGGCAGCGATCTGGCCGAAGCACTCGTGATAACTGGTGCCGGTGAGCTGGATCGTTCTCAATGCGTCACAGAAGCGGTCTGACTGCCGGTAGCCAATCAACTCCTGCTGGAGGTCTTTGGCCAGATTGGCGGGTGAGGAATTGCGGAGTACACCAGGGGCACCAAACGAAATGCACTCGCCGAGGTGTCCGGCGATCCGGGAAATGATGAAACTGGCCCAAATGTCGTCGCACCGGCCCACGTAGGGGCTCAGGAAATAGGCGGGAATCAGGTCTCGCCTGAGCGCCAGATTATGGCCAGCGAAGGGGCTCCAAGTGCCAGGAGCGAGGCAGTACTGGCGCGGAGTGTCTGGAAGTGGACCCGTCACTTTAATCTGCGCCTCCAGATGTGTACTAGCATCCAGATCGCCGTTTCCGAGGCAATTGCCTGCGTTGGCAGCTACTGAAACAGTTTTAGTCTCGAGGTAACGCGAATGAATGCTATCCCGCTGGCAGTTTGGGAAGCCGCGAGGGAAAAACGATTGGCCACTGGATTCGGACAAAAAGCTGGCCGGATTGAACCAGCCCGAGGGGGACGAAACAACCGTCATCCTCTTTGATTGACCCAAATGGCAATGGGAACCAATGAAGTCTGCTGCAAGCAATTGGTCTTGAGGCTCTACGCTCAGGATCAGGTCTGCGCCGTTTTCCCAGGCGCGCAAAAGCCCGATGATTCTACGCTGGCGAGAGTCGAATCGAAGATGTCGCCAGAGATCCACTCCGTGTTCGGAAAGATAATCCCGCTGCCCATCCATACTCATGTATTCGCAGGGATAATACGTGTGATTGAGATGGTTGCAAAACGATGACATCCCCATGTCCGCTTTGCAATCTCCGAGGACTATAAACTCAACGTCGCGATACCCATAGTCGCGGGCATTGCGCGCATACATTTCCAGTTCGTGAGGAATCTGAAGAGACGTTGCTACGATTGCTACTTTCACAAGTTCAGTTGCTCCCTGGGACGAGAGTTTCTAAAAAACAGGAGTCAGGAACACGGGGGTGTTACCGACTCCCAAATACCCGCAGGAATGTTTCGTTCAAGATACTAATCGGGCTCTCCAGGCGATTCCATTAGAGCAACGCTAAACAATTGCCCGAGACTAAAGCAAATGGCATATGCCGCCGATTCAAGTCACAGGACAGTTTCTGTTATTTTCTGAGTCAACTAATGAATACTGAGTCGCTAATTGCCACATATCCCCGGAAGCGGCCGGAACTCGGCCCGGCGATGCAGGCAATTTACACTTCTCACTACCTGGACAACCGCGATGGAAGCGGGGCGTTGACGCGCGTGAAGAATCAGCTCGAAGGCTGGATGCACCAGCGAGTGGCGTCTGAACAGAATGGAAAGCGCATTTTGGAATTGGGCTCCGGAACCCTGAATCACTTAGGCTACGAGCCTTCGGATCTTCAATATTCTTGCGTCGAGCCGTTTGAGGAGCTCTGGCAGGGGCGTCCGGCGCTGGGCCGAGTAAAGTCGATGTTTCGTGATCTTACTGAGGTGCCCGGAAATGATCGCTTTGACCGCATTGTCTCTGTCGCCGTGCTCGAGCATGTGCTTGACTTGCCCAGCTTGATTGCGCGTAGTGCACTTCTATTGGCCGAGGGGGGCATCTTTCAGGCTGGAATTCCGGCCGAGGGTGGCGCACTTTGGGGGCTCGCCTGGAGGATGACCACGGGCATGTCGTTTCGACTGCGTACGAGACTGCCTTACGGCGAGATGATGCGCCATGAGCATGTAAACGAGGCCAATGAGATCTGCCAGTTGATGGAATACTACTTCAAAAAAACAGAGGTGCAGCAGTTTCCGCTTCCCCACCTCCATCTCAGTCTCTATCACTACCTGATCGCGAGGCAGCCAAGGCTCGACCGGTGCCGGGAGACCCTATCCAGAACCAAGGACACGGAACAGGAATGCGCACAGTCACGCTCATAATTCCGATTCTCAATGAGGAAGAAGGCCTCGAGGATTTTCACTCCAGAGTCAGGCGAGTCGAATTTCCACCGGAAGTCCGGATCCGAATCCTCTTTGTCGATGATGGTTCCACCGACAACACACTTTCGATTCTCGAGCGGCTGGTCTCGATTGATATCGAGACGTCTTTCTTGCGCCTCTCACGCAATTTCGGACAGCAGGCAGCTCTTTGTGCCGGCCTCGACGTAGTGGATTCTGACGCGGCCGTTGTCATGGATGGCGATGGTCAACATCCCCCGGAATTGATCCCCCGCATGATTCAGCTCTGGCTGGAGGGTGCGGAGGTGGTACGCACCCAGAAGACCGCAACTGCCTCGTCCGCATCCTGGCTGAATCGACTGCTTGGCGCGGCGTTTTATCGTCTTTCATCCATGCTCAGCGAAGTCGAGATGATCCCATCCGGGCCGGAATTCTGCCTTCTGTCAAGACCGGCAGTCGAGGCAGTGCGTCAATATCGTGAATCGCATCGCTTTCTTAGGGGCCTGGTAGCTTTGCTCGGATTTCCAACGCAGACCATTTCTTTCACTCCAGATCGACGTGACGCGGGACAGACAAAATATTCCATTCGCAAACTCATCCGGCTGGCATCGGATGGTTTGTTCTCGTTTTCGACAACCCCGCTCTATTTCAGCATCGGGCTGGGAGGTGTTTTCTTATGTGTTGCCTTCGTCGAACTGAGCATTCTCTTAGCCAGTTTTGTATTCCGCGGAATGTCCCCAACCCCAGGCTGGACCTCTCTCATGATCGTTACTGCAGGCGGCTTTGGCACCACCATGGTTCTTCTGGGGATTATTGGCATCTATGTCGGGAAAATTTTTGAACAGGTGAAACAGCGCCCTATCTATCTCGTGGAGCGAAGTTCATCCGGTACAACGTCGCTTGATAACTTGTCGAGGAGTCTACAGTCAGCAACAACATCTCTAAGCCGGGTGCATCGTGAATCAGATTCGCGACATTCAGTTATCGTCGATTAGCCAATCCTGGTCTCATCGCCAGGGTATGCTTCGGGCATTGGGATTAGCCCTCTTTCTTCTCCTGATTCTGGAATGGCATTCACCCAAGTACTTCCTTCAAAATGACAATCTCGAGTACGTTCTCCCGGCCTTCAGTCACAACTTGAGTGCCATTGAGCAGGGCAGGCTGCCCGAGTATGAGTACTTCCAATTCACAGGGATTCCTCATCTGTCCAGTGGGCAAGCGGCGGTGCTGTATCCAGTTTCAACTTTCTCGGTCTGGCTCAGCAGGCTGATCTCCGGGCGAGTCGATTTCGCTATTGACCTATACGCTGCGATTCATCTGCTAGCCGGGGCAACGGCCGGTTACCTGCTTCTGGCTGAGTTGGGGCTCCCGGCGGGAATCGCTACCTGGGGAGCCCTCAGTTGGATCTTCTGTCCCTATGTAATGATTCTCGGACGCACCTGGATTGCCGTTGTAGTCTGGGCTGCCTGGTTCCCGGCCATCCTCTATCTTTGCCTTCGTTTTGGCAGACAGCCCAAGCTTGCTTCGATGTTGGCCCTGTCGGTGGCGCGGGTTTTGCTTTGCTACGCGGGACATTCACAGTTCTTCCTGTTAACGTGCATTTTCGAAGTTATTGTGGTGGCGCTTGCTCTTGGCCTAGCCCGCCCCCGCCTCAACTGGCGAATTGGCATGCTCTATGGATCGGGCTGGTGTTTAACGGGTTTACTCGCTTTGCCATTTCTCTTGCCTGTCTCGCATCAGGTAGCTCTATCGCAATTGCGCTCCGAGCCGATGACGCTGGAAGTGATGGCCAGCCTTGGTATGAACGCATTGAGTTTTGCGTGGGGTCACCTCATTCCGTTTTACAACCCCGGGGTAACCAAAGATGTGCCAATGGTGCAAACCATCCTCTTCATTTCACATTTGTCCTGGCCAGCCCTCATCGGCGTGTTCCTGGGATTGCGGCAAATGATTCCGGGCCGGGGCCCAACCCGTCGTATGCTGATCTTTTGCGCTTTTATGGCAGCATTCTCTTATTGCTGGTCGGCGAATCTCTTCCTCGACTTGTTCGCCCATCTGCCCGTCCTGAACCGCTTCCGCTGGTCTTTCAAGCTACAGTTCTTCACTTCCTTCTTTATGGTGGTCCTTGCGGCGGTCGCGTTCTCGAAGCTAAGTAGCCCCACTTGGTGCCGAACTCTTTTTGCCGCCACTTTTGCGAACTTTCTATGGTTCTATCTGCTGATTCCTCCTCGATCCTGGGGGCTTGACGATCAGCCGATAGCGCTCGCGAATCCGTATCCGCAGATCGATACCAACTACCGGACGATGACGCTAGGATACTCAATGGGCAATCTGCCATCGCTGCCTGGCTTGGGTTGGGGCTATCCACTGCTTTTCGAAGTACCTCATCTGGCCGGATATGAGCCTCTTGCTTCAAAGGATCGCTCAGCAGTTGCTGGGGGAGAACTCCATACCGGCTCGTTCAAGCCGGTACCCGGTGAAAGCGATTGGCACCACTTCGAGGATTGGGCAGTACGCTACTTCGTAGTCAAGCAAGCGCGCAGCGATATCCAGAAGGCTCTCCTCGATAAGGGATATCGAGAGGCCGGGCGAGCCCCAACATCGATTCTGTTTGAGAACCAGTCCAGTAGGACACTTGGAACTTTGAGCGGGCATAGAGCCGCACCCGTGCGAATTGATGGCAATACCTTGAATGTGCACAGTGGCGAGGGCCGGCTCAGGCTTGCGTTTGTGCAGGATTCATTTCACAGGGCAGTCGTCGACGGCAAGCCTTTTGAGTTCGTGTCCAGCCCAGGCCAGGCAATGCAGTTGCAAATCCCTGCCGGCCAGCATGAAATCAAGATCGAATACGCAAACCCACTCTTGCGACAAGGAGCGCTAATAGCCGCACTCGGCTCAACGATCCTGCTGCTGCTCTTGCGCTGGTTCAAACTTGAGAATGCGGAAGCCCTTGACGTTTGATTGCTGCACCACCTTGAATTCTTCGGGATGCTTCAGACGGGCCCCAGACACAAGCGCAGCCAGAAAGCGAGATTCGAGAAACCACGTCCACGGGGTTTCCACGACGTAATTGACATTGTTGCGCCGCAGAGTACTTTCAAATTGTTCAGGACTCCCAAGCACCTGCTCTCGGTCCAAATACCAGGACAGACTGGCGTTCTGGTGAGAACCCCGAATTGCGTGTCGTTTCGTGAACAGGTAAATCGTCGGATCGACGTTGGACTGAATGATGGCATCAGGCGCAGTATTTGCCTCAATCCAATCGAGCTGCCGCCTAAATTCATGCCATTCCTCCTTGCCAGTTATGACAGGGCACCAAAACCCACTCTCTGTGGCTATGGCGGAAAAAGTATCTGATGCCCTGTAGCCCTGAACAAAGAGCAGCCAGCAACAAGGGATAAGCGCCTTACGCACCATCGCCGGAGCACCACCCCAAATCATCCACAGCACCAGTGGCAACAGCGGAACCACAAAGCGAAGTGGCGGCCATACCCAAAGTAAAATCACCGCGCCCGAAAGCATCAGCATGGAGCGCACCGCCAGCGGCACTTCTGATCGAAAAAATGCTCGCACAATAAATGGCACCGAGATCACGCCCAGAATCCCCCCCCAGCTCCAATCGAAAAGAGCCTGCACGCTGAAGGGTAAATAGAGCAGATTCGTGAGGGCGATCCGCACCTTTTCGTCCCACGGGAAATTGAAGACGATGTTGTAGGCGCTGTAGTAATTCTCTTGCGAAAGATAAGGATCAGGTGAGCTTTTGTGAATGGCCTGCCAGACAATCCAAGGCAGCGCAAGACCGCCGGCAACTCCGGCAAACAACACTGACTCACGCCATTTCCGCTGCCAGGCGTAAGCGAGAATTCCACCCAGGATCAGGCAGAAGCCAATGGTGCGCGTATGATAAGCCGCAGCCGCAAGAACGGCCGATGCAACCAGTGGCATGACGGAGTTATGCTGGCTATGCCTCACCCACAAAAGCAACGAAGCTGTAGCGAGCGCAGCAAAAAGCGTCTCGCTTAGAACCGTCGTGCTCAAGAAAATCACCTGCGGGCTTGAGGCAACCAGGGCTATTGCCGTAGCGGCAAAGACCGGACTTCCCGAGTGCCGCCCAATCAGCCGGTAGCTGAGTCCAAGCCAGACCAAAGCTGCTAGAAAAGGAACCAGTTTGAAATAAAGTACGTTCGCCGGAAACGCAGGCGCCAGCTTCCAAACTAGGGCCAGCAGGGCAGGGAAGAGCACCGGATATTTGGTTTGGGCGATCGGGGCCGGAATGCTCTCTATCCAGTACCCGCGGCCTTCGGCCAGCGTTCTTGCGGTCACAAGGTAGAGACTATCGTCGTGGTAAATGCCAATGGCGGGGCTGCTCAGGGCGGTCCAATACGACGGAGCTAAAATGGCCGCCGCCAGAAGCAACAGAAACGGAGCTGCGAATTGCCTGAAACGGGCAGGAGGAAACGACATTGGTCTTCTCAGTCTAATGTGACTTGGCCTGCCCATTATGAAGCGAGATAGAGCATTATAGGGAAAGTGCCTTTTGGCGTAGACATCCAGCTCGACAGAAAATCTCGCATCACCTTGGTCATCGCCATCGTGCTAGCAGGGGTGCTCCTTTATTTCTCGTTCCGGGGAATCGACATGGCGGAACTGGGCTCTACTTTAAGAAATGCAAAACTGGTGCCTTTGGGCATTGCTTTGTTCCTCTCCTGCGTTACTTTGTGGCTTAGAAGTTATCGTTGGCGAGTCCTCTTGAATACCAGTGAGACCCTTCCGATGGCGACCGTTTTTTGGGCTAATGCACTCGGATATCTCGGCAACAACGTGCTTCCAGCCCGCATGGGTGAGTTTATGAGGGTAGAGGCGCTCAAGCGCCGGCACGACATCTCTCGCAGCTATTTGTTGGCAACAGCGCTGATTGAGCGGGTCATGGATGCCGGAGTGCTGGTCTTGTTTACCAGCGCAGCATTGCTCACAATTCCAGGCCTGCCCGCCTGGCTGCACCGTGCCAGCCAGACCTTCAGTGTTTTGAGCAGCGCGGGAATTCTAACCCTATTTCTGCTTCCGCATGCGCAAAAGCAGGCCGAGCAGTGGTTGAGCCGAATTCCTAAAGTATCTGGCATCGCCTCGCGCTTCCTTGATGGATTGCGCTGTTTGCATAGTTGGAGCCGGTCCAGTCTTTTTCTTTTCTTGACCCTAATGATCTGGCCCCTCGACTCTTACATGGGAGTTCTTGTGGCTGAGTCGATCGGGCTTGACCTACAATTTCAGACGTCGATGGTGGTGCTGGCCGCGCTCGGACTTTCCAGTGCGATTCCTTCCACTCCAGGTTATGTCGGTGTCTTTCAGTTTGTTGCCGTAAACGTCATGCGGCCTTTTGGTATCGCCAGCGGCTCCGCCATCGCCTGGATCTTGCTCTACCAGGCAATTAACTACATATGCCAATCCTTCTTTGGCTTGATCGGCTTTGGCGTTCTCTCAAAGGCTCATGCTCAGAAGAGTTGATCGAGCGTAAGAGGCTTGTCTGCCTTGGCCCAGGCCACTCGATAGAGCGCTTCCACCATCGCTGCCGCATCCATTTTGTTTTGCGCTTTCAACGACTCGCAGAGACCAAACAGCGCTCTACCGCTGCGCCGGTTGTTCAGCAATTCATCGCGAAAAACCTGCTCAGCTTCTGCATATTTTCCGGTCTCCAGCAAAAGCACGCCCAACGATTCACGCGACGGCGGGTAATACCAGCCAGCCGGCTCATCATAGTTCAGAGCGTCTTCGGCGCTTACCGCCTGCCGAATGAATTCGATAGCCTTTAACTTGCCGCCGCCTGCCGAAGCGATCTTTGCCGCGAGCGTGTGTGCCGCAATGTCCATGATTGCCTTCTCTTTGTTCAGCCCAAAGCCTCGATCTGGCGACAGGGCTTCAATCGCCTTGGCAAATGCAGCTTGCGAGAGCCTCGCTGCCTTA
The DNA here is from genome assembly GCA_043718395.1 of Acidobacteriota bacterium. GTDB lineage: Bacteria > Acidobacteriota > Terriglobia > Bryobacterales > Bryobacteraceae > Bryobacter. The sequence goes on from JAYSVS010000157.1 coordinate 11,500, forward strand.
AGATCTCCCTTGGCCGCCTGGGCCATCCCGCGAGCAAAGTGCCAGACATTGTTCACCGTGAGGCTAAAGCTCGCTGGCGCAGGGCTCGCTAATATCCTGTCCCACTGCTGGAAACGAAGTTCTGTAAAGAGAGGCATCGAAAGGGAAGCCTCGAACATGGGCTCCATTCGCGCGACAGGCTCAAGCTCCCGCGCGGCCTCAACAATGGCTGCACGGGCTTCTTCATAGCGGCCCATCATCGTGAGCGCGGAGCTAAGAAAATGCAGGTTGTGATACCAGTAAGGCGTGTAGTAAGTTGGCCCGCCAACGGCTTCAAAATAAGCTTTGTCGAGGGCTGCCGCCTTCAGGTTGAGTGCGGCGGATTGTTCGTAGTCTCCGGTACGAGTGTAGATGTGCGCAGGCATGTGCACCAGGTGGCCGCTGGCAGGGGCCAGGCTCGCCAGAATAGCAGCGCTAGCCAAAGCCCGCTCGGGAGTAGGCGAGGCTTCAACGGCGTGGATGTACATGTGGTTGGCACCCACATGTTTGGGATCCCGCTGCATCACGGCCTCGAGCCTTTCTACAATTTCAAGCGTATAAGTGTTAGGTTTGCCATCGCGAGTCCAGAGCTTCCATGGCGTAAGATTCATGAGTGCGTCGGCGCTGAGCGTCATCGCATCCAGGTCATCTGGAAAGTCCCTGGAAACTTGACGCATCGCGAGGGCGTAGGCTTTGTCCAGGGCAGTCCGGTCTGCTGGATTCTCCCTCTCATACCGCTTTGCCAAAGCCTCAATATAGGCTGCCTCGCGCGGGCTGGCCTGAGGGATTAATGCCAGTGCCTTTTGCGCCGCCTCATAGGCGGGCTTTGAATTCTCTGGCATCAACGGCGCGTTGATATTGTTGCCTAGAGCAAGGGCCAGCCCCCACCAGCACATTGAGCAGGCCGGATCGATCTCCGTAGCTTTGCGAAACGAAACAACTGCTTCAGGATGGTTAAATGCATAGATCAGCCTAAGCCCTTGATTGGCCCACTGCTTTGCCTCGACACTGGCGCTGGTCACCTCAAAACGCAACTCGCCATAGCCGGGCCAGATGCGCGGCACGATCTTGCCGGGGTTGGGGCTGGCGTGTTGGGCCATTGCCACCGTTGCCAGGCATGAGAGAGAAATTAGAATCAGCTTCATCACTACCAGATTACGCGGGCTTTCCACTGGCAGATGGCTCAGAGGCGTAGCATTTTTACAGGATCCCAGCCGTAGGCAACCCCTGATTCAGTGCTCTGATTGCAAAGCAGTGCCGGCGCTGCCGCTCGATACCCAAACGTACCGTCCTCAACGGATGGGCCACCTCCACGGATCGCCCTGGCAAATGCCTCATGGTGCAACTGATGCGCGTCGGCACGCGGTGCAAAGCGGAACTCGCTATCTGAGGTCACGGCCGGCGGAAGAGGCGGATACTTGCGACGATACTCCGCAAGAAAGGCATCCTGGTCCTTCTTTGCGAACGTGCTGATGGTATGTCCGGGCTCAATATCCCTAGGGTGCTTCTCAAGGCGCAAGCTCGAATAACTGGTCGTCAAGATCCCCTCGCTGCCGTAGAACCGGAAGCCGAAAGATTCTTGCCCAATGCCGCTGGCCAGGTTCACCCGCAGGCTCAGAGTAAAGGCCGGATGCGCCCGTGATTTCGGATAGTCAAGAATCGCCAGCATTACATCGGGAGCGTCCCGGCCATCTTTCCAAAAGCGCACTCCGCCGCTGGCAAAGACCTTGGTTGGACCCAGGCTTCCGGTAACGGTATGAAGCCCGCTGAGTAAGTGGATAAAAAGGTCACCAGCAACCCCTGTGCCATAGTCGCTATAGTTGCGCCAACGGAAGAGCCGGATCGGCTCAAACGGCCGCTTGGGAGCGTGACCAATAAAGCGATCCCAATCGATATCCTTTTCGTTCGGGTCCGCAGGAAGGGAATACTGCCAGGCTCCCAGCGCCGAGTTTCGATCCAGCCAGGCCTCCACCAGATTCAACTCACCGATCGCGCCCTGATGGTAGAGCTCACGAGCCTTGACAAAAACATGCGAACTCACATATTGGCTGCCAATCTGCAGAATCTTGCCGCTCGCCTTTTCGGCGGCGATAACACCCGGGCCTTCTTCCACCTTTTGCACCATCGGCTTTTGGCAGTACACATGTTTCCCTGCGAGCAAAGCCTCCGTCGTAATACGGGAATGCCAGTGGTCAGGCGTCGCCACAATCACCGCATCGATATCCTTGCGTGCCAGAATTTCGCGATAGTCGCGGGTGATAAAAGTACTGGCTCCGTAGGTCTCGCGCATCCGCTCGAGGCGGCTTTGGTAGATGTCGCAGGCGGCAATCAGTTTGGTGCCCGGTTGTGCGGTAGCATTGCGGGCGTCGCCCTGACCCATCCCCCCCGAACCAATGAGAGCAATCTGAACCTGATCATTGGGTGCGTAGGGCATTTAGACTTTCACCTTTGCGGACGTGGGGTCCCACAGAATCTGCCGTTTCTCGAAGACGCTGATATTGCTCAGGAGTGCCGGGCCGGCGGCTCGCAAACCAAAGAGAGCGTCTTCAACAACGGGTTTGCGGCTGCGTACGCTCGCAAAGAAGTTGGTGTGGTGATCGAGGTGGTCGTTGTAGCGCGGAGGCGGCAGATAGCGCTCTTCGCCATTGGCTCGCATCGAGTCTGCCTTGGGGTCTTGCGGCGGGTACTTTGCCCTGTACTGCTTAAGAAAGGTTTCCTGTCCGGCCTTGGGAAAAGTGTCGATTGTAAACCCGGGTTCTCTTTCCTGCGGTTGCTTCGAGACGGTGACGCCGTTGCCGATTGTGAGAATCCCTTCTGTGCCCACAAAGCGGAAGCCGCTTGTCTCGCCAGCACCATTTACGAAGTTCACGCGCAAGGCCAGGTTGAAGGCCGGATGGGCTGCTGTCTTCGGGTAATCGTAAAGGCCAAGCATGACGTCAGGGACATCCCGGCCATCCTTCCAGTAGCGCAGGCCGCCGGTAGCAAACACACGCTCTGGCCCAATGGCCCCGGTAACAAAATGCATGCCGCTAAAGAGGTGGACAAAAAGATCGCCTGCAACGCCCGTGCCGTAGTCCTGATAGTTGCGCCAACGGAAGAGACGCATCGGTTCGAAGGCGCGCTTGGGGGCAGTGCCAAGGAAGCGGTCCCAACTGATGGTCTCGGGGGTTGCGTCAGTTGGAATGGAATACTGCCAGGCACCGATAGCCGAATTCCGATCCCACCAGGCCTCCACCAGATTCAACTCACCAATCGCGCCAGCCTGTATCAATTCCTGCGCCTTCTTGTAAACAATGCTTGAGACCCGCTGGCTGCCCACCTGCAAAATCCGCCCGGTGCGTTTCTGCGCCTCCCAAACCTTTAGCCCATCGGCCACCTTCTGCACCATTGGCTTCTCTACATAGACATCTTTGCCGGCTTCCATTGCCTCCACTGCGATCTGTGCGTGCCAGTGGTCGGGAGTCGCGATGATAACAGCGTCCACATCTTTACGAGCGAGAATTTCCTTGTAATCCCGCGTGATGGAGAGCTGATTTCCCCAACGCTCCTTCGCCCTCACGAGGCGGCCCTGATAGATATCAGCAACGGCGACGATTTCAGTTCCGCCGGATTCCAGAGCGCTCAGCGCGTCGCCAGAACCCATACCGCCGGCACCAATCAGCGCAAACCGGATCTTGTCATTAGCGGCGACGATTTTCTGTGGTGCCAGTGCAGCGGCGGACAGCAAAAAGGTGCGTCTGGATGTGCTCATGCCGATATTCTGTCACAGGATTGGTTCGGCTATGATGTGTGTATGGCGATCTCGACTCTGATCAGTGCCGAAGAATTCGAAAAGCTTTCGCGGGATAGCGAAGCACCCATGGAGTATTTCGATGGAGAGGTGATTGAGTTGAGTTCCCCAAGGCCAAGTCATAATTTCATCGTGGCCAATTTGCTTCAAGCGGTGGATGGTTTAAGCAAGAAGAATCCTAATGGCAGATGGATTTTTGGCAGTGAATTCCGGCTCAACGAGAATCGGCGTGTAATTCCAGATTTAGCCCTGATTCTTCTACCAAAATCGCAAGTGTTGCAAATGGAACAAAGTCCAATCGAATTGATTCCAGACATTGCGATTGAGGTAATCAGCCCTTCGGAGACTGCACTTGATGTGGAACGTAAAGTTTTCGCCTACCTCGACGCAGGAGTCAATGAAGTGTGGACGCTTTACCCTGATCTTCAGCACATCTACGTTTACTCTCCCGGTGGCCTCTCGCTTTTTAAGCAAATCGATACCTTGAAGTCGGCGCTTCTTCCGGGCTGGTCCTACCCGGTAAGCGAAATCTTTTCGATCTAGCGAACGCAGTTACCAACGTGCAGCGGGGGACAGCAAAAAGGTGCGTCTGGATGTGCTCATGCCGATATTCTTTCACAGGATTGGTTCGGCTATGATGTGTGTATGGCGATCTCGACTCTGATCAGTGCCGAAGAATTCCAACAACTCTCGCGCGAGAGTGAATCGCGCCTTGAGTATTTTGATGGAGAGGTAATTGAGTTGAGTTCTCCAAGGCCAATCCACAACCAGATTGCGAAACGGCTCATAAAGCTTCTAGACATTTACATTGAACCCAACGGCAAAGGGCTGCTTTTCTGGTCCGACGAATTCCGATTGAATGAAGGAAGACGTGTCATTCCAGATATTGCATGCATGATGGCACCTAAGCACCAGTTGGTTGATCTGAACCGGACCCCAATCGACCTGATCCCCGATCTCGCCATTGAAGTCATCAGCCCCTCAGAAATGGCCCGCGACGTGGAGCGTAAGATCACCGCTTATCTCGACTCAGGAGTCGTCGAAGTCTGGACCCTCTATCCCGAGTCGCAACATATCTACGTTCATCAGTCCAACACGAGCATGCTCTTCAAATCTGCGGATTCGCTAGCATCATCTGTGCTACCCGGTTGGTCTTGTCCCGTAAGCGAAATCTTCGCAATTTAGTGGAGCTAGCCCATTCGCCGTATTGCGTTTGCTGGACTGCCAGCTTTGAACAATCAAATCGGCGTAGAACTATGAAATATTCTAGACGTACGTACCTAGTACTCCATCCTGACGAATCAGTCGTTTTAAACACCTTGAACTTTTTGACCAGCAGACATATGCCAAGTCCTAGTACTTTAAACACGCTAGATCCAGAAAACTCTGATGAATACCATTATTTTCTTGACTGAGTCACAGTACTTTTCCTATACTCATATCTGAGCGGGTAGTAGGCTTCATCCACTACCCCAACAACACATCCTAGGAGGGATACTTTTCATGAAAAAAATTCTTTTGATTGCTGCGGCTGCATTGTCTATGACCGTGGGGCTTCAAGCTGACACACTTACTATTAACTGCGCACAGCTTTCGCTTGGCACCGGTGCCGCGCCTGTTGTTGCAGGTGACGCCGGTTCCTTGGCGTGCCCTGGGTTTGGCGTTCTTATTGGGAGCCTTGGCACAATTAACTCGATTACTTTTGTTCAAACCACAGACTACAACGTAGCGATTGATCCTTTTAACCCCGGCGTGGTCACCAACACTTCCATCAACTACACCATGACTGTTCCTGGTACGGTTTACGATGCTGCTGTCACCAATCGCAACTTCGTGCGTACCGTCACCACAAACCCGCTGATTCAGAATAGTGCCGCTGCTCTCTACGCAGATTATTTTGCTAATTTCAACCTTGGCGTGACCATCAACTCAGTGACCAATGCATCAGGCATTTTCGTTCAGCAGGCCATCTTCGACGGTGCTTTCCGCGTCGACTACACCCTTCCCCCACCGAGCGGCATCCCTGAGCCTTCCACTGTCGCCCTGATCGGTGCCGGTTTGGTTAGCCTTGCTACCGCTGTACGTCGCAGCCGTAGCTAGTCGGTTCTGAATCGCCTTATCTTTCAAACTATTGGCGGTGGGCGCTTGCCCATCGCCTTTTTCTTTTTAGAGTCCCAATTTCCCCTTGTCCCGATTCCGAATTCCATTCCTTTACTTCCTGCTCTTCAGTGCTGCTACATGGTGGCTTGTATCGGATCTTTTTTTACCGGGATTGGATGAAGGGATCTATTTGAACGGCGGCCATCGAATTCTGCTTGGGCAAACCCTTTACAGGGATTTCTTCGCCTTCACTGGGCCTTTGGTGTATCTTCTTCAGGGCCTGATCGAGTCGATTGTTCCGGCGAAACTCTCATTCGCTCGAATCACGGTTGCCGGCAGTGTGGGACTCATGGCTGCCGGTGCTGCTTCCTTCACACAAGCTGCGGCAGGTGCAGGAGCAGGCTGGCGAACGCCTTTCACCGCAAGCCTTTTATGGTGGGGCTTGTGCTTCTCGATGTATGTCCGTTTGCTTGTCAATCATCGATGGATCAGTTCCGGTGCCTTCTCAGTAGTCGCTATATTGCTTCTCGGTGGCGGAATTCGAAGCATTACAGTCTGCGCCGCTGCTGGCTTTGCAATGGGAGTTGCCGTCTGTGCGACCCCTAGCTTTATCACTCCTCTCTTGATAGTTGGGTGTTATCTGTTTTGGGAACGGCGTCATTTCGGTCTAGGCTATCTGGCTGGCGTTTTGATTCCAGGATTGATTACATTAGGCTGGTTGTTGGCCAAGAATGCTCTTCATCCGTACTTTGATAGTCTGGCTTGGATTCGCGCCAACTACACAGCGGCGAATCTCGTTCCCTTTGCCTATGGCTTCTCTGAGAATCTGGATCTCATTTTCGTTCAGGGCAAAATGAATCCAAATTTCTTTGGGGCCATGATGGGTCCGATTCTAACCGTCCTCTCGATCCCCGTCGTTCTCTGGTTGTGGTGGTTCGGTAAGGAAAAGCATTTGGGATTGCCTTTTCTAATGGCCATCGGCGGTCTGATCACCGCGTATCCGCGCATGGAATTAACCCAGTTCCTTTTTATTTCAGCGCCGTTCTTCGGGCTCTCCATTGGCCTGCTCTTCAAGTGGATCAAAGAGCCCCTTCACCCCCTGATGCAGGCATTGATTCCATTTCCCGCTTTCTATTTTCTACTGGGCTTTTTATCGCTCAGAACTAATTCAGAATCGGTAACCACGCGCGTCGGAGTTCAATTCGGGCTGCCAGGGACAGCCAATGCGATGGAGAAGCTTCAAAATCTCATTCCTTCGGGCGATAGTGCCTTTGTCTTTCCTTACATGTCCAGCATGTACTATTTGCTTCAAGTCCATAATCCGACACGCTACGAGTTCCTTCAGCCCGGAATGATGACATTTGAGGATGAGTCGAACGTTCTCGCGGATCTCTATCGCAACCCTCCCCGCTTTGTACTTTGGCAAGCTTTTCCCGACTCGGAGATTCTGAAAGCTTGGCCCGGTTCAGACCCAGGCCGCATGCGCTTTGAACGGATTGAGCGCTTCATCCAAATCGACTATACGAAGATAGAGGAATCCGCCTCGCCCCACTTCTTGATTGGCATCTGGAAGCGAAAAAACTAGCGCGTCGCCCATCACTAGGCCTCAACCCGCTTTTGTATCTTTCATCAACCGGTCCAAAAGCCCGCCCAGCCGCTGTCTTTCTTTGGCGAAGCTTTTGCCGCCTGCCAGATTCACCACCTCATGCGGATCCTTATCGAGGTCATAGAACTCCACATCCGGCTTCCGCTCGGCCATAAACAAACTTTGCACCGGATTCAACTTCCCGGCCGCCTGATACTCTTTCATCACCCCAAGCGTCGGATATTCCTTCTCGATGTAGTCGTTGTGCTGTGTATAAGGCTTGTCAGGCATCAGGTTCCGGATGTACTTGAAACGCTTCGTTTGCACGGCGCGAATCTTATCCACAGTCATGTCGCAGCGGTCGCGGGCCGTAAACACATGATCGCGAGGTTTGCTTTCAAAAAGCGTCTGCCCATGAAACGGTTGCGGGATCTTGAGGCCCGCATAGGCCAGCGTTTGTGCCGTGATGTCGAGCGAGACGACAGGGTCTTCCCGCACGATTCCCGGCTTGAGCACACCTGGATATCGAACCAGCAGCGGCACATGCGTCCCTGCATCATAGAGCCACTGCTTGCCGCGAATCAGGCAACGCCCGTTGTCGCCAAACATAAAGATCACGGTGTTGTCGAGCAAGCCATCCTGCTTGAGTGCATCCAGTGTCGCGCCCACCTGCGTATCCAGCAAGTTCACTGCATCCAGATAATTGGCTACTTCATTGCGAACCCGTGGGTCGTCTGGATAGTAGGGCGGCAAGGTGACCCTGGCAGGGTCCACTAATTCTTTCTGCCTTCGAGCCGCAACAAAGGCCGGGCCTTTATGCGGTGCTTGAAAATTGATCTGTCCAAAGAAAGGCTGCCCTGCTTTACGCTCGCGCCAGTGCTTGCCGTCAAAGCCTTTGCCGGCCTTCCAGTTCCAGTCCGTCTTGGCCGTCCCCTTCACCCCCGGGGCGATCTCAGTAATATTCGCCGTGAAGTAACCAGCCTCGGCCAAACGCTCACTCACCAGCCGCGCATTGCCCGGCAACTGATAGTCATCGTCACGATGACTGCGATGGTGGTGTGTCCCGGTAAAGGTCTGGTAGAGGCCGACATTGAGTGCGCTCCGGCTCGCCGAACAAACGGGCGCAGTGGTGTGGGCGCGGGCAAAGCGGACGCCGTCATAAGCAAGGCGGTCCATGTTCGGAGTTCTGACCAGCGGATGACCATAGCAGCCCAACTGCGGCCCCAGATCGTCGCCAAGGATCCACAGAATATTCGGTCTGTCAGCCCCCTTCAAGATCGCCGGAGCTATGCCAGTCCATTTGAGTAGTTCGCGTCTTTTGAGCATCGAATCGCTTCCTTTTCGCCTACAAATCGATACACTGTTCATACCATGGATCGCAGAACCATACTCGCCGGCGCAGCATCCTTTCAGCGTATCGCCGGTGCCAATGACCGTCCCAATCTTGGCCTTATCGGCGCTGGCGGGCGCGGCCGCTTTCTTGCTGGCGAATTCAAAGAGATCGGCTTTCAAATCCCTGCCGTTTGTGACGTTTACACGCCAAACCTCGAAGCGGGCTTGAAGCTGGCTTCCACAGGTGCCAAAGCGCATAAGGACTATCGCCGTCTTCTCGATGACAAGTCGATTGATGCAGTAGTAGTTGCCACCCCAGACCATTGGCACGCCCAGATGGTGATTGATGCCGTGCATGCAGGCAAAGATGTTTATGTCGAGAAACCCCTCTGCCATACGATTGAAGAAGGCTACCGGATGGTCGATGCCGTAAAAGCCACCAAACGTATTGTCCAGGTGGGCACGCAGCGGCGGAGCTCACCCATCTTTCTCGAAGCAAAGACCGTCATCGACTCGGGTGTCCTCGGTGAGGTCAGGCTGGTCACAAGCTGGTGGATGAACCACCAGACCTCGCTCAACCCATCTGAGCTCAAAGGCGACCTCGACTGGAAGGCCTGGCTCGGCACTTCGCCCGGGCACCCCGTCGATGCCATGCGTTTCTTCAACTGGTATTACTTCTACGATTACTCCGGCGGCCTCATCATAGGCCAAGCCGCACACATCTTCGACGCGATCCAGTGGTTTATGAATTCAAAGGCCCCGGTTGCCGTCACCTGTACCGGTGGCCAGGTGAATCTCAAGGGTGCCGAGATCCCCGACACTGCGACAGTCGTCCTTGAATTCGCTGAGAATTACCTCGCCAACTTCACTCTCGGCTATAAGGCGATGCGCTATCACTCTTCGCAAGATCAACTGAAGCAGTTTCACGGCAACAAGGCGCGCCTTGATGTGAGTCGCGAAGGCTGGTGGCTCTACCCCGAATCCACCAGCCCTGAGCTGAAGCCCTCGCGCCAGCATATCGAGATTGGCAATTTCGCCCGAGCCACTCGCGATCATATCCGCAACTTTCTCGACTGTATCCGCACCCGCAACCAACCGAATGCGCCGGTAGAAAATGGGCTGGCAACGGCCATCGCCCTCGTCATGACGATGGAAAGTCTGCGCAAGGGCAGACGAGTGAGCTTCAATGAAAAAACTCGTCAGACTAGCGTTTAGTCTTTGGATTCCCGTCGCTGCCTCAGCGCAGATAGAAGAGATGCTCAGCGGCATCCGATCCTATCTGCTCCAGCAACCAATCAAGACGGCCAGGATGCCGACGCACCCACTGCTGCTGGAAGCAGACCGCTGCGAGCCTTCCAAGCCTCGCGAGATTCTTGTGTTGCTGAGCTACAAGAAGCTCGATTGCGCCGCCTATCCCGGCACCCTAGTTATCGCTCCGCGTCTCATCCACCCCGAATCCCGCGAACGAATCCGCCGCATGGGTTATCCCTTTGCTCAACTGCCCCTGGGCTTTGAACTAGCTCACTACTACGGGGCCGTAAAACGATTCAAACAACCCGTGCGCCTCGAACCGCCGCTCGAACAACTCTTCGGCCCTGTAGACCAACCTCGCCCGCAAGAGAACGCATTCGGTATGAGCATCCGCCCCCACGACGAGCGCAGTATCGAAAGATCGACTACCGGCGTAGCGCCAATCGAAAAGTATCTTGAAGGCTTGATTGCCCCAGCCGAAGATCGCCGCGCTGCCCTCATGAAGACGCAAGGTGCCAAGGTGCTGGCCAAGCGCTGGCATGAAGAAGTAGTGGGAGCGTTGCCGCGCTATCAGGGAGGCTTCAATTTGCGGGAGCGCACTATTGCCGAGAATTCTAATTTCACTGGGCTTTCGATCACAATCGACGCTCTCCCGGGGGTTACCGCACTCGGTGTCCTGCTAAAGCCAACTGGCCTGAGGTCCTTTGAGCGGCGTCCGCTCGTCATCGTCCAACACGGCCTTATGGGCCGGCCCGAGTCCCTCTTTGGACAACCCATTGACTCGCCCGATTACCGCACCTATCGCAATTTCGCCGAGCTTCTTGTGGCCCAAGGCTTCATCGTTTATTGCCCTCAGAATCCCTACAACGGCGACTTTCGTCCCCTGCAACTTCTCGCCAATCCGCGCGGCCTCTCGCTATTCTCCTTTATCGAATCCCAATACCGCCGCACACTCGATTACCTCACCACACTCCCTTACGTGGATTCAGACCGCATCGTTTACTACGGACTGTCCTACGGTGGTGCGACAGCCCTGCGTGTCCCCATCTTCGATGCACGCTTCAAAGCAATCGTCTGCGGCGGCAACTTTAACGAATGGATTCGCAAACTTGTATCGCCTGCTCTGTCTTATAGCTATGTCCACACCAAGGAATATGAAATGTACGAATGGAACATGGCGAACATCGCCAGCCATGCCGAACTGGCAGCGATCGGCACCATGCTTCACCGGCACCCGATTCCTTTTTTGGTCGAACGTGGCCACCGCGACAAGGTGGGGACAGACGAGTGGGTCTCTTATGAATTTGAACGGCTCAAGGCATATGTGCCCAACTCCAAATTGCGCCGGCTGACCTTCTTTGACGGCGAACACCGCACTGACGGTGCCGTTGCTATTCCTTTTTTAAAAGAAGCCGCTAAAATCGCAATGACTGTGCGAGGAGGGTCCGAAATCCTTGCCCATCGCAGCCAGTCAGCACGTCAACTTCACGTCCATCAGCCGCCTCCAGCAGACGTCCATTCCTCAGACTCTTCAGCTTCATCCGCTTCTTCTGAAACAGCCCAGGGGCAACCACAAATGCAGCGGCCAATTCGTCCCACCAGAACCGGTGCTTTTCCCCATAAGCCTTATACAATTCCCCACGCACACCACTCGTATCTGTTCCAAGCACTTCTGCCCTCGACGGGAACTGGTTCGTCAGATCGAGCGGGCAAATCGTGAGCGGTACATTAGAAGCCAGCACCGTGTGCAGTGCCCCCACGTCTGCAGCCGCGTTCCACTCCGCGCCACCTTTGGCATTCCCCGCCACTCTCACCGCCCCACCCATCCACGTTACTGTTGCCGGTGCCTTACGCATGCGAATCAACCGCGCCACCCGAGTCAGCGGCCCGGTGGCAAGAATTTCCGCATTGGCAGGCAGTTCCGATACAAGCCTGGCCTCGCGCTCCTGCAGAGCCCCAAGCAGCATCGTGACTCGCGCCTGCGACGTCCGGGCATCGGCTATCCCCGGTGTTGTTGATACGCCCATTACTTTCACATCCGGGCTACGCAGTAGAATCGCCAGTGCCGCCACGTCTTCCCACCCGCCATCCTGATCCAGCCACACCTGGCGCGGCTGCCCATTTCCGCTCCAGGCGTAACCAAAGCCGATGAAAGCTCGCCTTGAGAGTTCTATGCGTGTTACCGTTTCTGCTATGCGTGGTACTTTTTGCAGTCTACTGTTCATGGTCTCTATCAGTTTCGCCCAGACAGGCTATCAGAAGCCTTCCAAGGCCATTCTCGATGTCCTGAACTCACCAGGAACACCAACGCCTAGCGTCAACCCAACCAAGACTCATGTGCTCTTTCTGCAGACCGTACGCAACCCAACCATTGCCGATCTCTCCAAGCCCATGCTCCGCATTGCCGGCTTGCGCATTGATCCTGCAAACTCCGGGCCTCACCTCACCGCCTACGGCTTCGGACCCTACCTGCAAAAGATCGACGGTGGTCAAATCAACAAAGTCGAACTTCCAGCAAAGGTAGCACTCACCGGCTTCAACTGGTCTCCCGATGGGCGCTTCTTTTCAGTGCTCAACCACACGGCCAACAGCATCGAACTGTGGATCGGCGAGACAGCGACCGGCCGTGTCAAAAAGGTCGAAAAGGCGACACTCAATGCCGCAGTTGGAGATGCCGTCGAATGGATGCCCGATTCCCGCGCACTGCTTGTCCGCCTCGTTCCTGCCACCCGCGGCAAAATGCCCGAAGCGCCAACCACGCCCTCCTCACCCAATATCCAGGAATCAGCAGGCAAAGCTGGTGCCACCCGTACTTACCAGGACATGCTGAAGAGTCCTCACGATGAACAAGTTTTTGAATACTTTGCCCAGTCTCAACTGGCCCTTATCAATGCCGCTAGCGGCCAGATCACCTTGATTGGCAAGCCAGCGCTGATCATCCATCAGCAGGCTTCGCCCGACGGCCAACACATTCTGGTCAGCCAGATCCACAAGCCATTCTCTTACGTGCTGCCATTCATGCAGTTTCCCCGCGAAGTCGAAGTCTGGAATCGTTCCGGCCTGGTTGAATACAAGGTAGCCAGCCTCCCTCTGCAAGAACGCATTCCCATTGGCGGCGTCTCCACCGGCGCACGAAACACCAACTGGAACCCAAGCGAGCCTGCCAGCCTCTTCTGGGTCGAAGCTCTTGACGGTGGCAACCCCAAAGAGAAGGTGCCCAATCGCGACCGCATCCTCACTACAAAAGCCCCTTTCAAATCCGAGCCAGTCGAAGTTGCCAAGCTCAAAGAGCGGCTCTCTGGACAACTGCTCTGGTCAGCCAAAGGCAACGCCGTCATCATGAGTGACATGGAGTTGAATCGTCGCTGGCTGCGCACCATGATGATGGACCCCAAGAACCCAGGCGCACCGGTCAAGATCCTCTCTGAGCGCAACATGCAAGACCGCTACCGCAACCCGGGCAACTTTCTTACGCAAACTCTTCCCAACGGCCAGCGCGTTCTCGCCGAATCCGGCGGCTATCTCTTCCTCGAAGGCGACGGCGCTTCAGCCGATGGCGACCGCCCCTTCCTGGATCGTCTGGACCCCGTCACCGGTAAGAAGGAGCGTCTCTTCCAGTGCGATGCCGATCATTTTGAAACTGTAATTTCGTTGCTGAACGAAGACGGTTCACGCTTTCTTACGCGGCGTGAATCCCCCACCGAAGCTCCCAATTTCTTCATTCGTGACAGCAAAGGCGGCTTGACTGCTTTCACCCATTTCCAAGATCCCGTACCTCAGCTCCGAGGCATCACCAAGCAACTGGTTAAGTACAAGCGTGCCGATGGCGTCGACCTCAGCTTTACTCTCTACCTGCCCCCCGGCTACAAACAAGGCAGCCGCCTGCCCACCGTCGTCTGGGCCTATCCGGTCGAGTTTAACGATGCCGATACTGCCGGCCAGATCGCAGGCTCCACCATGCGCTTCACCACACTTACCGGCTATTCTCACCTCTTCTTCCTGCTCGAAGGATACGCCATACTCGACGGTGCCACGATCCCCATCATTGGCAGTCCCGAGGAAGCAAACAACACCTACGTTGAGCAGCTCACCGCCTCAGCCAAAGCCGCTATTGACAAGGCTGCCGGGATGGGCGTCACCGATCCTGACCGCGTTGGCGTTGGCGGGCACAGTTATGGTGCCTTTATGACGGCCAACCTGCTGGCCCATACCGATCTCTTCCGCGCTGGCATTGCCCGCTCAGGTGCCTACAACCGCACTCTCACCCCCTTTGGCTTCCAGAGTGAGCGCCGCACATTCTGGGAAGCTCAAGAGACTTACCTTAAGATGTCGCCCTTTATGATCGCCAATAAAATCAAAGAGCCGGTCCTGCTCATCCACGGCGAAGCAGACAACAATCAGGGCACCTTTCCAATCCAGTCTGAGCGCATGTTCATGGCGATCCGTGGCAATGGCGGCACCGTGCGCTACGTCACTCTGCCTCATGAATCTCACGGCTATTCCGCCCGTGAATCCGTCGAGCACACACTCTTCGAAATGACTTCCTGGTTCGACAAACACATCAAGAACGCTCCCGCAAGGTCACTTGGCTCGAATTGATTTCCTACGATCCACATAAGTGGCTCAGCCACTTCTTTGACATTCGCGGATCCATGTTCCGCGAAATCATTGTCCGCGTATTGCTCTGCGTCGCGTGGTCAGCGGCTGTTGTCTGCTTCGACAAGTATGTTGTCGATGTCAACATTTCGTCCCTTCTTCATGCGCTCACCGGGTCTGCCCTCGGCTTGCTGCTTGTCTTCCGTACGAATGCTTCTTATGATCGTTTCTGGGAAGGCCGCAAACTCTGGGGCGGCATCGTCAATGAAACCCGCAACCTGATCCGCTCAGCCGCAATTCACCTTGCTGGCGAACGCGATCTGCTGGTGCGGCTCACAGAACGCACCGCCGATTTCCCGGTGGCTGCCATGCACCAACTGCGCGGCACCAAGATGCCAGGGCTGCCCGAAGCACAGCACCCGCCGCTTCTGATTGCCACACAGATGACAGCCATCCTCAAAGAGGCGCAGCTACGCGGAACCTTATCCGATATTTTGCTCACCAATCTCGATCAGAATATCCAGCAACTTGTTGATTATCTTGGCGGCTGTGAACGGATCCGCAAGACCCCACTCCCCTTCGCTTACGTCATCCATCTGCGCCGTGCTCTCGTCCTATATTGCTTCAGCCTTCCCTTCGCCCTTGTCGACACCTTTGGCTGGGCTGCCATTTTCGACACTCTCCTGGTAGCCTATATCTTTTTCGGCATCGAAGAAATCGGTGTCGAAATCGAAGGGCCTTTTGGTTTTGACGACAACGATCTGCCGCTCGAAGATATCTGCGAATCCATCCGCCACAACCTCTTCGCTTTGGTCGATCTGGAGCAATCTGTTCCCGACGTATTACCCGAAGGCCTTTAGGATGCGCCTTCTTCCGATTCACGACACGCAAGCCCGGCGCATCCTCTCGCCCGTCTCTGGCTTCCTTGCCGAAGCCGGTTTCACACACTCCCTCACGCCTGCCCGCAACTGTACCTACGGTTGCAGTTATTGCTATGTACCGACCATGCGTATCCAGGCTGGCCTCAAACCAGACGACTGGAATCACTGGGGCGAATCCACCACCTATAAGACCAACGCACCGGCCCTTCTAAAGCGCGAACTCAAGCCCGGTCAACTCATCTACTGCTCGCCCCTCACCGATCCTTACCAACCCGCCGAAATGCATCAGGAAATGATGCCCCGGATACTTGAGCAGATCTACATCCACCCTCCCAAACTCTTCGTCATCCAGACCCGCTCGCCCAACATCCTGCGTGACACAAAGCTTTTGCAAACTGTGGCCGAGAACACCGACCTCCGCATCGGTTTTTCAATCACCACCAACGACGACCGCATCCGCAAGATCTTCGAGCCTCGCTGCGAATCGATCCCTGATCGACTGCGTACCATAGAGGAATTGCGAGCCGCCGGTCTCAACGTGTATGCGACAGTTGCCCCGATCCTCCCCTGCGAGCCACCAGAACTAGCCCGCCTGGTCGTCGAAGCGACAACCAACCCCATCATCGGTGACCCTCTCCACATCCGCCAACTCAAACCCAAGGGTGCCACCACGCGCGAAGCCGCTTTCAAGATTCTCGATCATTTTGAGCAACCGCAATGGGTTGAGCCCCGGTTCCAGACGCGGCTGCTCGAAGTGTTAGACCATGAAATCAGGGCGCTCGGTCGAGACTTCGTGACTGGCCCCAAAGGCTTCTCATGCTTGACACAAACGCCATCCTCACCCGCCTGGGCCTCACCAGTGCCACAGGCTCCCATATCCTTACCTCGTTCAACCCGTCCACAGGCCAAGCGCTAGCCAGCGTCGCCCTCGCTACGACTGACGGCTACGAACAAGCTATCGCAAACTCCACTGCAGCCTTCGCCAAATGGCGGCTGGTGCCAGCCCCACAGCGAGGCCTGATTGTACGCGAAATCGCCGAAGCCCTGAGAGCAAACAAAGAAGATCTGGGCGCACTGGTCAGCCTGGAGATGGGTAAGATCTATCAGGAAGGTCTGGGCGAAGTGCAGGAGATGATCGACGTCGCAGACTTCGCCCTTGGCCTCTCGCGTCAGCTCTACGGCATGACCACTAACTCCGAGCGGCCCGGCCACCGCCTCTATGAGCAGTGGCACCCGCTCGGCCCGGTGGGCGTTATTACCGCCTTCAACTTCCCGGTAGCCGTCTGGGCCTGGAACGCCCTGATTGCCGCTGTCTGCGGCGACACGGTCATCTGGAAGCCTTCAGAGGAAACCCCACTCACCGCCATTGCCGTCCACAACATTGCCCTGGCAGTGCTGCGCAAACACAACTGTGAAGGCGTCTTTGAACTCCTAGTCGGCGACATTGCCACTGTCGGCGAACCCATGCTCGATGATCGCCGCCTGCCTTTGATCTCGGCCACGGGCTCGACTCTCATGGGCAAGATCGTTGCCGAACGTGTCGGTCGCCGTCTTGGCCGCACACTGCTTGAACTTGGCGGCAACAACGCCATCATCCTCATGCCCGATGCCGATCTCGATCTGGCCCTGCGCGGCTGCCTCTTCTCAGCCGTAGGCACTGCTGGCCAGCGTTGCACCACCCTGCGCCGCCTCTTCTTGCACAGCTCCATTGCTGAAACTTTCCGTGCCAAACTCACCAAGGCCTACAGCCAGATCCGCATCGGCGATCCTCTGGCTGAGACCACACTCATGGGCCCACTGATCAACCAGCGCGCAGTGGCCAGCTTTGAAAAAGCAATTGACCAGATCCGCAATCAGGGCGGGGAAATTCTCTTTGGCGGCAATCGCCGGGAAGGCAATTTCGTCGAACCCACCATCGCCCGGTCAAGCCATGACATGACAATTGTCCAGGAAGAAGTATTCGCCCCGATCCTTCACACCATCGACTTTGATCATCTCGACGAAGCCATCGCTTGGAACAACGAAGTGCCACAAGGCTTGTCGAGTTCCATTTTTACCACTCACCTCAAAAGCGCGGAAGCATTTCTCTCTGCCCGAGGCTCAGACTGCGGCATTGCCAATGTCAACATCGGCACCTCAGGCGCAGAGATCGGTGGAGCTTTTGGTGGAGAAAAGGAAACCGGAGGGGGAAGGGAATCAGGCAGCGATTCCTGGAAGGCCTACATGCGACGGCAAACCGTCACAATCAACTATTCTGATTCCTTGCCGCTGGCGCAAGGCATCGAGTTCAACTTCGACTAAGCGGCAGCTTGACGATCAGATTCCGCGATGACAGCCGCATAAGCAGCAATCTCGTCCTGCTTTGCCGTTACTAATTGTTTATCCATATCCTGCCAGGTGGAAATCATTTCAATCAGATGCAGCCCGCCAAGCTTCATTACCCAGGGGTCGGTAATCGCACGCTTCAAATCAGCACTCACCTTCATGAGTAGAGGCAGTGGCAGGGCTACAACCTTCTCCTGACTCTCGCCTTCGCACTCAAGTTCATACTTGACGTCGATTGCATCGGCATGGCGAATCGAGATTGCATTTTGCTGCCAGCGGAAAGTGAGCTTCCAGGAACGCCCAAACGGGTCCGGCCCGGTCTCGAAATTGCGAAAGTTTTCAACCATCAAATCAAGGCTAACGCATACTCGACCGGATCAGTGCAAGGAACTCGTCCTTGGTCGCACTGTTGCGACGGAATTCGCCCAGCATTGCACTCGTCACCGTAGAACTGCACTGCTTCTCGACGCCCCGCATCATCATGCAAAAATGCTTCGCTTCGCTCACCACAGCCACACCGCGAGGCTCAAGCACTTCCATCAGCGTATCGGCAATCTGCTGCGTGATCCGCTCCTGCACCTGCAAGCGGCGCGCAAAAACATCGACGATCCGCGGAATCTTGCTCAACCCGATGATCTTCTTGTCAGGAAGGTAAGCTACATGCACAGTGCCAAAGAATGGCAGTATGTGATGCTCACAGAGGGAATAATATTCGATGTTTTTTACAACCACCATGTCATCGTTCTCAGCGGTAAAGAGAGCGCCGTTGACAATCTCTTCGATGTTCGTGGTGTAGCCGGATGTCAAGAACTGCAAGGCTTTTTCAGCCCGATATGGGGTACGAAGCAGGCCTTCACGGGTTGGGTCTTCGCCAAGATCTTTGAGGATTTTTTCAAACATGTCCCCAATGGCACCACGTTCATCCTTCTTGGCATCTTGTGCCTTGGTCACGTACTTCGACGCTGGCTTGGCCACCGCAACTATTGTTTCTACAACTTTTAATGGTGCCGGCTTATTGCTTGACTTCATTTGCTTGTATCTCAAATCGATTATTTCTGGTTTCGAAGATCCGTATGCGGTCGAAGGACACCGGCCGGTCTTCAAAATGCTTCTTCCACCCACGCTTGAGCCATGTAGCGAAAACGTATGCCACATTTTCGGTAGTCGGCACTAAATCCTTCAGATCCGCCACCTGTTGGTTTAGATTCACATGACTCACGCGAGAGAGAATTTCTTCTGCCACACATTCGTCCAGAAGGCCGCGATCCACCAACATGCCAGATTCTGCGTCTGGCTCACCCTCAACAGTCACCTCGAGCCAATAATTGTGCCCATGACCAAACGGATTATTGCAACGTCCATATACTGCCCAGTTGTCGTCGTCACTCAGGCGATTCGAGTGCAGGCGATGAGCCGCCGAAAACCGATAGCGTGAGGTCAGTTTCATTCGCCTCTGTACTCCACATACAAAGTTTCAGTTTCGTAAAGCCGAACTTCATGCAATTGCACCGTTGCGGTTGAAAAATGTGGCACAATCCGCCGCCAGATCTCACGGGCAATATTCTCCGAAGTGGGCACTATTTTATCAAATGGCGGCACTTCGGCATTGAGGTAGCGGTGATCCATCACATCGACTACTTCACGGTTCAACACCGACTTTACATCTTTAAGGTCGACAATCATGCCAGTGATCGAATCGACAATACCGCTCAGTGTTACCTCCAGAACATAGTTGTGCCCATGTCCATAAGGATTGGCGTCAGAGCCAAACGTTTCACGGTTCTTTTCGTCGCTCCAGCCCTCCACCGCACAGCGGTGGGACGCAGAAAATTCAACCCGGCGTGTAATCAACATTGCTTTTCCCTCATAAAGATGATCGACGTACGGCTCGCGATTCCATAAAATAGAATCACATGGCAAAAGCCAACGCAACTTCATCCCCCTCGCGCGTTTATGTTGTCGGCATCGCTCTGACGATGGCGGCGCTCTTCTATATCCTCGCCGATACCCTCACAGAAAAATTGGTCAATCAGGGCGATCAGGCTACTGCCTTCTCCGTCACAACCGACCAGGGCAAGACGATCTCTCTTAAAGATTATCCCGGTAAAGTGCTGGTTCTGAATTTCTGGGCCTCCTGGTGCAAGCCCTGTGTGGATGAAATGCCCTCTCTCAATGAATTCTCCAAGCGTATGTCCAAGGAAGGCGTTACCGTTCTGGGCATCTCAGTCGATCACGACGAAGCCAAGTACAAGAAATTTCTCAAAGATGCCAACATCGCCTTTCAGACCTTCCGCGATGAGAAGGCTAACATCCCTGCCTCTTACGGTACCTTCAAATATCCCGAGACCTACATCATCGACAAGCAGGGTAAAGTAGTTGAGAAGATCATCGGCGAAGAATTCTGGCTCAATCCTAATGTCATCACCCGCATCCGTCGTCTCCTCTAAGCCCGCCTTCCCGGCGGTTGCTCGCCAGGAACTGCTCACTCTGCTCGGTGTCCGCGCGGTGCTTGATCGCAAGGAAGACCTCACCCTCTACGAGTACGATGGCGGCGTCGACAAGCATCGCCCAGACCTGGTAGTTTTTCCGCGCACCACCGCGCAAGTGCAGGCAGTGGTCGAGATTGCCCGTAAGCACCAACTCCAGTTCATCGGCCGTGGTGCCGGTACTGGCCTGTCTGGCGGTGTCATCGCTCGCAACGGCGGCCTCATGGTCAGCTTCACGCGCATGAATCAGATCGAGAAGATTGACGTGCCCAACGAGCGTGTTCAAGTGCAGCCCGGCGTAGTCAACCTCGACGTCACCCTCGCTGTTCAAACGCAGGGCTATTTCTACGCCCCCGACCCAAGCTCACAGCGCGCTTGCACCATCGGTGGCAATGTCGCCGAAAACGCTGGCGGCCCGCACACCCTTGCCTACGGCGTCACCACCAACCACGTCCTCGGTCTCGATGTCGTCCTTCCCGACGGCACAAACTTTCAGACCGGAGGCATGGAACTAGACCTTCCCGGCTATGACCTTGCTGGCATCATCACTGGATCGGAAGGCACGATGGCTCTAGTCACCGGTGCCCGGCTCCGCCTGATGCGACAGCCAGAACTCGTCAAGACCGTCCTCGCGATTTACAACACCACCAAAGACGCCGCAGATACGATCGCCGAAATCGCCGCCCGTCTGATCACACCTGTAGCCATCGAAATGCTCGACGGCGTGATGCTGCGCATGGTCGAAGAAGCCACGCACGCCGGTTACCCCCTCGACGCCCAAGCCGTGCTCCTGATCGAGATGGAGGGCCTCAAGGAAGCGGTCGAAGAACAGGTCGAACAAGTGCGCCTGGCCTGCGAGGCCTGCCACTGCCGCGAGTTCCGAATCGCCAAAGATGCCGCAGAGCGCGATCTTCTTTGGAAGGGCCGCAAAAACGCTTTTGGTGCCGTCGGCCGCCTGAGCCCTTTCTACTACGTGCAGGACGGCGTTGTACCACGTACGCGCATTACAGAAACTCTGCTTGAGATTTATAAGATCGGCGAGAAGTACGGTCTGACCATTTCCAATATCTTCCACGCTGGGGACGGCAACATGCACCCCATCATTCTTTTCGATGCCCGCATTCCGGGCCAACTACGGGCCGCTCAACTCGCCGGTGAAGAGATCCTTGCCTTCTGCATCTCCGTCGGTGGTTCAATCACCGGTGAACACGGTGTCGGCATGGAGAAGATGGAACTCATGGCCTTGCAGTTCACTGAGGACACACTCGACACCATCAAGGATTTCAAGAACCTTTTCGACCCTGAATGCCGCCTCAATCCCGGCAAGCTTTTGCCCCTGGGCAAATGCTGCGGTGAAATCCACCAGCCGGCCAACACTGAATACTAAACGCCCGCTGCGCTGAATCGCCATAAAAAATGGCGGTTCAGCCCTATCAGGTTAGTTTTAGTCCTGCTGAGCACGAAATCTTGTATCTTGATGCAAAGAAAGCGCCAACCGGAGTGTCCGACCACCAACGGGGTTGACAGCAAGGCCTGTGAGCCCTTCAAAATCGCACTCTCTTTGCAACTTGTTACAGATCTGTGTCATCAATAGTAGTAAGTTGCACTTGCGGCTTCTTTCGCTTAAGAGCCTTCCTGCGTCCCGGGTCAACAGCTCGAAGATTCAGATTTGGCCCAATCCAAAAATAGGGAAAATTATGTCCTTCCAACGTCCGGCGTCCATATTGCTGGCATTAGCAGTCTGTCTCACTCCACTTTCAGCGCAGATCACAGGTGATCTTGTCATCCGCGTAACCGATCCAACCGACGCAGTCATCACCGGCGCTAAAGTTTCCGTCAAAAATGCTGCCCAGGGTTCAACCCGTGATCTGGTAACCGACTCACAGGGCTTCGCCCGTTTCTCGCTCCTCAACATTGGCGAATACGATATCAGAGTTGAGTCTCCTGGCTTTTCGATCGTTAGCACCAAGGCTACCGTCAACACAGGTCAGATCCGCGAAATAAAAACGGTTCTCGAAGTCTCCTCCACTCGCCAGGAAGTGGTAGTTGAAGAATCTACTATCGCCATCAACACTACCAACGCTCAGATGCAGAGCAGCGTAGACTCGAAGGCGATCACACAGTTGTCCCTTCCCAATGGTGTTCTCTCACTCGCTGGCACCACCCCGGGCGTTATTCCCGTTTCCGCTCGAAACCCCTTCCTCGGACAGGGTAGTTACAACTCCAACGGCGGTCGCGGCCGTGGCAACAACATCACTATCGACAACGCCAATGCTACCGACGTATCCACCACAGGAGGTGCCGGCCTCGGCACTGTGCCCCTTGATGCAATCAAGGAAGTCACTGTAATTTCCAACAACTTTAGCGCCGAATTTGGCCGCAATTCCAGCTCACAGTTTCAACTCGTGACCAAGAGTGGCACAAACCAGTTCCACGGCAGCGCCGTTCACCTTTTGCGTAATGATAAGCTCAATGCCCGCGACTACTTTGACCGCACTGGCAAGGCTGCAATTCTGCGTGACAACAACTGGTTCGTCACCGCTGGAGGCCGTATCGTAAAAGATAAACTCTTTTACTTTGGAACTTACGAACAGCAGAAGATCCGCGGCTCCGGCGGTACCCGTATCGGTAATGTCCCAACAAATGCTCAGGTAAGCGGTATCAGCGACCCCGCCATGCGTCAACTCTTCACCGCCGTTCAGGGCGTTGCCTCCGATAGCGGCACAGTCAGCAACCCTGCTCCACTCGGCACCAATTCAATTGCCTATTCTGGCAAGGTGGATTGGAACATCAGCTCCAAGGACATGATCTCGGGCCGCTATGGCTACCAAAAGATCGACCAGAAGAGCCCTGGTCTCACCTTCATTTCCTCAAACCTTCCCGTCAATGGTGCCAGTTCCACCAACAAGCCACAAAACGTATCCCTCAACTACACGCGCATTCAGAATGCTTCGATGGTGATCAACAACATCGCCAGCTTCGGCCGCAGCCTTCCCAACTTCACTCCACTGGTGAGCATGACGGCTCCTAGTGTCCAGTTTCAGGACGCTACCTCAGAACTCGGTAGCTGGAGCGGTATTCCTCAGGGGCGCACCCAGAACGTCTACAACAATCTCACCACCATTACCAAAACTCTGAACAGCCATACGATGAAGTTCGGCTACAACATTGAACGTATCCAGGCCAACAGCATCTTCGACTCCAACGTGCGAGGCACTCTGCTTTTCACTAACTTCACTGCCTTCCAGACCGGCACTCCTGTTCAGTACACGCAGCGGTTTGGCGGTTCGATCCGCGGTAACCGTCTTTGGAATCAAGGCTTCTTCTTCCAGGACGATTGGCGTGTAAGCCGCACCCTAACCCTCAACCTCGGCCTCCGTACGGAAGTCGCCGGCGGCGTAAGCGAAGTCAACAACATCATCTCCAACCTCAACCTGGATCGTCAGGAAGCTCTTGGCGGCGCTGGCACCGGCGTGCTTGGATCCATCGTTGCGGGCGGCAAGGCCTTTGACAACAATACCAACTGGGGCCCCCGTTTCGGTTTTGCCTGGAATCCCAAGGGCGGCAAGTGGAGCGTGCGTGGCGGCTACGGCATGACCTACGACTTTATCTTCCTCAACCCAATCACCAACCTCCGCTTTGCTCCTCCCTTCATGTACAATTTTTCCACCACCGATTTCAGCGGCAGCAACTCTGTCGCTAACATCCTGGCTGGCACCTCGCCCTTCCAGCAAACCGGCCGATCCACCGTTGGTAGCTTCGGTACAACCGTCCGCAATTTCGGTACACTCTCCCCAGTCGACTACGCCATCAAGAACCCTCAAGTCCAGCAAATCAGCTTGAACATCGAGCGTCAGATTGGCAACGGCTTCCTCGGCCGTGTCGGTTACGTTGGCACCAAGGGCAACTTCCTGCAGCGCTCGCGCCCGATCAACATCACCCGTCCGGGTCTTGTGGTTCCGGCCACATCAATCGCTGATGAGACCGCTCGTCGCGCTGACTATCTCGCCATCAACGCTGGCCTCAATGCGCCTCCCACAGGTCAGACCAACCGCATCGATCCCCGCTTCACTGGCGTATCGCTCAACGAGTCCTCGGCCAATTCCAACTTTCATTCCTTCCAGGCATACCTCGCCCGCAGCTTCCGCTCCGGGCTTGGCTTTACTGCCGCTTATACATGGTCTAAATCGATTGACGACATCTCCGACGTTCTCAATGTAGTCGCCAACGACAGCCCTTCCCAACAGAACCCATTTGACAACCGCAACAATCGCGCAGCTTCCGGCTTCGACGTACCTCACCGCCTGGTCGTCACCCACAGCTACGATTTGCCAAAGTTCTCCAAGTCCAACTTCTTTATGACCAACGTGCTCGGTGGCTGGAATCTGAGCGGTATAGCCCAGACCCAAGCCGGCTCTCCGGTCAATCTCGTATCGGGTGGCCGTGTTGGATACCCGATTGCAGATCCTCTCCTCCTAGGTGGAAACGGGCTCCTTCGGCCCAACCTCACCGGAAAATTGAATCTATCTTTTGCTCCTAACCCCGGTACCGTAACCGCCGCCAACTTTAAGACGACCGGATCCGGCCTCGAACAACCACTTATCGGCAACTTCGGTACGCTCGGCCGTAATGTGGTCCGCCAGAATGGTATGACACAATACGACATGACAATCCGGAAGAATTTCCCAATCCGCGAGCGTTACACGATGCAGGTACAAGGCCAATTTGCCAACCTCTTCAATAACACTTCGTTCTCACGTGTTGGTACCAGTCTGGCCGCTCCCGCGACCTTCGGCTACTACCAGGACACCGATACGAACTCGCGCGTTATCACTATGGTTCTGCGCTTCATCTTCTAGAAGCCGACTCCATTTGAAACACAAAAAGGCCAGGCCCTCAGCCTGGCCATTTTGTTTACGATTGGATATGCGAATATGCCTGCTCTTCCTCGCAACCCTATCCCTCTCTGCTCAAAGCCCTGAGGCTACCTCACTCTTGGGCAAGCCTCTGATCTCTGCGCCGCCCTCAGCAACGCTTCAAGAAAATTACGAAGCCGCAAAGAAGGAATACTCCTCAGCCCCAACTGATGCCGAGAAGCTAATCTGGTTCGGCCGCCGCGCCGGTTACACCGGCCGCTTCAATGAAGCCATCACGCTATTTTCCAGGGGCATCCAGATCCACCCCAAGAACTCCAGGTTCTACCGCCATCGCGGCCATCGCTACCTGACCATCCGTCAGATAGACAAAGCCATCCTCGACTTTCGCAAAGCCGCCGCCCTAACCAAGAATCAACCTGACGAGATCGAGCCAGACGGCCAACCCAACCGCCTCAACAAACCCCTCTCCACACTCCAGTTCAACATTTGGTATCACCTCGGCCTCGCCTACTACCTCAAAGGCGACTTCAAGCATGCCCTCACTGCTTACGAAGAATGCATGAGGCGTTCCCGCAACAACGACGATTCCCTCGTCGCCACCTCCGACTGGCTCTACATGACCCTCCGCCGCCTCAACCGCGACGCCGAAGCCAGGAAAATCCTCGACCCTATCCACGAGAAGATGGAGATCATCGAAAATACTGCTTACTGGAATCGACTCCTGATGTACAAAGGCCTCCGCACCCCCGGCAGCGTCCTCGACCCCAAAGGTGCCGACGATCTCACCATTGCAACCCAAGGCTATGGTGCCGGCAACTGGTATCTCTACAACCAGCAACCAGACAAGGCAAACGAGATCTTCAACCGCGTGTTGGCAGGCAAGCAGTGGGCCGCCTTTGGCTACCTCGCCGCAGAAGCCGAGGTCGCCCGCACGAAACGGTGATATCGTCGAAAACGAATGACCCGCCGTACTCTCCTCGCCACCTCCGCGCTACCACTAGCTGCTGCTGCATCCGACGTGAAGCTCATCATCATCGGTGACGACATCGGCGCTGTCCACGCCATCGGCGCGGGCACCATTGAGGCTTACCAGAAAGGCATCATGCGCTCGGCCAACCTGATCGTCTGCGGCCCCTGGCTTCCAGAATCGATCAAACTCCTCGAAGCCAACCCCGGCCTCGACGTTGGCATCCACCTTGCTCTCACCAGCGAGTGGGACAGCGTCAAATGGCGGCCCATCACCCTCATGCCCAGCCTTGTCGATGTCAACGGGTTCTTCCCGCCGCGCACTCGCGATGTCGCCGCCCCCACTGTGAAGCTTAGCGAAGTTGAAGCCGAAATCCGTGCTCAAATCGAGATGGCCAAACGCCTGCTCCCCCGTGCCTCATGGATCTCCACGCATATGGGCGCAGCCACGGCTACACCTGCTCTCAAAGAACTCACCCTCAAGCTCGCCGCAGAATACAAAACTCCGATGCAAGACGCAATCCCAGGCCTCAATCGCCTGCGGGCACCTTACTCCGGCAACTCCACAACGCAGGAGAAAATCAACGGCATGGTCGCCATGATCAAAGATCTCACCCCAGGCATTCATGCCATGGTCGACCACCCCGCCACCGATACCGCCGAGATGCGCCGCGTCGGCCATCCCGGTAACTACAATGTCGCCGAGCAACGATCTGGCATTCTCACTGCCTGGACTCACCCTTCAGTCCTTGAAGCCGTCAAGCTACGCAACATCGAACTTACCAGCGTCGGCGCATCGGTACTCCGATGAAGTGCCTTATTCTCTTCCTTGCCGCAACGATCCTCACAGCACAAACCAACTACCGCGGACAGTTCGAAGACTGGCTCACCGCCCAAGCCCGCACTCATTGGGACCAGCGAGACAAAGACATCGCCGCACTCAATACCCGCCAAGACATTGCCCGAAGGCAAGCCTACATCCGCCAAACCGCACTTGAGCTCATCGGCGGCCTCCCCACTCAGAAGTCCCCGCTCAATGCACACATCACCGGAAGCTTCACCCGTAACGGTTACCGCGTCGAGAAGCTGATCTTCGAAAGCCAACCAGGCTTCCGCGTCACCGCCAATTTCTATTTACCAACAACGGGCAAAGCCCCCTACCCGGCCGTCCTCGGCGTCGCCGGCCACTCAAGCAACGGCAAGGCGTATGCCGGCTACCAGAAAGCCTTCATCGGCTTCGTCCAGCGCGGCATCGCCGTCCTCGCCTATGACCCACCCGGTCAAGGCGAACGACTCGAATACCTCGATACCCTCACAGGCAAATCCCGAGCCGGCATCGGCGTTGGCGAACATCTCATGGCTGGAGTACCCGCCCTGCTCACGGGCCAAACCATCGCTCGCCATTTCATCTGGGACGGCATCCGGGCCGTCGACTATCTACTCACCAGACCCGAGATCGACCCCAAACGCATCGGCGTCGCCGGCAACTCCGGCGGCGGCACCCAAGCTGCCTATCTCGCATTATTCGAACCCCGCCTCGCCACTGCCATTTCCAGTTGCTACATGACCAGTTGGCGCGAACTCTGGCCGGGCCCGGGCCCCCAGGACTCAGAGCAAATCTGGCCTGGCTTCCTTGCCCGCAACCTCGACTTCGGTGACTTCGCTCTTGCTCTCGCCCCAAGACCCTTCCTCACGACGAGTGCAGTCAAAGACTACTTCCCCATCGCTGGTGCACGCGCGTCCCACCGCCAACTCCTTCGCCTCTTCGACCAGCTTGGGCACGGCAACAACATTGGCTTCTTCGAATATGACGATACCCACGGCTGGTCACAACCGCGTCGCGAAGCCGCCACACGATGGCTCTCCAAACACTTCTTCGGTCTCGATGATCCTACTCCAGAAGCCAGCATCGACACTGAACAGGAAAGCCTGCTCTACGCAACCTCAACGGGCCAACTCGCCACCAGCTTTGGCTCAAAAACAATGCGCGATCTCAGCATCGAAGCTGCCGCGACGCTAGCTAAGAACCGCAAACCTCCAACACTCGAATCGATCCGCAAGGCCATCGCCTGGCAAGAGCCCGCATTGACTATTGAATCCAAGCAATACCCAAACTCCAATCACCTCGAGCTCACAGTCGAAGGCGGGGTCCGCATCTATGCGCAGCACTACCAGCCAGTCCAACCGAAAGCCCAAATCGTCTACATCGGCGGGGCAGGGAAGCCATCTGATCCAGACATCGTCGAACTCGAAAGCCACGGTTTCGGCGTCTTGAAGGTAGATCCGAGAGGCTCCGGCCCAGGCTACGAATTATCCGGCTCAAGCGGCTACAACCTCGACTATCAAATCGCCGCCCGCACCTGGCTCCTTGGCCGAAACCTGCTCGCGATGCAGGCCGCTGACATCATCGTGGCCTACCGCTACCTCAAGCAAATATCCTCAGCCACCCCGGTCTACCTCTTCGCCAAAGGCAAGTTCGGCCCAGCCGCCATCATCGCGGCTACCCTGGAAGCAGGCTTCCAAAAAGTTATCCTCGAATCCTCCCTCTCGTCCTTCCGCTCCATTGTTGAATCCCCAATCCAGCAAGGCCTGGAAAACACTATCGTTCCCGGCATCCTCAAACATTTCGATCTACCAGATGACATTCGTTTCACCTGGATCTCGACAACAACGCCGTCCGGCCTGCCAAGTACAAGGCCAAACTCGATCACTCGTGGAGAAGGTTGGACTCTACAACGAACAGTTCCGAACATACTCC
Source organism: Acidobacteriota bacterium (assembly GCA_043718395.1). Lineage (GTDB taxonomy): Bacteria > Acidobacteriota > Terriglobia > Bryobacterales > Bryobacteraceae > Bryobacter. The sequence continues at coordinate 40,465 of JAYSVS010000157.1, forward strand.
AATAGAATTAAAGCTTCGCTGAAATTCCTTTATTCCCGATGCCGCGCAGAAGCTTAATGTGCCCATTCATGCGCTAACCCATCAAAAACTTCTATGCAACCAGCGCCCGCAACGGCTTCCCATTAGTACCAGATCTGTTTATACTGCAAAGCACGAGGGTTTTCTGCTTAGTCCTTAAACTTCTCCCCGTTGTTACACTTCCTGCTCGTCTATCTACGCCCCGTAGCGATCCCGGCTCCTTCTTGTCCAGAGCCAAAAATCTAATAGTTCAGGGGATCTCCATGAAAAAAATGCGACTGAGTCTTTCTCTCTCGCTTGTCACCCTTTTGATGTTCAACAGCGTCAATTGGGCACAAAGTTCATTTGGCAACTTACGCGGTAGCGTAGTCGATTCGGCCGGGGCAACGATTGCCGATGCCAAAGTAACTCTTCTCGAAGAATCCACCGGAGTTACCCGCTCCACTGTGTCCAGTTCCGCTGGCGAATACAACTTCGTTAACATCAACCCCAACACCTACACCATAATCGTTGAGCAGGTCGGCTTCAAGAAGATCGAGCGGAAAGGCCTTATTGTTGGCACTCAGCAATCGGTCACGGCCGACGTCAAGCTGGAAGTCGGCGATGTCACCCAGTCCATCATGGTCACGGAAGAGTCTCCGCTCCTCGAAACCGCTTCAGCCTCACAGGGCCAAGTCGTCGATCGCCAGAAGCTGATCGACCTCCCAAACCTTGGTCGCAACCCCTTCATGATGAGCCGTCTCACTCCCACCGTCGTCCAAGTTGGTAATCCCGCCTACAACCGCATGCAGGACCAGAGCGGATCCTCAACCATCATCATCAACGGTG
>JAYSVS010000158.1:0-13486 GCA_043718395.1 Acidobacteriota bacterium
ATTACTCCGGTGGCCATGGACAAGGGCTTGCGCTTCGCGATTCGCGAAGGCGGTCGTACAGTCGGTGCCGGCACGGTATCAGAAATCGTCGAGTAGTAGTTTAACTAGGACCTGACAGATGAATAAAGAACGAATCCGTATCCGCCTTAAGGCTTACGATCACCGCGTGCTGGACCAATCGACGAGTGAAATTGTCGACACGGCTCGCCGTACCGGTGCGGTGATCGCCGGGCCGATCCCGCTTCCCACGGTGCGGAACCGCTACACGGTGAACCGCTCACCGCACGTAGACAAGAAGTCGCGGGAGCAGTTTGAAATTCGCACGCATAAACGCCTGCTCGATATTCTCGAGCCGACGCAAGACACGGTAGACGCGCTGATGAAGCTCGACCTGCCGGCTGGCGTGGACGTCGAAATTAAAGCTTTCGGCAAGAAGTAGAAAAAGTTTTTAGGAATCCGTAGTTTGACCTTCGTGGTTAGAACCTGGAGAGGTTGGCAATGAGCCCAGGAATTTTAGGTAAAAAAATCGGCATGACGCAGATCTTCCGCGCCGATGGGCAGGTGGTGCCTGTCACATTGGTGAAGGCTGGTCCATGCGTGGTCGTACAGCGCAAGACGCCTGCTACTGACGGTTATGACGCGATACAGGTTGGCCTGATGGAATACGTCAAACCAGCCCGGATCAACAAACCCGAGACCGGCCACCTGAAGAAGGCTGGCGCGGATGGAGTCCGTTATACCCGCGAGTTCAAATTGAACCGTGGCAATGGCGACTTTAAGGCTGGCGACAAGATCACGGCTGAAGACTTCAAACCCAAAGAGATTATCGATGTAATCGGTATATCCAAGGGACGCGGTTTTCAGGGTGTAGTCAAGCGCCACGGCTTCCGCGGCGGACCTGGCGGCCACGGTTCGATGTTCCATCGTGCGCCTGGATCGATTGGTGCTTCGAGCTTTCCTTCGCGTGTCTTCCCGGGCATGCGTATGGGCGGCCATATGGGCACCGACCAAGTGACCGTGCGCAATCTCGAGATTATCGAAGTTGATGCCGAAGAGAACGTGATCATGGTGAAGGGCGCGCTCCCCGGAGCAAACGGCTCTTACGTAATGATCCGTCGCACAAAGGCAAGGGGCTAACACGATGCCTACCGTAGACGTAATCAATCTCCAAAATCAAAAAGTAGGTTCGCTCGAACTGGCCGCTGAAGTCTTCGGGGCTGAAGTGAACGAACATTTGCTTTATGAGTCTGTCCGCCACTACATGGCCGGACAACGCAAGGGCCTGGCATCGACCAAGACCCGTCATGAAGTTGCTGGTAGCGGCAAAAAGCTGTGGAAGCAAAAAGGCACCGGCCGCGCTCGTATGGGCAGCATCCGGTCGCCACTGTGGCGCCACGGCGGAACAACGCACGGCCCGCAGCCGCGTGACTATAGCTACCGGCTGAACAAGAAAATGATCCTGGGCGCGCTTCGCTCGGCTCTGACCGCCAAGCTGCGCGATGGCGAATTGCGCATTGTGGACGGTTTCAGCCTGGCTGACGCCAAGACTAAAAATTTTGCTGGAACGCTCGGCAAATTGAATATCGAGAAGACGGTACTTCTAGTCGAGAATGCCGAAAACCGAAACCTGACGCTGGGCTCGCGCAATATCCCCGGGGTAAAGCTGGTGAGCACCAAAGACGTAACTACCTATGACATCCTGAAGTACAAAGATGTTTTGGTGAGTAAGTCGGCGGCGGAAAAACTGTCGGAGGCGCTGAAGTAAATGACCTTATTTGATGTAATAACGCGCCCGATCGTCACCGAAAAAGGTGTCATGAAGAAAGACGGCGAACGCACCCTTTGCTTTGAAGTGAAGCCGGCCGCCACCAAGACCCAGATCAAGCAGGCAGTTGAGAAGATCTTTAAAGTCAAAGTGGAAGAAGTGCGCACCGTCATCAACGAGGGCAAGCTTCGCCGTCGCGGCAAATTCGCCGGGTATGGCTCGAATTGGAAGAAAGCCTACGTGAAACTCAAGAAGGACCAGAAGGTCCCTGAATACTCCGAGGTCGTCTAATGCCGATTAAAAGTTATCGTCCGTTTACTCCCACGCGCCGCTTCCGTACGGTCGTAACGCGTGAGGACATTACCAAGCAGACACCGGAGAAGAGCCTCACCAGTGGTAAGGCCAAGTCAGGTGGCCGTAATTCGACGGGCCGCACGACCATGCGCTTCCGTGGGGGTGGCAACAAAACTTCCTATCGTGAGATCGACTTCAAGCGTGACAAAGCTGGCATCCCGGCCACGGTCGCCTCGGTCGAATACGATCCCAATCGTTCGGCCCGCATTGCTTTGCTTAACTACGTCGACGGCGAGAAGCGCTATATCGTTTCTCCGGTTGGCCTCAAGGTTGGCGCGAAGATCATGAGCGGCCCAGGAGCTGATATTCTTGTCGGCAATGCTCTGCCGCTGAAGAACATCCCGGCCGGTACGATTGTTCACAACATTGAACTGCGCCCTGGTAAGGGTGCGCAGATGGCCCGTAGCGCTGGAGCTCAGGCCCAGGTCGTCTCGAAAGAAACCGAATATTGCCTGCTGAAACTGCCTAGCGGTGAAGTGCGCAAGGTCTTGATCGATTGCTACGCAACGATCGGCCAGGTCGGCAATCTCGATCACGAAAATCAAACACTCGGCAAGGCTGGCCGCAGCCGCTGGGTTGGTAAGCGTCCTCATAACCGCGGCGTCACAATGAACCCGGTTGACCACCCGCACGGTGGTGGTGAGGGTCGCACGTCCGGTGGCCGTCACCCGGTAACGCCTTGGGGTCAGCCCACACGTGGTTTCAAGACCCGCAACAACAAGCGTACCGACAAGATGATCATCAAACGGAAGCAGAAGAGCTAGGGAACAGGTAAGAAGATAATATGGGCCGTTCACTCAAAAAAGGACCGTTCGCCGACGAACACCTGATCGTGAAACTCGAGGCAATGAATAGCCGGGACGAGAAAAAGGTTTTGAAGACCTGGTCTCGGCGCTCGACGATCATGCCTTTGTTTATCGGTCATACTCTCGCCGTACACAACGGTAAAAAGTTTATCCCGGTCTATGTGACCGAAAACATGGTTGGCCACAAACTGGGCGAATTTTCGCCAACGCGCACCTTCAAGGGTCACGTAGCGAAATCCAAGTCCAACGAAAAAGGCAAATAGGACTGAATCATGATAGCCAAAGCAGAAGCCCGTTACGTCCGCGTGAGCCCGCAGAAATGCCGTCTGGTGATCGATTTGATCCGTGGACTCAATGCCGGCGAGGCAATCAATTTGTTGAAGATGACGAATAAGCGCATGGCTCCCGTTGTCGAGAAGCTGTTGCGTAGCGCCATCGCCAACGCCGAAAACAAGAACAGCAACGTGGACGTCGATAACTTGACAGTAAGTGAAGCATACGTCAACGAAGGCCCGCGCATGAAGCGCATCCGCCCTGCACCGATGGGCCGCGCCTATCGCTACCAGAAGAGGATTGCTCATATTGTGGTGAAAGTTTCGGACGGTGCATTGAGCGCTGGGGCCGAAGTCAAGGCTGAGGCATAAGGAAAAAAGCGAATGGGTCAGAAAGTACATCCCTTTGGATTCCGTCTCGGGGTCACCAAAACCTGGAAGAGCCGCTGGTTTGCCAAGCAAGACTACGCCAAGCTTCTGTTTGAAGATCTCGAACTGAAAGATTCCCTGCGCAGCCGCCTGAAGAGCGCTGGCGTGAGTTCGATTGAAGTTGATCGTCCTGGCAACAAACTTCGCATCACGATTCGCACCTCGCGTCCCGGTATCATCATCGGACGCAAGGGCGCTGAAATCGAAAAGCTGAAGCAGGATCTGGCCAAGAAGACCAAGCGTGAAGTATTTATCGACATTCAGGAAGTGCACAAGCCTGAGCTCGACGCACAACTGGTATCGGAATCTATCGCCCTGCAGCTTGAAAAGCGCGTCGCCTTCCGCCGCGCCATGCGCAAGGCCGTTGACAGCGCCCAGCGTTTTGGTTGCAAAGGCATCAAGGTGCGCGTGAGCGGACGTTTGAATGGTGCTGAAATCGCCCGTACCGAATGGTATCTGCATGGTCAGTTGCCGCTGCACACCCTGCGAGCCGATATCGACTACGGATTTGCTGAAGCCCACACGACTTATGGCGTTATTGGCGTCAAGTGCTGGATTTACAAGGGTGACATTGGCGAAGGCCAGCGTCGCGTGATGTTGCGCAACGACAACGAACCGCAGCCACGTCCGAAGCGTGATAATCGTGACCGTGACCGCCGTCCTGGTGGTGATCGCCCTGGTGGCGACCGTCCGGGTGGAGATCGTCCGCGAGGAGCTTATGAGCCCCGCCCTGCCGGTGATGGCCGCAGTGCAGATGGCCGAGCCCGCACCGAAGCAACAGTACCGCCGGTGGCAGACTCAGGTGTGGTGGTAACGCCGCCTGAAGTGCCTTCGATCATCAAGAGCGGTGGCCCGATCCTGCCGCCGATGGCACCGCCATCGCCGAACTGGAAGCAGGAAATGAACGCTGAAAACGTTGTGCCAACAGTTGAGCCAGCAGTTGTGCCAGCAGTTGAACCAGCAGTCGTGCCAGCAGATGTGCCAGTGGTTGAAGCTGTCGTGGAGCCCGTTATCGAGGCCGCTCCCGAAGCCGAAAAGCCGGCTGAATAACTAAGATAACTGCAGAAGATTTAACAAAAGAGGAATACGACCTATGTTGATGCCAAAGAAAGTCAAGTACCGCAAACAGCAACGCGGCCGCATGCGCGGAATGGCTCATCGCGGCTCTAGCGTTGACTTCGGCGAATATGGCCTGAAGGCAATGGCTTGCGGGTATATCACCAATCGCCAGCTCGAGGCGGCTCGTATCGCAATGACGCGCCACATCAAGCGCGGTGGCAAGGTTTGGATCCGGATCTTCCCGGACAAGCCTGTTACAAAGAAGCCGGCGGAAGTCCGAATGGGCTCGGGTAAAGGCGCTCCAGATGGTTGGGTGTGTGTGATCCGCCCAGGCAAAATTTTGTTTGAGATGGAAGGCGTTTCGCTCGAAATCGCGCAGGAAGCCATGCGGCTTGCGGCAATGAAGTTGCCGATCAAGACCAAACTGGTTCTGCGTTCGGCGGTATAGGCGAAAGCGAAGGAAGCACGAACAATGAAAGCTGAACAAATTCGCGGCCTGGATGAGGCCGAACTAAAAAAGCAACTGGCCGAAGGCAATGAGAACATGTTCCGTTTGCGCTTTCAGATGTCCATGGGCCAGATGGAAGGCATTAAGAAGCTGCGCGATCTTCGAAAAGACCGGGCCCGCATTCTGACTGTCATGCGCCAGAGCGAACTGGCCGCCAAGAAGGAAGGCAAGTAGCCAATGGCCGAAGAAGTCGTCAAGACCCCTAACAAGCAGGAAAAGGTCGGTGAAGTAGTTTCGACCAAGATGGCAAAAACGATTGTGGTTGAAGTGACCCGCAAAGTACAGCATCCTCTGTACAAGCGAATCCTTACCCGTCGCAACAAGTTTTACGCCCACGACGAAGAGGGCAAGGCCAAGCAAGGCGATCAGGTGAGAATCATCGAAAGCCGTCCCTTGAGCAAGCTGAAGCGCTGGGTACTGAAGGACATTCTGCGTACTGCAGTGCGAATTCAGATCCAGGACGAGCCCTCGGCCGAGCGATTGGCCCGGGCCGCGGCGGCAAAGAAGAAGAACAAGTAGGCTTTTGGGTTTACCGGTTCGTAAGATATTGAGAGTCTGTTTTAAGAGAGCTACGGAGAATACGCAATGATTGGGATGAGAACAATGCTGGAAGTGGCCGACAACAGTGGCGCCCGCAAGCTCCAGTGCATTCTGCCGCGCGGCGGCGACAAAGGCAAGACCGCAGGTTTGGGCGACATCATCACAGCCAGCGTTAAGGAAGCAGCTCCAGACTCTTCAGTCAAAAAGGGTAAGGTAGTGCGTGCCGTAATCGTGCGGATGCGTAAGGAAGCCCGTCGTAAAGACGGCACCTACATTCGCTTTGATTCCAACGCAGCCGTGCTGGTGAACGAACTTGGCGAGCCTGTAGGCACGCGAGTGTTCGGGCCGGTGGCTCGCGAGCTGCGCGATAAGAAATTCATGAAGATCGTTTCGCTTGCTCCGGAGGTTGTGTAGCTATATGGCTTCCCTCAGCAAAATGAATGCCTCTGAGAAGGCAGGGATCCCAAAGCGGATTCGCATCAAGAAAGACGACATGGTGAAAGTGCTGGTTGGCAAAGACAAGGGCAAGACAGGTAAGGTGATTGAAGTCAATCACACGCTTGGCCGCGTTCTAGTTGAAGGCATCAGCATGGTCAAACGGGCGACGAAACCGAACCCCGCCAAGGGAATCAAGGGTGGCTTTCAGGAAAAGGAATCCAGCATCCACGTCTCGAACGTGATGATTCTTACGGCAGGCGGTATTCCGACCCGCATTGGTACGAAGGTGGAGACGGTGGGTGGAAAAACCCGTCGCACGCGCATCGCGCGGAAAACCGGTGAGGTGCTGGATTCCAAGTAATTTTGCCTTTGCGGGCAAAGTTAGCCAGGTCCCTCCCAACACGAATGAGGTTATGAAGCAATGAAAGCGCGGCTCAGAGAAGTTTATAACAAGACGGTTTCGCCGGCACTCCAGGCGGAGTTCGGCTACACCAACCCGATGGCCATCCCGAGGGTGGACAAGGTATCGATCAACCTCGGCCTTGGCGAAGCCACGGGCAATGCAAAGCTGATGGACGTAGCAGTGCAGGAATTGACTGCAATCAGCGGCCAGAAGCCTGTCATAACCAAAGCAAAGAAATCGATTGCCGCCTTCAAGCTGCGTGAAGGAATGCCGATTGGCTGCATGGTGACTCTGCGCAACGACGCGATGTATGAGTTCCTCGACCGTTTTATGAATATTGCTCTTCCGCGAGTTCGCGACTTTCGTGGTGTGAACCCGAAGTCATTTGATGGACGCGGAAATTACACGATGGGCATCAAGGATCAATTGATCTTCCCCGAAATCGACTACAACAAGGTCGACAAAGCGCGGGGTATGAACATTTGCATCACAACCACAGCAACCAACGACGCAGAGGCGCTCGCTTTGCTCAAGTTTATGGGAATGCCGTTCCGCCAATAAAGGAAGAAACAGAGATACACGATGGCAACTACCGCAAAAATCGCGAAGGACAATAAGAAGCCCAAGTTTGAGTGCCAGCACCGCAATCGTTGCGGACGTTGTGGCCGCCCGCGGGCATACATGCGCAAGTTCAATCTGTGCCGAATCTGTTTCCGTCAGCTCGCCCTGGCTGGAGAAGTTCCCGGCGTGACGAAGTCCAGCTGGTAGCAAGAAGCGAAAGAAGAGAGAAGAAACAGGATGACGACCGATCCAATCGCCGATATGCTGACGCGGGTACGCAATGCCATCAAGGCGCGTCACTCGAAAGTGGATATCCCGGCCTCCAAGCTCAAGCTCGAGATCGCCCGTATTATGAAGGAAGAGGGTTATATCCTCAACTTCAAACTGGCTGAAGAAGGCTCGAAGAAGACCATCAAGATCTATTTGAAGTACACGCCCGCCAACGACAGCGTCATCTCGCATCTGGAGCGCATTTCGCGCCCTGGCTGCCGTCGATACGTCGGTTCGATGGAAGTGCCCAAGGTGCTTGGCGGGTTGGGGATCAATATCCTCACCACTCCCAAGGGTGTGATGACTGGCCAGTCGGCTCGCAAAGCGAACGTCGGCGGCGAAGTGCTCTGTCAGATTTACTAACCGACAGAGAGCCATTGAAGGAAACAGAATATGTCACGTGTAGGTAAAAAGCCCATTGCTCTGCCGGCTGGAGTCAAACTCCAGATCGGAACCGAGCTGCTGGTAGAAGGCCCCAAGGGTAAATTGGTGGTTCCGATTCCGCAGGGCATCACAGTAGAGAACTCCAACGGTACGGTGCAGATCAACCGGTCGAGCGACAAGCAAGCCGCGCTCCATGGTTTGACCCGCGCACTGGCCGCCAATGCCATCACGGGCGTCTCGACTGGTTGGACTCGCGAACTGGATATTGTCGGTATTGGTTACCGGTGCGACTTGAAGGGCAACCTGGCCACATTCACGTTGGGCTACAGCCACTCGATCGAGTTGTTATTGCCCGCTGGCGTTGAGATGACCGTCGAGAAGCAGACACACATTGTTCTCAAGAGCCATGACCGCCAGCTAGTGGGTCAGATTGCTGCGCACATGCGTGGCCTTCGTCCGCCAGATCCATACAAGAACAAGGGAGTTCGCTATACAGGCGAGATCCTGAAGAAGAAGGTCGGCAAGAGCGGTGCCGGTGGCAAAGGCAAGTAAGGCGCGAGGACAAGCGAGAAACGACAAATGAAAGCACAAGTAGATCGCGACGCAGTTCGCCGCCGAATTCATATCCGCATCCGGAAACGTGTCAAGGGTACGGCCGAGAGGCCAAGGCTTGCGGTATTCCGCAGCCTGAATCACATTTATGCTCAGGTAATCGACGACCGCAGCGGGCACACGCTTGCCTCGGCTTCGAGCGCCGAGAAGAGCGTCGAGGTAAAGTCCGGCGGCAACGTCGAGGCAGCCAAGGTAGTAGGCAAGCTGGTGGCCGAACGGGCCAAGCAGGCAGGGATCGGTGCGGTTGTATTTGACCGCGGCGGCTTCCTGTATCACGGCCGGGTCAAGGCCCTGGCCGAAGCGGCTCGCGAGGGCGGGCTCGAGTTCTAAGGACGAGCCGGTAAGGAATAACGCATGGCAACACATGGCATTAAGCGAGTGGACGCAAGCGGCTTGAACCTCAAGGAACAAGTTGTCTCGATTAACCGCGTCACCAAGGTAGTCAAGGGTGGTAAGAACATGAGCTTTGCAGCTCTGGTTGTAGTGGGCGACGCTGAAAAGCGGATCGTCGGCTACGGCACGGGCAAGGCGAAGGAAGTTCCCTCCGCAATCAAGAAGGGAATTGAGGCGGCCAAGAAGAATCTGCGCCAGATCAATACTCTGCCGACCACGATTCTGCACAAGGTGCAGGGCCGGTTTGGTGCGGGCTCGGTGATGTTGAAGCCAGCTCCTGAAGGTACTGGCGTTATCGCCGGTGGCCCGGTTCGCGCGGTGATTGAAAGCGTTGGAATTCCGAATATTCTGACCAAGAACCTCGGTTCGCGCAATCCCCACAACGCCGTAAAGGCGACCGTAAACGCGCTCGAGCAATTGCGCGACAAGCAAGCTATAGCCGACATGCGCGGCGTCAGTCTGGAGAAGGTCTAGACTGGCCGATTGGCCAGTCGATTGAGGAGCTGAAATGGCAGACAATACGATCAAGATCAAGCTGATTGGCAGTCCGATCTGTTGCCCCGAGAACCAAAAGCGAATCGTTCGCAGCCTGAACCTGCACACGATGAACCGGGTGGCGGTGCGGCCAGATACGGCAGCGTTCCGCGGTATGGTGTTGAAGGTGCCGCATTTGTTGGCAATCGTGAAGGAATAGGTTAGAGCGATGAATTTAAGCAACCTCCATCCGCCCGAAGGGCAAAAGCAGAAGAAGCAGCGCATTGGTCAGGGTATGGGTAGCCGGCGCGGCAAATTTTCAGGTCGCGGTGCCAAGGGTGCCAAGTCGATCTCTGGTTATTCGAAGATGCGCGGCTTTGAAGGCGGCCAGATGCCTCTGCATCGCCGTATGCCAAAGCGCGGCTTCACCAATCCATTCCGTGAAGAGTATGTGGTTCTCAATTTGAGCCGTCTCGACAAGATGGAAATCTCTGAGTTTTCGCCCGAGATCCTGAAGTCGGCTGGAGTCTTGAAGAAGCTCGAAAAGGGCCTCAAGATTCTTGGCACCGGCGAGATCACCCGCAAGATCACGATCAAGGCCCACCAATTTTCTGAAGCAGCCAAGGCAAAGATTGAAGCAGCTGGCGGAACGGTGGAAGTGATTCTTCCTTTCGTGCCCGCTCCGATCAAGAACCCGAAGCGCGATGCAGCTCTTGAGCGCAAAGCGGCCAAAAAGAAGTAAGCAGAAATTGACCCTGTTCCTATAAGGATCGACCTTAAAATCCATGAAGTTCTTCGAAGCCTTCGCCAACGTGTTCCGGATCCCCGATTTACGAAATCGGATCCTGTTCACGCTCGCCATGTTGGCCGTATATCGTCTTGGCGGCCACATCCCCACACCGGGGATCGATGCCAATCGCCTGGAAGAGTATTTCAAGCAGAACGCCGGAGGCATTTTCGGCTTCATGGATCTATTCAGCGGCGGAATGTTTCGTCGGCTGACCATTTTCGCTCTAGGGATTATGCCCTACATCACTTCGTCGATCATCCTGCAGTTGTTGACGGTAGTGGTTCCAACGCTTGAAAAGCTGTCGAAGGAAGGCGAGATGGGCCGTCGCAAGATCACCCAGTGGACCCGCTACCTGACAGTGATCCTCGCGTTGTTTCAGTCTTTTGGCATTGCGGCTGCCTTGCAATCGGCAGGAACCGCAGGTGGTGGATTTGTACTCAATCCTGGTATCGGGTTCATCCTGATGACCATGATCAGTTTGACTACGGGTACGGCCTTTATCATGTGGCTGGGCGAACAGATCACTGAGCGCGGAATTGGCAACGGCATGTCGCTGATCATCTTCACGGGCATCGTAATTGGATTGCCGACGGCCATCATGGAAATTTACAATAACGTCTTTGTCACGCGGCAGTGGCCGCCACTGCAGATGATCATTATCCTCGTGATGATGGTGGGCGTGATTGGATTGATTGTACTGGTTGAGCGTGGCGAACGCCGTATCCCGGTGCAATATGCCAAGCGCGTTGTCGGACGCCGCGTGATGGGTGGACAGCAGACGCATCTGCCGCTCAAGGTCAATGCCGGTGGCGTTATCCCGGTAATCTTCGCGCAGAGCTTGTTGACGTTCCCGCAAAGTTTTCTACAGGTAGAGTGGATCAAAAACAACCAGTGGGTATCGGGATTGCTCGAATCGATTGGCCACACACAACCGCTTTACTTTATCCTCTACACCGCACTGATCGTGTTCTTCTGCTTCTTCTACGTTTCGATCATTTTCAACCCGAATGAAGCAGCTGACAACATGCGCAAGTTTGGTGGCTTTATCCCGGGCATCCGTCCGGGCAAGAACACCGCAGATTACATGAATCGCATTCTCACCCGTATCACGGTGGTGGGCGGTTTGTACCTGGCCCTCTTAAGCCTATTGCCGGAAGTCATGATTTCGGGTATCAAGTTGCAGCGGCTACCACTGATCGGCAACTGGATCGACGGATCATTTCCCCGCTGGCTGCTGGACGGACTGGGTGTCTCCTTCTACTTTGGAGGCACATCCCTGCTGATCGTAGTAGGCGTGGCCATGGATACGGTCAACCAGGTGGAAGCACAATTGATCATGCGTCACTACGAGGGCTTCACTCCGAAAGCGGGCCGCATCCGCGGACGCCGGAGCAGCGTATAAATTTTGAATGGTGAACTGATTCCGGTAACGGTGGTTCTTTTTGGGCCACCGGGATCGGGAAAAGGTACGCAGGCGATGCTCTTGACCGAGAAGCTGAGTCTGCCCCATGTATCAACCGGTGATATGCTTCGTGAGCATATTGCTTTAGGGGATGCACTGGGAATTGAGGTTCGAGAAATCATCAAGGCGGGTAATCTGGTGCCGGATCATCTGGTGATCCGCCTGGTGCAAGACAGGCTAAAGCGGCCCGATTGTAAGGCCGGAGTTTTGTTGGATGGGTTTCCGCGAACCATCGACCAAGCCCGCATATTGATGGGCATGGTTGAGGGTTGCGGACTTCGCCTGTTGGTAATCCACCTGAAAGTGGATTATGATGTGATTACAGCCCGGTTAACGGGCCGTCGCATTTGCCCTCAGTGTGGAACCCTATATAACATTCGATTGAAGCCCCCAATTGTGCCTGGAAGGTGCAATATCGAAGGGGCCCGCTTGATCATTCGCGAGGATGACAAGGAGTCTGTGATTCGGCAGAGGCTGGTTGGGTATGATGCCCAAACCATGCCAGTGCTGGAATTTTTTGCTGAGCGCGTTAAGTTTTTTGAGGTGGACGGTAGCAACCGGAAGCCGGAAGATTTGTCGAACGAAATTGTGAACTGGATTCAGACGATCATTACCGATGAAGGGTCCGCGAGCGGAGAAGGCCTCTAATGGCAATCATTCGCAAGAGCCAATCCGAACTCGAAAAAATGAGGAAGTCTGGATTATTGGTTTATCAGATTTTGAGTGAGCTTTCAAAGATGGTCAAAGAAGGCGTCACGACGATGGACCTGGAAGTCGAAGCCGACAAGATGATTCGAGGTGCTGGCGCGAAGTCGGCATTTAAGGGTTATTACTCGGAAGCGGCGGGAACAAAGTTCCCCTATGTTCTTTGTACGTCGGTAAACGAAGTGGTGGTTCACGGGATGCCATCGGCGAAGCGGCAGTTAAAGTCGGGCGACATCGTCTCGATCGATACGGGCCTGGCGCTGGATGGCTACTACGGAGACTCGGCAGTGACGGTGGCGGTGGGCGAGATTTCGCCCGAAACGCAGCGGCTGCTGGATGTCACCAAAGAATCCCTGGAGTTGGCAATTCAGCAGGCGCAGGCAGGAAATCGACTTTTCGATATCAGCCGCACCGTTGAAGGGCATGTATTGAAGAACGGATTTACGGTGGTTCGCGAGTTTGTGGGCCACGGTATCGGGACGAAGCTGCACGAGGAACCGCAAGTTCCTAACTATGTGGACCGGCAGCAGGAAAACCCGAAGTTGAAGGAAGGCATGGTCCTGGCGATCGAGCCGATGGTGAACCTGGGCCAACCCGAGACGAATGTGTTGAGCGATAAGTGGACGGCAGTGGCTACCGATGGCAAGCCCTCCGCGCACTTTGAGCATGTAGTGGCGATCACGGCGAATGGGCCGTGGGTTTTGACGAGGCCTTAAGTGGCCGGAATTGAAACAGTCGAAGCCAAAGTTTTGGATCTGCTCCCGAACGGGGCAGTGAAGTTGGAGTTGGAAAGCAGGGCTCAAGTGATTGGGCACCCGGCTAGCCCGGTGAAGGTGAATTTTACCCGCCTGCGGCCCAATGATCGAGTTTTGGTGGAATTGTCTCCGCACGATAAGTCGCGGGGCAGGATTGTGAAGCTGTTAGCCCAATAGGTTGGCGGCAAGTCTGAGATTTGAGAAAAGGCGAAGGTTTACCGTAATGAAGGTTCGGCCGTCGGTCAAGAAAATTTGTGTTAAATGCAAGGTCATCCACCGCGAAGGCGTGGTGCGCGTGATCTGCTCCAACCCGAAGCATAAGCAGCGGCAGGGTTAGTTAGTTCGGGAAAGAGTCAAGGAGAGCGAGAATTTATGGCACGTATTGCTGGCGTTGATTTACCGGCCCGAAAGCGGGCTGACATCGGGCTTACCTACATTTATGGGGTAGGACGGACGCGCGCTGCGTCGATCCTGCACCGTTGCGACGTCGACGGAGCAACGAAGAT
>JAYSVS010000159.1:0-4165 GCA_043718395.1 Acidobacteriota bacterium
CGGCCGATACCGCGCTAGTTTCCTATTCGACCAGCCGGAGTGCTGAAGATCCTGGGAGTGTCTGGGTGCTTAGCACTGAGGGATTGGTGAGGTTCCGAGTAAAAGGCAGTTCCGGCTTGGGGGAAGAGGTTCAAGAGGTGCGAGGGCTGTTGTCGGGTGCCAAGCGAGGCGGTACAGAACTCCAAGCCAAGCTGAAATTTTTGTCCGATCAAATTCTTGGTCCACTGCGCGGGAAGCTGGGCTTGAAGAAGTTGGTAATTGTTCCAGACGAGATTTTGGCAGGAATACCATTTGGGATTTTGCCTGATCCCGATCATGCGGACGGGTCGATGCTGGGTGATCATCATGTGGTCACGTATGCGCCTGCCGCCCAGATGGTGGGGGCGTGGAAGACCAGGGAAAGAACGAATCGAGGCAGCGAGTTGCTGATTGCCGGAGATCCGGTAACCAACCTACGGGACTCGCGGATGCGGACCAAGACAGCCAGCCCGCCGGAGCCGGGAGACTGGACGGCCACAGCGCGTGCGGCAGGTTTGTTGATTGAAGGGACACAATTGCCGAGGCTTGCTTTTGCCGGTGCGGAGGCTGACGGAATTACAGCGGCGATCGGGGCAGAACGTGTGCAGCGTCTGAGCGGCTTTGATGCCAGCCGGAGCCGGGTGGTAGAAGAGCTTAAAAGCGCACGATTTGCGCATTTGATTTTGCATGGCTTTGCCGATCTGGAGAAGCCCAAGGGGTCTGGGTTGGCTTTTTCATTTTGGGATCGAGAGGGGAGGCCGCTGGACGGGATTCTTCGGTTTGGTGAAATTGCGGCGATGAAGCTAGACGCAGAATTGGTGACGCTGGCGGCCTGCGAGACGGCGCTGGGTAAGGTGGTGAGCTACAACGGCGTGCCGAGTCTGGCGAATGCGTTCTTGAGAGCGGGTGCGCGGCGGGTGGTTTCTGCATTGTGGAAAGTAGACGATGCGGCGACGGGTGAACTGATGGCTGAGTTCTACAAGCAGCTATTTGCCGGGGCGGGTGTGAGTCCTGGAGAGGCGTTATGGCGGGCGCAGATGCATGTGGCGAAGCAGGCGCGCTGGAGCAGCCCTTATTATTGGGCAGGATTTGTTTTGTCCGGAGATTGGAGGCCGTTATGAAGGACTGGGATTTCGAGCAATTGAACGGGTTTCTGACGGCTCGATACCGTGCGAATCCGGACATCGTGCAGGAGACTCTGGTGCGGGTGATTCGTAGAGTGCGGGAAGGAGCTGAGATCGGCGACAGTCTGGAAGCTTACGCACTGGGGGTGTTGAAGAATATCCGAAAGGAAATTGTCCATGACGGCCCGACTCTGCCTGAGCAAGAGCAAAGGCAGGCTGCACCGGAGCCGGAAGAAATCAGCACTGCGGAACTGGACGCGCTGATGCGTGAGCATTTGACTGCGCAGGAGCGGGAATTGATGCGCGCGTATATCTACGATGCCAAGAATATTCCGGCGCACCGGGAACGGCTGGCTCGCAGGCTTGGGGTGAGTGTCGAAACTTTGTACAAGCGGGTGAGCCGGTTGAAACAGCGTATGGAGCGGATGCATCGAAGGGCTAAAGAGAAATGAAGCCGTCGTTGCGGTGGTATTTGCTGGGAGATGGGACGGCTGCCGAGCGAGAGGCTGTTGCGCTGCGGGTGGCCGCAGACGCTGACTCTCTCGATGAGCTGGATTTTGCGGAATCGGAATTGATTGAGGCGTTTGTGGCGGGCGAGCTTTCTGGCATCGAGACGGAGAAGTTTCATGCGAAGTTTCTGATTGATGAGGAGCGGCGGGAGCGGTTGGCGATGGCGAAGGGGCTGACGGCCATGGGAAAAGAGATGCGAACGCGGCAAATGCTGGCCTGGGCGGGCGGGGTGGCTTTGGTTGCTTTGGTGGGGTGGTTATGGATGTCGCAATCTGGTGTGGTGCGTGAGGGAGCGGTTTTGGCGTTATATCTGAACAGTCAACGGTCGGTAGAGATGCCGCCAACGCTTGCTTTGTCGGGGGCTTCAAATCCTGTAGTGCTGGAATTGCATTGCCCGGAGATTGCACCGGAAGGGATTGCGACTGTGAGCCGGGTGGGAGAGACTGAGCCTGTTTTGAAGTTGCGGATGGCACCCGCTGAGTCGCAGATCGTGCGAGTGCCTGTGCCGAAAAGTAGCCTTGGGGAAGGCGAGTATGTGGTGGTGCTTGAGGCTGGGAAGCAGTTTCGGGCGGATTTTGTCTTCCGCGTTTCGCGGTAAGAATTTCAGAGTGGGAAAATTGTTTCGCGTGATCTGTCAGTAACTTAGCGGGATCACCAGTCAGAAGTGGCCCGAAAGTTACATTTATCTGAAGAAACCAAGAGTCCCTATCTGGACTCTGAGGACCTCAATTGCAGAAACAATCAGAACTAGTACTCGGAAAGAAACGGAAATCCAAACTCATGAATCCAACGTCAAGATTTATTCTTTTGACCCTTAGCTGCTTCCTAGAAGCTGGAGCGCAAGGTACTTGGGCTACAGTTGCACCAATGCCCACTGCCAGGCGCGACTTTGGGTTCGCGAGCACCCCTGACGGCAAAATGTATGCAATCGGAGGGAGCTCTTTCACTTCAACTTATGGTCCAGCAACGGTTGTTGAAGCATTTAATCCGGCAACGAATACATGGGCCCCAGGGGCACCGATGCCGACGCCCAGATATAACCTTACTGCTGCCTATTCCAATGGGAAAATTTATGCATTTGGAGGCTATTACTTTGGGCCAAGAAACACGGTGGAAGCTTACGATCCTGCAAACAATAGCTGGTCAACGGTCGCGCCGATGCCCACGGCACGGCATAATTGTTCCGCTGTGACAGTCTCCAATGGACGCATTTTTGTCATTGGGGGTGACACTGGCGGTGGGGGCGAAAATGTTGCGATTGTTGAAATCTATGATCCTGCCACAAATTCTTGGAGTACGGGACCTTCTATGCCCAACACTAAGTCAGGTTTTGGTGCTGCACTTGGATTAGATGGAAGAATCTATGCGGTTGGGGGAGGTCAAAGCGGGATTAGGGTTGCTTCGCTTTTTGTCCTTGATCCAAATTCAAACGTCTGGACAGTAAAGAGCCCGATGTCTTTGGCGCGGAGTCATCCAGAATTCGCCCGATTGTTGGATGGTCGGCTTGTCGCGGTTGGGGGCGAGGATGACTCACCAGGACAAGTCGTAAACTCGGTTGAGATTTATGACCCGGGGAGCGATAGTTGGTCGCAGGGAACTTCCATGCCGACAGCTCGGGCTGGCTTGGGGGCATCAACCGGGCTGGACGGTCGCATCTACGCAGTTGGCGGATGGGTTCCAATTCCGAATTCGGCATTGGAGCTTTCTGTAAACGAAGCCTATGTCCCGATGGTAGTGCCGCAATACCAGATATGTTCGTTGTATGACCAAACAAAAGCCGTAAAAAGCGGTTCTACATTGCCCATTAAGATCCAACTGTGTGATACAAATTCAAGCAATTTGTCTTCGCCTGGAATTATTGTTCATGCAACAAGCCTGACCAAGATCTCAACGAGTGTCTCAACGGAGATCCAGGACTCTGGCAATGCCAATCCAGACAGCGATTTTCGATATGACGCGATACTTGGTGGCACTGGAGGATATATCTTCAACTTGAAGACAACCGGCCTGAGCGGTGGCACCTATAGACTATCTTTCTCCGTAGGGGCTAGCACTGCGTCTTATGGAGTTCAATTCCAGGTCAAGTAGGTCTCAACCTCCAAGTCGATTTAGAATGCCCCGCCAGCGCCTGGCAGCGGGGCATTTCTTTTAACGGGAAATATATCTATTCACCGTGTTTTCAATTGCTTAGGTGCAAGGCATGTCAGGCATGTGCAATAAAACTCATATATTTCTTTGCGCAGTTTGGTCAGCAGAAAAACTGATTGTGCTTGCGTGGGAATTGTTCGCTCATTCATGTTGGAGGCGCGCATGCGTATCTCGATATCTTTTCTTATTTTCGCTCACTCATTGTTCGGACAAGGTCTACCCACTGGCGGAGCAAACTCGGTTGTTGTGGACCCGTCGAATTCCATGATCCTAAATCCGGCGGTTGACGGCCACCAAGACGCCATCCTCGGGTCTTGGTGCGAAGGGGAACCTCCCAAAATACTGAAAGATCTGGCGTAGCATCG
>JAYSVS010000160.1:0-13377 GCA_043718395.1 Acidobacteriota bacterium
GCGCCGTAGCGGGCGTGCCCAGGCCACTGCTTCACCGTGATTTCCTCAGGCACCTTAAAAGCCCAGCGAAGATTGGGAGGAGCAGTAGAAAAAAGCTTCTTCCAGAAGGCTTGCGTGGGGAACTGATAAAAGGCAAAGTCGCCACAAACGATTGGGAAGACCTCCGCGTACTCGGCGATGCAGTTCTCTTCAAATTTCTTGCGGGAGAACTTGCCACGCGTCACGTAGCGTTCTTCAGTAAAGACCTGCCCCAGCCATCCTTCATACTTCCAGGACGAAGTGCCAATGTAGATGTCTTGAGCGGCAAGCCTATGGAGTTTGTCGACCAGCCTGGTGCGGATCGGGGACGGCGAGGCATCAAAGAGGCCGGGCGAGGTCATGATTATATAATCGCCTGATGAGACGTCGCGATGTATTGGGGAGTCTGGCCGCTCCCGCATTCCTGCAATCGGCCCAACAGAAGCAGCCGAATCTGGTGCTCGTGCTGAGTGATGACCATATGGCAGACCATGTGGGGTGCTTCGGCAACCCGGTGATCCAGACACCGGTGATCGACAAGATGGCACGCGACGGCATGAAGTTCAACCGCATGTTTACGGCTGCCCCGCAGTGTGTTCCTTCGCGGTCGGCTCTGATGACGGGCAGAAGCCCGGTGGCCAACCGGATGGGGCGCTTTGCTTCGCCAATGCCACCCGAAATCCAGACACTACCTGAATTGTTGCGAGCCAAAAACTACTACACGGGTGTGTGCCGCCGCTACTTCCATCTCGATGGTGTGATCAATCCAACACCGCTGACCAAGCGCATCTACGAAGAGCACGACATGAAGACGTGGGCGAATCGAATCGACTTTCTGCATACGGGGGGCGGCCGGAATCAAACCACAACGGTGATGAACGAATTTCTCGACAAGGCGGGCGAGAAGCCATTTTTCCTTTGGGTAAACTTCTCAGACCCGCACCATGTGTGGGACCGCAACGCGATTCCGAAGCCACATGATCCAGCCAAGATTCCGCTGCCTGCGCACTTGCCCGACCTACCGGGAATGCGAGACGATCTGGCACGTTACTACGACGAGATCACCAGGGCCGATGATGAATTGGGTATGGTGCTAGCGACGCTCGAAAAGCGTGGCCTGGCAGAGAACACGCTGGTTATTTTTATGGGCGACAACGGCCACGCCTTCCCGCACGGCAAGGGTTCACTTTATGATCCGGGCCTCAATGTGCCGCTGGTGGCCCGCTGGCCGGGCAAGATCAAGCCGGGTTCGTCGAGTTCGAATCTACTGAGTGGCGAAGATATCACGCCCACATTTCTTGAGGCCGCCGGGCTTCCCGCAAACAAAAGAATGTCGGGCCGCAGCTTTCTTCCGCTGCTGCAGGGTTCGGCTAACTATCAGGCCCGCAAGCATATTTTCGCGGCGCGGCTCCCACACGGCAATTCAAACTTCAACGCACAGACCAAGGCCAGTACTTTCGACTTGAGCCGCTGTGCCCGTTCGGCATCGCACAAGCTGATCTGGAACTACACGCCCTATCAGGAATACCAACCTGTGGATAGTGCGCGTGATGCTGGCTGGCAGGAGATGCTCGCTGCACACAAGGCAGGAACCTTGCCACCGGCGATCGACAAAGCCTACTTCACCAGGCCAAGACCGATTGTCGAGTTGTTCGATCTCGCCAAAGATCCGAGCGAGCTGAACAATGTCGCGGGGCAGCCTGAGTATTCCAAGATCGAGGAGGATCTCAAGATCGCCCTTCAAGAGAAGATGGTTGCTGACTATGATTTCTTGCCCCCACCATTTGATGAAGCTGCTGTTGGTCCTGCTGCCGCTGCTCGCAAGTAGTGTCTCGTATGCGCAACTGCGCGGCGTAGTGAAGGATGCCCGCTCGGGCGAGGTGTTGAGCAAAGCGAAGGTCGTTGCAGGCTTGCAGACAACGGTGAGCGATAGCGAAGGACGATTCTCAGTTCCAGCGGCAGGGGAGTTGCTCGTATCGCTGGTTGGATACCGCACATTGCGTGTGGTGGTGGCCTGTGACACGCGCGAACTCGAGTTACTCCTCACCCCGGACGGACTCTCACAAAAGGACAGCATAGAGGTAAAAGAAGGTGCCTTCGAGCCTCAGTACGCATCGAGCCCTTCGGAGCGGACGCTCAGTTCCGCCGAGTTGCGAAACCTGGCTGGAGTGATCGCCAACGACCCGTTACGCGCTGTCCAGAGCCTGCCCGGAGTCAGTTCCAACAATGACTTCACGGCGAGCTTTGCCGTGCGCGGTGCCGACTTCAGGCGCGTGGGGATCTACCTTGACGGCGTCTTGATGAACAACCCTTTGCATTCCACCCAGGGCCAGCAGGCAAGCGGAAGCATCTCCATGCTGAACACGGATGTCATCGAAGCGGTGACGCTACATGCAGCCGCTCCACCGGTCACCTACATGGACAGGAATGCTTCAGCCCTTGAGTTGTTGGTGCGCGAGGGCTCAGACAAAGGACTGGCCTGGCGGGTGAACGCAGGGGTAGCTGCAACCAGCGCACTGGCCGAGGGCCCCTGGAAGAATGGCACTTGGCTGGTAAGCGCACGCAAGAGTTACTTGCAGTATTTGTTGCAGAAGGCACGCACTATCAATACGCTGGCCTTCGGCTTTTTTGATGTGCAGGCCAAGCTCGGCTACAACCTCTCGAGGCGGCAGCATGTGACGCTCGCACTGTTTGACGGGGTTTCGGATTTAGATCGCACCGGTGCCCGCAGCACACTCGGTGTCAATGCCATCCTCAACGGCACCTACCATCTGACCAACCTCCAATTGGGTCACCGCTGGACCGCCAGCGAGCGAATCCTGGTAACAAACAAACTGGCCTGGATCCGCGAGCGCAGCAACAACCGCAATGTGCTCAGCTTGCCGCTCTCATCGGCAGGTTATGGCGAATGGGTGGCCAATACTGGAGTGGAGTGGAAGTGGCTCCGGGCCGGAACTTCCTTTCGGCAAGTTCGCGACGACGGCTTCGAGGCACGCTACATTTTCAACCCTCTCTCGATCCGGCGGCGCGACGCCTGGAATGCCAATGGGCTGCGAGCTGGCGGCTATTTGGAGCAGGCCTTTACCAAAGGAATGCTCAGTGTGAGTCTTGGCTCGCGTTGGGATGGATCATCGACTCGACAGCCTGCATCCATGTCGCCTCATGCAAGCGCACGCTTGCGATTGGGTCAATCGACGCAATTGATTTCTGCCTGGAGCCAGGCCGTGCAATACGTGCCGCTGAGCGTATTGACGATTGCGAACCTGGGCAACACGGCGATACTGCCTTCAAGGGCCATCCACGCTGTCGCTGGCGTCGAGCAGGCACTGAGTGCGACAACGCGGCTGCGGCTCGAGGCCTATTACCGGGCAGACCGCGATCTTCTTGCACAACCGCTGGCTGACATTCGCCTGCTGTCCAACGGGCAGGTCTTCTTTCCGCCAGCAGTAGCCCGCTTCGAGAATTCCGTCCGTGGCGCAGCCCGCGGCCTTGAAGTCTTCTTACAAAAGCGCAGCGCCAATCGATTGAATGGCTGGGTTTCCTACGGCTGGTCGCGGGCCAGAATGCGCGATGGTATCACCGGTGCCCGCTACGATGCGGATTTCGACCAGCGGCACACGGTAAACGGATACGGGAGCTACCGCTTGAGCCCGTCGGTGAACCTGAGCGTGCGCTATAGCTACGGGTCGAATTTCCCGATTGCCGGCTTCTTCAGCCAGCGCAACGGCCAGTACTTCCTGTCTCAAGAACGCAATGCCGCTAGGCTGCCTGTTTTCAGCCGCGCGGACTTTCGATTGAACAAGCAGTTTGAGCGTAAAAAGTGGCGAGGTGTCTTGTTCTTTGAGGTGATGAATCTCTTCAACACCAACAACCGCACTTTTGATTCCTACAACGGCTACAACACGCGCACCGGCGTGGCCAGCATCTCGCTGCTGCGTCTCTTTCCAATTGTGCCCGGTGCGGGCTGGATGATGGATTGGGGCAATCGCTAGCCAAGCATCAACTTGAGTTCGTTGACGCGGCGAATCAATTCGCTGCGTTCGGCATTCTTATAAGCCTCGGGCAAGAGAGCGCGGCTGGTACACTCGAGCACGGCGACCAGATTCTGCAACTCGATCTCGGCAGGCGAAGATGCCGGGATGAAATCGGCGAGCGTGGCACGCAGGTCGTCCGTATCTGGTGTGGCTTTGCCGGCCAACACCGCGCGCATTTTGGAGCGAACCAGCAAGGCTTCAATATCGGCACCAGAGAGTGCCGATGCATGGTCTAAAAACGCTTTCTCGGCTTCCTCAACCGGAGTGAAGCTGGTTGAAGTTTTCTTCTGCATGGCCCTCAGCATGGCGATGCGGTCTTCGTCGGTGTCGGGGTAGAAGAGGCCCAAATGCTCTTCAGCGCGTCCCTGCCGCTTAAGATCCACGGGGAGCAGATCTGGCCGGCAGGTCAATAAGAACCAGATCACCTTGCCACGATACTCGGTGTTACCCATGAACTGTGCGATTTGGGCGAAGACACGATTGTTGACGCCAGAATCGCCTGAGGAGGATCGATCCCCAAGCTGAGCGTCGGCTTCATCGACGATTACCACGATCGGGCTCATCGCTTTCAGCAGGGCAAGAACGCGCTCCAAATTGGACTCAGTCTGGCCTTGCCACATCGAGCGGAAGTTCTTCAGCGTTACAGCCGGGATGCCGATCTCGCCCGCAAGGCATGTAGCGAGAAAAGTCTTGCCCGTACCAACGGGGCCGCAGATCACATAGCCCATCGGCAGGATCTCGCTACGTCCCATTCGAATCGCACTCACTGCATCGACCAGTTTCTGCTTGGCGGCCGCCGAGCCCGCCACCATCGAGAGGTTCCAGCGGCTTTGTACAAACTCAAGCATGCCGCCGGCTTCAGCCTCAATCAGTTCCTTCTTCTTCACTGACATGTAGGAGAGCGTCAGCGGCTGACGATTTCGCGTTGCGTGCAGCATCAGACTCTGGAGCTGAATTCGTTTGAGGCCTGCGGTGAGATTGGCGAGTACGGGAATCGTAACGTCAGAACCCTCAGGCAGTGGAGACTCGGCGAGCTGCCATTCCAGAAACTCGCGGCGCTCACCTTCGTCAGGGATTGGGATCGAAATGGCAGTCACTCCAGGATGCTGCAGAATGTCCTGATTGATCTCGACTATATTCTCAGAGACGAGAACGATGGTAACGTCTGCTTGCTTTAAGACCGGGTTGTGCGCCCAGCGCTGCAGGATTACCAGGGCATTGCGGTCATCAGGAGGCATCCCGCCAACATCACCAGCCGGCACAATCGTTTCGGCGTATTCGATCACTAGCGCGATCTTGCGATTGTCGTGCACACGAAGGCGAAGATAGTTATCGAGAATCGTAAGCACCCCGTCCGGGTTGCGCGGCAGGGCCTGAGAGTATTTCGTGTTGTGAAAGGAATCGTAGCCGGCCAGCGCATTGCGAAAGTCATTCTGCATTTCGCCGGTAGCAAAGGTGAGCCCGCCTCCACGGTCATAGCAAATCACGGCATCGCGTTGGGAGAAGAGTTCTGTCTGCAGGAACTTCTGCAGCGGCACGTAGCTGCGCTTGGCCCGCGGCGGGTTGCTGACTATCAGATCATGCACGTTGCCATGCAAAACAAAAGTAGAGAACGCGCCGGAGTAGTAGCGCTCAGAAAGCTGTTTGGCCCAGAGTGGCAGGTGTTCCATAGAAATCAATTTCCGATTCGATCACGTGTTGAAGTAGGAGCGGATTCGCCCAAGCCTTCGATCTCGGGGCTCATCTGGAAGATTGCCTCCACCTCCCGTACCGCTTCTTCGGTAGACTCGACATCGCGCACCAGAGACTCAAGCCGCTCTGAAACTTGCTGCGGATCTTCCATTGTCATCGATTGCTCCCGGATCAATTGAAGAACATCTTCGATTGCATTGCACTGCGCGTCAATGACCTGGCGATTCTCGCTGATCTTGCCATACTTCTCGATACGCTTGTGCAAGATCTCAATCCGCTTCTTGTTGACTTCGCGCACACGGGCGGTCTCATTGGGCAGGCGCGCCTCAAGCTCTTGCGATTCACGCAGGATTGCGTTGGGATTGGTGCTGTTCAGATACTGCATGTGCATCATGTCGTGGTTGGCAAGACGAACGAAGGCGGCCAGAAGTTCATTTAATCGCTCGTCAAGTTGGCTGACAAAGATCTGCGAACTAGACGAGAGGCGCGCCAGATTGGCTCGAATCAGACCGCAAAGCTGATCGAGTTGCTGGTAGTGCAAACGCCGCTCTGAAGGTAAGGTACTCAAGAGCTGTTTCAGCTTTTGCTTGTGTTCGTCCTTTTCTTTCTCAAATAGGCGGGAACGAATGAGCCGCTGGAACCGGGGCATCGCAGGAACCGTAGCAAGATACATCAGCTCGACGCCAGCGGCGAGGATCAGCGGCACTGGGCTCACCGAGATCACCGATGCCGCAAGAGCGCCTACCAATCCGATGACATTGTATTGCCACTGGAAAGCTTCCTTATAGTAGTTGGGATCGTCCTGCTCTTGGTCGGCCATCGCGAAGTCTTATCCTAGTATCGTCAAAGCGGGTCTAGAGCAGCGCAAAGCGCTCCCTGATTTCAGCCAGACACTCAACAAAAGCTGGACTGTTCGAGATGCCTTGGCGCCAGGCCAGTCCGCGCTCGATCAAGTTGTAGATGGCCTGGATATTGGCACCTGGAATGAAGCGTCCTTGCGCATCGGAGTTGCGGCCCAGCAGGAGGATCGTGTCGGCCACTTCAAGTGCTGCTGTGATGTCGTGAGTAACGACAATGATGGTATTGAACTCATGTGCGGTAGAGATGCCGTGGATCAGTTCCTGCACCTTGCGAAGCGCCATCAGATCGAGGCCGCTGAAGGGTTCGTCCATCAGAAGAAACGCCTCACTGCACATGATCTGCTGAGCGATGGCGACGCGCTGGCGTTGTCCACCTGAAAGCTGTGCCGGGTAGTGGTTGGCACGGTCTAGCAAGCGAAACTGCTCAAGCAAATTGTGGGCCTTTTGCTTGTACTCGGCCTCGGGCTTACCCGACCGGGCACCAGCAACAAGGAGGTTACCCAACACAGTGCGATGCATGAAGAGCGGATAGTGCTGAGCGACAACGCCGACCATTCCACGCTTGACCGGTACACCAGGGTCGCCAATTAGCACTCGTCCGGAGGTGGGTTCTTTAAGACCCGCCAACAGATGAAATAGCTGCGTTTTCCCAATACCGGAGGGGCCAAGAAGGCCGATCACCTGCCCCGCAATGGCATCGGGGCGCATGATGTTGCGAATCTCAAAAGAGACCTTGTCGAGGATCAGATTGCCGCCCAGCGTGAGCGAGGCCTCCTGGACTTTAAGAATCGATTCGTTCAGTGTGTATTCGTAATTGGAGGCCATGACTATTTGCGCTCCAGCGTTAAGTTCGCCCAAGGGCAAACGGTATTTTTAAATACGCCAATGCCGTAATCCTGAACAAGACCGACAAGCAAAATCAGGATCTGGATTCCAAAGACTTCAGCCAGGTGAAAGTGCTTATTCTGATTGAGCAGCATCGCCCCTACGCCACCTTCAGATCGAGAAATTCCTTCAACCATGGTGAGCATCATCCAGCCAATCGCCGCATTCTGACGGAAGACTTCAATCGCCTGATCCAGCGTACCGAGAACAACCACATCCCAGACCACTTCCCACTCAGACATGCGGAGAGAGCGGGCATGGTCAAAGGAAGACTTGGGGATCGCCGCCACAACGGCGGCCATCGAAGTGACAAAGAAGACTGTCATTCCAAAGACTAGAAGCGCAAGCTTGAGCGGCCGTCCGCCACCTACCATCAGCGTGAAGATAAAGGTAAGCCCACTGAGGCCAAGAAAGCGTCCCTTGGCCACAGCGGCTACGATCGGACGCACCGCAGGCAGCACCGACAGGTAAGCTAGCCCAAGCGATATGAAAGCAGTGATGGCAAGGGCTTGCACGTTCATCCAGAAACTGGTGACCAGTTCTGGGCCCAGGCCCTGTTCTAACCACAGCTTTACAACGGCCGGAAACACTTCATTCGGCTTGGGCAAGGCCGCCCAGGGGGAGAGCCACCACAGCAAGAGGGCGATCGCAACCTGTACCCCGATCACGATTTGCATCGTGGTTCGGGATACAGCCTGGTTAGGCCTGATGATATCCAGCCAGCTAGTAGACGTGGTCATTTTGCAGTTCCGATGACGATTTCAACACGGCGATTTTTGGCTCGCCCCTCAGGTGTTGAATTCGGTGCCACAGGATTTGCCTGTCCATGCGAAAAGACCCGCAAGCGGCCTTCCGGGAAGCTCACCGACGACTGCGATTCGAGATATTTCTTCACGGCAAAGGCACGAGACTCTGCGAGAGCCTGATTGGCGTCGGCACCGCCAACAGAATCAGTGTGCCCGTGGATTTCAACCAGCGTATTACCCGCAACCAGGAGATCGCGCGTGAGTTGCTCCAGATCTTTTGGTGCTCCTCCACCAAATGTGGCCTTGCCGGTGTCAAAAGTGATATTCCAGGAACGCCGGCTCACCACTGAATCCACCTTCGACGACTGAGAAAACTGCGGCATTGCTGCCGGCGTCATCTGCGGATTTCGCTTGGCGATGTTGGCGATATAAGACGTGTCCAGGATGTCGTCAACCGGATAGTAGGTCGGCACGAGATCTGGATACTGCTTTGAGACGATGTCGCCAAAGGTGCTGTAGGTAGCGGCAAAGATGTTTGCCGTGCCGGGTGCCATTCCAAACAGAATGATGTTGTCAGCCAGGTTGTTGACGGAAGAGCCACCTAGCTCCACCTGCACGCCCTGCTTGTCGGCTTCCACCGTGCCTTTGTAGTAACGCTCCCAATATCCGGGCTCATTCTGATACTCGTTGTATACGGCGGCACTGATGCCAGAAGCGTGCTTGAGAGCTTCTGGGTGCGCCTTGATCTGGTCGCCTCCAAGGAAGGCCGCCTCAAGCATCCCCTCGACAGTCGGTCGATTGTCTTGCATCCATCGATCGATTCCGATGATGGTGTTGGGCATCTGAGAACTATATTCCTTGGTGGAGGCGATCGATACAATTCCTCCGCGCTTGCGGGCGACGTTTACATCTCCCGGGGTCCAGGTGACAACACCGTTGACACAAATTTTCTTGCTCTCCCCGGTCTTCTTGCCATCCATTACAACCGGGCGCGTCTCGCAGTAATTGGTAATATACTTCTCGCCAGCGTCAATATAATCATTCGCGCTGACCCAGTTCATACATTTGGGATCGTAAGTCTTCTCATCCGGGTTGTTGCAGAGGTTGTTGTCGCCCAGCCATTTCTGGGCAATATTCCAGTCGCCATCGCGCAGGTAGCCAGCGACTACGCCGCCGCGTGAGGCCTGCGGATTTCGCTTCCAGTCTGCGGGTCCCATGAATTTGTCCTCACCGCGAGAGTAGCCGGCGGAGCCAACCACCTTTGCCGTGTAGTCAGAACCAATCTTCTTGAGCGTATCGTTTAGGCCTTTGAGGAAGGTAGCCGAACCGTCGCCCATGATTGCGACAAAGTGCGCGCCCTTGGAGGGTTGTGCATTGCCTTTTTTGAGATCGGTGGCAAAGGCAACAAGCGCTTCCTGCATCTTGCCCGCATCGTCTTCTCGAACAAAGCGCAGGTTCACATTCTTGCCACACATCAGACTGCCCTTGGTTGCCTGCACACCGCCGTTGGCGAACATCAAACCCATCTGTGCATTCCAGGCCCAGACGTAAAGACGGACCTCCGGTTTATCGTCGCAGCCACGCGCGCTGCCGGGGAGTGCCGTTGCGGCAACATTCACTCTGGCCGATTCCTGAATCGAGGGAAGATCGATTTTTCCGACTTCAGACGACTGACGCACTTGTGCCGAGGGCATGAGCTTGTCGAGCAGGCCATATTTATTGAGAGCGTAACCAACCAGGCCAAGTCCGATCGCGAAGATCAGGAGCTTGCCTCCTTTTTCGATTTTGACAGCCATGATTTTTATCCTCTTAATGAACTACGTGGTGCGTTCGCCTTCGCGACCGCCTATCGTCTTGTCTGGAGTAGCCGACGCAGCCGGGCCCATCAGTCCCATTTCGACTTTGAACTGTTTCACTAATTCAGCGGCCCGCAGGTTCTCAGCCTCTTCTTCGATTTTGAATCTCTGCTGATCCACGTTGCCAAGCGCCATTTCCATGCGGGCTTCGTTGACAGCAGTTTGCTCGTCGATCTTGCGAACCATTTCGTCATGAGTCTGGCTAACACCGGCCACTTCAAACTGGTCAAGTGTATCAGCCACTTTCTTCTGCCACTGCGAACGGCGATTATCGCGAATCGCCTGCATGGCCTCTTGCGTCTTGCGTTCTTTCTCGCGCATGAAAGCCTTCTTGACGTTTAGCGCCTTTTCAAATGCCAGTTGAGCCGTCTGCAACTGTTCCTGGGTACGCGACAGGGCTGATCGTAACGACTCAAGGCGCGTGGCGAAGTTGGCGGCCAGATCGTCACGGCCTCCCTGGATCGCTGCCTTCACCTTCATGGTGAGGTCCTGCACTTCTCGCATGTACTTGGCTTCTTCTTTTTCAAGAAGCGATACATTCGCCTTGACCATTGCGATCGACTCGTTCATCCGGGGCACTTGATCATTGAGATCGCGAATGTTCTGTTCGAGGATCAATTCAGGGTTTTCGGCCACGGAGATAAACATGCCGACAAAGGACCTAATTACGCGAGTGAAACGGTTCCACATATAGAGTGAGATTCCTTTCGAGGATCTGGATGCTTCAGGTTTAGATTAGCCGATGCTCAGGACGAGCCGGCAGCGCTCTAGTTCCCGGCCTTCGGTGAGGCGGGCGGAGGATTGCGCGGAGAAGCGGAGGTGGTGATCGGATTTTCGGTCACGAAATGAGATACGGTATCCGCAATTCTTTGTTCCAATTTCTGCTTGTCCAGGCGCCAACTGTAGAAAGATTCTTTACGCTGCGCGACAGAATCGTTGTTGGCCTGAATCCTGGTCTTATACTCGGCGGTAAGTTTGTCGATCTCCGTTTGCAGTTTGCGATTCTCCTCGAGCTTTGCCGCTTCGAGCTCTTCGATTTGTTTTTGCTGAATTCGCTCAAAGGCGTCGAGGGCTTTATCCCGGCGCACTGCGTCTTCGACAACTTCCTGCACCTTCACACTAGCTGCGTCCAGGGCGACCAGCACTGAACTCCGCTTCACCTCGGCCGGCAATTCTTTGATGTGAGGGTTTTCGAGCATGTCGGCTACCTTAAGCACGGTGTAGCCATGGCTGGGTGCGACGATTTCCGCAGCGGCGTAGATCTCCTGAAACGATAGCGGCTTGGCCCCATTGGCCGGGGCCGCCGCTTCAATGTTCTGCTCAACCCGCTGCTGCACGGCCGCAGGCTGGATAGACGCTGCAATGTCGGCTACTGCCTGGGCCGCACTATTGCCTTGTGGCTTCTCCGCACCAGAAGCATCTGTACTGGAGGAATCCTCAACAGAAACGAAATAGTTGTACCACTTCTTGTCGATAGCCATTCGAACATTGTAACGATTCGCTCGTTGCATTGTTTTGTGTACAGCCAGGCATAGTCCGCCAGCTCGCTATACTGTAAATACTTACAGCATGAAACTTACCACACGCCAGCAGGAAATTTTAGATTTCATCAGCGAATTCCGCAGGGAACAGGGATGCTCGCCTTCGATACCAGAGATGCAGAAGGCGTTTGGCATCAAGAGTCCCAACGGGGTTGCCAGCCATTTGGTGGCGCTGGAGGCAAAGGGGGCGATTCGTAAGGCCGACCGTGGATCACGGCAGATAGAGGTAGTGGGCGATGGCCCGGTAGTTTCGATTCCGATCTATGGCGGTATTCCGGCTGGGCCGCCTCAAGACCTTGGGCAGGTGAGGATTGAGGGTTGCATGCAGGTGGATCTCGAAACCCTCGGGTTTAAGCCGCAACGAGGGTGTTATGCCTTGCGCGTAAGGGGAGATTCCATGAAGGACGCTGCCATCCTCGATGGCGATATTGTAGTCTTACAACCAACACCCAACCCCAAGGCGGGGCAGATTGTGGCCGCCCTGATCGATGGAGAATCCACCTTGAAGCGGCTTGTCCACACCAAAGGGCGCTGGTATCTAAGAGCGGAGAACACGGCGTATCCAGAATTAATACCGCGCTCGGATCTGGTAATCCAGGGCGCGGTTCAGATGATCATCCGTCAGTTGAAAGGCCAGCAGTAGTCGAAACTGAGATCAATCTTTCCAGCTCATCGTACGCGTACAGAAAATCGTCTCCAGTAAGCCAGTTCTTCGTGAAAGGACCTTACCATCATTCGCCGTCGCAGAAAACCGGTACTCCACATCGATCAGCGAACCCTTCGTCATCCGCGTCATCTGCCCCAGCACGTTATACGTCCGAGACTCGGTGAGCCCCAGGTGATTCAAGCTCGTCACTGCTTCAAACGCATTGAACTGCACGCCCGAGATCACGCTCTGCCACGCCGGGCTAGGGTCCCACTGCGTCCCCAGCTTGGTCTGCACTGTGTTGTCAGACGCGCCATCGTATCGAAGCCATGCGTCACCTCGCGACGCACCCGGGGTAGGGCCTGGTTTTCTGAGCGAGATTTGGGCTGGTACGGGTGGACCCGTCCCGGTCTGAAGTTCGCAAAATCTCGGGCTTTTGGATGCATTTTGGATTTTATCTAAGTGTCAGATTCTGAGTCACTTGGCCGCCTACTGAAGAATGTGAGTGAGAAGACTGACGGCAATCCGGCAGTGGATTGGCAGGAAAAACCTCAAAATCATTGAGGAAACTAGAAGGATGGGGTTGGGACGGATCAGGCTGTCGCCTTTTTAAAAGGTGGGATACCATTCCAACAGAGAGGGTGACAGCGTGGACCGTCTCGTGCGCAATTTTGTCCAAAATCAAGCCACATCCTTCAAAGCTCACAACCCATTATTGCCCAGCGGAAGCCAGGGCTTCGACATATTCTCCTGCTGCAAGTCGGGAATCTCTGGCGGGCTCAAAACTTGCGTTTGGCTCTTCAATTCTCGTGGCCAAGGCGGCCATCTCCTGCTTCACAAACCCTTCAGAACCAAGCGGTTTGCCGGAATACGTTGCGGTGCGCAGAGGTTTTGTTTCCGCTTCCGGGGTGGTCGTGTTGAGCAAGTCTTGCCAGTTCTCGATGCCGCCGGATTGCTGCCAGAAGGCCATGTCCAACAGGTGGCTGGTGTCCTTTCCATCGAGATGGGCCGCGGCGCTGGACCAGCGATACCGCTCTGGGGCTTCGACCAGACCCGCACGGACTGGATTCAGTTCGACATAGCGAACGGCGTGCCAGAG
>JAYSVS010000017.1:0-25760 GCA_043718395.1 Acidobacteriota bacterium
TTCTTCAGCAGCCAGTCGATTGTGTCGAAAGTGTCTGTCGATTCATCGGTATCCTGAACCCCACGTTTGACAGCACGGTGGGGCGTCATCTCGACGAAAACTCCTTCGCTCAAATACCGGCCCCGCACATCTTGATAAACGAAGATGTAGCCGCTCTTCAGAAAGAGTTCATTCGGCCCAAGGTTCGGACGGTACTTGTCAACACCATAAGGTGCCACGCTGTACGGCGTTCTCGTCATTAAAAACGGATACGTCTTTAAAGAGTCTTTCGGGACGTAAATGCTTGTGAATAGCCGCTTGCCATCGCGCATCGGAATCCGGTGTTCGTATTTGGTGTAGTTGGCCTTGACGTAGTCGGCCAAGGCGGCCGGCGTCATCGGTTGCGCTGAGGCCGCAACAACAAAAGAAAAAAGAAGCAATACCAAAGGCATATGCCTCATTATAGAATCGCGGGATGCGCGGAACTCTCATCTACGAACTAGCCGCCGAATTTCTCGGCACCATGATCATTCTTCTATTCGGTGTAGGGGTGGTGGCGATGGTGCAGTTATTTGGCTCAGGAACCCCCGGTGAGCTCGTCAATGGCGGCTACACCAACATCACCCTCGGCTGGGGTCTTGCCGTGATGATGGGGGTGGCAGTGAGCGCCAAGGTGAGCGGCGCACATCTCAATCCGGCAGTCACTTTGTCGGTCGCTATCTTCCGTGGCTTCTCCTGGGCCAAGGTTGCCCCTTACATCTTGGCCCAGATGGCAGGTGCCTTTTGCGGTGCTGCACTCGTATTCCTCAACTACCGCCCAGCCTTCCTCAAACAAGACCCTGGCCTCGATCACAGCGCCGGCATCTTCTGCACTTTTCCAGCCTTCCCGGATGTCCCCTCGGCCGGCTTCATCGACCAGGTTCTCGGCACCGCGCTCTTGCTCTTCCTGGTCATGGCCCTCACGGACGAAAAGAATCTTAACGCACCCTCGTGGCTAACACCGATCCTGGTGGGTGCCATTGTGGTCGCCATCGGTATCAGTTTCGGTGGCCTCCACGGCTATGCAATCAACCCGGCCCGCGATCTCGGCCCACGGCTCTTCACCGTTTTTGCCGGCTTCAAGAACAATGGTCTAACCGATGGTGCCTCGGCCTGGATGATCCCCTTTTTCGCGCCTTTCCTCGGCGGTATCGTAGGAACTGCAGCCTATGACTTCACGATTCGCAAAGCACTCTAATGAACAAGCATGAGATCTGGCTTGTGCGCCATGGAGAGACCGCCTGGAGCCTCAGCGGCCAACATACGGGCTGGACAGACCTTGCCCTTACCGAAGAAGGCGATAAACAAGCGCTTGGCCTCAAAGTGGAGCTTGCGGGCAAGTCCTTTGCTGCCGTCTATTCCAGCCCGCTCCAGCGGGCCCGCCGCACCTGCGAGCTGGCTGGTTTTGGCGCGCAAGCTATATTGCTCGACGATCTGCGCGAGTATAACTACGGCTCATACGACGGCAAAACCGCTGCCGAAATCAAGCTCATCATCCCTGACTGGTCCATCTGGACTCATGGAACACCCGATGGCGAAACCATGGAGCAAGTCTATGATCGATGCGGCAATGTGATTGAGGCTGCCCTGGCTGCTGACGGGGACGTAGTGATCTTCGCTCACGGCCATCTCCTGCGCCTTCTTGCCTGCCACTACCTCGGGCTTGCGCCCCTCAACGCTCGACTCCTCGCACTCAGTACAGCTTCGATCAGCGTACTTGGCTGGGAGAAAGAGACGCACGTGATCCGGAAGTGGAACCAGACAGCAAAAGGCCGGCAGACTTAAGCGCCCTCGCCTCACCGCCATACGAATTAAAATCGCTAAAACTCCACGCGCAAGGCAAGCTGGCCCTGGCGGGCCGTGTTGGACTGACCAGAAATGCGTCCGAACTGGGCATTGCTCACATTGGCCTGCGGAGCAGCAAATACGGTGCGATTAAATGCATTGAACAACTCGGCGCGGAACTGCAATTGCAACCGGTCCATCAGCTTGATCCGCTTGATAAGTCCAAAGTTTTCATTGAGAAAATTCGGATTGCGCAAGTTGGTAAAAGCTCGTGCGCTTGTTCCGAAAGTGAGTGAGGCCGGCGCACTAAAGGCAGCCCGGTTAATCCAGAAATCACGGGCCGGATCGAAGTTGTCTGCCTCCACACGCCGGTCAGCCGGCAACACGTTTGGGCGCAATGCAGAAGTAAATAGCGGCAAAGTATTGTTTGCCGTAAGCGTAATCGGAGTACCCACTGAATATTGATGAATCCCGGTAAGGGTCCAGCCGCCCAAAATGTGCCGGCTGGCATTCTTGAACGAAGGAACCTGGTAGCTATAGCTGAGCGCAAAGATATGCGGCACGTCTGTAGTGGCTATCGCCTTTTCAAGCCGGCGATTGTAAGTGGTCTGCCCCGCAGGCCCGCCACCTGCAAGGATGTCAGAATCAGACAAGGTCTTGGCCCAGGTATACGCCATCTGTACATCGAGGCCCCGGTAGCTTCTCACTTGCAACTGCGTCTGCAGAGCGTGATATGTCGACGACCCTGCCGGGTTGCTGCGATTCCACACCGCTTGCATATGCGGATAAGGGCGAAGCGCCTGCGCAACAGAACCAGTAAAGCCAGAATAAGGCGCACGAATCCCCGCCGCCACTGCTTCAGGAGACGTGATGTTCCGCGTCAGCAAAGAACCCAGCGCCAGATTCGAAGGATTGAGTTCATTCCAGTGCACCAGCCCATTACCAAGCCGCGTGCCCTTCGTACCCAGATACGTCACCTCCAGATTGATTCGCTGCGTCAGTTCCCTCTCGACGGTCAAAGACCAGTTCTGGAAGTAAGGCGCACGGCCATCGCTACGAAGAATCATACGCACATCAGAGCCGTTACCAGCGGCCGGATTAATGAAAGGCGGCTGGGCAAAGTTCTGCGGAAATCCACCATCCCAATTGAAGCCAGGTGTCACTCCGGCATCAAGGCTCTGAAATACCGGCTGCGCAACAAAGCCAACACTCGATTGCAGCGAGTCACGCAAGCCAGCGTTGGCATTGCCCTGGGCGTAGTAGATCCCATAGCCGCTCCGCAGCACGGTCTTCGGCATCAGAGCATAGGCCAAACCAAGACGCGGCCCAAATGCCTTGAAGTCAGTATCAGCCAATCGCTGCAGCCCGCTTCTTCCAGCACCCTCACCCAAAAACACCATCGCACCCGGGCGGTTTCCCGCCGCAGGATTCGGCAAATTCAGATCAAAGGTCGAAAGGTTGTCGCGATTCTCATATCGAGGAATGAACACGTCGTAGCGCAGGCCGAAATTCAGCGTTAGCTTGCGGCTCACCTTCCAGTCATCCTGCGCGTATCCGGCAAAGTACTGGTAGCGGTTGCGCGGGAAATAGCTGAACACCTGCAACTGACCCCGGTTCACCCCACCCAGCAAAAAGCTCGCGATCGCATTGCCGCTATTGCCTGTGCCCGGCAGAGCCGTCTCGAGCGCATTAAATTGAAACCAGCCCATGGTGCGCCAGGGATCGATGCCATTCGTTTCCATGAAGCGGAAGTCCAGACCGAACTTCAAGTTGTGGCTTCCACGCACCCACGAAAAGCTCTCGCCTAACTGAAACGCATTGTTGGTCTGAAAGACACGGCTATTGCAATTCTGATCTCCCAGGCGGGAAAATCCAGAGGCGATGAATTCGATACATGGAAAGGTATTGTCCGGCCCGCGATTTACACCAGTCAGCCCCAACTTTGAAGGCCAATCCTGATTCAGGCTATAGGCTGCAATCCGCACTGCGGTGCGCGTATAACCAAGCGTGACGTGATTCAGCATCGTCGGCTTGATCACCAGATCATGACTCAGTCGGACCCAGTTGTTTCGGCTGGCCGTAGAGCGGTTCGGGGTCGTTGGCCCGGGCACAAGCTCCGGGTCGCGGATCTCGTTCAGATCGTTATAGTAGTAACCCGAGATACGGTTCTTGTCAGAGAACGCATGATCCATCTTCAGGTTGTACTGGTTGCTATTGGTTTGACCACGTCCGCTAGACAGAAAGTTGTTAAAGATCGAAGCATTATCCGGAGTCGGCAGCAGCGGCAGAATGTTGCGAGACACACTCGAGAAGCGGCTGGCGGGAATGCGGTTCCCCGGAAACTGATCGCGAACAATTCCGCTGGCAGTACTGCGGTTCGTTGATGGATCATAAATGGCCGCTGCCCGTGAAAAGTCTCCCTGCCGGAAGTCCAGCGGAATCAGGCTTTGCAGCGTATTGGGCGAACCCTGGCGAAAGCGATATCCGCCATAGACAAAGTAGAAGAAGGTCTTGTTCTTGCCGTCATAAATCTTCGGGATGTAGAGCGGGCCCCCGATGGTGGCACCAAATTCGTTCTGACGATTGACCTGCCGCGTACGCTGAAAAAAGCCACGGGCATCCAGCTTGTCATTTCTCAAATAGTTGAAAACGGCACCATGCAATTCATTGGTACCGCTCCGAGTCGTAAAGAGTTGAACTCCCCCGCCCGTGCGGCCGTACTCGGCATTGAAGTTGGCCCGAACCATTTTGAATTCGCCAATCGTCTCCACAGAAGGCCGGGCGTTACCAGCGATGATGCCGCCGCTCTCAATCCCAGTCGAGGCAACTCCATCAAGCAGCACTTCTTTGGCCCGGCTTGGTGAACCCGAGATCTGAGTATTGTTCGTATCCCCGGTCACCCCAGGCGCTAGAAAGATAAACTGTTCCAGATTTCGAACATTACCGCCAACAAACAGCGGAAGGTCCATCAGCTTCGCGCGGCTGATGGTCGTCCCAAGATCAGATGTCGCAGTCTGTAGCGAAGGGATTTCCCCTGTCACTTCGACGCTCTGATCCACCTGCCCCACTTCAAGCCGCACATCCACACTCAGCGTTTGAGCGACATTCAACTCAATCGACTTGCGAATCGACTTTCTGAAACCAGCAGCCTCCACACTGAGTTCGTAGCTGCCCACCGGCAGTTGCTGCAGAACAAAGTTCCCCGATGCTGTGGTGGCCGTTCGAAACTCCAGCCGGGTACCAGTATTGGTCGCCTTGACGGCTGCGCCAGTGATGGCTGCGTCACTGGGGTCGGTAACTCGACCGGTAAGCGTCCCGAGCGTGGTTTGCGAAAAAGCCAGCGCAGCCGGTAAAGTCAGAATTAGTATGAATCTAGACATCTGAGAACTCCCTAAGTTGTTGTTTTCAGGATAGTAGAGTTCAAGTCTTAAAATCAATTCATTTAAAGCTACCGTCCGGGACTTCTTGGCGTCTTGGGGCCTATTTCTTTCGCCAGCTTTAGCAGCACAGTAGAGGCTGGCAGAGTGGTAAAGGGAGGGCTGTCTGCAGGAAAGCGCTGGAGCAGGGTTGTCAGATATGTGCTTTGCGCTCCTCCCTGCCCGCTGACTTGATGAGCGAGCAAAAAGAGCTGCGGGCCCATTACCTGAACAGCATAGAAAGCAGTAGAGGGAAGGTCCCGCTCACGTTGGAGATTCTCCCGAGCGCGAAATAGGACCGGGGCCAATTTGCTGTCGCCGAGGGAAATGACGATCCATTTTCCCGAGCGTTGAGCCAGAATCACTTCACAGCGAACTTCCTTTCCGGCAAGCACAGGGTAAATCCATTCATTGGTGTTGACAAGAAACTTTGCCGGGTTGGAATCCTTATTAAAGGATCGGAGGTTGGCGCGGTGGAGACGGATAGGTTGGCCAAGGGAGGCTCTGGCCACTTCATCGAACGACCGAAAACCAAAATCAGCATAATTGCGTTGGTTTACAGCAGCAATTAGATAGCGCGTTGCTGATTCGAGGCCGGATGAGTTGGATTGAGCGAATGCCCCGGCGCAAACAAGTAGAAAGGCCAGCTTGCTAGCGGCTGACTTTGTGAATGTCATAGTAATCTCTCCAGTGCGATTGGTAGCCGGGTTGAATTGCGTACTCCGAATAAGGAATGATGCGGTAGCCTCGCCCTTGTTGAGGGTCAAGGATCTCCACTTGGGGGTTGCCTTCAATCAATAGATAACCAATTGCCAAAACAATGTGTCCACCGCTCGGATTGAGCCAGGAAGCCGCAACCGGCGAACGCTTGCAATGGATTTGCTTTTGAAGATCTTCATACTTGAGAGCGACGCCGGAGGAAGTGCGTTTGCTGTCCAGACCAAACTTGTCTCTGGAGCGGAGTGGTGGCCAGCAAGGGAAATCACAAGCGGGGTCGCCCCTATTCGCGCAGCAATCGATGGGAAACTGCGGGTGCGCGGCACTACATTGGCGGGGCGTAGCCTTGGAAGCCAGGTTGCACTGTTCGAATGAGATATTAAAATAATCGAGAGTCATCTTGCCCACTGCTGCCCAGCACCATTTGCTTTGCTCCTGGGTGACAGAAGTGATGTTGGAGAGGGAATCCTTCTCGGGCGGTTGACAGTCAGCGGCGGATTGCACAGACGAGAGCAATTGTGCGGCAACAAGAACCAGGGCAGTGAATTTGAGCACGCAGCAAGCATAGCTTAGCTTGCGCAACGGAACAAAGGGTTCGATGATAAGTAGAAACTGTGACAGGACAAACGGTTGGGCACTATCGAATTGAGAGGCCTCTGGGAGTTGGGGGGATGGGAGAAGTGTATCTGGCCCAGGATTTGACCCTACGGCGGATGGTGGCAATCAAGTTTCCGTTGAGCACCAAGGAAAGCCCAGGCTTGCTAACGCGGCTCGTGGAAGAAGCAAGGCATGCAGCAAGGCTGGACCATCCAAACATCGCCCGGGTCTATGGCCTGGAGTACACCGAAGATGCCCGTCCTTATATCGTAATGGAGTATGTTGAGGGCAAAAGGCTGAGTGATCTGTTGCTGGAGGGGCCGCTATCTCCAGCCCGGAGTGTGGCCCTACTCGACGGGCTGCTGGCCGCACTCGAAGAAGCCCATCGCGAAGGGCCAAACCTGAGGCCAGTCTTGCATCGGGATATCAAACCCAGCAACATCATGTTGAGTGACCGTGGTCAGATCAAGGTGCTCGACTTTGGCTTGGCCAAGGAGTGGGTCTCGCCGGGCTGGGCCGTTGCGGCTGGGATTGGGACTACCAGAACTATTGGACCGGAATTGACCGGAGCGGGTGTTGCGGTGGGCACTCCTCGATATATGTCGCCAGAGCAGGCACGAGGAGAAACCTTGGACCCGCGCACGGATTTATTTTCCGCCGGGGCGGTCTTCTATGAATGCCTGACTGGCCGGGCAGCATTTGAAGCTCAAAATGTGGAGGACGCGTTGCGCAGGGTCAAAGACGATCAGCTAGCTCCTCTATCGAAAGTCTTACCGGGCCTGACTAAGGCCTTTGATGCCTTTCAGTCAAAAGCCCTTGCCAAGTTTCGCGGGCAGCGCTTTGCAACGGCCACCGAGATGAGGGCTGCCCTTAAGCAGCTATCTCACGAGGCTAGCCAGACCGGGCTGAGGACAGCTCTGGCACACAGAATCTATGGAACATTCTCGAACCGTAGGCTGGCTTTGGGAGCGGCATTGCTCTTGGCTCTGGCGGCAGGCGCACTGTGGTGGAAACCCAGCGGTCATGTCGCGTCACCCGAAGCAACGCGATTTTATCTAGAGGGGTCCAATGCCTTGCGAGATGGCGTCTACTATCGTGCGGCACGGGCGCTGGAGAAGGCAGTTGAGAAAGATCCGCAATTTCGCGAAGCTCAACTGCGCCTTGCAGCAGCTTGGACAGAATTGGATGATGTCGAGCGGGCACAAAAATCTCTGTTAGAAGCGACAGCAAACTCGGAACCGTTGAGCGATCTGGAGCGAAGACGGATGGAGGCATTGAGGCTCACATTAAACCGCGACTTTGCCGGGGCCGTAGCGGTGTATCAACGTCTGGCCGATGATGCCGGCGGCGATCAAAAGTCGCGCTCGCTGGTGGAACTCGGCGGGGCGCAGGAGAAAAACGGAGAGCCCCCAAAGGCCCTGGCAAGTTATGCGAATGCGCTTAGATCAGATCCACAATATGCCGCCGCAATCTTGAGGGGAGCAGTCTTGCAGGGGCAGTTGCAAAACAAAGCCGAAGCTGCCAGCGGATTTGCCAAAGCGGAAGATCTCTACCGCACCTTGAGCAACATTGAGGGCCTTGCCGAAGTAGAGTTTCAGCGCGGAAAGTTGGCGGCTCAGGGGGCGAACCTGGAAGACGCCGAAAAATGGTTGCGTCATGCAGTGGAGTTATCAACCACTTCTGAAAGCACCTATCAGGAGGTGAATGCCAAGCTCCAATTGAGCTCTGTACGCTACTTACGGGGGGATGTCGTGCAATCGGAAGCGTTGGCCGCCGAAGGGATTGATTTAGCAAGGCGCGCGGGAATGGCCTCCCTCGCAGCGATCGGTCTGGTAAAAATCGGAAGCACTTATTTTGTGAAGGGAGATTATGACCGGGCAGAGGCACGCTTCCGCGAAGCCATCGAGTACTCTCGGGCACAGGGAAGGAAGCGCAACGAAATCATGGCTCATTTGGCGCTTGCCGGATTACTGACACAACGTAGCCGGACTGCGGAGGCGATGTCGAGTTTGGACATTGCTCAACCCTACCTGGAGAGTGGAGGATTTCGCCGTGAAGCTGGTCTGTGTCTCGTGTTACGGTCACGTTTGCAGCGGCAGAAGGGAGATTACGAGGGCGCACTCCAAACGGCCAATCAACAATTGGCGGCGGCGCGCAAGTCGGCCGAAGTCAGTCAAATCAGTGTAGCGTTGGATACCGTTGCCTCTGCTCTGGCAATACTCGAACGCTACCCTGAGGCCCTGAGTGCTTATATGGAATCGCTGGCAGTAGCCCGGCAGGCAGGGGATCGATTGTCGCTTGGATATGCTCTGCTGAACCAGGTGCGGATGCTTGCAAGGCTAGGCAAGCTGAAGGAAGCTGCGTCCATGCTGGGAGAGCTTCAGGCCGCAGCAAACACGACTGCGGCATTGGAACCGTCAGTTGCATTACTCGAAGTGGAATTGGCACTCTTTGCTGGAAATCATGGGCAAGCCCGTACATTGTCCGAGGCTATCCTGCAACGGACGCAACCACAGTCACCGAGAATTGGCATGGAATTAAAAATGGCCTTGGCCTTGGCGATGGCCAGGAGTGGTGCGGCTTCCAAGGCAGTGACTATTGCCCGGCAGGCGCTGGAACTCGCAAAGCCATTGAATGACCCTTATGCAGAGGCTCGAGTGAAACAGGCTTTGGGTGAAGTGCTGATGGCGGCTACAGACCGTAGCGCAGCGGTGGATGAGTTGCGAACTGCGTTGGCTCAGTTTGAGAAGTCAAAACTCAATGAGTCGGCCTGGAAGTGTGCAGCCTTGCTGGCCCGCGCAGAGCCGGCGGAGGAATCAAAACAAAAGCTCCACTCCAGAGAACTATTGGAAGGCTTAAAGCGCAGTTGGCCCGCAGATGCCATGGAAAGTTATTTGAAGCGGAACGATGTGCAGAAATTCACAGCCTGGCTCGGGCTGGCGCCGCACGATTAGTTGTGACATACTTGATCCCCAAGTTTAAGGAGACTTTTATGGTCAATACCAAGATGTTAAGCAGTGCCCTGATTAGCTGTTTACTGGGGGTGATTCTTATAGGATGTGGAGCTTCGAACCAGAAGACATCGGATGCTCCCGAACCCCCAAAGAAGACCATTGGGCCAGGCGGACCTGGAGATGATAATGATCGTCCCGTGACTGTGATCGGGTCGTCTTTGATGATGTCTTGGTTTGAGTCCGTTACGCTTTCCGGGCCAGCATGGACAGCCGTTTCGGCAGCTAAAAGAAGATACAAGGACACAAATAAGAATGTACTGGCTTCGGCTGCCAGAAAAGTCAATTCTTTGTCCTACCGCTATGATGCGCGAGACGCTGACCCGATTGTGATCCTATTTGACCGGCTGGCCGACAAGCAGCTTGGCGTGACGATTTATTATCAGGTGGGGACGTCAGGGGCTGTGACGAAGGAATTGGCATTCGAGACAGCAGACGATGGTACAAATCTGGAATATTTCAAGCCGGATGATCCAGGCTCCCCCACGTTAAGAATTCTCGGCAAAAGACTACGCCGCCATCCGTCACGAATGGGAAGAGTGATTCACGTTGAATTCACCAACGTTACAACAGCGAATTCTCTCACCGGAAGCGGGTGTACTGTGCTAAACAGCGTCCACACTTGCGTGGTAAACAACCCTGGTAATGCAGTTCGCAACAATAACAGCATTGAATTTACAGTAATGCCCTAAAGACCAAGCTTGCGGTGCTCCACCATGATGCAGAGGTCGCTGATGTAGTCCAGGCCTCCTGCTGTCGCGATTGACTCGGCTTCATCGTTCTCGATGCCAGACTGCAACCAAAGTGCCTTGGCTCCGATGGCAATTGCTTCCTTGGCAACGCTTGGAGTCTGTTCGGGCCGGCGAAACACATTCACCAAATCGACTGTTCCGGGAATGTCAGCGAGATTCGCGTAGGCTTTCTCGCCATGCACTTCTGTCTCTTTAGGATTCACCGGGATGATGCGATAGCCATACTGCTGTAGTGCCTTGGCAATGCCGTAGCTGGGCCGCGATGGGTCGCTCGATAACCCAACCACTGCAATAGTCTTCGACTCACGCAAGATCTGCTCAATCGTCCTCATCGGGCTTGGCCTCCATCTTGAGAAGATGCTTGAACCTTGAGACTTCAGCCGGAGTTAGATGGCGAATCTGACCCGCCTTCAGCGTGGCCAGCTCAAGAAAACCAATCTTCACTCGCTTTAACTTCTCCACCAGAAAGCCAAAGTGCTTGAACATGATTCGGATCTGGTTCTGACGGCCTTCCGTCAACTGGATTTCGTACCACGGGTTCTCAGCCCGGCTCAGTGGCTTGATCACGGCAGGCTTAGTCTTCTTGCCAAACAGCGGAACGCCAGCGCGAAATTCATCCAGCTGATCATCGCTTAAGGTCCCATTGGCCTTCACCACATAGGTCTTGACGATATTCTGCCGCTTGCTCATGATGCGATTGGCAAATTCGCCATCATTGGTAAAAAGCAGCAAACCTTCACTGTGATAATCCAGCCGGCCAACTGGATAAACGCGTTCTTTGACACCGCGCAGGAATTCGGTAACCGTCTTGCGCTCTTCCGGGTCGCTCATCGTGGTCACAACGCTATGCGGCTTATTCATAGCTATGTAGATCAAGCTCTTCGGAGCATGCAACAGCTTGTTGTCAACCTTGATGTGGTCTACCGAGAGGTCAGCTTTGGCACCCAGTTCCATCACCACCTTGCCGTTCACCCGAACTCTGCCTTCGAGGATGATTTCCTCTGACTTGCGCCGGCTGGCAACACCGGCTTGGGACATGATCTTCTGGAGTCGTTCTACAGGCACTTTAGTTTTTGGCGCTTTTGGCGCTTACCGTTTCTGTTTCAACTTTGGGCTCTTCAACGAAGACTGCTTCCTCAACAATAGCCGCTTCTTCTACAATCACTGCTTCTTCAACAATCACAGCCTCCGTGATTTCCGGACCGGCATCAGTCGCGACCGCAGGCGTAAAGTCATCATCCAGCGCAAGCCGGCGCAACTCTTCAAATTCCTTCAGCGTCGGCAGCTCTTTCAAATCTTTCAGTCCGAACTGGATCAGAAATTCCGGAGTTGTCTTATACAGTACCGGCTTGCCGACGACATCCTTTCGTCCGGCAGTTGTGATCAGCTTGCGATCAAGCAGCGGCTTAAGTGAGCCGACACCCTGCGTGCCCCGGATCTGGGCAATCTCAGGAGCAGTAACCGGCTGTTTGTAGGCAATGATGCACAGGGTCTCAACTGCGGCGGCCGATAGTTTGAGCGGCTGCTTCTGGCTCTGAAAGAATTGGCGCAGTGCCTCATCAAACTCAGGTTTTGTTCCAAAATAATAGCCGCCAGCTTTGGAATGGATTTGAAAACCATGTTGCGGCTCTTCATAGAAAACAATCAGTTCTTGGATCAGCCGCTCAATTAGCTCAGGTTCCCGGCCAAGCCCACGCGCAATTTCCATACTCGACATCGGCTCCTCGGTGACATAAAGGATCGCCGCGATCATGGGCTTGAGTTGATCCTCTTCGCTCATGGTCTTTGTTGTCTCTTCGACAAACTGATTGGCGTCGAATGTGATTTCTTCGACTATTGAATTCTGTTCTTCCATCTGCATCTTCGTCTGATTCTTATGTGTATTCTTGTTCGACTGCTTCTAGGTCGCTCTCTTTGGGAAAAGCTTCTTCGAAGTTGGCACTGCGGGCGAGAACGATCTCGCCGAAAATCTCATCCTGAACCAGTTCAATCGCCTGACGCTTGACCATCTCAAGGATGGCCAGAAAAAGACAGATCATCGCCCGGCGGCTCTTCTGCTTTTCGAACATCTCACGGGCGCTAAAACTCCTGCCCGTCTCAACATGGTCGAAAACATTACGCAACTGCTGGATCATCTCCGGCACGGTCACATCCTCGCCAGTGATCTCGTAAATCGGCCGGTTCTTGGCGCGTTCCAGGACCGCTTCCAGCGTCTTCACCAAATCGAAAAGAGTAAC
This sequence comes from Acidobacteriota bacterium, assembly GCA_043718395.1. Taxonomy (GTDB): domain Bacteria; phylum Acidobacteriota; class Terriglobia; order Bryobacterales; family Bryobacteraceae; genus Bryobacter. The sequence goes on from JAYSVS010000017.1 coordinate 12,534, forward strand.
CGACAAACCCGGGTCCTGATCTTCGCCCATCAACTTGTCCACTTGAGGATTCGTCCAGATAGCCTCCTCGATCAGGCGCTTCTGTTCCAGCATCTGAGCTGCACCACGAAATCTCTCGTGCTCGAGCAACCGGTCTACCAGTTCCTTACGCGGGTCTTCCTCGGGCATGAGTTTTTCAAGCTCTGGATCCCTCGGCAGTAGCAGCTTGCTCTTGATGTGAATCAAGGTTGCTGCCATGTAAACAAATTCAGAACCAATCTCAATATCCATCGCCATCGCCTTCTGCATATACTCCAGGTACTGCGAGGTAATCTTGGCGATCGGAATATCGTAGATGTTGATCTGCTGTTTGCGGATCAGATCCAGCAGGAGGTCTAGAGGGCCCTCGTATTGCTGAAGGTGGATTTGGAACGACGACACTACTCCGTAAAGTAGCACGACCTGCTAGTCGGCTGAAACAGCCGGCTAGGGATGACAGATCGAGGAATTGGTATGAAATCAGGTTGCCATCATGACCGGCTTGATGCGAAAGAATATATTTTGAGAAGCACGCACGGGACCGGATTGAATCGAGAGCAGCCCACTGATAGCCATAACAGCCGCCCTGCGCCCTCAGAGACTCGAACACCGCTCAATCCAACGCCAACCAAGCGCAAATGGAGCATCACGGGCAGGCAAGTCTTCCAAATGAACGTCGAACAGCTTCAATCGTAAGTGGCGAGTGCCCTCCCTGCCAATATCAATGAAACACTTCCGGTTTGAAATCTCGATGCAAGCGATCACTCAAGGAGCGATGACCTGGTAAGAGGCACTGTCAGCAAAGCTCTGGTGACTAAAGTCATGCGGTGGCCCCTTTTGCCTTTTGAATAGGAGCGGGTGCGTTTCTATCTGTCATCAAAGACTCAGCATGCTCCACCCATCCTTCGCGCCGAATCCGGTCTGGAATCGTGTCGAGTTTCGGCTCGATCACTTCGATGTCGGCGTCAGTCCAGGAAGCAACTTGGGCGAACGTGAATACCCCAAGAGCCTTGAGTTTGTTCGCGAGAACCGGACCAACTCCATGGATGAGTTCAAGATCATCTGAGACAGCCTCAACAACCACAACAGGGGCCTCATACTTGCGGCGCGCCGTCTCTGGAAGGAGTTCCCCGTACTTTTCATAATGTAAGGTCCTGGCATGTGCCATCCAGTCCTCCCGGCGGACGCGGTCTGGAATTGTCTCGAGCTGTGGCTCGATCAAATCGATATTCTCATCCGTCCAGAGAGCAACCTCCCTGAAGGTGAACACATTGTGCTGATGGAGTTTGCGCTCAAGGACTGGCCCAACTCCCCAGATCAATTTCAGATCATCTGGTTTAGGTGCCGGCGCTGGCATTGCTGCCATTTCAACCGCGAGTTTACGCTGTGCGGCAAGAGTCTCAGTGATGCTTGCCAATTGAAGCTCGAGCGATGAAATCGAGGCGCGCAAGCTGGAGAGATCTGGCGCATTGGGAATCTCAGACTTTAACGCATAGCGGCTAAGGTCTGGACCAACCGGCAGTTCTGACCGGAGGGCAAAAGGTGAAAGATCCGCTGGGGGAGTGATTTCAGATTTTCTGGCGAAGCCTGACAAATCTGGTATTTCCGGAAGCTCTGATTTGAGTGCAAAGCCAGTGAGATTTGGAATCACAGGCAAAGCAGCCCTAAGGGCGAAGATTCCGAAATCTGGAAGCCTCGGCAATTCCGTCTTCAGCGCGAAGGATGCGAAATCAGGCAGTTTGGGCAAGTCTGACTTTAGGGCAAATGGCGAAAGATCCGCAGGTGGAGTGATTTCAGATTTTCTGGCAAAGCCTGACAAATCAGGCATTTCCGGAAGTTCTGATTTGAGCGCAAAGCCAGTGAGATCTGGAATCACAGGCAAAGCTGACCTAAGGGCGAAGATTCCGAAATCTGGAAGCCTCGGCAACTCCGTCTTGAGAGCGAAGGATGCGAAATCAGGCAGTTTGGGCAAGTCTGACTTTAGGGCGTAGCCTGTGAGGTCAGCCAATTTGGGGATGTCCGTCTTGAGCGCGTAGCCCGAGAGATTGGGTGTTACCGGCAACTCTGACTTCAATGCGAAACTCGCGAAGTTGGGCAGGGCAGACAAAGCCGATTTCAATGCAAAACCGCTCAGGTCTGGGGATTTGATGGCGGCTTGCAATGCGTAAGGCGCAAGATCAGGCAATTCAGTCTTAAAGGCGAATCGAGAGAAGTCCGGCAAATCAGTCTTAGCTGCCAATGGAACAAGATCAGAACGTCGAACAAAGTTCGCGGCATCCGGGATCTCACTCCTCAAAGCGAGTTGAGAGAAGTACCGGCGGATCAACCAGCCCAAGGCTGAGCCCAATCCAAAGGCAGCAAGCAAACAGGGCCACATATGTGCAATCACTTGAATCATGGTGAACTAATTCCTCTCCTTGACAATTACTGCTCGATCAGCAACGATCTCGACCCGGCGATTTTCAGATCGGCCCGCAGCCGTCGCATTCGAGGCGAGCGGTTGATCCGGCCCAAAGCCAGCAGCAGACATTCGAGACGTGGCGATACCGGACTTACTAAACCAATTGACAACGGCTTGCGCCCTGCGTTGACTTAACACCCGATTGGCAGCAGCGTTGCCTTGTCCATCCGTATGACCACCAACAGTGATTTTTAGATCCGGTGCAGCAGCCAGAATCTCCAGAGCCTCTCTAAGGACAGCAGTGCTGGACGGGAGAATCAAATCCTTCGCGCTCTCGAATTCGATTTTCTTCCGGAGAAGCAGTTCGTTCAGTTTCGTTTGAATTGCAGCTACGGGCGGTGGAATCTGAAGGCGGTTCTCCACCGAACGAACACCAGGAAGCAGCAGCGCTTGGGCACCAGCTTTGATCTTCAACTCTTCGGTGGCGACTTCGCCGGTAAGTGTGATGTCCCGCCCATCGGCAGCAACAAGAACCCCAGTAGCAGGGATCGCAAGCATTGAGGATTGCACCGTTGTCTTGATCGCCGACTCAATCGTTTTGGAGTGATTGGAGAGGCAATAGAGGCAAAGCGCGGGAAACGACAGCGATACGGCAAGGGTTGCAAGTTTTGCAAACATGAGTGCTCCGGTTGATTCAGTCTTTAGAGAGAGTTGGGTTTCGATTTGCAGCATTCCTTGAGGTGGCAAATTCGAAAAGCCACACTACAAGAAATCCCGCCAGGAAGGCAATGAGCAGCAAAAGCGCCATTTCAAAGTACAGATTGGCCATAAACGGCCTCCTTAAACATTTTCAGTATTCCGTTGGAACGGGGATGGAATAGTTTTGGGTAGAAATATCTTACACAATTCAAGAACTTTTGAATGGGAATTTCCAGTGCATGCCAGAGTCGACAAGGATTGAAGCTTTGAAGTCACATTTTTTGGATGGAACGCGAAAAGAAACATTGCCGCGTGCTCCAGCATTACTAGTGCCACAACCCTAAATCCAGCGATTGACAAGCACCAAGACGCCATCTTCGGACTTGGGCACGAGCGGAAATCTGCCAAAATCCTGAAAGATCTGGCGAAGCATTGCGGCCCATCCCGGCCTGGGCCGTAACTGCTCCTCGATTTGGGTAAATTGCTTCAACCAATTGCTAATTCTGTCTAACAAGTTAGATACCTGCTTGGCTCTCCATGCAGACTCGAGACTTGAGCCGGGTCAAATAGTCTCTCGATTCACTCTGGACGTGCGCCGCTTGGCATTGAGCCGCACGATAAGGAACGGCTTGCCACGAAGGGAACCGCGAACTGGAACTCGTCTGTGAGCGGTACTGGCCGCCACGAGCGCGGTGCCGTTGATCAGGGGCCACCTGCACCACACTGGTGCATTCTGCTATTCTTCGAGTATGGCAACCCGCAAGACGGCCTCGGTGAGATCAGTTCGCCAAAGCGTTACGATCCCGGCAACACTTGTCTCGGCGGTCAGGCGCACGGCCAAAGAACAGCACGTCACGATGAGCCGGGCATTGTTAGCTCTGGCTGAACGCGGGGTTCGCGCTGAGGCCGAAGCCAAGGAGCAACTCAAGTCCTCATACCATCGCTTCCTCGCAGAGGACGATCCAACCCGGAAGAACGAAGCGGGCAAAGACCTGATCCGCGCAATCTTCGGGACGGAAGCCATTGCCGAAGATTCAGTTCGCTAACCTGCCACGGCCAGTCTGGCAACATCTGCTGCAGCGAGTGGACGAGCGGCGGATCTCCGTTGCGGACTTGATGGCTCTGCAGGAATGGGTAAAGACCGGTCCTGTCGCGCCATCCGGCGAGTGGTTCAAGGACTTCGGCTCGTTCATCCTTTGCGGAACGGACCAGTTCCCTAAGACAGTTCTCGAGAGAGGAATGAAGCCATTCGGGTATCCGGTCGCCTAGTCAGAGCGGACGGGCGGCGATGTATAAATAACTCGTCTGAAGTCGCGCAGTGTAGAGGGATCCACATCGACTCCCGGATCACGGCATATTCGAATAGTGTCCTGAAGTCCTATACAAATCTTGCTGAACGGCATTGCAGCTATCCGGCAATCTCCCCAACCACTTTCCCAGCCACATCCGTCATCCGGCAATCCGGGCCGCTAAGTTACGCAACTTCACTCGCGAGACAAACAAATTCCAAAAGGCCAGTTCTACACCAAGAACCAGATCAGCGCAGCTCCCCCTGCAAACGCCACTGCACCCGCCACCGAAATCCAAATGCCCAGCGCAGCTCCGTTGTCTGCCAGATAGCACCGCCGCGGGTTGTCTGTATCGTATCGAACCCTAACCTTCGTTCCCACCCGATAGCACGCCACCTCCCGCTCGGCCCTCTGCCGCGATGAAGTAAAAACCGCCCCTTCCGGACTCTGCGACCCGGATCGGACGGTTTGCTTCCCAACGCGGAACTCGTACGCCAACTTCACACCATATGTGCAGTTTCTCATCGTTCGACGCTCCTCTACCGCGCTTTGCACCACGCGGCCCTCTGCCACTGGCCAGCGCGACATCAACCGCCGCGTTCGCACATGCCGCCACGCTGTCCAGGCCCAGAAGCAGCCAACGGCAAGAGGAACTACCGCCAAATATCTCAACCACATGCAATCGGCCTCCTGAATTTTCATACAGGGTGAAGCGAGAGTCCCTGTAGAGGGCTCGCCCCCAACTCACAATATCCCGCACTACATTCCCCGCCGCCTCCGTCGTCCCTTAAATCCCGACCCTTAGGCCGGTAAATAAGTGTTCGATAAGATAGATCCATGAATGGTTCCGAATTCTTCCGCGCCGTAAAAGCGTACGCGAGGAAGAAAGGCATAAGCTGCCGATGGGCACCACAACGTGGATCGAGCAGCCACGGAACACTTTTTCTGGGGAGCAGACTCACAGTGCTCAAGGACTTAAAGAAAGAAATCGGGCCGGGCCTGCTAGCAGCCATGTGCAAACAAATCGGAATTCGCAAGGAGGACCTCTAATGTTCAGCGCAATTTATCCGGCCATTTTTCAAGCCGAGACCAACGGCAAAGGCCTTTTCGTTCGATTTCCCGACCTTCCCGAAGCCCTAACCGGCGGCGACAATCTGGAAGACGCCATCGAGCAAGCCGCCGACTGTCTAGCGGAAGCCATCGCGGGCCGTATGGCTCGCGGCGAAGCCATCCCTTCACCCTCTAAACCCAAACGCGGGCAACGACTGGTAAGCGTGCCTCTTTACCTTGCCCCAAAGCTCGCACTCTACCTAACCATGCGCGAGCAAAAGCTCAAGAATACAGAACTCGCACGACGGCTTGGAGTGAGCGAAACAGTCGTGCGAAGAATGCTCAATCCGAAGCACGACACAAAACCCGAAAACATTCAGGCCGCGCTCGCGTGCCTCGGCAAAAGAATTGTGATTACCTTTGTTGATGCGGCCTAACAATGCCACATTACTATCCAACAATCTCCCGCACCACATTCCCCGCCACATCCGTCAGCCGGTAATCCCGCCCGCTATGCCGGTAAGTCAGCTTCGTATGATCCAGCCCCATCTGATTCAGCACTGTCGCATGAAGGTCATGAATATGCACCTTCTGCTCCACCGCAGCAAACCCAAAATCATCAGTAGCCCCATAAACAGTGCCACCCTTGAACCCACCACCAGCCACCAGATAACTAAACCCGTGGTTGTTGTGATCACGTCCATTCTGCACTTTCACTAGTCCACCCACCTCCACAGCCGGAGTTCGTCCAAACTCCCCGCCCACCATCACAATCGTCTCGTCCAGCAACCCGCTCGCGCGCAGATCCTGAATCAAAGCCGCAATCGCCCCATCGCTCTGATCTGCAAGCGGCCGGTGCAACTCGATATCGTCATGATTGTCCCAGGGCTGAAAATTCCCGTGATACACCTGCACCATCCTCACCCCACGCTCAATCAACCTTCGCGCAATCAAACACCCTCGACCAAAATCCCCATCCCCATAACGCGCCCTCACCGCCTCCGGCTCCTTCGTAATATCAAACGCCTCCGGTGCCTCCGTCTGCATCCGGAACGCAATCTCCGCAGCCTGAATGGTCGCCTCCAACTGCGGGTCGACACCTTCCCTTGCGATCTGATGCCGGTTTAACTTCTCCAGCAGATCCAGCTCCAGCCGCTGCTTCTCGGGCGTCAGCGACTCATTCCGGATATGCGAAATCAGCTTCTTCGGGTCCTTCTCCCCCAGCGGCACATAAGTCCCCTGATGCACTGCGGGTAAGAAATTAGCAGCCCAGTTCTGATGCCCCAGCACCGGCAACCCCGGACACAAAACCACATAGCCCGGCAGATTCTGATTCTCGCTCCCCAGCCCATAGGTCATCCACGAACCCATACTCGGCCTTCCCGGCAACTTGTCCCCGCTATTCAACATCAGCAGCGAAGGTTCATGATTCGGCCTGTCCGTATGCATCGAACGGATCACGCAAAACTCATCGATCACATTCCCCAACTTCGGAAAAATTTCGCTCACCTCAATCCCGCTCTTGCCGCAACGGCGAAACTCAAACGGGCTCCGCATCAGATTCCCCGTCTTCCGCTCTGTCTTCAAATTGGCCGTCGGCATAGGCTTACCGTGATACTTGGTCAACATCGGCTTCGGATCAAACGTATCCACTTGTGAAGGCCCGCCATTCAAAAACAGATAGATAATCCGCTTGGCTTTGGCCGGAAAATGCGGAGCTTTCACCGCCAGCGGATTCGCCGCCTCTAGCACTCCAGCAAGGCCATACATACCAAACCCAGCGCCAACACTTTGTAAAAAATTCCGCCGTTGCATCATAGCCTCTCTCAATTCACAAACAAAAACTCATTCGAACCCAGCAACACCCGCGCGTACTGCACCCAATCGCCCTGCGCCAGAAACTGCAACCCAAGCTTCAGCTCAGTAGCATCAGGCTCCCGCGAGTAGAGAATCCGGTAAGCCTGCGCCACCTTCTCAGCATCCGGCCCGCTCAACCTTTTACCCAAAGCCACTGCACGCTCCGCCACAAAAGGGCTATTCATCAAAAACAGCCGCTGCGGCGGAACCAGCGTAGACATCCGGGCCTCGCTAGTCGCCTGCGGATTCGGAAAATCAAACAGAGCCAGCGTCGAATCCACCTTGCGACGGCTGATAAACCCATACACCGTCCGCTTCAGATTCTTTTCGTCATCCAGTTTCATCGCCTTCTCTGCCGAGGTCAAATCCAGTTCTCCAGAAGCAAACAACAACGAATCCCGCAGTGTCTCGGCATCCACCCGCCGCCGGTTCGCCCGCCAGAACAAATGGTTATCCGGGTCCTTCGATTGGTTCTCCTCCACTACCTCCGCACTCAATCCATAAGTCGCGCTCATCAAAATCTGCTTGTGCAACTTCTTCAAACTCCACCCCTGTTCCACAAAATCGGTAGCCAGATAATCCAGCAACTCCGGGTGCGATGGTTTCTCTCCAAGTTGTCCAAAGTTACTGGGCGTATTTACAATCCCGCGTCCGAAATGCTGCTGCCACACCCGGTTCACAATCACTCTTGCCGTCAAAGGATTCTTGTCATCAGCAATCGCCTCAGCCAACTGCAAGCGTCCACTTCCCTGATGGAACAACGCCCTCTCTTTGCCACTCAACACAGCCAAAAACCGCCGCGGGGCCAACTCGCCTTTGTTGTTCCTGTCTCCCCTCACCAACACATTCATATCCGCCGGTTTCAGCTTATCTTTCAACGTCTGCAAATAAGGATACTGTTCCGGCAACGCCTTTTTCTTGGCCGCCTCCAGACTCTTCTGCTCATCCAGATACGTCTTCCAGCTACCACTCAAAAACCGTTCAATCGTTTCCTTGCCGTAATACAGCACCCCACTGCCATAATTAAACGCCCCACCCGCGTCAGTAATCGATCGTTCAAACAGATCCCTCCACAGCACTGTGCGATCCCGGTCCATTGCCACCAACTGCGTCTGCGATAGATCATTCCGCGAAGGATCCACCCCCAGCAACACCTTGTTCTTCTCATCCACCAGCTTCTTCTCCTCATGTATCGCCAGCACCAACTCTTCAAGCTTCCGAGCCTCCGCCCAAAGCTCCGCCTCAGGTGCCTTCGCTTTCACCAGCAACCGGAACTGATTGAGAAACGGATGATACAACCGCTCACTACCCACATACTTCTTCCAACGCACCAACGTCTCCTCATCCAGAGTCTTGAAATCCCCTAATCCTTGCGTCCCCATCAAAAACCGCGAAGTCTGAGAAGCCAGCGCCTCGCCCAACACCCGGCCCTGTGTATCGTAGAAATCCTTAATCCGCTTCTCAACAATCTCGACTTCCTTCTTCCGCGCCTTCCAATCCTCAACAACCTTTGCCTCCGCGAGTGGCGTCTCATTGAGTTCACTCGAATTTAAGATCCCCTGAAGCGAATAAAAGTCCTTGGTCGGAATCGGATCAAACTTGTGGTCATGACACTGTGCGCAAGCTACAGTCAACCCAAGAAACCCACGGGTCAAAGCATCGACTCGCTCATCCTGCATCTCGGGGCTCAACGCAAAAAAACCAGTCCCCGCCACAAACTCCTTGCCACCCATCAAATCCCCGGCAATCTGCGCCTTCACAAAATCCTTGTAGGACATGTCGCGATTCAAAGCATCAATCACCCAATTCCGGTAGCGAAACGAATTTGTATAAGGCTCATCCTGAGTCGAGTTCAACTTGTCATCCGCATACCGCGCCACATCCAGCCAATACCTACCCCAGCGCTCTCCATATTGCGAAGAAGCAAGCAACCGGTCAACAACCTTCTCCCATGCATTCGCCGACCGGTCAGTCTCAAAAGCACGCGTCTGCTCCGGCGTCGGAGGTAATCCCGTCAAGTCATAACTCACGCGCCGCAACAAAATCCGCCGGTCCGCCATCCGGGCCAACTTCAACCCTTCCTTCTCGACGCGCCAAAGCACGAACCGGTCCACCGCACCACGAACCCACTTTGCATTCTTCACTTCAGGCGGCACGGTCTTCTTCACCGGTTGAAAACTCCAGAACGATGACCTCTCAACCTCCACCACGCGCTCAGGAAACACCAGCCCTTCCCGAACCCAATCACTCACTAGCGCAATCTCAGCCGCACCCAATTTCCCAGAAGGCGGCATTTTCAGCCGCCCATGCGAATGATCGATCACCTTTACGAGCAGACTCTCTTCGGGCCTACCTGCCACCACCGCCGCCCCACTCTTTCCACCCTTCAACAAAGCCTCACGCGAGTCCATCCGCAACCCGCCCATAGCCGATCCCGTATGGCACCCATAGCAATTCTTGGCAAGCAGCGGTCGCACTTTCATTTCAAAGTGCTCAGCTTTGTCCTGCGCCATCGCAGCTACTGTACAAACAATCAACAAACCAATACGCATCACCTAAATTCTATTGGAAATCTCTTTCTTCTGCTCTTGCCACAGCTCATCTGCTCCGGTATCTTCAATAATCCAGCCATGTCTGCCTCCAATATTTTCCGCATCGGTGTCACTCACGATTTTTCCATCGAAGCCAAAGGCTACTATGAAGCTCCTCTCCATCAATTCCTCGGCAACAATCCAAACATCGAAGTTGAGCTTATGCCCCCAGCCGAAAGCGAAAAACCCACCCGTGACCAACTCGACGCCTACGACGGCATCCTCGCCCTCGCAACCAAACTCGACACCTCAAACCTGACTGGCCTAAAGCGCACCGCGATCATCGCCCGCTGGGGTGTCGGCTACGACCTCATCGACACAAACGCCCTCACCGAAAACGGAATCATCCTCGCTATCACCCCCAACGCCGTCCGCCGTCCAGTCGCGGAAGCCGCCATCGCCTTCATCTTCGCCAGCTCCCTCAATCTCATCCCTCAACACAAAATCGTCGAATCCCAACGTTGGCGTAAAGCTCTCCCCGGCCTTGGCCGCAACATCCTCGGACGCACTCTCGGTTCGATCGGTCTCGGCAACATTGCATCAGAAATGTTCCATATGTCCGCCTCACTAGGATTCGGCAAACACCTCGCTCACGATCCAAACGCCACCCCAGAACACGCCGCCAGTCTCAACGTAGAACTCGTAGACCTCCCCGCACTCTTCAAACACTCTGACTACCTCTGCGTCCACTGCTCCCTTAGCGCTTCTACCAGGGGCCTCGTCAATCGAGATCTCCTCCGCCTCATGAAACCAACGGCAATCCTGATCAATACTGCACGCGGCCCCATCGTCAACGAAGCCCACCTCGTTGAAGCTCTCAAAGAAGGCTGGATCGCCGGTGCCGCACTGGACGTCTTCGAAGTCGAACCCTTGCCCTCCAACGCACCCATCCGCAACTGCCCCAATGTCATTTTCGCGCCCCACGCCCTTGCCTGGACAGAAGAGATCGCCCGCGACAATTCAATCGAAGCTTGCACCAACCTCCTCGCCCTCTCCCAGGGCAGCCTCCCCACTAGCATCGTCAACAAAGCCGTCCTCGACAACCCTGTCTTTCAAGCTAAACTCCACCACTGGAAAGCCAACTAATGAAACCAAATCGTCTCCAGCAAGTCCTCGCCCAAGGCCGCATGCCCGTAGGCCACATGGTCTGGGAATTTAACTCTCGCGGCATTGCTCGCATTCTCGAATCCGCAGGCGTAGATTTCGCCGTCTACGATATGGAACACTCCGGCCACGACCTCTCCACCATCGCCGACCTACTCGCCTGGACTCACGGCACCACCTTCGCCCCCTTCGTCCGCATCCCCGAAGGCAAATACCACTTCATCGCACGCACCCTGGACGCCGGCGCGCTCGGGGTAATGGTCGCTAATGTCAAATCCGCCGGGCAAGCCGCCTACATCGTAGACTCCGCCAAGTACCCGCCCTTCGGCCACCGTGGCCTCGGCCTCAGCCACGCCCATAACGACTACATCGTCCCCAACACTGTCGATTACCTCGACTACGCCAACCGCAACACCACTGTCATCTGCCAGATCGAATCCCCAGAGGGCCTCGCAAACGTCGAAGCCATCGCCGCCACACCCGGCGTCGACATCCTTTGGATCGGCCACTTCGACCTCACTGCCACCATGGGCATCCCGGCCCAATTTGACCACCCCGATTTTCAGGCAGCCCTCCGCACAGTAGTCGCCGCAGCACGCAAGTACGGCAAGCATTCCTGCATCCAGCCCAATACGCTTCAGCAACTCGAGAATTGGCGCACCGCTGGCTTCGACATCCTCTCCTATGGTGCGGACACCAGCATCTATAAAGCCGCTCTCACCGAAGCAATCTCCCGCGTCCGTCTTTGAAGCCCAACATTCACAACATGGTTACAATTTATTCGTTCAAACAGTGATACATTGGCATCACTTATGGCATGGAGGTTTGAAGTGCGATCAATTTTTGCGCTCTTTTTTACAGTCACGTTTCTCTCAGTGACTGTTCTCTCTGCGGACCTGCGAAAAGCGCGTGATCTCGAACTCGCTGGATCCATCCGCGCTGCTGAACAGGAATATAAGGCAGATGGAGGCATCGCCCACGCAGAATTCCTCGAACGCCGTCGCCATCCGGGCGCAATAGCCGCGTACGAAAAACTCTCCACATCCCCTGATGCCGCAACCAAACGTCAGGCTCTCAAGCGCCTCATTGTCCTCTCTCTGATGGAGGGCAACAAGAAAGCCGTCGAAGGCTATCTCACTTCCTACAAGTCCGCTGGCGGAACCAACCTCGCCTTTTCAACCCAAAACCGCGCCGCCGTCAGCACTGGCTTCTCAGAAATCCCAGGCCCTATCCGCAGCTTCTCCCGCATGGCCGCCCTCTCCCCAGACCTCACCTCCGACGAACTTCTCGGCGCCCTCGCTCGCAACGTAGTCACCAATGGCTACCAGGCCGCAGGCAATAACGAAGGCCTCGACCAAACCGAATACCTCAAGCTCGTCTATCGCTATCTCTCACAAGCCAAAGAGCTCGAAAAGCTAGCCGTCAAAGACCACAAGATCATAATCGAGCAATGCGATTCCCCCCAGACAGGCGAACTTCTTAAAGTCCTCGGCTACCGGATGCGCGGTGCCTGCGGCGGAGACATAGTTCTCGAAACCGTCAACGCCTCCCGCGCCTTCCTCACCATTGACTCCGGCTTTCCCCTTTCCGATCTCGAAGTCTCCCTTAAAACCGGCAAGCCCTTCATTTACGACTACACACCCACCAAAGTCCAAGTCCTCTACGGCCCTGCCTATTGGGCAGAAATGAAAGAAAAGGATAAACCCGAACAACTCTTCATCGAGTTCTTCATGTCAGACCCTCAGCTCTGCCGCCTCTACCTCGGCCTCTCCAAACTCGATCCTTCTACAGCCGAAGACCTCAAGAAAGCCATGCCAGTCCAGCGTCTCCGCGCCTTCTCTCACGTCCTCGATTTCTTCGGTGGCATGCTTCAAATCCGTGGCGGCAAAGTAGCCGTACCGGGCGACCCCCGCTCAGCCGCCGTCTGGACAGACTTAACCGGCGTCAACCCTGAAAGCGGCCCAGCCTTCCTCGAACGCCTCATTTCAAAAGACGACGGCTGGCTCGCCGCCTACTTCGAGACCTTATCCCGCATTTCTGGTCCAACCCTCACCTATCTGACCGAGCCAAATCGCCTCCGCCGTTTCTATCTGGCGCTCAGAGGCAAGGTTACTTCCCCCGGCCCAGCCCGTCCTGTTTTCCGTGCCTCTACTGACCTGATGCTGCTTACCTCCCGCCTCCGCATGGAAGCAAACGGCAAGCCGCACGTCCCAGGCAC
>JAYSVS010000161.1:0-81813 GCA_043718395.1 Acidobacteriota bacterium
TTCAATCCAAACACTAGCCAAGGCGATGCTGGTAATTCCGATTCTTGTCGAAAAATTCAATGCACAGTTGAGTTGGTACTCCATCTCAAGAATGCTGGAGTCGGTAAACTGAACTACTTCGAAGGTCTTTCGTTTTGTGCATAACAAAAAGTCTGACAACTCAGACCTTTCGATAAATCGAAGCCAGCCCTCGTAATCCAAAAGCTGCCCATTTGGCGCTGGCTGTGGCGTAGCAATGCTGGTATCACAGTCCTGCATGAGTCCCAGCCGATCCACCTCGCCTCGCTCTACTTCAATCTGTTTGTGAATTCGACTTAAAGCACCCGGTTTTAGCGCATGGTCACTATCGACGAATACGATCCAGTCGCTGATGGCTTCCGCCACGCCGGTGTTTCTAGCCGGGCATTGACCACGGTTTCTCTCATGGCGGATCAGTTTAACTCTTGGATCCGAATAACTGCTAATGACGGCAACTGAATCATCATTTGAGGCATCGTCAACCAATATCAACTCAAAATCCACAAAATCTTGAATAGGGCAACTATCGATGGCGCGCCTGATTTTGCGTCTTCGGTTGAACACCGGAATCACGATGCTGAAGTAGGGAGTTTTCATCGAATCGGTCCAATTTTCTCTTTCTATGTTTGAGCTGCTTGAATGGTATCGGCCGCCGAGCGGGGGCCAGTCTTATGATCCGTAATCAACTTTCGGGCTATCCATGTGTATGCGATCGCACTCGTCATCCATGCCATCAGATAAGCAAATGCGAGGCCAGTCGCAGCGTATCTTGATGTTCCCCACCAGGTGCATGTGATCAGGGTAAGCCCCCATATTCCAATGACTGCAAGCTGATAATCCAGCCTTCGATGAGCTACAAGAGCCTGGCTCACACTGGAAGCATAAGCTTCAACAACGGCGGATCCAACTACAAGAGGAATCAATCCAACAGCGCTCATGTAGTCTTTGCCGAAAAGAAAAACTATCCACGGACTGCACAATGCAATGAGCAATCCAGCGGCCAAAGCTCCTGCGCTTGCTGCCAATGCCGTGGACCACATCGTTTTCTCGTATTCTTCAGCGCGCCCATAATCATGCAGGGTCGAGAGCATTGGGCTTGATACTCGTGCCAGCACTCCAGGCCCAAGCATTACTGCCGCACGCATACTTGCAGCAGCAGTCCAAAGCCCCATCCCGGCCAATCCTGCCTCGGATCGCACTAGTAGCGCCTGCGCAATCCAAACTGCACCGCTTCCTACGATTCCCGACACTGCCGCCGGAAACGCAAACTCAGTCAAGATTTGGCGTTCCGGCCAAGCCTCGCGATACCGGACTACGATGCCCTGCGACTTCAGCTCTCTGCTAATTTCGCGATGTAACAAAACGTAACCGATCAATGAGGTGAGCGGTAACGTTGCAACTGCTCCATCAAAACCATAAGCAGAGACCAAGGCATAGGTTAGCCCGACCGTAAGAAAACTCTGCAAAATCTGGACTCGCAATAATCGGCCAAATGCCTGGAACCCGATCAGTGTTCCGCTTTGGTTTGCATTCATAGACATAAGCAGGATCGCGAAGGCAGTGATTCGAATAGGCCACGTTAAGTCTCCAGAATGGAAAAGAATTTGCGATATCAAACCTGCAGACCCAAACAAACTCGCACCAAATAAAAGCCCACTGGCAAAAGCGCTGAGGTTGCACAACCCTATGACCCTGCCCGCGCGAATCGGGTCTGCGATTCGAAACTGCGCCACATATCGGGTTGCAGTAATTCCCAGCCCGAGAGTGGAAAGGCCAAACGCCGCCGTCAATGTCGCTTGAATGGCTCCAAAGCGACCGAAACTCTCTACTCCAAGGAATCGAGTCAGCAAGACCATCGCCGCATAGGTTCCAGCCTGTGCTCCAAATGTTCCCAGAAGTGTCTTGAGAAAACCGGAAAGCTGGCGAACCAACCTCGATCTGTCAGAAGGCTGAACTACGATTCCAAGCCGGTCAATTGAGCTCTCGATCCAGCGTTCCATGTTCTTTGTTTTCCGGGACTACTTCTCTACGTGCTGGGGATCGTGATAGGAGCTGTAGTAGCTGTAATAGCTATAGCCTTCAGACGTATCGCGCTTTACGCCATTCAAGACGATCCCAATGACATTCGCTCTTAGCCGTTTAAGTGCTGAGAGAAGACTTCCCACTGCTTTCCGATTTGTTTCTCCCGCCAGGCTCACCACGAGTACTCCGTCTGCAATGGCAGCCATCTGCAGAGGCTCAGAAAAGCCGAGCAGCGGTGGAGCATCGATAATGATCAGTTCATATTCCTTGCCGAATTCATCCAGCATGTCTCCGAGAAGTGGTCCAATCAGGTCTGCCGCACGATGCGATGGCGGACCGGAAAAGATCACATCGAGGTTGGCAATCTGTTCGATTGGCAAAGTGGCCATCTTCCAGGTCATTTCTCCCATCAGGACATTGGACAAGCCGCGATCCATCTGCATCCCCAGCTTTCTGTGAATACTAGGCCGCCGGAGGTCGGCATCAATCAGCAGCGTGCGTTTTCCTTGCTCTGCGTTGGCAATTGCCAGATGTATCGCCGTTGTACTCTTTCCTTCACTCGGACTCGCGCTGGTCATCAAGATCGATTTGATCCGGGAATCGAAGTCCCCAAGCAAGATCGAACTTCTCAGTGTTCGAATTGCCTCTTCATAAGTCGACATTGTTCGATATCCCCGGCTGTCTTTCCTTTCAGTGCCAAGGGCTTTTCCTGCGGTTCCCTGCGACGTCCCTATCGTCTTTTCTCCGAGCAGCGACTGCAGGGTGCCGATGTTTTTGACCGAAGGCAGACTTCCGATTACATCAACCCCCAGCAATCGGCTGGTTTGTTCTGGATCCCGAATTGTGTTGTCCAGCGCGTCAAGAAGAATAATCACTCCGATCACGAGAATTGTTGAGAACAGTAAAGCCAGCAGGAGATTGAGATTGACATTGGGAAACACTGATCGCAATGCCGGTCTAGCCAGATCTGCAATACGAATATTGTTGTTTTGAAAGCCAGCATTAATCCCAGCTTCTTTGATCTTTCGAACGAGTTCTTCATAGAGCTTCTTGTCTGATTCCGCCTCACGGCGAATTTGCTGGTACTCGAAGGAGCGGCCGTTGATCTTGTCAAAGTCGGCCTTGGTTTCTGCCACTGCGCTCTTCAACATTTCCTCGCGATTCAGCGATTGCTTGAAATCCACCTCAATTCGCCCGGCGACATTGCTTCTCGTGACTTCGAATTGCTGTTCCAGTTCGGCGAGGTGAGAAGCGGCCTTTCGATACTCGGGATGATTTGCGCCAAACGTGGTTTTCACCTCTGCCAGCCGTTGCCGCGCTTCATTCAGCTTTTGCGTCAGCAGCACAAGCGCCTCGCCCTGCCCTGAGACTTGAGCCGCTTCTAGCGAGCCGCTTTTCATTGAGTTCCATGCGGCTTCCTTCTTCACTCGATCCGATTGACCATTTGTGTATTCCGTATTGAGTTGCAATAAACGAGAAGAAAGAATATTCGTCTTCTCTTCGGGATTGATCACATTCATTTCCCGTTCAAATCGCAACAGGGCTTCCACAGACCGCTCCATTTTGGCCTTCAGCTCATCCAGTTGCTGCTCCATGAAAGTTGAAAGTGAGGCCGAAGACCGAATCCTGATGTTGTAGCTGTGACTGAGATAAGAGTTGGCAATAGCGTTGGCTACGTCTGACGCCAGTTGCGGGTCGGTGGACCGGTAGTTGATCCACAGCAGGTAGGTGTTAGGCGGGCGAGTGACCTTTAAGCGCTTGAGCAAAACTGGGGCATTGATGGCTTTTCGAGCATGTTCTGGTTGGCTGGCATCGATTTGCTGTTCGCGTTCCAATAGTTTGAATTGCTGTGCCACGGGCCGCAGTACAGCGTCGGACTGAATCAACCTCACCTGTGTCGCCAGAAACTGGTCGGCATCATTGCTACTGGCGTTTCGGTTTGAATCTTGACCGACGATTGCCGAAGGTGCCTGCCGGTCTACATCCACGACTGCGGTTGATTCGTATATTGGCGTCAGCCTCACCGAGACGATGTAGCTTATCGTCATGCAAAGCGCCACAAATGCTGCCATCTTCCAAAGATTCCGGCGCAGCAGCCATACATAGTGCGAGAGTGGCAGCGACTTCTGGATTTGCTCCACCTCGAGTTGGGTCTGGGTGGCTTGGGCATAATATCCGTTGGCTGTTGTAAGTTGCGTGGACTGAATGTCAATTGGATTGTGGGCAGGAGTGCGAATAGCCATTTGGCTCTCTTTCTGGGTTAGTAAAAGTGTTTTCCGTTTGAACTATCGAGCGACGAGGATGGCTGCTGTACCGAGGCCGGTCCCGATACTAAGCATTCTTTCGAGACTTGTAATAGCCGCTCGCTTGCCGGTACGATCCGGGATGTAGAGAATATCGTTTGCTCGCAACGCCACATCTGCCGACTGACGCTTCATAATCTTGCGGAGGTCGATTGCGATTTCTGTCTTTTCGAGCTTTGAATCTTCCACCCGGTAAACGTAGGCGGTCTCACTGGCATATGGCATCAGTCCTTCAGACAACGCGAGAGCTTTGAGAATTGTCGACTCACTCGAGTCGCGGATCGGAAAGGATCCTGGTTTCTTCACGTTTCCTACAACAAAGACTTTGCCTGCTGGAGGCACGCGGATTTCCTCGCCTCCCTGCAGTGCGACATTCAACTCCGGGTCTGCTGCATCGATAAGCGCTTTTACCGGAATCCGGCGTGTCAGCATCATCGATTGACCGCGTCCATCCGTTTTGGCGCTCGTGAGCAGAATTTCCGAGCCTGCATCCTCGCTCAATCCCTCTGCACGTGAGAGAGCCTCAAGCAAATTCATCGCCCCAGATACTTGAAACGAAGTTGGCTTCTTCACCGCACCAACAATTGAAATCGGGCGGCTGCGATATTCGATTACTGAAACTGTGACGACCGGGGAAACGAGGATTTCCTCTTCACGCAATGCGCGAACAATCGCTGCCTCCACTTCTCCTGGCAGCAACCCTGCTACCGGAATCCGGCGCTTGACCATCGGCAGGCTCAGCGAACCATCGCCCGATACTCTTAATGTCCGAGTCAGTTCAGGAGCATCGTAAACGCTGATGCCCACCAGATCTTCAACGCCAATCTTTTGTTGAGGTAGGTTCGAAACCGAATCTGGCAAGGGCAGGGAATTCCGGCTGCTGCTCTGGGCATGGCAAATGGCAAGAGACACGTAGAGTGTATATAGAAATTTCATAGGGGGTTCTTCGGTTTGAAAAAGTGAGGGCTTGTACGGTCTACTTGCGCAGGCCGGGAATTTGCTTCTGTGAGGGCGTTTCCAAAATTGGATGCACCCAGGATCGTTCAATTTCTACAGAGATGGAACGTTGCAGCATTTCTACCGATAGAATTAATCGCTCCGCGGATTGCGTTCGAATCAGCAGTCCTTCCACTCCGCAAAGAGCTCCGGTAGCAATTCGAACTCTGTCTCCAGTGTTCAAATAGGGCCAAGGCTGTACGGCTAAACCGGCAAGGCTAACTGCTTCAATTGACGCCATCTCGTGAGAAGGGATTGATTCCAGTTTTCCACCAAATCCAACTGCATATTCAACTCCGGCAGTCATCAGGACTGGCAAGCGCCGGTTTCGATCCAAGCGACAAAAAACATAACCTGGAAATAGTGGAAATGCGATTTTCTTCAACCGGTCTGAGTACTTGCGAACGGTTTCATAAGTTGGCATAAGGGTCTGATACCCTTTATTTTCAAGCGCAACCCGCACAGACTCTTCCGCTTTGGTTCTCACCTTCAACGCGAACCACTCCAACTTCGAGTTTCCAGCGCTGTGAGATTCTTGCGGAAACTCAGGCATTCGATCTTCCAGCCGAAAGAGACAACGAAGTTATTTCTCCCGCCTCTGGACGTGCTACCGCCACAACTGTCCCAATTACCGTATCGACCCTGCCAGGCCGTTCTTGAGAAATAATATGAAAAAAGTTGATTGCCTTCATTTTGTTGTTGTCGCTATCTGCAGTAGATAACTACTCCAAGTAACAGTTGCTGGCAAAGCGAAAAACTCTCAAGAATTCTCGTCGAAGTTTCGAGAACCCAGCCCTACGCAATTGCACTTTCCCTCGATCCGCTCCGCATTTTGCGGTTCGCACTGCAATAGTCCCGCGCTCCTGATATCTTTGTAATGCCTAAGCACAGAGAAATGAGACAGCTAACCGCAGTATGGATCGTATCGATTCTGGCAGCAGCCGCTCCAGAGGAAACAGTTGCCCCATTTGGCACATACACTCCAGGCGAGCGTCGTCATTGGGCCTTTCAGCCCCGCCGCGACACTCCGCCTCCCGCTGCCCCGGGTACGTGGGTCCGCAATCCAATCGATGCTTACATTCTCTCCAGCCTGCGCAAGGCCAACCTCGCGCCAGCTCCAGAAACCGACCGCGCCACCCTGATCCGCCGCGTTACTTATGACCTGCATGGCCTCCCGCCCACCGTCGAAGAAGTCCAGACCTTTGTCGCCGACAAATCTCCCAAGGCTTATGAAAACCTGATCGAGCGTCTGCTGGCTTCGCCTCGCTATGGCGAACAATGGGCCCGCCACTGGCTGGACGTCGTGCGCTTTGCCGAGTCTGATGGCTATGAGTATGACACCCACCGCCCCGATGCCTATCGCTATCGTGACTATGTCATCGAGAGCTTCCAGCAAGACAAGCCTTACGATCAATTCGTCAAAGAGCAACTGGCTGGCGACGAAGCTGAACCTGCGTCGCCTACACTACTGATTGCCAGCGGCTTTAATCGCCTGGGGCCGCTGCGCAAGAATGCTGGCAATCAGGAAGTCGCCAGTTCGCGCAACGAAGTCCTGACTGAGATGACCAACATCGTGGGAGCCTCTTTTCTTGGCGTGACCGTTGGCTGTGCCCGTTGCCACGATCACAAGTTTGACCCTTTCCGCCAGTCCGATTACTACCGCATTCAGGGCTACTTCGCCCAAACACACAGCCGCGATGTGATTGTCGCTACACCCGAGCAACAGGCTTCCTACAAAGCCACTGTCGACCCCATTGAAGGCGAAATTAAAAAGCTTCGCTCCAGCATGCGCAGGGCCACTGAGGAAGAAAAGGGCAAGATTCAGATCCGCCTGGAGGAACTGGACGAGAAAATGCCTCCTCCTCTTCAAGCCTATTATGCTGTCACCAACAACACCAAAGAATTGACTCCGATTCATCTTCTTGGCCGCGGCGACTATCGCAGCAAGGGTGCCAAAGTAGGGATGAGGCCACTTGGGGTGCTGCTGTCAGGCTCGCAAGAAGAACTGCCTATCGACGTAGAGAAGCCTCGGACCCAGCTTGCCAACTGGATTACAGAGCCAGCTAACCCGCTTACCGCCCGCGTCATGGTGAACCGGATCTGGGGTTATCATTTTGGCACTGGTCTCGTATCTACTCCCAATGACTTCGGGCGTATGGGTACACGCCCCACTCATCCTGAACTTCTCGACTATTTGGCCAACCAATTCATCGCTACTGGCTGGCAGATGAAGCCGCTGCACCGCCTGATGCTACTATCCAGCACCTACCGCCAAGCCAGCATCTCACCACAAGAAAAAACCTTTGCAGCCATCGACCCGGCCAACAAGCTGCTCTGGAAGTGGAATCGCCGCCGACTGGACGCTGAAGAGCTTCGCGACTCCATTCTGGCTGTCACAGGCAAGCTGAACCTCAAAGCCGGCGGCCCAAGCGTGATGGCCGCAATCGATCCAGAGCTCATTAAAGACCTGAAGCGGCCGCAGTATTGGGTTACCAATCGCGACAAGTCTGAACATGACCGCCGCACCATCTATATGATCTACAAGCGAAACCTCATCCTCCCTTTCATGCAGGTTTTTGACTCTCCCGATACACTGCTGTCTTGCGCACGGCGTGATCAATCTACCCACGCTCCCCAGGCTCTGGAACTCATGAATGGCGACTTCACCAATCGCCTCGCCCACAACCTCGCCAGCCGCATCAAAGCCGAAGGCATCGACTACGCCTTCCAACTGATCGCCAGCCGCGCTCCTAACCCCAAAGAGCGCGCCCTGGTGCTGAAGTATCTCGACGACCCTGATCCCGCAGCGCTGGCTGAATTCGCACTTACTTTGCTCAATTCCAACGCCTTTCTGTACGTGAACTAAAATGCCTGAACACATCCGATACGCTCGTAACCGCCGTGACTTCCTCACTGATTGCTTCTGCGGCGTCGGCTCTTTCGGCTTTGCCTCACTGGTCGCTTCAGAACAGGCTCAGGCAGCGCGATACAATCCCCTCGCGCCAAAACCGCCTCACTTTCCGGCCAAGGCCAAGGCGATGATCTTTCTCTTTCAGGCCGGGGGACCTTCGCATCTCGAAACCTTTGATCCGAAACCGCTGCTCAACAAGCTCCACGGCCAGAAGCGCCCCGCCGATTTTGGCAACGTCGAATACCAGAACGTAAACGAAAATTCCCGCATCCTCGGCACCAAGCGCAGCTTCGCTCGCTACGGCAAGTCGGGCCTTGAAGTTTCTGACCTCTTACCCCATCAGGCCCAAATTGCAGACGATCTCTGCGTCATCCGCTCCATGCACGGCGACATGGTGGTGCACTCTGCTGCGCAGTATCAGATGATGAGCGGTCGCGTGATCCCTGGCTTCCCGGCCATGGGCAGTTGGCTCGGCTACGGCCTAGGCACAGAGTCAGAATCTCTTCCCGCTTATGTCGTCATGCCCGATCCTAACGGAACGCCTGAAGCCGGGCAGCCGATGTATACCAACGGATTTCTGCCCGCTGCCTATCAGCCCGCGCTCTTCCGGTCTGGCAAGCGTCCCGTCTTGAATCTCGAGATCCCCAAAGGCATTGCGCTTGATCGCCGCCGCAAGACCGTAGACTTCCTTCGTGCCCTCAACGAAGCGGGCATGGCCGACCCGGAGGATCAGGAACTTGCCGCTCGCATTTCTGCCTACGACACGGCCTTTAAGATGCAAACTGAAGCCCCTGAAGTCTTCGACCTATCGAAGGAATCGCAGGAGACTCTCGACCTCTACGGTGTCGGGAAGCCTCAAACTGATGACTATGGTCGCCGCTGTCTGCTTGCTGCGAGGCTAGTGGAACGCGGGGTGCGATTTATCTGCGTTGTTGCTGGCGGTGGGGGCGCTGAAACCGAATGGGATGCCCACAACGATATTGAGAAAAATCACCTCCGCATGGCAGCGCTGACAGACCAACCTACAGCCGCGCTGGTGCAAGACCTCAAGCGTCGAGGCCTGCTTGATTCCACGATCGTGCTTTGGGGCGGGGAATTCGGCCGCTCGCCAGAATCTGAACGCGGCTCTGGCCGCGATCACCATAATACGGGCTTTACGATGTGGGCTGCCGGGGGTGGTTTTAAGGGCGGATTGGCCTATGGCGCAACCGATGATATCGGCCTCAAAGCGACTGAGAATCCAGTTCACTTCCGGGACCTTCATGCCACGCTTCTAAATCAGCTTGGCCTCAGTCAAGATCAGCTTAGCTATCTGCACCAGGGCCGCCGGGAGCGCCTGACAGAAGTACACGGCCGCATCGTTAAAGAGATCCTGAGCTAGAGCTTTGCATTTTTTAGTAGCATCCAACCAGATTCAGGCGCTGGGGAAGTATCCTGCAGATTGGAGCTAGCCGCGTTGCTGCCAGTGGGTTTCAGCTACTGCCCCGTCTGGGCCTACGGTGAGGGTTACGACCAGGAGGCCGTTGCCTTTGGGGATGGTGGGGAGGTTGAGGGCTTTCCAGATGTATAGGTGGCGACCGCTGGTGCCTTCGACGATTTCTGTTGGTGGACCGAAGACTTTTTCCGCTTCCCAGATGGTTTTACCGGGGAGTTGACGGAGTTGGCTTCCAATGGCCTGGGAGCGGCGGTTGTCGCGGTAGTTGTTGAGGACTTCCTGGGCAATCGAGTAACAGCATAAGAGCGTTACCGAGAGGATCAAGAGTATGACTTCCCAAAGCATGGCTGTATATGAAAAGATGATGTCCAACTCCATTATGCGGTATCTAATTTTTCTTTTGACTGTTTCGGCTTGGTGCCAGAGTGTTTTCACTGGGGATTTTGAGAAGTCCATCAGTTTAAAGGCTGGTGAGGTGGTGGAGGTTTCGGCTGGGTTGCCTGCCGTCTCAAAACTCCCTGCCAATGCCCGGATTCTGGTTGAATTTGGAGGCTTGAAAAAGGTGATTCACGCTCTCGATCCGGATCTGTTTTTCTACTATCGCGCGCCGCGGGCTGGGGTTTACAAGTTGACGGCGAAGGCTATTGAGATTGAGGAGGCGCTGTTCAATCAGCCCCGGTGGCGTGAGATCGGGAGCATTGCTTTGCTGAAGCCGTTTCCGAAGTTGACGCCTTGGCCCAAGGGACTTGGCGCAGCGTGGCGGGCTGAGGTTAGGCCGGTGAATTTGGGTGTTGCGACGCGGGGGATGACGCTTGAGGTGGAGCCGAACAATTCGATTGCCGAGGCTCAGACCGTAGTGCTGCGGGAAGGGAATCAGCATATCGTTGGTGGGGCCGATGACATTGAGTATTTTGACAACGGAGAGGTGACTCGCGGCAATGGCGACGACTATTTTCGGTTGGAGTTTCAGGGGAAGGAGCCGAAGTTGTTTACGGCTAGCCTGATGTTGCCAGACCCGTTTGTGGTGGCGCGGTTGCGCGTGTTTAATGCGGATGGCAAGGAATACAAGGATGGGCAGAACGCGAATGAGCGGGTGCATCAGCAGTTAGAAGAACACCGGACGGCGATTACGCGGCGCTTTGTTCCGGGAGGTGTTTATTATCTGGCGGTGGAGTCGAATTCACCTGGCTATGAAGTGGAGTTGCGGGTAAAGGATTTAGGCCCGCATACGGACCCTCGTAAAGCAGTGCAGCAGGCGATGTATGACCACATGACGCAGGTGCATGCGTGGATTTTGAACCGGCCACGCGGAGCTTCTGTGGATCGACGGATTCGCGATACGGGGTCGCTGCTGGGAACGATTTGCATGAGCTGCCATACGCAGTCGAGCGTGTGGGGGCCGGCGATGCCCATGCTGAATGGGTATCCGATGGAGACGACCCATAACCTGCGGCAGTTGATCAATACGATGTATGAGTGTTTGCGGCCGACCAATGTGCTGGTTGAGGCGGCGAATAATACAAGCTTGTCGCCGCTGGATCTGGGGGATGGCCCAGCGGGTACACGGGCGGCTGGATTTAATGTCGTGATGGCAGAGATGCTGACGGGGCCGAAGCGTCTGCATTCAACGCAGCAGTTGCGGACGGCGAATTTCATGTTGCAGTCGGCAGACCCGAGCGGGATTAATGCTGCTGGGCCAGGATCGAATTACGGGCAAGCGGTGGTGTACCGTTTTGCAGGGACGATTCTGGAACGGGCGTGGCGGGATACGAAGAATCCGAAGTACTTTGAGGCGCTGGAAGAGAAGGCTCAAAAACTGCTGGATCTGAAGGCGAAGTATGTCGATGACCATGCGAACCGGGTGGAGTTCTTCCGCAAAATTTTTCCATTGGCCGGGCATAAGCTGGAGCCGGGTATCCTTGACCAGATTCATGCAGATGAGTGGAGTTTGAGAAAGCTGCAGAAGCCGGAAGGCTGTTGGGGATTCGATGCCAAGGGTGAATGTGATCCGGCTCCTACCGCTTTGGCCCTGACTGCTCTTGCGGCTCTTGGTTTTGATGATCGCGAAGAGGTGGTCAAGAAGGGCGTTGACTGGTTGCTCAAGACGCAGGACCCTTATGGGCGCTGGAACAAGAGTGCGCTTACTGGGTTTGTGACGACGGCTTATGTGGAGCATGCGCTGGCGCGGCTTTATCCGATGAAGGTTGTGGCACCGCAGCGGGCGGATTATGAAGCCAGGGCTGGGGAGAGTTTGCTCGATACGCTGGCGCGATTCCGGGCGATGGCGCAGCTTGGTTTGAAGCCGGAGGACCGGCAGTTTTTTGCGCTGGTGTTGCCAGGTGCATCGCATCCGGTTGCTGCGGTGCGGTACTTTGCGCAGATTTCGTTGGGGGCTTTGCGTGATGACCGTGGAGTGACGGCTCAGTTGGCCGGGGCAGGAGATTCGTCGAAGATGGTTCGCGAGGCGGCGCGGTGGGGCTTGCGTCAGTCGATGCTTGATGACAAGGGCTGGGACTTTGTGTTTGACCTGGCAAAGACGGGCGATGATTTGACTCGCGAGACGATCGCAGGGGCGCTGGTGATGCGGGCTGATGCGGTGATGAGCCGGTCGAGCGTAGGGTTTGATCGATTGACTTCGCATCTGGACCGCATGATGAATGAGGATACTTCTCCGGCCGTGCGATCATGGGCAGCCCGCGCAGCCTGGAATTGGTGGATTTACAACCCGCCAGTGAGGAAGGCTGTGAATGCTTCAGTGATGCGGGCGCTTGAACGAGAGGAGCCCAGTGCGTTGGCTGAGAATGCGTTGCGGTATCAGATGGAGGCTTTGTTTATTGCCAATGGGCAACGAGCGAATCCTAGCAAGGAACATCAGTACAAGGAGCTTTCTGAGTTGTTTGAGAGGCTGTCGACGCGGCTGGATGGGAAAGCGCCAGACGTCTTGATTGATCGATTGACGGCGATTGCGGCAACCTACTACAGCCAGGCTGGTGGAGATGGCGGGCCGGGACAGATGGGCTACATCACCGAGAATGCAGCGCCGATGATGGGGAAGGCTGTGTTGACTTTCTGGAACCGGAGTGAGCGCGAGAAGGATCCTGTGCGGTTGAAGCTGGCAATTGAGGCTTCGGCGAATATCATCCATGATCCGCTGCAGAAGAAGTTGCTCGATTACGCGTCGACTGGGCCTGAGCATCTGCGGACGATGGCTTCGACTTCGCTGGCCGACCCGCGATTGATTACGTTGCCTGCGTCGCAGGAGTTTGTTGAGCCGCTGATGGAACAGTTCTATCGCGGAGCGGATGAGCCGGAACGCAGAGCCGAATTGGTGGGGCCGATTGTAAAGCTGTTTCAGCGGGCTCGTTGGAATCTGCCCAAGAGCGAGGAGCAGCAGCGGATCTTCTACAAGATCATGCTGCCGGTGTGGAGTGCAGACCGGGGGAAGCTGGAAGAGAATACGCGGCAGTTGTTGCAGATGGAGAAGGATCCGCTGGACTGGTATGTGTCGCAGCAGATTGCCGGAATTTTGCACAACAATCCCGATTTGCAGACACCGATGTTGCTTAGGTATTATCCGAAGTCTTTTGATACGCCGATGCAGGAACGGTTGTGGGTTCCGGCGGTGAAGTGGATGTTGCGCTTTGGGCAAGAAGTGCCTGAGGTGGGGGCCGGGCAGCAATTGCCGCCGGAGTTTGCGGCTGTGCGGGACCGTTCGATTGATTTGTTCTTGAAAGCGATCGAGAATAAGAGCGATGGACGGACGCGGCGGGCGGCGTTGAATCTGGCTGGGGATCCGATTGTGCGCAGGCATCCCAAGATTGCCCCGGCGCTGGCGAAGGCGAGCCCGCAGTATTTTGAAAATGAGCCGGAAGAGATTGCGAAGTTGAGCCCGGCGTGGAAAAAGAATTGGGAGTATTTTCGGGATTGGGTGGCTCCTGAGATGACCAAGCCAAATCGCGAAGACCAGATGAGCTGCCTTGGATGTCACGGTGTGGCTGGACGTGTGCCATCAATGGAATTGTCGAATGCGGATGACCTCGGTTACGTGAAGATGCAAGGCCTGGCGAGCAATTACCGGGCTTTGCTCGAGCGAGTTGACGAGAACAAGGTTGAGCAATCGAAGATCTTGCGTAAGCCGCTAAATGTGCAGAGTGGCAAGGAAGATGGGCATCAGGGCGGCCGGCGGTTTAACCCGAATGATCAGGGCTATAAAATTCTGGAGCAGTGGGTTCGGGATGCGGCCCGCCTGAAGGGGCAGAAACTTTCGGCAGGAAATCATTGAGTTATCAAGCTGAACTGGTTGGTGTTTTTGGAACGCCGGTGGCAGAGAACCCTACAGGGGCGATGCAGGAGGCTGCGTTTGCGGCTCTGGGGCTGAATTGGCGTTACCTCACGATTGAGGTGCAGCCTGAAGATTTGGCTGCCGCAGTAATCGGCGCGAGGGCCATGGGCTTTCGTGGATTCAACTTAACGATTCCGCACAAGGTGGCTGTGATCCCGTTGCTGGACCGGCTGAGCCGGGCTGCTGAATTGATTGGTGCCGTGAATACGGTGGTCCGCGACGGGGACCTTCTGATTGGCGAGAATACGGACGGGAGGGGGTTCTTGCGAGCCCTGCGTGAAAATGCGCAGGTGGACCCCAAGGGTAAGTTTGCCGTGTTGATGGGGGCTGGTGGGGCGGCGCGAGCGATTGCGACGGAGCTTGCTCTGGCTGGTGTTGAGCGGTTGCTGGTGGTGAATCGTTCGGCGGATCGAGGGCAGGATCTGGTAGATGATCTGGTAAGGAAAACCGGGGCAAAGGCGGAGTTTCAGTTGTGGCCGGACCCTTGTTTTGAAGTTCCGGTGGAAGCTGATTTGCTGATCAATGCGACGAGTGTTGGGCTGTATCCGAATGTGGAGGCGATGCCGGCTGTGAATCTTCGGGGAGCGCCGGGCGGGCTGCTGGTTTGTGATGCGGTCTTCAATCCGGCTGAGACGATGTTGCTGAGCCATGCGAAGGCTTTTGGGTTGAAGACTCTGGATGGATTGTCGATGCTGGTTTATCAGGGTGTGATTGGTTTTGAGATCTGGACTGGGAAGAGCGCGCCAGAGAAAGCGATGAAAGATGCTCTGAGCAAAGAGCTGACCTGATAGATTGGAAGTATGAAGGGTAATCCTGAAGTCATAGCCCACCTGCAAGAGGTGTTGAAAGCGGAGTTGACCGCTATTAGTCAATACATCCTCCATTCTGAAATGATGGATAACTGGGGCTACAAGGGCCTCGCAAAATTCACCAAGATGGAAGCCATCGGCGAGATGAAACATGCCGAAGCGGTGATCGAGCGGATGCTGTTTCTTGACGGCCTGCCCAGCATGCAAGAGTTGTTCAAGATGAATATTGGTCAAAATGTGAAGCAAATGCACGAGAACGATCTCGCTCTTGAAATTGATGCGATTGCGCGTCTGAATAAAGCCGTGGCCACGGCCGTTGCTGTTGGTGACAACGGGAGCCGCGATTTGTTTGAGACTATTCTCAAGGACGAGGAAGGTCATGCTGACTTCCTTGAAGCTCAACTCACGATGATTGAGCAAATGGGCTTGCCGAACTATCTGATGACACAGGTGGAAAAAGAAGGCGCGTAGGTAGTTTCACTAGTTTTGGCGGCGGAACGATACACTGATACGTATGCGTTCCGCCGTTTTGTTTCTGGCCACCGTCCTGTCGCTGCAGGCCCAGCGTCCCTTTAGCGGAGCTCCCGAAACCAAGCAAGCACTAGACAAGCTGAATGTGGTCGGCAGTGTGCTGATGATTGCCGCTCATCCTGATGATGAGAATACGGGGGTGATCGCTTATCTTGCTCGCGGAAAGAAAGTGCGTACTGCTTATTTGTCGCTGAATCGCGGCGAGGGTGGGCAGAATTTGATTGGGTCTGAGCAGGGTGTTGAGATTGGCGTGATCCGGACGCAGGAGTTGCTGGCGGCGCGGCGGATTGATGGCGGAGAACAGTTCTTTACGCGGATGATTGATTTCGGGTTTTCAAAGACGGCGAAGGAAACGCTGGAGAAATGGGGCCGCGAGAATATCTTGCGGGATGTGGTTTGGGTGATTCGGAAGTATCGGCCGGATGTGATCATTCGGCGGTTCTCGGGTACTCCTGATGACGGACATGGGCATCACCAGACTTCAGCAATCATTGCCGACGAGGCGTTTGTGGCGGCGGCGGATCCAACGAAGTTTCCCGAGCAGTTGAAGTTTGTCGAGGTGTGGCAGGCCAAGCGGTTGGTTTGGAATTCGTTTGGATCGATGCGGCAGATTGAAGTGGATCCGGCGAGTCAACCGGACAAGGTCTCGATGGATGTGGGTGAGTTTGATCCATACCTCGGCTATGGGTATGGCGAGATTGCCGGATGGAGCAGATCTCAGCATAAGAGCCAGGCGATGGGTGCGGCAGAGCGTAAGGGCGCACAGGTGAATTTCTTCTCGTTCATCAAGGGTGAACCGATGAAGAAGGATCTTTGGGAAGGCATTGATACAACATGGAAACGTGTTCCTGGGGCACCGAAGATTGGCGAGTTGCTGGCTAAGGCTGCGAACGAATTTGATGGGGCGAGACCGACGGCGGTGTTGCCGCACTTGCTTGAGGCGCGGAAGTTGCTGGTGGGCCGATCGGATCACTACAGCGTTTTGAAGTTGAAGGATCTGGATGAGGCGATTGCGTTGGTGGCCGGGCTTTGGGTCGAATTGCAGGCCGATAAGTATTTGGCCGTCCAGGGGACGACTGCGAAGATCAAGATCGCAGCGATTCAGCGTAATGGGGAAGACGTGAGCTTGCAGAGTGTTGCTTTTAGTGGCGTGGCAGGTGTGGCGAATGTGGCCAAGCCGGCGAAGCTTGAGCGCAACAAGAGTCTGACTGCGCCGCTAGATTGGGCCGTGGCTACCGATGCGCCCTTGACGCAGCCCTACTATCTGGTTGAGCAGCGGAGTGACGCGATGTTCAAGGTGTCGGACATGGGTTTGTTGGGGCGGCCGCAGAGCCCGGCTCCAGTGATTGCGAGACTGAAATTTCTTGTGGCCGGTAGCGATATTGAGTTGACGCGTGAGATCACGCATCGCTACGTTGATCGTGGGGTTGGAGAGTTGACGCGCCCGGTGACGATTGTTCCGCCGGTGTCGGTGCGGCTTGCTCTTGATGCATTGGTGTTTCCGGGTGTTGACGCTCGCAAGGTAGAAGTGATTTTGACTGCGAACATGGCCGAGACCAAGGGCAGCTTAAAGTTGAATGTGCCCAATGGGTGGCGTGTGGAGCCGGCGTCGTTTGACTTTAGCGTCAAAGCTGCGGCGGAAGAAAAGACGCTGAGCTTTGTGGTGACTCCCACGGCCAATGAGAGTGCTGGCATCTTGACGGCTGTGGCTGTTGTAGGCGGGCGTGAGATTACGCAGGGGACGCGGGTGATTCAGTATCCGCATATCCCTCCGCAGACGCTTGCTCCGATGGCGACGGCGAAGCTGGTGCGATTTACAGGCAAGAATCTTGCTAAGCGTGTGGGTTATGTAATGGGGGCGGGCGATGAAGTGCCCGATGCTCTGCATCAGTTGGGTAGCGAAGTGACCATGTTGACTGAGCAGGATCTGGCAACGGGCGATCTGTCGCAGTTTGATGCGATTGTGACTGGGGTTCGCGCTTACAATACTCGGCCTGATTTGCGTGCCAATGCGCAGAGAATCTTCGATGAATATGTGGCCAAGGGCGGCACCTACATCGTGCAGTACAACGTGCAGGAGGGTGGCTTCTTTGGCGGCGACCCGTTGTTGCTGAGTAAGGTGGGTCCTTATACCATCACTGTTTCGAGGGATCGCGTAACGGATGAGTTGGCCGTGATGAATTTTCCGAATCCGGATCACCGGCTCTTGCAGTATCCGAACCAAATCAGTGCGAAAGATTTTCAGGGCTGGGTTCAGGAACGGGGACTTTATTATGCAAGCAAATGGGATGAGCATTACGAGTCCTTGTTTTCGGCCAATGATCCTGGAGATAAGCCGATGAAAGGTGGAACGCTTTACACAAAATATGGCAAAGGCAATTATATTTTTACGGGTGAAGCCTGGTTTCGTCAGTTGCCAGCGGGCGTGCCAGGGGCGTTTCGCATTTTCGCTAATTTTCTGAGTGTAGGTAAAAACTGATGCTGCCGCCTGAGTCTGAAAGCGCACCGTTCTTTGGGAGCTGGAAGCGGATCTATTGGGCGGTGGTGGTGTATTTGATCCTGATCATTGGAGCGTTGGCGGTGTTTACCGCATCCTTCCGCTTATGAGAACTCTCGACTTGATCGTGCTTGTCGCAACGATCAGTTTTATCGTCTTCTACGGGCTTTGGAAGAGCCGTAAGACGTCGACTGTCTCTGGGTATTTGCTTGCAGATCGATCTTTGCCCTGGTACACGGTTGCTTTGTCGATCATGGCCACGCAGGCTAGCGCGGTGACCTTCATTTCGACGACTGGTCAGGCCTACGCGGACGGGATGAGGTTTATCCAGTTCTACTTTGGCCTGCCGATCGCAATGATTATTGTGAGTGCGTTCTTTGCGCCGCGGTTTCGCAACGCCAATGTGTTTACTGCTTATGAATATCTAGAGAAGCGATTTGATGCCAAGACCCGGGCACTGGTGAGTTTGATCTTTTTGATCCAACGCGGGCTTGCGGTGGGGATGATCTTGTATGCTCCGGCGGTGGTGCTTACGGTGATTTTGGGGTGGGATGATCGCACGACGACCGTGCTCATGGGCTTTATCGTGATCGTCTACACGGTGCTGGGCGGGATTCGGGCTGTGGCCTGGACTGATTTTCAGCAGATGATGATCATGCTGGTTGGGTTATTTACGGCCCTGCTGGTGGCGATTTTGGGGCTGCCTGAAGGGATTGGTTTTGGCGACAGTTTGTTGCTTGCGGCTAGTGCAGGAAAGCTGAATGCCGTGACTACGAATTTTGACTGGTATGACCGCTACAACCTGTTTAGCGGTTTGCTGGGGGGAACATTCCTGGCGCTTGCATATTTTGGCTGTGACCAGAGTCAGGTGCAGCGGTATCTGACGGGGAAGGATTTGCAGCAGAGCCGGCTGAGTTTACTGTTCAATGCGGTGGCGAAGATCCCGATGCAGTTCTTTATTCTCTTGACTGGAGCGATGGTGTTTTCGTTTTACATCTTCACCGTGCCTCCTGCGACCTTCCATTCCGAGAACATGAAGAAGCTGGTTGGGACGGCGGTGGAGCAGAAGCATAAGGATGCAGTAGCTGTGCGGCAGGCGGCTGCCTACGAATTACTGAAGAACCGGGATGCGGCGCATCAGGCGAAATTCATGGCAGCGCAGAAAAACATGGATGCCGTCCATAAAGAGGCTACAGCCGGGTTCAACGATACGAACTATGTGTTTATGACTTTTGTTACGCAGCACTTGCCAGCAGGGTTTGTTGGCCTGGTGATCGCGGTGATTTTTGGAGCGGCGATGTCGGCGAGTTCCGGGGAGATCAATTCACTGGCTACCGTGACGATGGTCGATTTCTATCAGCGTTTTGTGAAGAAGAATTCTACTGATCAGCACTACTTGTGGTTCTCGCGGCTGGCGACCGTGTTTTGGGGTATTTATGCTGTGGCTAGCGCTCAATTGGCGCGCGGGCTGGGGAGTCTGGTCGAGGCCGTGAATATGCTGGGGAGCTTATTTTACGGTGGCTTACTGGGTGTGTTTTTGCTAGCGTTTTTCTTTCCGAGAGTGGGAGGGACGGCAGCATTTCTGGGCGTACTCGCTGGCGAGGCGGCGATCTTTTACACGCACTCAACGGGTAAAGTTGGCTTTCTCTGGTACAACGTGATTGGTTGTGGAGTTGTGGTTCTTACCGGGCTTTTGCTCAGTATTTTCTGGCAATCTGCATCGACGCCACGTCCACACGGGAGCGACGTCCCTCCACTACCACCAAGCCCGACTCTGTAACGCTGTAGAGCTTACGGTCCGCTTCAAGGTCAAAGCCGATGCGGGCACCTTCAGGTACTCGAACGTTCTTGTCGAGAATCGTGCGCTTGATCTTGGCCCCGCGTCCGATTTCACAATTGTCGAAGATGATGGAGTCGTCGATCTCTGCGCCGCCAAAAACCTTGACGCCACGACCGATGATGCAGTTGCGTACGGCACCGCCTGAGATGATAGAGCCACCGGATACGATCGAGTCGACGGCGGTGCCACGGACCTGGTTTTCGTCGAAGGTGAACTTGGCTGGCGGGTCTTCGTAACCGGCGGTGCGAAGCGGCCAGTTGCGGTTGTAGAGGTTGAGGTTGGGGTGGACGCTGCGGAGGTCCATTGAGGCTTCGTAATAAGAATCAATGGTGCCGACGTCGCGCCAGTAGGGCTCTTGATCGGTGGGGTCGCCGGGGATATGATTGCGTTGGAAGTCGTAGGCGTACATGGGAACCTTGCCGATGAGCTTGGGCAGGATGTCGCGACCAAAATCGTGAGAGGAGTTTTCATCTTCGGCGTCGGCGTAAAGCTCTCTGAGGAGAAGGCCGGTGCTGAAGACGTAGTTTCCCATTGAGGCGTAGACACGGCTGGGGTCGCCGGGCATGGTGGGAGAGTCAGGATTCTTTTCGTGGAAGCCGATGATGGAACCGCCTGGAGCGGCTTCGATCACACCGAACTCACTGGCGTATTTCTTGTCGACCGGGATGGCAGCGATGGTGGCGTCGGAGCCTTTGTCGAGGTGGAACTCGATCATCTCGCGGATGTTCATACGGTAGATGTGGTCGGCGCCGAAGATGGCGATAACATCGGGCTCAGCCTGCTCGATCAGGTTGACGTTTTGATAGATAGCGTCGGCTGTGCCGCTGTACCAACTCTCACCGGGCGAGCGCATCTGTGCCGGGACGGGGATGCAGAAATGATTCTTAAGGAGGCCTGAGAATTCCCAGCCGTCACGTAAGTGCTGAAGTAAGGATTGACTCTTGAACTGGATCAGGACGTAGATCGAATAAATGCCCGAATTGATGAGGTTTGAAAGAACGAAATCGCAGATGCGATAACGGCCGCCAAAGGGGACCGCCGGCTTTGCCCTTTCCTTTGTTAAAGGGTAAAGACGGGTACCCTTGCCACCCGCTAGTACGAAAGCCATCACTCGACGTTGCATAGTCTAAGCGATGATTCTTTCACAGTTTTATTGCAGTGCAATCAAAAAGTTCTAAGCGAAACTTGGATGGGCGATGAAGGGTAACTTTGGCACTTCACCGGCTGGCATTTGGAGCGTCACATCCTCAAAAAGAAGTGAGGGGACGACGTAGGTTGCGAGCACCCGGCCCTGGATCATCATGCCACCCATCAGTGGCGACATTCGCGGGTTTCTGAATTGTGCGGTGTAAGTAGTGGTTTCTTGGGAAACGCCTGCCAGGTCGCGGAAGGCAGAGGTATTGAAGCCAGAGATTTCGATGTTGCGGAGCAATTCCTCGCGGCCATCAGGGAAGACCCTGACTGCTTCGACGACAGGAGACAGTTGGAGCGCCTGGCCAGCGGAGCCGCTGGTGAAGATGACCATGCGGCCACGGGGTTTAGCGAACTGGTCTGCCGGATTGGCGATCTTGCGGATCATGACACCGTATTCGAGGTTGCGGTCTTTGACGATCTGGAGAAGGTCTTGTTTAAGCTGTGCGAAAGGGACGGCTTTTGAAGACTCAAGGATGAGATTTGAGGGGGCGACGCCTGTAGCTCGACGGTTGCCAGTGGAATCGGTAACTCCTGGAACGAGGGCCCTTGTGTTGAGGAGGCGCTTGAGGATGCCGCCCTGGACGACAACCGTTGGCTTGGTTTTGACACCGTCTTCGTCGACCTTGTAGGTGCCGGCAAGATTGGGACGGGTGGGGTCATCAGTGAGGCGCATGTGGCTTGGGAGGACCCGGGTGGCGATCTTGTCGGAGAAGACGCCGGTGTTTGCACCGAAGATGCCTTCGAAGCGCTGATCGTCGACGACGATGCGGGGTGTTCCAAGCAAGGCTGTAGCGAAGCCCTGGGCGAAGAGTTCAGATGCGGCTTGGCCTTCGAAGATAACTGGGCCGGCGTAGCGAGTCAACGTTGTACCTGTGCGCAAGTCAAGGAGACGTTTCTGGAAAGCGTGGATCTTCTTGGTGAGTTCTTCGAGGGAAGGGACTTCGGATGCCGAGGTGAAATAGAGAGATTCGACGTCAGTGATGGGCATGCCGTCGGAGGCCTGGGCCTCAGCATACCAATTGAACATGATGCCTGGGGAGTTGCGCCAGAATTCAGTGCCTTCACTTGAAATGAAGCGGGTGAGGACGTTTGTCGATTCGATACGGACGCCGGAGTTATCAATGTTTTTGGCGTCGCGGAAGAGCCCTGAGAGCTGTTTGGCGAGAGACTCGGATTGGGCCTTTGTGAGAAGGTTTACTGCGCCGTTTTCGACGGTCTCGGTCTTTTCTTCTTTCGACAGGTCAGCGATAGCCGCGCCGGTGCGAGTGCGATTTTCGAGGGCAGCGCGCTTCTTGGCCAAATCATCGAGGGCTTGCTTGTATCCGGCGTCGGTTGAAAGCCAGAGCTGACGGCGCATTTCGTCGTAGTCGTCGTCGAGAGGCAGGCTGAGGCCGAAGTTGGCTTGGACGCGGAGCACTCCAGACATGGCATTGCGTGCCGAATAAAAGTTGGTGTTATCCATCTCGTAGGAGCCCACGCGGCAATCTGTAGCGAGTATGCGGCGGCGGGAATCGCTAGAGGAAGACAGAGCGCCGAAGGATGCCGAGGCTGCAGTGGTTTGCGTTTCGATGACGCGGTAGCTGAGGAAATAAGGCTTCTCGAGAGTTTCGAGCTGGAGTTTTTTGAGAGAGCGCTTGAGCTCGTCTCGCATGGCTTTTAGCAATATGTCTTCCGGGAGCGCCGCTGGCAGGGAAGCTGGAATCACTGCGGCTACTGCGGGAATAGAGATAAAGGATCTGCGTCGCATTAGAGGTTGCCTCCGAAGATGAATTCGCGCCATGTGCCGATGTTCGGGTCATCAAATGGTGGTGGCAGGATGGGGGACCGCTCTTGTGATTTGGGTTTCTTTTGGATCTCGACTTGGCTTACCAGAAGGGAGGGGCCGCCGACGCTGACCGGGACGCTGCCTGAGGTGGCACCACACATGCCGTTGAAGACCGAGGGGTCGTTAGCGGCAGCGGTGATCTTGCCGAACGTTGTGAGGGGAGTGCCGATGAGGTCGACGCCGCGAACGAGTTCTTCCCGGCCATCGGGATAGATGCGATAAGTCATCACCGGTATCACCGTGAAGGCGCTGGGGCTCTGACGGCCAGTCATAGTGAAGCCGCCCTGCACATCGTCGAAGAACAGTCCGTAGGGGAGCTTGGCTTTGATGACTTCTTCGATGAGCCGCTTCTTGAGTTCTTCGCGGGTGATTGTTTCAGTGGACTCGACGATCAGATTGGATTGGCGAGCTTCTACGTTGAAGCCGGCCTGTCGCCGGCCGTGGCCGTTGGATGCTGGGAAGCCATCAATGGGCGTCCGGGACATCAGGTAGTTTTTGAAGATGCCCTTTTCGACGACGTTGACTCGACGTGCCTTGATTCCCTGGTTGTCGAAGCGGTAGAAGCCGGCGAGCTCAGCAGAGCCGTACTTTTTAAGCGTTGGGTCTGAGTAGACGTTGAGAAATTCGGGGAGGATTTTTTGACCGACTTTGTCTTTGAAGGTTTGGCCGTCGTCTTCGTTCTTGGTGCGTTGGCCTTCGATGCGATGGCCGAAGATTTCGTGAAAGAAGACGCCGGTCGCTCTCGGGGAAAGGATGGCTGGGCCGGAGTATGGTTCCATCACCGGAGCGAGCTTGAGCCTCATCAGATCTTTGGTGATCTGGTCGACTTTAGCAAGGACGACTTCGTCGGTGGGCAACCCCTCCATGGTGGAGCTGTGCCAATACTCAGCTTTGGGGAGTTCCATGCCATCGTCTGCTTTGGCAAAGCCGGTGACGCCGAGGCGATAGTAGGGCTGAGACGTCTGGATGCGACTGCCTTCGCTGTTGACGAAAATACGAGTTTCAATGGAGATGCTGAGGCGCGCTTCGGCCTGGTAGACATTGCCGAAGCGACGGAAGGGCTTGGTGTATTTACGGACTTTATCTTCCCAGAGCTTGCGGTCGAAACCAGTTAGTTTCACTACGGGCTCGACAAAAGACTCGACAGGGCCAGCGGAGAAGTCACCGGCTTTGTCAGTGTTTTCGGCTTTGACTTTGACGTTGGTTTGAACGGCGATCCATTGTTCGATCGATCGTTTGTAGCGCTGGTCGGTCTGGTACCAGATAGCAGCGCGAATGGCGGCGGGATCATCTTCGATAGGAATTGTAACTTGGTTGAAATTATCCAGCATGTTGAACATGCTGCCGCGGACTGGATGGTAGTTGTCAAGGGTAGGGGAGCCAACGCGGAGATCTATGTCGAGATAGCGGGACTTATCCGTTGCCGATGAAGAGACCAGGGTTCCAAAACTTCCGATGACATTTGCTGATTCATATTCGGTTATTTCATAAGCCAAATAGAAGGGCGGGGTGGGGAGCTTTTTGAAAGCGCTCCAATTTCGCTCCATCTCTGTTTCAAGGGTTTTTAAGAGAGTTGAAGCACCGGTAGGCTGAGTTTTGGTCTGCGGCATGGAATTAGGATGAGGGAGTTGACGTGGCGCTTACCAGTACACTTTAAGGCCGACTTGCATCTGGCGTGGATCGTTGGCCTGGTTTTGAACTACGCCGAAGGTGCCGGCATTTAGATTGGTGCTGCCAGTACCGAAGATGGTGCGGTTGAAGATGTTGAAGGCTTCGCCACGCAAATCGATGCGGAGGTTTTCTCCGATGCGGAATGTTTTGGCGACGCTTACATTTTCGGATTGATTCCAGAAGCTGCGCAGCTTGGGGTTGTATCGTGTCGCGCTGCCAAACGCGGCAGCGGGCTGAGCCGGGAATTGGCTGGCCGGCTTGAGGAAGCGATCCACATTCGGGTCAAAATTGCTGCCAGCGATAGGGGCTCGCCAGTCAGTATAGCTATCCACGATAGGGCGGGTTTGTCCATTGAAGATCGGGAGTGGATTGTTGCGTTGCAGGGCGATGGGAAGGCCGCTTGCGTAGGACTGGATGGCGGCGATGCGCCAGCCGCCGAGGGCCTGATTGAGGAAACCGCCGGTGAGCCACTTGCGGCCTTTGCCGAAGGGGAGCTCATAGATGGTCGAAAATTTGAGCGAGTGGGTTTGGTCGTTTTGGCCGATGGATTTTTCGAGGCCACGATTAAAGTGGTCCATTGCGGCGAGACCGTTGGCGAAGTAAGTATCGGAATCGGTGAGAAGTTTGGAGAAGACGTAGTTCCAATTGAACGTGATGCCGTTTGACATGCGGCGGTCTGCTTTGAGTATGAAGGCGTGGTAGGTGGAGTGGCCCGATTTGTCGCCGTTTTGAACGCCAGTGACGATGTTTTGAAATTGCGGATAGGGCCGGAGGGCTTGCGCGACTGTGCGGAGGCGCTGGGAAGTGAAGGCGGCGTAAGGAGCGGAGATACCGGCGCTGGTTGCGAGCGGGGAGGCGATATCAGCGCGGAGGATGTTGAGGGCCTGCGTGCCGCCGAAGCGCGAGACCAGGTTGTCGAAGATGGAAGTGGGGACTTGGTTGAAGTTGAGCAGTCCGGTTTGCAGATGAGAGCCAGCGCTTCCGTTGTAGCCCATTTCGAGGACGAGGCTGGGCGAGAGTTGACGCTGGATAGTGAGTGTCCAGAAGGAATTCTCGGGGGCACGGGTGGCCTCCTGGCCTTGCCAATAGTCGACGTTGAGACCGTTTGAGAAGGCTGGGTCGAGAGAGGGTGGAAGGACGTAAGAGGGGAGGCCCTGGTCGAGCTTGAATGTGTGCTGGACGCCCTGGGAATTATTTTCAAATTGATACTGGCCGATGAAACCGGCGAAATGACCAGAACCCTGCACGGCAGTGACACGCGAGAAGGACCTACCGTAACCAGAGCGGATTGTGGTTTTGGAATCGAGAGTGTAAGCGAGGCCGATACGTGGGCCGATGCCGCCATACCAGCCAGGGACGAGACTGCGCTTGTTCTCGCGCCCTGGGCCGTTACCGGCAAACCAGAGGGCACCGGGGCGACCGTTGGCCCCTGGATTCGGGCGGTCTGGATTGAAGTCTGAATACTCGTCTTTGAGATTGGTGGGCGGCATGGTGACGTCGTAGCGGATGCCGTAGTTGATGGTGAGCTTCTTGTTGATGCGGAAGTCGTCCTGGGCGTAGAAGCCATAGTAAGGGAAGCGCTGGGTGACGTTGCGGATGGTTTCAGTGCGGCCGAGAAAAGCGTCGCCCAAGAGGAAGGAAGCGAAGGAACTGCCGCCGCTTGCCGGAAAGGCAGTAGCACCAGGAATGGAAGTGCTGAGGAAGTTGAAATCAGCACGGCCTGAAATGTCTTGTTGACCGAAGCCATCGGCGTTTTGGTTTTGGTAGGCAAAGCCGAATTTAAAGGTGTGTGCGCCCCGGATGTAGCTGAGGTCGTCTTTGAGACCCCAACCGGGTTGATTTGTGCCGTTGTAGGAGGCACCGCCCCAGCTGGAAAATTCTGTGAAGTTGATAGTGGGGAAGTTCTGGTTGCAATCGACCACGTTGGCGATGCAGACTTTGTCTTTCCAGTTTTTGTCGACGTTGGCAGAGAAGCTGTTTTTGGTGAAAGTGTTCTTGGAGAATGACAGGTGGTTGATCATGCGCGGGGAGATGGTCCAATCATGGGTGAGGCGGTAGGCCTCTGTATCCCAGGCTTGAAGCTGACCACTCCAGAGAGGTTGGGGAAGACCGGGAGGGCCAGCGGGGCCGGGCTTGCGACGGAATTCTGTGGTGTTCCAGAGGAAGCTGATGCGGTGGTTGTTGCCAAAGAGTTGGTCACCTTTGACGGACCACTTGTCGGTGGGGGTGACTTCCGTGCCGCCAGTGACGAGATAGTTTTGACGGACATTGCCGCTGGTGCCAGGGGCGAAGCCACGGTTGGGGGCTACGGCGGAGGCGAATTTTGTGATGTTGGAGGCAGTGGTGGAGAAGCGGTTGGCGGGGATCTGGTTGTTGGGGAAGACGCTGCGAATACTGCCTGTGCCTGTGGGATTGGCACGCGTGGTGGATGGATCGTAGATGGCGATCTGACGGTTGGATTGGTCGACCCAGTTGGTAAAGTCGCCACGGTACATTTCTGGCGTGGGGACGGAGAGGATGGCGTCGTTGGCCCCGACACGGTTACGGAAGCCTTCGAAGGCGGCGAAGAAAAAGGTTTTGTTGCGGCCGTTGTAGAGCTTGGGGATGACCACTGGGCCCGAGAATGTGGCACCGAAATCGTTCTGGCGGTAGACGGAACGGCGGGCGGCAAAGAAGCCTCGAGCGTCCATGGCGTCGTTGCGGAGGAAGTTGTAGACGGTGCCGTGGATGTCGTTGGTGCCAGACTTGGAGGCGAAGGTCATGACGCCTCCCCCCGCCTGGCCGTATTCGGCTTTGAAACCGTTGGTATCGACTGAGAACTCTGTGAGGCCTTCGACGGAAGGAGTGTTGAGTGCGGCTTCGGCAGTATCGCCTGAGCGATTGGTGCCGACGCTGTGGCCGTCGAGGGTGGCATCCCAAGCGGCAGCTTGGCCTCCGCCGAGAGAGAGGCGTTGACCGTCACCACGTGCCTCTGCCGCTACGGCGACTAGATTGAAGGGGCTGCGCATTGCGCCGGCTACTACCAGGGGAAGTTCGTCGACGAGCTTGTTTTGGACTTGAGTCGAGACCTTGGCTGTGTCGGTTTGGATGGCAGCAGCATTGGCGGTGACTTCGATTTGCTCGGAGACCTGACCCAATTGGAGTTGCAGTTCGAGTCGCACGGAGGAGGAAGCGGCGACGATTACGTTTTGTTGGATATAGCGCTTAAAGCCTGCGGCGGTAACAGTGATTCGGTATACGCCCGGGCTTAGATTGGGGGCAGAGAATTCACCGCTTCCTGAGCTAAGCACCTTGAAGGTGGCGTTGTTGTCTCGATTGACTACGGTCACCTCCGCTGCTGCAAGTGCAGCACCAGATTGATCAGTTACTGTGCCCGCGATGAGACCGCGTTCGCTTTGGGCATAGCCGAGCGCGGAAATGAAAAAGCTGACCATTGCCAGCTTGACCACACTGATTGAAAAACCTCTGATCATATTTGGTGACTCTATCTGCTTTTGGCCGCAATTGCAATTGATTCAGGGCCAGCCAGTAGAATGAAAGGGCATGTCGATTCCCCTTGTTTTAATCGCAGTTTTTTCCGCACTAGATACGAAAGATGTCCAGAGCGGGATTGACAGCGCAGTTGCTGCAGGGAAGCCATTCGTTTTGCCGGCAGGGATTCATAGTGTGGGGACTCTTCGACTGCGATCTGGTTCGCATCTGCGCTTCGCTGCCGGGGCGGTATTGCGGATGCTGCCATTGAATGCTGACTACGCGCCGATTGAGAAGCTTGGCTTTGAGCCCTTTGCCGATGTTGAGACTTCCCGCTTCGAGCATGCTCTGTTGTTTGCCAGTGATGCAGATGGGGTGACGATTGATGGACCTGGGCGGATTGAATGTGAACGGACCTCGCGTGGCGGGCCGAAGCCGGTGTCTTTGCGCCGGTGTCGCAATATCAAACTGGATGGATTTACGATTGATCGCGCTCCTAACTATGCGATCAGTTTGATTGGGTGCAGCAGGGTAGACATTGGGCGGGTTGCGATTACGAGGAGTTTTTCAGATGGGATTGATTTGGATAGTACGAGCAATGCTTTCATCCACGATGTGGATGTTGAGTCGTACGATGATGCGATTTGCTTGAAGACGAGTCTTTCGTTGGGGCAGAAGAAGCCGACCCGTAACATCACCGTTGAAAGAGCCCGGTTGAAGACCGCGAGTGTGTTCTTCAAGTTGGGTACGGAATCGTATGGAGACTTCTCAAAGATCCGGGTGAAGGGCCTCGTGATGACTGGCGGGGTAGGGGATCGGCACGGCAATCCTGGGATTGCGCTTGAGACGATGGACGGCGGAAAGATCAGCGATGTGGTGATTGAGGATGTGAAGATGGATGGAGTTGGAACTCCGGTCTTTCTTCGGATTGGTGCGAGAAAGGAGCCGCCTGGGGAAATGACCGGGATTCGCCTGGCGCGGATTGAAGCTCGCGGGACTCGTTACGCGAGTGTGATTGCCGGGTTGCTGGATGAGCCAGTCCGCCGGCTAGTGCTGGAAGGAATCAGTGTCGAGCCTGTGGGTGCTACAGGAAATTTCGATGCCAGACAGCGGGTGCCGGAAGCAAGAAGTGTTTATCCAGAGCCGATTCAGTTTGGGCCGATTCCTGCTTCGGCTTTTTTCTTCCGTCATGTCTCGGGCTTGCGCTTGAGTGAATTGCATTACCTGAAGCCAGCGGCCTCGCCAGCGGTGTTGCTGGACCAAGTGACTGGAAGCTGGCCTATGTGCAAAGAGGTCAACTCGACACGGGGATCATGCGATGGAAGCTTTTCTAAGAAGAAGCCCTAGCGGTTCGCCAAGGGCTTTACTTTTTGGCGGGCAAGCATATCGAAGGTGTCGCCGCTTTCCAAAAAGTAGTGCCGCTTTTCGTCTGGTTTGGTTTCGTGGCCTGAGTCGTAAATCGCCACCTTGCTGACGCCGACAACTTCGAAGCGGTCTTTTTGAACAATGATGGCAGTGCCTTCGTCGAGGCCGATGCCGAGGAGGTCAGGGTGTTTGGCAATGACTTCCCATAGATCGTTTTCACGGCTGCGTTTTAGCAAGTGCTGATCGATGGCGGCGTTACGGAGATATCCGAATCCGCGCTCGTAGCCGGGAGCGATCATGATCTCATTTCCCGATTTGGCTCCCCGGACGAGGTAGGAACCCTGAATGGTGGCTCCGGCAGAGGTGCCTCCGATGACGCCGCCACGGTTGAGGACGTTCTGAAACTCGCGCTCGGCTTTGGTGTCTTGGTAGCTGTCGACGATGCGCCATTGGCGGCCGCCTCCGAACCAGAGGGCCCTGGCTCGTTTGAGAGGAGCGACAAATTCGTCGGTATCAGCGACCTGTTTATCGCGGGTGTGCAGGATGGTGACGTCGGTGAAGCCAGCACGTTTGAGAAAGTCGCCCGCGTTCTCTTTTGGCTCCGTGTCTGAGGCGGCAGGAATGTAGACGATGGGTGCATCGGGGCCGCCAGCA
The DNA here is from genome assembly GCA_043718395.1 of Acidobacteriota bacterium. Taxonomy (GTDB): domain Bacteria; phylum Acidobacteriota; class Terriglobia; order Bryobacterales; family Bryobacteraceae; genus Bryobacter. The sequence goes on from JAYSVS010000161.1 coordinate 29,885, forward strand.
AGGGCAATGAAACGCTGCCAGATTTCAGGGCCTACAGCACCGCCGCCTACGATGACCAGATTGCCGCGATCAGGGCCGTATTGACCGGCGCTGAGGGTAAGGGCGCAAAGTAGGAAGCGGAGGATCATGAGAGTCCTTCAAGAGCACCTGTGCTGTCTCCAAAGCTTTTTTCTACTATACCCATGCGATGGAGCATGGCGAGATGGAGATTACAGAGAGGAGTTTTCTCAGGGGCACGGAGGCGGCGGCCGGGACGGAGCGCTCCCTTGCCTCTACCGGCCAGAATCAACGGGAGGTTTTCAACGGCGTGGCTGTTGCCATCTTTGAGTGTGCCGCCGAAGAGGATCATGGAGTTGTCGAGAAGAGACTTGCCGCCTTCGTCGAGGCTCTTCATGCGGTTGAGGAAGTAGGCCATCTGCTCTGTGTGCCAGTTGATGATCTTCTCGTATTGCTCACGCTGGGTAGGAATATTGCGATGGTGCGAAAGGCCGTGGAAGCTGCCCTTCACGCCGCTGAGGAAGCTGTAATCCTGCGAGCTTTGAGCGTCACCGAACATGAAGGTTGCGATGCGCGTGCTGTCTGTCCAAAAGGAGAGGATCATCAGGTCGAGCATCAGACGGACGTGCTCGGCGTGGGTTTCGGGGATGCCCGGACGGGGCCGATCCAGCGGGAATTTGCCGGTGTTGATCCAGCGCTTTTGCGGGCGCATGGATGCTTCGAGACGGCGTTCTACGGATCGCACAGAATCGAAGTATTCATCGAGGCGGGCCTGGTCTGAGGTGCTGCCCTTTTGCCGCAAAGACTTGGCTTGATCGAGAACAGCATCGAGGACGCTTGAGTCGTCGCGCTGTAAAGATTCGATGAGGGAACGATGTTTGGAGTCGATGCCTGAAACGACTTTGGCTCTTGGGTTACGAAAGAGACGATCAAAGGCGAGTTGAGGAATGATCTCTTTCGGGACCGGTGACTTCGGGTCTGCCCACGAGAGGAAGGAGCCGAGTGCGCGGGGGAAGCCGCCGCCTGCAGTGTCGATGCCAGTGCGTGGAGAATCGATGCCTAGCTCAAAGCTGGGTAATGGAGTGTTCAGACCGATCCGTTGGGCAGCGAGTTGGTCGATGGTGGTGCCGCCTGAGTCGAGGTCGCTGCCGACCGTTCGCTCAACATAGCCGCCGGAGAGCCAGGCAGGCACTTTGGGCCAATGGCCGTTGCGGCCTATTGTGTTTTTGTGCCAGAGGTTTTCGAGGAGGATGAAGTCGTCACGCAATCCTTCGAGGGGCTTGAGGTGCGGCGTGATCTCGTACTTTTCATCGTCGCCTGGCGGTGTCCAGTGATCGGGGCGCACGCCGTTTGGCATGAAGAGAAAGGCCATGCGCAGTGGCGGCTCTTTCAGCCGTTCGTCGGAAGTGGCAGCTTTTAAGGATTCGAGCCACGGAAGCCCGAGGCTTGCGCCTGCACCTCTGAGGATCATTCGACGGGAAAGTTTGCGCACCATAAATTATTCCTAGACTAACAAAATCACTTGTCGCCGAGAAGGCGAGTGCGTAATGGTTTCGATGCCGGAGCAGAAGAGATTGAGGTTGCAATGCCAGCCTGGTGATTGCGGAATGGGCTGCTGAGAACGATTTCGTGAATGAGCAGACGGGCGCTTGCGTTGTTCTGGTCGAGCTTTTCGACAATGCGCTGGATAGTGCATTGGTCTGAATCTGAAATGCTGCGGCCTAGGGCATAGCCGAGCACTTTTCCGCTGATGTGGCGGAGGAATTCCTCTTTGCGCCCAAGCAGGATATTGCGTAGCTCGACTGGGCCGTCGAAGGATTCGCCCGAAGGAAGGGTGCCTTTGCTGTCGACTGGGCCCTCTCGCAGGCGGCCCATCCAGTCGAAGGGCTCGAGCCCGAAGCCGATTGGGTCCATGAGATTGTGGCAACTGGCGCAGGCAATGTCGGCGCGGTGGCGAGAAAGGATCTGACGCATGCTGAGGCCTTTGTCGGATTTGGCGGCCTTCTCAAGCGTGGGGACATCGGGTGGTGGCGGTGGCACGGGGGTACCGAGAATGGTTTCAAGTACCCAGGCCCCGCGCAGGACTGGGCTGGCGAGTTTGTAATGAGACGTCATCGCCAAGACAGAGGCCATACCGAGTACGCCACCACGGCGATTGTCGGGCCATTCGACTCTCTTGAATTGGTCGCCGAGAGGTTCCTTGACTTCTTGCTCGACCTGGTAAAACTTGGCGAGGCGGGCTGTGAGGAAAGTGTAGTTTGCGCTGAGAAGTTCGAGGAGGCTACGGCCGTTTGCGAGTATGTGCTGAAAGAGAAGAACTGGTTCTTCACGTAGTTCGGCGGCGACTTCGGGTGTGTAGTAATGCTGGAGCTCTGTGAGAAGAGGAACTACTCTGCCGCCGACTTCTTGCGTGCCAAGCCACTGGCCCACGAAGCTGTTTGCGAAGGCGCGGGAGCGTGGGTCGTCGAGCATGCGATCCACTTGCTGTCTGAGGATCGCAGGATCCTGGAGGCGGCCCTGGGCGGCAAGCTGGAGGAGTTCTTCGTCGGGCATGGTGGACCAGAGGAAGTAGGACAGTCTCGAGGCCATGTCGTAGTGGGCGACTGGTTGCACGGTGGTTTGCGAATCGCGGCCTTCGATTCGGAATAAAAAGCGAGGGGAAACGAGGGCGGCTTTTAGCGCCATCTTGACGGCTTCTTCATAGGGGTCGCCGCGTTCTGCTGCTCGTTCGTAAATCTTGTAGAAGCGTTCGACATCGGCTACGTCGGCGGGGCGACGGTAGGCTTTGGAGAGAAAGCTGGTGAGGAGGCGGCGAGTGGCGCGGCTTGCGTCGACAGGAGATTGGCCGGGTTCGAGACCGAAGAGCCGGTAGTGGAGCGCGCGCTTGTCTTGTTGGACGGGTTCCTGTTTTTGTTCGACCGTCAAACTGTAGAACTCAACGGGTTGATCACCGGCTGTGATTCGAATGGTGTGGACGCCGCGCGTGAGCGGGTTGGTTGCGACGCGGGTTGTGGGGCCCCCATTAGAATCGCGAGCATAGGAGAGCGCCGTTGGCGTGCCATCATCGACATGAACCTGCACCTGAAAGGGTGTTTGCCGGGGGCGCTCGACTGAGACGCGCAGGTTGTACGGGCTGTCGACGAATATGGCGACTTCGGCGGAGAGTGTTTGTCCTGGGGCAATCATGCGACCGGGCTTGGGGGCTGTTTGTGCCGGGCTCATTTCGGCTGAAGGAATCAGCTTGCTCACCGGCTGAGTGATTATGACGCGATCAAGAATCTTTTGGGCGGCTTCGAGGTAACGCTCAAGCAGCATCGGCGGGAGGTAGAGCGTTTCTCCGTTGGTGTCGAAGCCGTTGCCGCCGGATTCGTCTGCGGGGAATAGGTCGGCGGCTACTACGTCGACGCCCAAGAGGTCGCGAATGGTGTTGTGGAACTCGCGGCGGTTGAGACGGCGCGGGGGTATCGCACCGGCGCTTTCGCCAGCACTGCAAGCCGTTTGGCGGAGTTGAATATCGATCCAGGTTGCAATGCGGAGGCGGTCTGCTTCGGTGAGTTTTGATGCCATTGGAGGCATCGTGCGATTGCGTAGCTGCGTGGCTACGTCACGCCATAACATGCGGCTTGTGTTGAGGTCTTCGGCTCTCTGAGCCTTGAGGAAGTTGAGGCGATTTTTGGGATTGGCCGGGTTGTGGCAGGCGGCGCAGTTGTGCTCAAGGACGGGCTTGATGTCTTTTGCAAAATCATCTGCGGCGATGGCTGCGATCAGTGCAAAAAAAAGCGATAGAGTTGCACGCACACTGTAACTCTATCGCTGTTTTATCCTATGCCGTTGCGACGGGTGCCTTGGCGATCTGCCGGAGAACGTAGGGCATGATGCCACCGCTGCGAAAGTAAAGGACTTCGACCGGGGTGTCGATGCGTACCTTGACCGTGAATAATTTGGTTGCGCCATCGGCTGTCTTGACCGTGACCTTGGCGAGCTTGTCGCCTTGGGCTGCGTCTGAAACACCGGAGATTGAATATGTTTCAGTGCCGGTGAGGCCAAGGGTCTGGCGGCTTTCGCCTGGGAGGAACTCGCACGGGAGCACGCCCATGCCAACCAGGTTGGAGCGGTGGATGCGTTCAAAACTCTCGGCGATGACAGCCTTGACGCCTAGCAGGTTGGTGCCCTTTGCGGCCCAATCGCGCGAGGATCCCGAACCGTACTCCTTGCCTGCGATGACGATGAGCGAGTTGCCTTCTGCCTGGTACTTCATCGAAGCGTCATAAATGCTCATCTGTTCGCCAGAGGGAACATGTCTGGTGAAGCCGCCTTCAACTCCCGCAACCATTTCATTCTTGAGGCGGACATTGGCGAACGTGCCCCGGGTCATGACTTCGTCGTTGCCGCGGCGTGCGCCGTAGCCGTTGAAATCAGCCGGGGCAACTCCGAGACTCATTAGATATTGCCCGGCAGGGGAATCCTTTTTGAAGGAGCCAGCGGGCGAGATGTGATCGGTGGTGATTGAATCGCCGAGGACGCAGAGGGCATAGAGGCCGCTGAGGTCATCAATGGGGGCACTGGGATCCCTCATCTTTTCAAAGTAAGGCGGGTGCTTGATGTAGGTGGAATGTTCGTCCCAGGCGAAGAGATCTCCGGTGGGGGTCTTCATACTCTTCCACTGGTCGGTACCTTCAAACACAAACTCGTACTCGCGGCGGAATTGTTCGGCAGTGACGAATTGGCTGACGGCGGCGCTGACTTCTTCCTGGGTAGGCCAGATATCTTTCAGGTAGACGTCTTGACCGTCCTTGCCTTTGCCAAGCGGTTCTTTGGTGAGGTCGATGTCGACGCGGCCAGCCAGAGCGTAGGCGACTACCAGTGGAGGCGATGCGAGGTAGTTGGCGCGGACTTGGGCATTCACCCGGCCTTCAAAGTTGCGGTTGCCGCTGAGGACGGCTGCGACAACCAAGTTGTTGTCGGTGACGGCCTGACTTACGGCATCTGGTAGCGGGCCGCTGTTGCCGATACAGGTGGTGCAGCCATAGCCGACCAGGTTGAAACGAAGGGCATCGAGGTAGGGCATGAGGCCGCTCTCGTTCAAATATTCAGTCACGACTTTTGACCCAGGGGCAAGTGAAGTCTTGACCCAGGGCTTTGACATGAGGCCCTTTTCGACTGCTTTCTTAGCGAGCAAGCCGGCACCGATCATCACGCTGGGGTTGGACGTATTGGTGCAACTGGTGATCGCGGCGATGACTACTGCGCCTTCGGGCATGCTTGAGGTTGCACCGAACATATTGACGTCGACGCTCTTCTGCTCTTCTGTGAGCGTCGAGAGAAAGTTGGCTTTGACGCCAGAGAGCGAAATGCGATCCTGCGGACGCTTGGGGCCAGCCAGCGAGGGCTCCACACTATTGAGATCGAGCTCGAGGACGTCGTTGAAATCGGGCTCGGGGGTGCCAGCTTCGAGAAACAGGCCTTGTTCCTTGTAGTAAGCTTCGGCGAGTTCGACGAGGTGCTTGGGCCTGTTGGAGAGGCGCATGTAGTCGAGGCTCTTGACGTCGATGGGGAAGAAGCCGATAGTGGCACCGTACTCTGGGGCCATGTTGGCGATAGTGGCTCGATCAGCCAGGCTGAGAGCGGGCATGCCGGGGCCGAAGAATTCTACAAACTTGCCAACCACTCCGCGCTTGCGTAACATCTGCGTGACGGTGAGGACGAGGTCTGTAGCTGTCGCACCGGCCGCGAGTTTGCCGTGGAGTTTGAAACCAACAACCTCAGGGAGCAGCATCGACATCGGCTGGCCGAGCATGCAGGCTTCTGCTTCGATGCCGCCGACGCCCCAACCGACAACGCCGAGGCCGTTAATCATGGTGGTGTGTGAATCTGTGCCGACCAGGGTGTCGGGATAGGCCTGCGCCTTGTCTTCGTTGATAAAGACGACTGGTGCCAGGTATTCGAGGTTGACCTGATGGACGATGCCAGTGCCTGGGGGCACGGCGCGGAAGTTGCGGAAAGCCTTCTGGGCCCAGCGCAGCAGGGCATAGCGTTCGCTATTGCGCTGGAATTCGAGAAGCACATTGAGATCGAAAGAATCTTTGGTGCCGTAGTTGTCGACTTGAACAGAGTGGTCAATGACGAGGTCGACGGGGATGAGCGGGTTGGCGAGGGTAGGGTCAGCGCCCATTTTGAGGAGGGCGTCCCGCATTGCCGCAAGATCCACCACACATGGGACGCCGGTGAAGTCTTGAAGCAGGACGCGTGAAGGGCGGTAGTTGATTTCTTGAGGCGTTGCTTTGAGGTCCCATTTGGCGACGTATTCGATGTCGCTCTTCTTCACCGTGAGGTCGTCTTCAAAGCGAAGCAGATTTTCGATCAGGATGCGAATGGAAACCGGAACCCTCGCCATGTTGAAGCCCGCGCGCGACAGAGCGGCAAGTCTAAAAATTTCATAGGTATGTCCACCGACCGTCAATTTTGAGGCGGCGCCGAAAGAATTCCGATTGCTCATAGTAATAAACTCTTAGTGTATCGCGTGGTTCATGAAACGGCTCTGGTCCTGCTATGCTCAATGATTCATGCAGCAGACCCCTGATTCTGCCAACCCATTTCACGATGCACTTCGTTTTGAGAGGCGAATTCCGCCGTGCAGCGTCCTGATTTTTGGGGCAAACGGCGATTTGACGATGCGAAAGCTCTTGCCGGCTCTTTATCGACTGGCATACGAGCGAAAACTGCCAAGTGGGTTTTCGATCGTGGGCAACTCACGGACGGCCATGAGCAATGAGCAGTTTCGCGAGAAGATGCGCGTTAGCGTACAGAAGTTTATCGAGAATTCTCCATTCGATGAAGCGCTTTGGGAAGATTTCGCGAAAGGAATCTTCTATGTCGCAGGAGACATCTCGGATCCCGCTTGTTATGCGGCCCTGAAAGTGCAACTTGACGATATCGAGAAGGAGCGCGGAACCAGCGGGAACGTGCTGTTCTACTTGTCAACTCAACCGAGTTTTTACGCGAGCGTTGTTGAGCATATTGGAGCGGCTGGGCTCGCTCAGCATCCTGGGGGAGCTTGGCGGCGCGTAGTAATCGAGAAGCCGTTTGGACATGATTTGGCCAGCGCCAGGGAACTGAACCGCAGGATCAGTGCGGTGCTGCCAGAGCGCGACATCTACCGGATCGATCATTATCTGGGTAAGGAAACCGTACAAAATGTTTTGGCATTCAGGTTTGGCAACACGATCTTTGAGCCTTTGTGGAACCGGAATTACATCAGCCATGTGCAGGTGACTGCGGCCGAGAGTATTGGTGTTGAAGGCCGCGGCGCTTATTACCAGGAAGCGGGCGCGTTGCGTGACATGATCCAAAACCATCTGCTTCAGGTGATGGCGACGGTAACGATGGAATCTCCTCCTTATTTCGATTCCGATGCGGTTCGAGATGAGAGAGCGAAACTCTTGCGTTCCATTCGGATTCTGAAACCAGAAGACGTGGATTCAAATGCAGTAAAAGGACAGTATGGCCCAGCGCGAGTCGGAAGCGAAAACCTGCCTGGCTTTCGCCAGGAGCAGGGCGTCAATCCAGAAGCCCAAACCGACACTTATGCTGCGGTAACCTTCTTTGTCGATAACTGGCGGTGGGCAGGTGTTCCCTTTTATGTGCGAACAGGCAAGCGGCTGCCGAAGCGGGTGACAGATATCGCCATTCGATTTAATACTGCACCTTTATCGTTGTTTTCGTCCAGCCCCGGAGCTTCAGATTCGCCGCTGGCTGCCCCGAATTTGTTGATCTTGAGGATACAGCCGGACGAAGGGATTTCGCTGCGGTTCCAGTCGAAGGATCCGTCGGGTGGAGGCATGAAGCTGCGGCCCGTCTCGATGGACTTCAACTATGGATCGAGCTTTGGTTCGCGCACGCCGTCTGCTTACGAGACGTTGCTGCTGGATGCGCTGGCGGGCGATAGCACTCTTTATACACGCCAGGACATGGTGGAAGCGAGTTGGCGCGCAGTGGAGCCGATCCAGAATCGCTGGCAGGAGACGAAATTCGATTTCCCCAATTACGATGCTGGCAGTTGGGGGCCCAAGGCGAGTGACGAAATGCTGGCCAGACGCGGACACGAATGGAGGATCCCTTGAGTAGTGCGCCAGTAAACACAGCTCAACTGCTAAAGGATCTCGCAGGATTGTGGACGCAGTTTGGCAAAGAAGAAACAGAGGGCTCTGACCGCTCAGCAGGGGTCTTGCGCGCGGTTACGATGACGTTCATTCTCGGGGTTGAAGAGGGCGATGATGAAGCGGCAGCCGGCGAAGCATTGGCAAAGCTGATGCATGAGCATCCGAGCCGTGCCATTGTTTTGAAGCTGCGCAAGCAATCAGACGCCGAACTCGAGGGACGAGCGTTTGCACAGTGCTGGATGCCCTTTGGCCGAAGGCAGCAGATCTGTTGTGAACAAATCGAATTGACTGCCGGGACAACTTCTTTTGAAGATACAGTCTCGCTGTTGAGAGGCTTGGTGGCACCGGATTTGCCGGTCGTATTCTGGTGCCGGAGTGCAAAGCTTTTTGATCATCCGGCTTATCCAGCTATCGCGGCTATGGCTGACAAAGTGATTGTGGACAGCCGGTCTCTTTCACAGCCGCTTGAATCCCTGCGATTCCTGAATCGAGAAGTTCATGCTGGTCATCTTTATGGTGATCTGACTTGGACTCGACTGACGCGATGGAGGCAGACGGTCTCCAATGTGTTTGAGCGAATGGACTGCCAGGGATTTTTTCAAAACTTGAACCGTGTAGAAATTCGATATGCCCATGCTCCTGAACCCATTGCTGTGTCTTATCTAGCTGCCTGGTTAAAGTCTATTTTGGGGTCAAAGTTCCAGGTAGATCGAGTACTGCGCCCTTCGGAGGCTTCATGGCAGATTCAGGGATTGTGTTTTGTCACGTCACTGGCTGATGTTGTGATTGAGCGGTCTGAGAAAGGTATTGTGGAGACCCATATTCAAAAGTTTTCAACTCGTACCGTTTTTGAAGAGTTGGATGAGCCCCGGCTCGTTCGAGAAGAGCTTTCTATTTTGGGGCGAGATCCAATACTCGCTCATGTTCTGGAAATTGCATCACAAAGTTAAGCATGTCGTCCTATCTAAATATTCTTCCAAGTCCTGAAGCTGCTGCAAAAGCCTGCGCTGAGCGAATCGCTGAGATTGTCAAAGAAGCCCTGGTTCAACGCGGTGTGGCTCGCATTGCGCTTTCAGGTGGATCCTCCCCGAAGCTGATGTTTGGGGAACTGGCTAAGTTGCAAGTGGATTGGGAGCATGTCTGGCTCTATTGGGTGGACGAGCGTGTGGTTCCCCCTGATCATGCGGATTCAAACTACAAGATGGCGATGGAACATTTGATCCTGCCGGCTGGAATTCCGATACAGCATCTGAATCGCATCGCGGGTGAGCGGTATCCAGAAGAAGCCTCGGCCCACTATATTTCTGAAATTCGAGTTGATTTCAAGTTGAAGGAAGGTGAGCTTCCGAAATTTGATTTGGTTCATCGGGGTATGGGGCCGGATTCCCATACGGCGAGTCTGTTTCCTGGTGACCCGCTGATCGAAGACGATTATGAGATCGCAACGAACACATTTGTCGAGAAATTTAACTCCCATCGGGTGACCTTGTTGCCTGGTGTTTTGAAAGCTGCCAGGCATACTGTAATCCTGGCTCCTGGTGCGGATAAGGCGGGAGCACTTTGGGATGTGCTTGAAGGCAAGATCGACATCATGGCTCATCCATGCCAAATCGCGGCGAAACCTCCGTACCCCACTGAATGGTTTGTTGACGAAGCCGCTACCAAATTGCTGCGCAAAAAATCCTGAGACTTTTCCCCGTCCAACGCAACTACTAGGAATTGATTGAAGCGATCTATCTCCTGCTAGCGAGTTGGATGATCGTTAGTGGAATCGACGATCTCTGGCTCGACTTTTGTTATCTGGCCAGCCGGATCGCGAAACCGCATGCTGCTAATGAAAAGCACCCCACCACCACCTCTGTTCCTCCGTCCAGCGACCCAGTAGGACTCGATGAGTCTCTGATCGCTCTCTGGATTCCCGCCTGGCGTGAGGATGAAGTCATTGCCAGGATGGTGGCGCACAATGTCTCCTCGATTCGCTACCGGCGTTACCACATTTTTACAGGCACCTATCCAAACGATGTAGCGACACTTCAAGTTCTTCGTGAGCTTGAGCAACAGTATCCAAACCTTCATGTTTCGCTCACTCCCCACGATGGACCTACTTCGAAAGCCGATAACCTGAACTGGATCTACCAGAATCTCTGCCTGGTTGAGGAACGGCTGCAAGAGAAATTCGACATAGTCGTGATTCATGACAGCGAAGATCTGATTCATCCCGAAGAGTTCCGCTGGTTGAATCACTACTGCCGGGAATATGACTTCGTCCAGATCCCAGTGCTTGCACTGCCTACGCCGTGGTGGGATTTGACGCATGGAATCTATTGCGATGAGTTTGCCGAAACGCAGCAGAAAGATTTGCCAATCCGGAATAAGCTTGGTGGTTTCGCGCCTTCTTGCGGAGTCGGTACAGGATACCGGCGGACGGCTATGGCAACACTTGCGGAATCGCAACAGAATCGTTTGTTTGAGCCAGAGAGCTTGACGGAAGATTACGTCAATGGATTGCGCATGCACCGCTTGGGAATGAGGCAGATCTACTTGCCGGTGGCATGGCTGAATGGGCAGCCTGTGGCGACCAGAGAGTATTTTCCAAGGCGCTTCAAGGCATCTATCCGTCAACGCACTCGCTGGGTCACTGGAATTGCGTTGCAGACCTGGCAGCAGATCGGTTGGTCGTCAAGTTGGCAGGAGAACTACTGGCTGTGGCGGGATCGGAAGGGCTTGATTGGAAACCCGTTGAGCCTGATTGCCAACATGCTGATCGTAATGAGTCTCGCAGGTGTTGGGCCTGTTTTCGAAGGGCCGCTGCTGCTGGTCACCTCGCTCGGCCTGATGCTGCAATGTCTGCGAGTGTGGTGGCGCATTTACTTTACGGCGCGGGTGTATGGAGTGGCCTACGCGCTTATGGTTCCGATTCGCATTCCGTGGTCAAATCTTGTGAATACCATGGCAACTTTTTCCGCGTTGATTCGCTTTGCCCGGGCCCGCTGGCGGAATGAGCCGCTGGTGTGGCTTAAAACAGAGCATGCTTACCCCAACCGTGAGGCGCTGAATAATTACACACGAACGCTGGGCGAGGTGTTGACGGACCTGGAATTTTTGAGCCAGAACCAATTGGAAGAATCTGTTGGGCGGCGAGTAAAGGGAATTCGACTTGGGGAACACCTGGTTTCGGAGTCGCTGATCGATTGGGAGCAACTGTATCAGGGGCTTTCCGTTTTGTCTGGATACTCGGCCGCCAGGATCCCGGTGAGCGATGTAGAAATTGCGATTGCCAGAAGTCTACCTCGTAGCTTGATGCAAGAGGGCCGATTGCAGCCAGTTCGCCTTGGGCCTGGATCGATCGTGATTGCCAGCTCAGAAATCCCGAATGCAAAGTTGTTACAGGAACTGAGACGCTTCACCGACAGGGATCCAATTGTGGTGCTGGTGACCCCGCCGAACCTGGATGAATTAAGAATCTATGTTGAAACTCCAAGGGCGCTTGAAGCAGCAGCATAAGGGTCTAGGGGCGATCGTCCTATAATGACAGTTCCCCTCTATATGTCCTCAACCCTTGATCAATACCGTGAAGCAAAGCAAAGCTGGCTCAAGCTGCGCAACCAGGCCAGAAAAGAACTGATTAGCCGCTTTCATGAAGTGGCTGCTGAACTGCATCAAATCCAGCGGGAATTGCTGGAAGACTTTGGTGAGAAGGTAGCGCTGCCGGCGAAGCCAAAGAAGGCTGTTGGCAAGAAAGCCCCAGCCGTCGTCACGCCTGCGGCTCCAAAGCAATCGCCTGCCATGATGGCACTGCACAAGAAGCTTGAAGGGCAGAAGAAAAAGCTGACCGAAGCCAAAGAGGCAGGAAAGCCAACGAAAGCAATCGAAGACCGCATCTATGAGATTGAAGACGATATTCGGCTTGCCGATGCCTAAAGCCAGGTGCGCACAAAGAGTGTGATCGTCATGGCAAATCCGATAATGATCACGATCCCACGGACTGCTTTGCGGCCAATCTTGCGAGCCATGCCTGCACCCAGATAACCGCCGCACAGAGCGCCCGCGATCATCACCATCGCGTACGGCCAGGACACTAGCCCGCTAGAGACAAAGTAGATGGCGGCTATGCCGTTGATGCAGCTTGCGAAGACATTCTTCAATCCATTCATTTGATGGATATCAGTGAGGCCCATGATGCTGAGTGCTGCCAGCATCAGGATGCCAATGCCAGCGCCGAAGTAGCCTCCGTAGGTCGCCACCAGGAATTGGAATATGATTGCTCCCCAGAGCCACGAGGCGGAATTGTGTGCGCAGGGATCGGCTGCTTTCAATATGCGCTGGATAGGATCCTGCACGAGAAAGAGCAGCGTCGCGAACAAGATCAGAATAGGAACCAAACGGTCAAAGACGCCCGGCGGGGTCATGCGCAGAAGCAGTGCGCCGAGGATGCCGCCCATCAGGCTGGGGATGATGAGCAAGAGCATTCGGGGATTCAACCCACGCATCTCCGCGCGATAACCCCAGCAGGAGCCCATCGAACCCGGCCACATTGCCAGAGTGTTAGTGGCGTTGGCAATCAACGAAGGAACCCCAAGCCAAACCAGTGCCGGGAATGAAACGAGAGTTCCTCCTCCGGCCACGGAATTGATTGCGCCCGCAGTGAAAGCTGCGGCAAACGCAATCGCAATTTGAAAGAGGTTCAGTGAAAAATCGGGCATGTACCTAAGCTCAGATTCTTACATGTCTGGGCCGTTATTCTGGAGATGTCATGAAATTCTTTGTTGGTAACTTTCTCACTGCGGTGTTGCTTTGTGCGCAGGCTCCCCGATTTTCCGATGAGACTCGCAAGGAAAAGCTGCGGGCCGCACTTCCTCAAGCCGATGCAGCATTTGAGAGGTACTTTCGCGAACGTCAGATCCCCGGGCTCGTCTATGGAATCGTGATTGACCAGGAATTAGTTCACGTAAAGGGCTTTGGCGTCTCCAACGTCTCGACCAGGACAGCCGCGGGTGCGGATTCGATGTTTCGTATTGCATCGATGACCAAGAGCTTCACGGCTCTGGCGATCCTGAAGTTGCGAGACGCGGGTAAGTTGTCTCTGGACGATCCCGCTTCACGCTGGGTTCCTGAACTAGGCGGCATTTCTTACCCAACCAAAGACAGCGCCCCGATCACTGTGCGACAGCTTCTGACGCATGGGGCTGGATTTCCCGAAGACAATCCTTGGGGTGACCGGCAACTGGCGATTCCAGACAAAGAACTCTCCCGCTGGATTGATCAGGGCATACCGTTCTCTACAACTCCTGACAGTAGCTATGAATATTCGAATTATGGTTTTGCCTTGCTTGGAAGGATCGTGGCCAAGGCCTCCGGGCAGAGCTACGAGCAGTACTTGACACGAGAAATTTTGCGTCCCATGGGACTGAAGTCCGCGACGCTTGAGCCGTCAAAACGGCATGCAGTTGGTTATGGCCGGAGAGACGAGAAGCTGTTTGAGATTCCCTCACTCTCACACGGTTCCTTCGGCGCCATGGGTGGCCTTGTAATCGACGCCGTGGACCTTGGAAAGTACGTTGCCTTTCATCTTGCTGCCGAGCCTGCCAGAGACGCATCCGAGGCAGGACCGGTGCGTCGCAGTTCTGTTCGTGAGATGCAAAGGCAATGGCGCACTGCCGGCTTTAACGCGGTTCGCACCGATGCGGCTGCCGGGTTGCGAGCCTCCAGTTCGGGTTATGGTTATGGCTTAAACGTCAGTCGGGACTGCCAGTTTTCTAAAGTTGTAGCCCACGGCGGCGGCTTGCCCGGATTTGGGTCCTACATGATGTGGCTGCCTGAGTATGGAGTGGGAATGTTTGCGATGGCGAATCTTACTTATGCCGGGCCTGCTGCACCCATGCGTGAGGCGCTGGAGGCGATGGCACGGACTGGCGCCTTAGAGCCACGCAGCCTTCCTGTTTCAGCGGTCTTAAAAGCCACACAACAGTCTTTGATTCAACTCTGGAATCAGTGGAGCGATCAAGGGATGGACGAGCTTGCTGCGGACAATCTCTATCTCGACCAACCGCGAGCCAATATTCAGGCTTCAATTGCGAAGCTACAACAGAGGTTTTCTGATTGTCGTACTGAGGGAGAGTTGAGGCCAGAAAACTGGCTGCGCGGTGAATTCCATTTGGCGTGCAAAGAGGGTGTGGTGAATGTCACATTTACGCTGGCTCCGACCAAGCCTCCCAAGGTGCAATCATTGCGCTTTTCAGGTGTGGGCCGGCCTGTGGAGGCATTGGCGACGGCTGCCGCTGCGCACGCTGCGCAGACGCCCTACGGGAAGTGCAGAGTGGGCGATGCGGTGGATGGAAACGGTGTGGATTCGACCACCTTTAGAATCAGTTGTCAGAATGGTGTCGCACTGATGGCGTTGCGGATGCTGGACGGTGAAGCCAAGCCGACATTCAGCCGGGCTGCAGGCCAAGCCTGCACTCCTTGAGTTTTAGGTGTTCTTGGCATAGTATCCGGTCTTGTGCCTTGTTGTTAGACCTGGTTGTTTGGCTCGGATTTTGATCTTGCGGAAGGTGCCATCGCGTTCGCCCTGATTGCTGGTATAGGCAAGATCATAGGTGGATCGCAGCATGTCGGCGATTTGGCGAAATGAATCTCTGAGGTCAGAACTCTCGCCTGCGTCAAATTCCAGCCCACCTGATTCTGCAGCCAGCCGTGCCATCACCGAGCGTCCATACTTGTTACGCGCCGTCCAAACTCCCTTTTTGATTTCCGTGTAGCGCATCGTAAAAATCGTGACGCCGGTTTCCTGGGCTGTCTCGATGGCTTCCAACAGATTGTTTGCACTTGAGTTGTCTTCGCCGTCAGAAAAGAGAATCATGGTGCGGCGGCCTTCCTGGCTTGTCAACTGCTTGGCCGCGCGGACAATAGCATCATAGAATGCAGTGCCGCCGCTACGAATCTCTGGCGGCCCGAGTTTGGGGAATTGCGAGACGTTCTTCCCTTTTTGATAGTCCTTGAGTGCCTCATCGAGATCATCGGCTTTCTCGTTGAAGTTGGAAACGAGTCTGACCGAATTGCCGAAACAGACAAGCATGGCTTGATCGCGTTTGGTCAACACGGTCTTGAGGAAGTCGCGGAGGTCGCGACGGTGGTCTTTGAGAAATTCTTCTTGTGAGCCGGAAACATCGGCGACAACGGCAATGGAGAGTGGGGAATCTGCGGCTCTTGAGAAGAACGAAATCTTCTGTGGCTGAGCGTCCTCAAAAACTTCCAAGTCGTTGGCTGTCAGGTCTGTGATCCATTGGCCTCTGGCATCGCGCACCGTGAAAGGAACATTTACCAGGTTGACTTCAACTCTGATCGGCGGAGGTTCCTGGGCAAATGCGAGCGGGGTCAACAGGAAATGTCGGCGCAGCATATATCCACCCTGTACGGATGAAAAGTGCTGCCGTTGCGCCTAGGCGAGAATATCTTTAACTACGTTGCCATGGACGTCGGTGAGGCGGAAGTCCCGGCCGGCATAGCGATAGGTGAGCTTGAGGTGATCCATGCCAAGGAGGTGGAGGATCGTCGCGTGGAGATCGTGGAAGTGAACTTTGTTTTCGACAGAATAGTAGCCGTAATCGTCGGTTGCTCCATAAGAGAGACCGGGCTTCACGCCACCGCCTGCCATCCAAATCGTGAATGCTTCGGGGTTGTGGTCGCGACCGTCGGAACCTTGCGCGGTGGGTGTGCGGCCAAACTCGCCAGCCCACAGGACGAGGGTGTCCTGAAGCAGGCCGCGGGCCTTGAGGTCCTTGAGAAGCCCCGCAATTGGCTTGTCTACTTCGGCTGCATTTTGCGAATGGTCCTTCTTGAGATTCTCATGCTGATCCCACTTGTAGGTATGGCTAACCTGGACAAAGCGAACGCCTTTTTCAGAGAAGCGACGGGCCATGAGGCATTGCCGGCCGAAGTCTTCAGTGATCGGGTTGTTAAGGCCGTAGAGCTCACGAGTGGCGTCTGATTCTTTGCTGAGATCCTGGAGGTCTGGAGCTTCAGACTGCATGCGGAAAGCGAGTTCGAAGCTCTCGATACGGCCCTCGAGTGCACGGTCGTGGCCAGTCGATTCGAGTTGCTTGCGGTTGAGTCCCTGGCTGTAATCAATCTCCATGCGCTGAATTTCGCGGGGAGTTTCTTTGTTTGAGATAAAGGGGATGCGGGCTTCTTTTGAGGGAATGCCTACTGAGCCGATTGCAGTTCCGGCATAAGGGGCGGGCAAGAACGCCGAGCCGAAGTTGTTTGCACCGCCGTGTGACTGGCTGGGGCAGATCGTGAGGTATCCGGGCATCGAAGCATTTTCTGTGCCAAGGCCGTAGGTGACCCAGGATCCCATGCTGGGGCGGATGAAGGTATCTGAGCCGGTGTGCAATTCCAGTAGCGCCCCACCATGCCTTGAGTTGGATCCATGCATCGACTTGACGAAGCACATGTCGTCGACACACTTGGCGGTTTCGGGGAAGAGGTCGCTTACCCAGGCACCGCTTTGGCCGTATTGCTTGAAGGCCCAGGGGGACTGAAGCAAGTTAAAGGTTTCACTCGATACTACTTTAGGCCGCGCAAAGGGTAGGGGCTTGCCGTGATCGCGCTTGAGCAAGGGTTTGTAATCGAAGGTGTCCACCTGCGACGGGCCGCCGTGCATGAACAGGAATATGACGCGTTTGGCACGGGCAGGGAAGTGAGGTTGTTTCACCGCAAGAGGATCAGTTGCCGATGCCGCTGCGGCTTCCTGGGCCAGCATACTCGTGAGCGCAAGGCTGCCAAAGCCGGTGCTTGAAGCGCGTAGCAATTCTCGTCGCGAAAGAGTTTGATTAAGGTAAGAATTCCAGTGTCTGTTCATGTTGCTAGTTCATGTAGATGAATTCGTTGGACGCCAGCAGAGACTTGCAAAAGCTCTGCCATGCCTTCAATTCATCGCCTTTCCATTCGCGTTGCATCTTGGCTATAAAGGTCAATGCCTGATCGATTTCCTGCGCAGTGGCCGGACGTGTGAGGGCCCGCTCATAGGCAGTTTTCACGCGGCCAGCGGCATCGAGACTGGCGTCGGCCATCAGTTTTTCAGCCAGTTTGCGACTGTGATTGAGGATGACCGAGCTGTTCATCATGAAGAGCGCCTGAGGGGCAACTACGGTTGAATCGCGGTCTCCATTGGGCATAGTGGGATCTGGGAGATCAAAGGCCGAGAACACTTCGTACATCGAGCTGCGCAGGACCGGGACATAGACTGACCGGATCGGCCGGTCATAATCGACCTTGCTGCCCTTTTGGGTGTTGGCGACGTATTGGCGGTCTTTGTAGGTGAGGAGGGTTCCGCCCATCGTGAAATCAAGTGCTCCAGATGAGCTCATGACTGCGTCACGGATGGCCTCTGCTTCAAGGCGTCGTCGCGGCATTCTCCACAGCAGGATATTTTCGGGGTCGAGTTCTTCGCCTTTTGCACTCAGTTCACTGCTCATCTGATAAGTATTCGAAAGCAGGATCATGCGGTGCATTGCCTTGATTGACCAGCCTTGATCGATGAAGCGAAGGGCGAGCCAATCGAGTAGTGCAGGGTTCGAGGGCTTATCTCCGAGACGGCCAAAATTGTCGACCGTAGCGACAATACCGCGACCGAAGTGGCCACGCCAAATTCTATTCACCATGACGCGACTGGTGAGCGGATGATTCTTTTGTGTTAGCCATTGGGCCAATTGGAGGCGGCCGCTTTGATTAGCTTCGATCGGGATGCTGCTGCCCGTGTCGATGACGCGAAGAAAGCCGCGAGGGGATTTCTCACCCAGTGTCCAATGGCTGCCGCGGATATGGATTGCCAGGTCCTCCACCTTGTCACCCTCATGGATGCCCATGGCTTTGGGAAAGTCTGGAGTTGCTGCTTCTAGCGCCTTGCGCTCCGTCTCCAGATGAGTGAGCTTTTCGCGAGCCGCAGTGAGGTAGTAGCGCCTCGAGTCATCCGGAGCGCGAAAGGGCCCAAACTTCTCTTTCAAGAATTCGTAGAGGGCTTTGAGACCAGGATCTTTACTGTCTTTGCCATTGGCCAGAGCATCCTGGAAGAGTTGTTCGTAGCGAGCAGCGATGGCTTCTTTGGTTTGCGCTGGGCTGGCTCTGAATAGTTCTGCTACCGGTGAGGCCCAGGCCGATATTGGAGACTTCGATTCATGTGCTTCCCAGGCATAGAGTACCGATGCGATTGCGGACTGTGAGCGATCAAAGTAGTCCATGAACTGCTCAAGAAAGCCTGGATTGATTTGATACTTTGTGGCCACCTGCACGATGGTCAGTGGGGTTTGGGGCAGGGTGTGTTTGGTGGCAAGGAGTTTTTCAAAGTATGGGAAGCGGCTGGCATGCTCGAGGCGAATCTTGTTCTTGCCGGCCTCAAGAGGTACTATCGCGACATAGCTCCAGCCGGGCGCATCAGGGGAAGCAACCCTGTTTTGCACTGGCCCAGCGCCTGCTTTCATCCAAACGCCATTGACATAAATGTCAGCCGTGCCAGCGCCTTTTTCTTCATTCAGAATGTCGATTTGATAATAGCCCTGAGCGGAAGCTACGAATTCGTACTCGGCAAAATATGGCCCTTTGGAATCCTTAGGGACATTGGGTTTTCCCTTTTCGAGGACCTTTGGAATGTTGCCAGAAACGAAAGATGCGGACGGCAAGAGCGTTGCTCCCAATTCTGTCTCGATGGGAGCGATGCGCATTTTCGAGTAGCTTTCGAGTTCACCAGCGGCCAGCAGGTAGGCACCAACCCGCTTCATGGCAGCCTCAGCGAGGATCTTGTTTTCAGCGCCTGTCAGCGTAGTAATCTCTTTACGCTTGGCCTCCACCTCTGCTTCATGCGCGGCCAGAAGGTCTCGATCTGCTTTGGGAGCGAGAACATGTTCGTGCCATTTGGCGACCACCTTGAAGTTGTCCATCGTATGGGAGCTTTTGAATATGCCAGCCAAGGCGTAGTAGTCAGCCGTTGGGATTGGATCGAACTTGTGGTCGTGGCATCGTGCACAACCTACAGTGAGGCCCATGAAAGCGCGCGCAGTGGTGTCAACCTGTTCGTCAACAATATCCATCTGCATCTTCATCGGGTCGTCTTCGGCTAGCATCTTGGCACCAAGGCTGAGGAAGCCCGTGGCGGTCCAGCGTTCGAATTGCTTTTTAAGATCGTCAGTTGGGGCGAGCAGGTCACCAGCGAGTTGTTCTTGAACAAACTCGTTGTAGGGCTTGTCGGCATTGAAGGCGGAGATCACGTAATCGCGGTATCGGAAGGCGTTTTTGTAAACAAGATTTTCGTCGAGGCCGTTGGAATCGGCGTAGCGCGCGACGTCGAGCCAATGTCGCCCCCAGCGTTCGCCGTAGCGTGGCGATTGAAGCAGGTGATCGACGAGCTTGGGGTAGGCATCGGTTGAATTGTCGTTGAGGAAAGCCTGCACTTCCTCGGGTGTTGGCGGAAGGCCGGTAATGTCGTAGCTGGCGCGGCGGATCAGGGTTCGCTTGTCAGCGGGCTTGGCTGGTTGGAGGCCTTTTGCTTCGAGTGCGGCTAGAACAAACGAATCGATCGGAGACTTGAGCCAGGCTTGATTCTTGACTACGGGAACGGTCGGTTCCATCGGTGGAACTAAGGACCAGAACTTTTTTTGCGGGGAGCTTGAAGAAACAACCGGATTGCTTCCCCAGGGTGCGCCCATCGCAATCCATTGAGCAATGATTGCTGCATCGGCGTCGCGCATCTTTGGACCGGGCGGCATCTTGAGCGGGCCAGCGGTATGCATGATCACTTTAAGCAGCAGGCTCTCGGAAGGATTTCCGGCAACAAGCGACACACCCCTGCTGCCACCCTTCAGCGTATGCTCGCGTGTGTCCAGACGCAGGCCGCCCATGATCGGCTGGCTGGTGGCCGAGTGGCAGGCCAGGCACTTTGTAATTAGCAGCGGACGGACGTTCTTCTCAAAAAAAGCAGCGCCATCTTCTTGTGCCATCAAGGGCACAGCGATCCAGCAAAGCGCAATGAGGCGCTGACAAAGCATATTTTAATTTTATCACCGGAAATTGGCATACCTTAATCTGTTTTTGCTAGGCTCCATATATGACTCGACGAGAACTTGCGCTCCTTCTGGGTGGCGCGGCAATGCTTTCTGCTGCGGAGAAAGGCTTCAAGCCACTTTTTAATGACAAGGATCTGACTGGGTGGAAACTAATTGGGGGCCGTGGAAAGGGTTACCTGGTTCAGAATGGCGTCCTTGTTTGCCCCGAAGATGGTGGCGGCAATCTCTTTACAGAGCAGGAGTATTCTGACTTCACTCTCCGCCTCGAATGGCGGCTATGGGATGGCGGCAACAACGGTGTTGGGATTCGCGCTCCGCTAGATGGCGATGCTGCCTATGCTGGCATGGAGATCCAGGTTCTGGACGAAGCTTCAGAGAAGTATAAAAAGGGTGCCGGGTTGAAACCGACACAAATGACAGGTTCTGTCTATGACGTTTTCGCTGCCAAAAGTGGTCATGTCAAGCGGGATGGCGAATGGAACACCTATGAGATCAGAGCAAAAGGCACCAAGATCAAAGTGACACTCAATGGTGTCGTTGTGACTGATGTGAATCTGGATGAGGTGAAAGACGCGGCTGTGCTCAAGAAGCATCCGGGCCTGACGCGTAAGAGCGGCCACATTGGTTTTCTTGGCCACGGTACCCGGGTTGAGTTCCGCAACATCCGCATCAAAGAGGGCTAGTTTTTCTTTTGATCACTGCCGGAGAAGATCTGCGTGAGCAGGAAGTCTACGGCAGCGCCGACGAGAGAGAGTGCAACTGAGCCAAGCAAGGCCGGCAGAAATCCGTTGACGTGAAAGCCGCTCACGAAATTTGCCGCCAGCCAGAACATCAATGCATTGATGATTAAGCTGGAGATTCCAAGCGTCAGGCAGCCGATTGGAAGTGTCAACAGCTTTAGCAAACTGCCGAGTGTTGCATTGACCAATCCGATCATCAAGGCCGCAAGCAGAGCGGCCTGTACCCCGTCAACACTCACACCTGGTACAAACTGCGTAACGATGTAGAGTGCAACCGCGCTTGCGGCCCAACGTATGATCAAGCTCATTCGAGTTTTCTCTCCTTCAAGAAAGACAAAATTTCAGCATTCACCAGCTCGGGTTTTTCCAGCATCAGGAAATGGCTTACGCCCGGCAGGAACTTGTATTGTATGCGCGGAAAGAGTGTTTTGAGGTAGGCTTCCTCATTTGGTGGTTGCTGTCGTCCTGCCCTCAGCGCCAGAACCGGAAGCTCCAGTCTGTCTTCACGCCAAAGCTTCAGGTCGGCCATGCTCTGCATCACTCCCTGGGCTGTCTCGGGATTTGTAGTGAGTACTTTACGCAGAATTGTCATTCGTAACTCCCTCGGCGTTTCGTCCACATAGAGGTTGGAGAGGAAGACGCTGATGTTGCGTTCGCGGGTTTGCTTTTCGTTGGAAGGGCCGAATCTCTGGGCCATCGCGCTAATCCCTTCAGCCCAACGATCACGGTCTGCCGATCCTGGCGGGAGCTGGTAGATAGCACCGTCGAGAAAGATCAGTGCTTGAGCCTGATTTGGAAAGAGCCGGGAGTGCTCCCGGGCGATCACTGCGCCAAGGGAATGCCCAACCAGAATGGGCTTGCCGCTCCTGGTTGCGGCGCGCACCGCCTCAACTGCCTGGGCGAATCCCGTGACACTGAAGTCAGCAGGCAGTTCTGATTGGCCGTGGCCGGGGAGGTCGAGCGCAACGATTCGATGAGTCTGGGACAGTGCCGTGAGTTGAGGCTCGAAGAAGCTGTGGTCGCAGGCCCAACCATGAATCAGGAGCAGCGTTGCAGGGCCTGCTCCCCTGGTTTCGTAATAGATCTTCTTCCCTTTGAACAACAGTGTTTCGGCTGCGGCCCAGTTCAAGAAGACAAACAATAGAAGTAGCAAACGCATCAGCCTGAGCTTAGCGAAGTCTGTTACGGGATCAAAGCGATTGAGATAAATGCGACTCCCAAATCTCGATCATCTCCAACAGGGCGAAAGCCAGGGCTGGCCCGGAACTCCAATTCGACTGGCCCTGCTTTAAGCTTCGGCAAGGGGTAATCAATCATTGGCGTGCCGGACATTTCAAAGCGTGAAGTTGCCAGGAATTGACCATCGAGAAAGATCTGAACTTCGATAAGAGAGATCTCATCGAAGATCACCGGCCCGTTGTTGTAACGCACCCGTAGCTTCGAAAATTGTGGCTCTGCCAACAGGCGCAAGCGTGCTGATTTCGAGGCCCAGCGGGAATGGCCTTCGCGCTCGTACCAGCCCGAGGTCAGTTGCCAGCCGGAATCGGGTTTAGAGAAATCAACAGCGCTTCGTTTTGCCTCTCCGTAACGGTGAGGGACGATGGTGAGCCGGTTTGTTGGTGCGAACCAGTGCAGCGTAGGCAGTTCACCATTGCTGGCCGCGAGTCGATCCGCTTCCTTTTCAGGGTTGAGCATGCGGGCGGCAGGATCTTTGGTGATCAGCCGCAGAGCGCCGGTCATGCCGTGCAGACGCAGACCGAGAGGCGCATTCTCAAAGTAGGCAATAGAAGCGATTGGCTGCTTCTGGTTCGCCTCGATCAACTGCTGCATGTAGGCTCGTGTCTCCTGCGCCAGTGCCAACTCTGTCTTTCGTGTGTCTTTTAGTTTTACATAGCTGATGGCTAGGAAAGCCGTTAGCCCCGCGATCAAGACGCGTTGGGGTATGCGGGCGAAGAGAGCAGCGAGCCCTGGTGCCAGCACGAGTAGCGGCACATAAAGGTAGACGCCAAAGAGTCTGCCCGGCAAGAAGAGCAGCGGCACCATCAGTGCCAGCATGCCCGCCAATGCCTTCGCGAAATCGCGATTCGCGGCGAAGTAAAGCATGGGGGCCATGAGTAGAGCCCCGGATTTGTTGATGACCGCCTGTTTGAAATAGAACGGTATCGTGATAAGAAGCGATTGCGGCGTGATGCGAAGCGTATAGACGCTTTCTCTCTGCGCATTGACCTGCATGGCCTGAAGCCCGAAGTTGGCACTGATCAGGAAGAAGGGCAGCGCACGCCGCCAATGGTCCATCGCAAGGACGACCGGAAAGAAAAGCGCTACTTCTTTAGACTTGTAGGCAAGCCAGAAGCTGAGCAGGGCTAGCGGCCAGTAGCGGCCTTGAAACAGCAGCCAGGTGATCAGACAAAAGGTGGCGGCCAGCAAGTCGAAAATGTACATTGGCTTCCACCATGCCGCGAGTAGGGAAGCGTGAAATAGGAAGAAGATGCAGGCGGCAGCGGCTGAGAATTCGTTGATTCCTTTCTTCTTGAGGAGCCACAAGAGAAGCCCGCAATTGAGCAAGTGGATCGCGAAGAGGGGCGGAATATAGCGTTCAAACTGGAGGCCAAATGTGAGGCCCATTGCTCGATAGAAGAGTGCTCCGGTAGGCCTCGTATTGGTCTTTGAGAAGACTGGCGTGACAAGTTCTTTGAGGAAAGAGTCTAGCCCCGCCACGGTAGCCCAACTCAGGTTGTCGAGATCGTCGTCTGAGAAGTAGCCTTCAAATGCGGCACGATTCGCAATCAGGAAAAGCGCGAGAATTCCGGCGATGCAGAGCGCACGCTTCATTGGGCCTTGTGTTTGAGGAAGTCGAAATCGCAGCCCAGGTGCGCCTGCTCGACGTGCTTCAAAAAGAGGCTTCCGTAACCGCGATCATAGTGCGGCTTGCGAGCGGGCAGGGCCGCCAGCCTTGCCTCTATTGCCGTTGGCGCGACTTCGAGCTCTATTGTGCGATCTGGGACGTTCAACGAAATCCAGTCGCCATTTTGTACTGCGCCCAGTGGGCCGCCGATCGCTGCTTCGGGGCTGATGTGGAGGACGACCGTCCCGTAGCTTGTGCCCGACATACGGGCATCAGAGATGCGAACTACGTCGCTGATTCCCCGCAACATCAGGGATTTTGGCAAGGGAATCTGTCCCCACTCCGGAAAACCAGGGCCACCGTGCGGGCCAGCATTACGAAGTACGAGGACATTGTCGCGCTCAACCACGAAGGATTCGTCATTGACCTTTTCGAGCATCTCGTCCTTGGATTCAAACACAATCGCACGGCCTCGACTGACGAGTAAATGCTCTGAGGCCGCGCTGGTTTTGATCAAGGCACCGTTGGGGGAAAGATTGCCGCGTAGAACTTTGATGCCGCCATCGGCGTCGAGGGCATTGGGTATGGATCGAATCACGCTTTGCTCATGAGCTTTGTGGGCTTCCAGTTGTTGGCCCAAGGTGGTGCCGTTGACGGTATGTGTCTCGCTCTTAAGCAGCGGCAGCAAGTTCTGAAGCAGCCTTTCGGCTCCACCGGCATAGGCAAAATCCTCCATCAAGTATTGCCCGTGTGGTTTTAGGTCGAGCAGTAGAGGAGATAGCGAGGAGATCGATTCGAAGTCGTCGAGAGTGAGCGGAATCCCGAGACGGCCGGCGATCGCCAACAGATGCACGACAGCGTTGGTAGAGGCTCCGGCTGCCATCAATGCGGTGATGGCGTTGTGAAAGGCATCCCGTGTCATCACCTCACTCGGTGTTGGGCCTTCTGTTGCCATCGCTACCGCTCTGGTTCCGCTTTGCTCGGCAATGGCAAAGCGCCTGGCATCGACAGCAGGCCAGGCTGCGGCACCAGGCAGGCTCATGCCGAGAGCTTCAGTGACCAGGGCCATGGAGGATGCTGTGCCCATCACCATGCAGCTTCCAGATGAGCGGGCAATCGAGCACTCCAGTTCTTCCATGTCCTCTAGATCGAGTTTGCCTGAACGGAACAGATCAAAGTGCTTGCGTCCATCCGTACCGCTGCCGAGGGTCTTGCCGCGGAACGTACCTGAAAGCATCGGCCCTCCGGGTACAACTATGGCTGGAACATTCGCGCTGGCTGCACCCATGAGTAGCGCTGGAATTGTCTTGTCGCAACCGCCGAGAAGTACTACCGCATCGAGCGGATTGGCCCTGATCATTTCTTCGACGTCCATGCTCATCAGATTGCGGTAAAGCATGGCGCTGGGCTTGAGAAACATCTCACCCAGGCTGATGACAGGAAACTCGCAGGGAAAGCCACCTGCGGCCCAGACACCGCGCTTTACGGCTTCTGACACTTGTGTGAGATGGCGATTACAGGGGTTGAGGTCAGAGGCAGTGTTGCAGATGCCGATGACCGGTTTGCCTTCAGTTGCGGCCTTGGTCAGCCCTTGCGCACGCAGCGTCGAGCGGCGGGCAAAGGAATAGTACTCTCGGGAATCGAACCAGTCTAGAGATCTTAGTTTTCGCACCACCGTTGAGTCTATCGTGTGTGAGGCTAAAATAACGTGATTTGCACAGCCTGGGAAAGCTGTTTCTTGCGCGTGCCGGCAGCACGCAACCAGTAGAGTTCGTTTTCACAGTCTTGCCGGCATTTTTCTTGACCCTGCATTTCTGCCTGATTGCGCAACGATTCGTATAGCCAGATTGCTTCTGCCACCCGGTGATTGACGCGAAAGAAGGCTCCAGCCCGGCGTGCCAGTCTTTCTGCCAGCAGCCAGTTACAGGTAAAGAGCAGCGGGAGTAACTCCTCAAACTCGTACGTAGAGAAAGGCAGAGGATGGCCTTCTACCGTGGGGATCTGAGAAATCAAGGCTGCGGCCCGGGCAATTGAATCGACCGGCGAATCGGCAATCCCACTGCTGGTGAGAATAAGTATCGAGGAATCTGGCGGTCGATCCACCGTTGGCCCCTCGTAGCCATCCAGAATCCAAAGGGCTCGCCCTTGCGGCTGAATTTCTGAAACCGCAGCATCGCGCAATGGAATCACCTGGTGCCGGGCGTCGATCAGGTGGACGGCTTCAAAAAAGGGGCTGGCGAGTTGTTTGAATTCAACTGCAATCCTGCGCCGTGCGGCAGCGCAGAGGCAAGAAATCGTAGCGGTTGAGGCGTTATCTATCAGTTGCTCAAAGAGGGATTCACGGAGATCTGCGGCGAGACTTTGTTCTGATGGAGAACTGGCGTATTCGATCTGGAGCCAACGAAGCACCCATTGATTGATGGCTCTCAACGAGTTGGGTTCTTCAGCCACTTTCGCTTGTTTTAGCAATGCGGGCAGAGCTACGGAAGTCAGAAGGCTGACACCAGTCAAGCCGGCCCCACCGGCTTCGATCCTGCTCAATAGAGGACCCCAAAGCAAGCGTGGGGGCAGCTTCGATCCTTCAATGAGTGAAGAATGCAATACGAGCAATAGTGGATCTTCAGAGTCTGCCACTTCAGACAGATCTTGCTGGAATGAGGAAGGCTCTGTCGAGACCCAGGATAAGTCCAGGTTACGGATTCGCCCCAGCCGCAGCTTCAATTCAGATGCGTAGGGTTCGTGACTGCCGGGATAGAGAACTGTAACGCGCATCCACTACCAACGCGGAAGCACTCGCTTCCAATTTGGGTCAACGTGCTTTTGCATCTCGGCTTCGTCGTCGCGCTTACGGAAGGGGAGCTTGTTGTAGCGTTCGACTCCACGAGCTACTTGGTCATAGTCGAGTGTTACGCCCAGCCCTGGCTTGCCGGTGATGGGCACAGTGCCGTTGGTAAACTTTACACGGCCCCCGGCGATCACTTCGTCGATCTCGGTTTGCCAGGGATAGTGAGTATCGCAGGCGTGGGTGAGATGAGGGGAAGCGCAGGCTGCATGGGCCATAGTCATCATGCTGACGCCGAGGTGGTTGTTGGAATGCATCGACAGCCCCATACCCAGCACTTCACACAGTTCGCTCAATTGCTTTTGCTTACGGATGCCACCCCAGTAGTGTGGGTCGCTGAGGATGATCTGCACTGCATCGAGCTCGCGTGCTTGAGGCACGTGAGTGAAGCAGGTAGTGGCTACGTTAGAGGCAAAGAGCGTGTTGACGCCTTCTGCCTTAAGACGCTTGCGTACTTCCGCCATGCCTTCCATAGCGGCGCAAGGATCTTCGAGGTAACCGCCTCCAGAGAGTTCATCACGTAGCGCCAAGCCGACCTTCACACTAGTGTCGACACTCCAGGCGCAATTCGGGTCAATACGGAGAGGGTAGCTTGGGCCGAAGGCGATGCGCAATTGGCGGATGGTCTCGATCTCGACTTCAGGATCGAGTACCCCACCCTTGAGCTTAATCTCATGAAAGCCATACTCAGCGATGAACTGACGGCATTGCTCAACGATGGTCTCCGGGCTCAGGCACTCGCCGTACTTGTCTTCGCGCGCATCAGCGCCCATGCCACCGCCACCCGCGCGCTTGTAAAACAGATAGGCAGAGAAAGGTGCGGCATCACGGGCACGTCCACCGGCTAAATCGCAAAGAGGTTTATTGACTGCTTGACCGATCGCATCGAGACAGGCAACTTCAATTGCTGCGAAAGTACGAGTGGATTCGTCGAGAGGATTCTCGCCCGGAACGAGCATCGTCTGCGACCTTGCCCCACCCGGATCTACCTTTCGATCTGCCTCGCCGTGCAGGTCTTGCCAGAAGCGGGTCAAATCGAATGGATCCATCCCCACAACTCGTGTGCGAACCGCCTCGAGTGCGGCAAGCGGCCGGTCTCCGCCGTAGGTTTCACTGATGCCAGTAATGCCGTCGGTGGTGATGATCTCAACGATGGTGCGGAGAGCGTAGGGAGCGTGGAGGCCATAGGAACTGCGCAATGGGCCATCCGCGATCGCCTGCGGGTGTAGGCGCAGTTCCTTGATCGTCATTGAATTTCTGGAAAGACTACTTGCGTGCGCCGCGTTGCGGAGACTTCACGCGGCTCTGCCGCAATTTCTTCTTCTTGCGGCCGGGCTTGGAAATAATAAAGGTGCCGCTGCCGATATATTCGGCGCTATAGAGTTCTGCTTTTGCCATAACTCACTAGTTTAGCTGATTCGTAGGCCCAAGCTCAAACCAAGTCAACACTTTCATATCCTAGGATGATGCAGCGGCTCCAAAGCCTTCAGGTACTACGCGCCCTGGCGGCTATAGCAGTAGTTTTTTATCACACCTTTTATGCATTGGTGAGCCGGGGCGACAGTTGCTGGCTTTGTCAGAACGAGAGCTGGCGCAAGAGCATGATCTTTGGCGTCGATGTCTTCTTCGTCATCAGCGGATTTATCGTCTCCACTGTTGCCGAACGTGAAACCAGTGCCAGCCGGTTTCTGGTGAAGCGCATCTGGAAGGTCGTCCCGCTTTACTACGTTGTCTCGCTCATTGAGTATTGCTGGAAGACCTCTGACGGAATCCAACCCACCTGGGAACAAGTCTGGCGAAGCATGTTCTTTCTTCGACAGCCCGGTGGACCAGTTCTGATCCATGGCTGGACCCTTGTCTATGAAATGTGGTTCTACGGCGTACTCTTTTTGATATTGCTTTTCGGCTTCAGGCATATCGGCTGGTGGGGCTGCGCGGCTATGGCCGCGATGGGCATCTACCAATGGCCGCTCTTGCTGCTCTTTGCCGGCGGTTGCGCCATCGGAGAGCTGGCTAAAAAGGTTACGCTGCCTCGCTGGGCTGGAGTGCTGGTGCTTGGCGCGGGGATTGTTTGGTGGGCCTGGCTTTCGTGGCAAGGTTCTTTCTACCCAAGCGACTTCAATTGGGAAGCAGCCTTTGGCAATCATCGTTGGCGCGTGGAGCGATACGCCTTGCCCGCGCTTCTGGTTGTTGCTGGCACCGTAATGCCCGTGTGGCGATCCGCGCCCATGCCCCGGTTGCTTGTCTTTCTCGGTGATGCCTCGTATCCGATTTACATCTGCCAGCAAATTGGGTTGGTCTATGCGGGTGCCTACATCGGTCGCGTGAACGGAATGCCGTATGCGATCCTGACCACTGCCTTTTGTGTCGGGATTGGAGTTGCGGTGCACCTCTTGTGGGAGCGCCCCTTCGGACATGCCTGGCGGAAACTCTACGACCTGCCCGGTTTGCGGGCACCCGCATTGCGCGAGACGCCCGGTGCCACGTCTTGACCACCACGTAGCACGTTGCGGTAGTCCTGCCAATTCCGCGAGAAGAGGAAGAACGTGATGCCCAAGGCAAAGAGGCAGAAGGCCAGAACCCCAATGATAGAGATCCAGTAGATCCAGGAAGTCCCGTGCGTGGGCTGGAAGAAGATTTTCTCAAAGTGGCTTGAGAAGTTCATCCCGAAGAAGCCCGTGACCACCGCACCGGCGCCCAGAATCGTCGACACAAAAGCCAAACGGTTGACGGCCTGTGTGTTGCGCGAAGTGTTGTATTCGTACAGACTGTTGTTGAGCTTGTCGATTTCTCGCTCCACTTCTATTTTCATGCTGGTGATGTCATAAACAGCGCTCAACATGCGGAAGTGCTCCGATTCTTCATCCTTGTTAGCTAATTCATCGAAGTGCCAATAGTTGGAGAAAACCAGGAATTCATAGCGCAGCAAATTCGTACGCTCGATGTTTTGCTCGGAAAGCCGCGCATCCTGAAAGTCGACATAGAGCCGGCGTGAAACCAGCGCCACGCGTTCGGCAAAGTCGAGCAGTGTTGCGCGATAGAACAAGGCGATGATCGCCATCAGGTAATAGCGCGAGTCGAACATGCGTCCGATTAGGAAACCTTCGCTCAACTGGTGATCGTCGCAGTCAAACTTCCCAAAGCACATCGTCACATTGGAATAGCTGGTAAAGCCATAGAGCGTCCCTTGGTGCGACCAGCGGCGATACACCTGTTGCTCCATCAATCTCTTGGTGAATCCGCGGGCATAGCGATAGTCCTCGCCAGCATGGTCCACATATAACGCACGCGAAAACAGAATGTCGTACTCTTCGGTCTTGTGGAAATTTTCTGGAACACTCTTCGGGTCCAGAGCCATATAGGAGTAGACGATCATTCGCTCGTCGAGCACCGGTTCATACTCACCGCGCCGGTAATCTGCAAAGTAGAGCAGGGAAGTGATGATGTCTGATACAGGGGGCAGAAACCCGCTCATGGCGCTGTTCTCGAAAGTGGATTCCACCACTTGAGTGCGGCCATAGGGCGTCTCCACCGATAGTGTGACTCTTGACGGCGAACGGCCCTCGCGCAACTGACGGCCTGAGCTCGGATAGACTTTGCGCATCATTTCGTTGATCCACAATGCCTTCGAAACAGGTAGGTCGGTTGCTTCTACACCAATAGCCAGAATTCCAATGCCGTTGGCGAACAGGAATAGCCGCAAGTCGGTAACTTCCAGTTCTGCATCACGCCCACGCAGGTCTTCGGCCATGAAAAACAGCTTGTTTTTAGAAGACAGCGGAATCTGGTAGCAGCGCAGAAGAGCTTCTACTTCATTGTCAGAAGCCCCAACTCCCGCAGTATCAAAAAAGATCCTCCGCACAAAAGGGTGAAAGAAAATCATGTCCTGATAGGCAGGAGAATCCAGGTCAAATTGCGTATAGGATGCGCGCTGCCAGCGCCCGATATTGGCGGCTACCGATGAGTTAGTGACGTGATGGGCGTTGATCCAGTCATCAAGACCGTCGATCCAGTAGCGGCCATGCCACACTTGCCCGTGATGTTGCAAGACTTCGCTCCGGTCCACTGCAAAGGAGAACAGAAAATAGGTATGCAGATCTTGAATTACTGGTTCCACGTGGTCCGGTTTGTGTACAATCGCTGGTCATGGGATCGACTGTCAATTCTGGTCAGAAGACGCGCCGTCAGTTTATTGTACTGGCAACTGCTTCGCTTGCCTCAATCCATGCACAGGAAAAGCAACTTTTTGACGGTAAGTCGCTCAGTGGCTGGTCTATTGAGCAGGGCCCGCAGTCGGCATTTTATGTAGACCAGGGTGCCATTGCCGTCCATCCAGGCTCTAATTTTCCAACCTGGTTGCGTAGTCCTGAAATTTATGAGAATTTCGATTGGTCTGGAGAGGTCTTTCTCAAAGATTGGGCCAACGGTGGCCTCTACTTCTGTGCTCCCCAGCATGGCCCTCCCACTGAGTGTGGCTTCAAACTCAACATCTTTCACAAACAAGATCCGACACCACTTAGAGAGAGTGTGGGGGCTATCTTTCCAGTGATTGCTCCGTCTTCAGTGAATGTCAGGGGCAAGGGGGAATGGAATCAATTCCGGATTAGGCTCGACTGGCCCTCGCTCAAGGTCTGGTGGAATGGCCAACAGATTCAGGATCTCAACCTCGATCACAACAAGGAATTGAAATACCGGCTTCGTCGAGGCTACCTGGGCATCGAGAGTCTCAGCTATCCATTGCGCTATCGCAATTTCAAGATCACCCGCTTGGCTGCCAAAGAGGCTTGGCAGACTCTATATGGGGCACCAAGCGACGTGGATCAGTGGTTCGCAACCGAAAAAGCAAGTTGGGAAACGCTGGGCGAAGTCTTGCGGGCCGATGGTCTTGGCTATCTGATTTCTAAGGAGCGCTTTCAGGATTTCGCCTTTGAATGCTACGTGCGGGCCAGCAGGTTTTCTAACGGCGGCATACTTTTCCGAGGGGGAAATGAGGCGGCCGAGCCACGCTATGAAATCCAGATCCACGACGTCGAAGGGGCCGTCTACCCTACCGGCTCTCTCTACGGTCTTGAGCGTGCCAAACCCTATCCGCGTATCCACCCCGAAGAATGGTTCCTCGTGCAGCTTTACGCGCAAGGGAAGCGTTGCGTCGTCCGCATCAATGGCGAGACCGTAGTCGACTGTCAAAAGCTCGACCGCACCACTCCAGGAACGATTCTGGTTCAAGCCCACCAGAAGGGCAGTTGGATCGAATACAAGGGACTGAAAATCCACAAGCTATAGACGAGCCCTTCGAGCTTGGATTCGATTCATTCCCCATAGAATACACGCGGTAGCTTGATGGCTGGCCCCAGATTGAGAGCCGGCCAGTAATCGCTTACGATCTTAGGATCACCGCTCAACGCCCGTTCACGCGTGACTCCCGCAGGTGGTGGATAAATCACAGCCAATTGATCGAAGGCCTCACCGCGTGATTCCGCCAGCGGTTCCCGCCACAAGCGATGCAGTAACTGCAAGACGTCTTTTTCTTGACTGTCCATTGTGCGCCGGGGAAGGGAAGGCGCTTGCCCCTTTACGAGATCTACCTCATAACCCTGCCGCACCAGCGACTCCTGCTTCTGCGCATTCACCCGTACCCACCCGGACGTCACGGAGACCTTTCCATTGCCGGCTCCATCCACGATAACTTCGTAGGCACAGCCGAGATCATCCAGTTTGGCCGGTGGAGTTTGCACCTGAAACACATAGGGGTCCGCAATTATAAACGCGTCAAACTTGCCCTCAAGCAGTTCCATCACTTCATGCTCCCCATCTGACCTCAAGATTCTAAAGCGTGAGCCAGAAGCGAACCGCACTCGCCCAATCCTTCCTACCTCCACCTCCGCATTCTGATCCAATTTCACGATGCGGTTCATCGGCACTGCTACGCCGTTCATCATCCAATCAGACTTTTTAACCGGCCATAACCTCCAAGACAAAAAACACCCAATCACCACCGTTGCAGCCAGAGCGTACCCAAACCAGGCAGGCCTTAAGGGTGCGAATGGCCGTTTCACGAATCGATACTTTGCCAGGTGCGATTCCAGCGCATTCTCATCGGCGTCGGCTTCTCCTCTGCGGTCCCATAGGTATTCTTCAGACATTTACTTTTACTCCCAGCATCTCCCGCAATATTGCCATTCCCCGGCTCAGATTCACTCGTACACTCCCGTGAGTCAGCCCGGTCACGTCTGCAATTTCCGGCCCGGTCAGGCCCTCCACAAATCGCAAGACCAGCGTCTCCCGGTACGCTTCGGGCAGCCGCTGCAGCGCTTCGAGAATTGGATCCGGCTCTGGGCTGCTGGTGGCGTGTACATCGAAAAGCGGCTCTTGCTCCTTGCGCCGGCGAAAGAAATCTGCCGCCTTGTTCCGGGCAATTGAAGCAACCCACTGCGCAAAATGAGTGTCGTCCTGCAACTGGTTTAGATTGCGCCAGGCCTCCAAAAACACTTCTTGCGTCGTGTCCTCAGCCTGGCCAGGCGGGAGCTTCGCGATCAGGATGGCATGCACGTAATTGGCATAGCGATCGTAGTATTTCTCAAATTCTGCGCGTGTCAACAGTTGCCTTCACCCTACAAGATGCAATAGCTTGAGAGTGTGTTAACCAGTTTATTCCTGCTTCTCTCAATTGCCCAAGCCCCTGTCAGCCTCTATCCGGCCAAAGGAGTTTTTGAAGATGAGAGAGACCGGCCAGAGATCACTCCCTACCTTGCAGAGAAAACTAAAGCAACGGGCGCTGCCGTTGTAGTCTGTCCTGGCGGCGGCTATGGTGCCCTCGCCATGGACCATGAAGGCGTACAGATCGCTCGCTGGCTTAACTCCATGGGTGTTCACGCTTTTGTGCTCAAATACCGTCTTGGGCCGCGCCACATGCATCCTGCAATGCTTGACGATGTAAGCGCGGCTTTCCGCATTGTCCGCAAACGCGCCAGCGAATGGGGTGTGGATTCCAAGCGCGTTGGTGTCTGGGGCTTTAGCGCTGGTGGCCATCTTGCCTCCAGCATTTCCACCCATTTCACGCCAGAAACCCGCCCTGACTTTTCGATTCTCAGCTATCCCGTAATCTCTTGTACCGAGGAATGGAAGCACAAAGGCAGTTGCAAAAACTTGCTGGGCAGCGAAACACCAGATCCTAAACTGGCCGAATTCATGAGCAGCGAAAAACAGGTCACTCGCAATACCCCGCCAGCGTTTATCTTTCACACCACCGACGACGCATCCGTCCCTGTCGAGAATGCGCTTGCCTATTACTCAGCCCTTCGCAAAAATGGCGTCGAGGCAGAACTGCACATCTTCGAACATGGCCGCCACGGTGTTGGCCTTGCCCCAGGAGACTGGGTGCTCAGCTCTTGGGGCGATTTACTGGCGAAGTGGCTGGTCCGTCACGGCATTACAAAGTAGGCGAACCGAGGAACAAATACAAGCCCGATTTGCCTGGTGCAACAAAGTCAAGCCGGCCATCTCCATTGATGTCGGCAACGGGCAATTGCATCCCGCCGCCAGTGCGTGTCGAGTAGTCGATCACATGTTTGATCCACTGCAACTTGCCACTGGCCTCTTTGTTGAATTCATACCAGTAAATTCCCAGTGCTTCACGTTCACCGGGATCCTTGCCGTTGTGCGCCATGAAGCGCTTTCCAGTCAGAAAATCGAGACGCCCATCCTTGTTCAGGTCCACCATCGTGATCGCATGCGGTTGTGACCAGGAGTCATCGATCATGCGAATTTCAAACGTACCTCCAGCGTTTTGCTCCAGCCAAAATACGCCGTAATCGTGTGCATTCCCTGTGACAATGTCATTGCGGCCATCCCCGTTCACATCGAGCACATACATGAAGCTCAAGCTCTTGAGCGTAGGGAAGTCGCGATGGAATTCCCAGTTGTCACTCATTGGACTGGCTGGTGCTTCAAGCCAACCGGCGGGCGTAAGAATATCCGTGCGTCCATCCTTGTTGATGTCGCCTGCGCCGATGCCATGCCCCAGGTTCATAGGGCTCGCAATATGCTTTTCCCACTTTCCATTGGCAAATCGATACCAGGCTGTTTCTGTCTTGCCACCATACTGAGGCAGGATTTCATTTGCCTTGCCGTCATTGTCAAGATCTACCAGAAAGGCGAACTCTATCGGGCCTGCTGTATCGATTACTGTCTCCACCCACTTACCTGCGCCCTTGCCAGGATTCTTGTACCAACTCAACTTCTTCTGAAAATAGGTGGCGGTGATGATGTCGATGTTCCCATCTCCGTCGACGTCGAGTGGTAAGTCTGAGAAGGCATCCACATAGTTGTTGTCGAAATTCAATTCGCGGAATTGCGTCTTCTTCCAGCCAGGGCCCGCGTACCAGTTCTCGCCGCAAACGATATCCAGTTTGCCGTCGCCATTGATGTCAACGATCGCTGCGGTTTCGGCGGCACCATTGTCCAGCATCGTCTTTGAAAAATTTAACTCCGCCGGACGGCGATCCCCCTGAAGAATAGCCGTCAAGGCCAGCGCCAATACACAACATTTAGTGTTCATCTAGTTTGCACTCCGGAAATTCTGCCAGTACCTGATTACCCAGGTAACCCAAATCTTCAACCAGCCCTACACGCGACGTGTAGTACCCGTCCGCCGTCATGTTCTTTGCCACACGAAAAAATTTCTGCTCCATTGTCGCTAGCTCGCCTCGATCCACTTGAGCGCAGAGCGGTTCCAAAATCGCCAGTTGCTGTCTTTCCCCAAGAGCAAGAAACTTCTTTGAGGCTAGCCAAGCCAATCCATCCGCATAAGTCTTCTTGTGCATTTCATTGTTGCGTACCACCAGGTCGATATAGTTAGGAACCTGTGCCTTGATGGCCCCTGGCACAATCAAATCTGTCACTCGCGAAAGTATCGAGAATTGCTCGGCGCTAAAGAACTTTGGAGGTCCAGGGTCTGCACTTTTACCAGGTGCTGGATGCTGATGCTGGCCATAGAGTTCATCCCCCGCGAATGGGAATGCGCACTGAATCCCAATCGCACCAATAATCTTGATCGTCTCGCGGCGCCCGTCATCGTAAACGTTTTCAGACATTTAAGCTTCTCCCTTTTTCAAGCGGTCTATCAGGTGCTCGGCTGTTCTTGCCGACACCGCCATAAAGGTATGAGTCGGATTTTTCTCAGAGCCGCCGGGAAGGATGTTCCCCCCAAGAGTGTAGAGATTGGCAACATCGTGGGTGCGCCCAAAGCTATCTGTCACCGACCGTCGGGCATCTTTGCCCATGATCGTGCCGCCAATTTCGTGGTTTGGCCTTGGTTCATCGTACACCTGATGGATCTGCGCTCCAGCCGCCTCAAGAATCGCTCTTGATTGCGTTTGCATGTCCCGGAAGATCTTCATATCGTTCTCGTTCCAATAGAGATAGCGCCTTACTTCCGGCAAGCCGAATTTGTCCTTCTTTGCCGGATCTAGATCGACATAACTTTTCTCATCCGGGGTCTTCTCGCCATAGGGCGAGAACATGAAATAGGCGGGATAGCGGTCCTTCACAGACTTCTTAAACGCCTCACCCATCCCCGGCAAGGCCCTGGCCCAACCAATGCTGCGGCGGTTCTGGTAATTGAACTGAGCACCCCAGCTTCGGGCGTAATCGCGCTTCTGTAAATGCATGAAGCTTGGCAAATAGGCGTGATCGAGAAAGCCCTCGTCGTTGGTGATCGCCTTCCCAATCAAAGGCTTCAGAAAGGCCTCAACCCCGCCAGTAAAGTGCGGCATAAAGTCCTTACCCACCCGGCCTGAAGAATTTGCCAGCCCATTCGGATAACGATTCGATTTCGATTGCAGCAGCAGCGCTACGTTTTGCACGCAGGCTGCCGCGAGAATCACAATCTTGCCCTGCACCTCTCCTTGAGTCAGCGTCGTACGATTCACAAACTTGACACCCGTCACCCGGTTCTCTGCATTAACGGGGATGTCATAAACCACGCTATCCATCTGCAAAGTAATCTTTCCCGTTTTCATGAGCGGGCGCATGTGCCCATCCCAGGAATTGTACTTGGCCGCGACATCACAACCAGCCATGCAATTGCCGCAATAATGGCAAGCTGGACGTCCAAACTTCGGTCTGGTCAAGGTTGACTTGCGAACGTGAATGACCTTCTTGCCCAACTTTGCCGCACCACGCTGGATCAGGATGTCAGAACACTTCATCGGCGCCGGTGGCAGAAAGATTCCGTCCGGCAAATCCTCAAGCCCATCAAGATTTCCGCAGACACCCACTTCCCGCTCTATGCGGTCATAGTAAGGTGCCAGATCCTTGTAGCTAATCGGCCAGTCATAGCCAACGCCGTCGCGTGTGTAGCCTTCAAAGTCACGCGGACCAAATCGCCACGCCACTGCATTCCAAAGCATCGACTTTCCGCCCAGTCCTCTCGACCGCTCCGTGTCAAAGCCCGGCTTGTTATTGCGCATCTTCGGGATGCCACGATTGGGAAACTCAAAGGGCATTGCGTGTGTGTTGAAGTCTGTACGCGTCTCGATCTTGGGGCCACCCTCAACCACACACACATTTACCCCAGCTTTGGCCAGGTGCGCGGCAACCGTTCCCCCGCAGGCACCAGATCCTACAATCACTACATCAAACACTTCTTTTGCCATTTTGTTTTTCATCCTATCGCATTCACACTGAAATGACCCAATTACACTGCCGATAGCGCTTTACAAGATAAGGGCTTATCATTCTAGGCAACCATGAAGCGATTTCTACTCCTGCTCGTGACGGCTCTGCTGCTCTGTGGTCAACGACGCGAATCCGTTGTCAAGCGAGATTTGATCCTTGCTCCAAACGAGGTAGATTATCAGAGCGAAGTCAAGGTGCCGCGCGGTTACGCCGTCATTATTGGTGTCAGCAATTACGCCAATCTTCCTGCCGAAGCCCAACTGAAATTTGCTGAATCAGACGCCCGTTCGATCTACCAAACGGTGATTTCGCGCGAGGGTGGGCAGATTGAGCCAGAGAACGTCAAGACCCTCTTTGGCGCACAAGCTACGCGTGCCAATATCGCAAAGCTCCTGGAGGATTGGCTCCCCGGAGTTGCCCGTGAAGAAGACCGGGTCATTGTGTTTTTTGCCGGTCATGGATTCGTCCACGAAGGCAAGGGTTACCTTGCGCCCTATGACTTCTCAATCGACAAGACTGCACAATCCGGCTACGACATGGCCAAGCTGGGTGAGACACTCGCCAATAAAGTAAAGGCCAAGAATAAAATTCTGCTTACCGATGCTTGTCATTCCGCCAAGATCCTGCCCGGTCTCAGCGCTAAGCAGATCAACGACCAATTCAAAATGCTTCCGGGCTCATTCTTTACCCTTGCCTCCAGCCGCGAAGCAGAATCGAGTTTTGAAGACCCCAATCTCGCATCCGGTTCAGGAGTCTTTGCATACTTCCTGGTGCAGGGATGGAAGGGCCAAGCCGATGTCGATCCCGAAGATGGCATCGTTACGGCCGACGAACTCGTGCAATATGTCCGCAGTCAGGTTCGGCAATACGCCAAAGCGCGTGGGGTCACGCAGAACCCGCAAGAGAGTGGCAGCTTCCCCGCTGACATGACGGTTGGCTTTATCCCCCTGCGCCGTGAAAAAGTAAAGGCCAACGCAAAGCCAATTCTCGAAGGCACCATAATAGTCACTTCCAACCTCGACGATGTTGAGGTCTACGTCGACGGCAATCGCATCGGCAAGCTCGGGGCGGGTAAGCGGCTGACTGTTCCAGGCCTTTCCAGCGGCGAGCATGAAGTACGAGGTGAGCGTCAGGGTTACGATCCTGCTCTCCGCCTGGTGACTGTGCGCCCGGGTCAGGAAATCCATGTTGAGCTGCGCATTCAGTTCCAGCGCCGGATTGGCGAGGCTGCCCGGGAAGAATTCAAGAAAGGCCAGGCGATCTACGCCCGCCGCAAGTCCACTGCTGAGCTTGAAAGAGCCGTCGAGAGTTTCAAGCGCGCGCTCAAGCTTGAAGATAAGTATTCTGATGCCGCCGAATATCTTTGCCTTACTTACCAGATTCTGGGCAAGACCATGGACGCCGTCAAAGCCTGCAAAAAGGCCGTTACGCTTAGCCCGGACGGCGTTGAATTTCGAACTTATTACGCTTCTGTGTTGACCGAAATGGGCGATTCGAGCGAAGCCATCCGACAGCTAACCGGCGCACTCGAACGCGAACCAAATTCTTCTGAGGCCAATGTAATGCTGGCCGACGCTTTTCTTTTCGCCCAGGAATTTCAGAAGAGCGAAGACGCCGCTTCGCGCGCACTCGACCTGAATCCGAAAGACGCCAGGGCTTACCTCTTTCGCGCCGATGCCCGTCGCTTTACCCAACGCTATGCCGAAGCCATGGGCGATTATCTGACCTATCTCCGCATCAACGATTTTCGTCCGCCCGTCGCCGAGGTGCTTGGCTACTACCTGATCGGCAGCGGGCTGAGTAAGCGTAATGCCGGTCAAAAAAGAGTTCATGAAATTCAACAATGGAGCGCCTGGTTTGGCATTTGCGATGCCGCCCGCGGAATGGATGAATACGCCAAGGCGATTTCGGCATGCGAAAGAGCGCTACGGTTCGACAACAAAGATGCTGGAACCTATTTCCTCTTGGGCAAAACCTACACCGAATGGTTTGACCAACGCAACTCGCGCGACAGCCTTTTAAAGGCCGAAGAAAAACTGCAAACTGCGCTGCGTCTCAATCCTGATTTCGAGTTTGCCAGTGAAGCTAAACGTCAGCTCACCATGATTCGCGAGTTCAAAGCGGTGGTCCGCTAAGTATGGGCGCAAGCCATTTTGATTTAGAGCGATGGCAATCGGAGTTTCAAGCGAACACGGATCGAATCCATGAGATAGCCAGACGAAACCCTGAGCCTCTCGGCTCGCTCCGGCCTTTTGAAGGAGCTTGGAGTGTCGCGGAATGCGTCCAGCATTTGAGCCTCACCTCCGGGGCATTTCTCCCTACCTGGACAAAAGCCGTTTCAGATGGGGATCGCGAGTTCGGAGCTCCCTATGCTTTCTGGTGGCGCTTGTTGCTAGGAGGAGTGAACGATTCATCGAAGATGCGTTCGCAGACTCCTGCTGCGTTCGTTCCTGCGCCTGGCCCTAGGCTCGACGAGGTTGTGGAAGCCTATCTTAAACAGCGCGACATAGTAGCGAAACTAGCGAAAGAGATGTATATTGGCGACGTCGGCGGCCTGCACATCATGTCTCCCTTCGTCGCCTGGATGAAGTACCCTCTGGATTTTTCCTTCGACCTTTGGCTTGCCCATGAACGGCGCCATCTCACACAGGCAGAAAAAGGTTGACGCGCTGGGACAACCGTTTACGCTATTTAATGTAGAGCAATAATGCAAATCGGAGGACGGCTTTGAACAGCACATTTAGATTCATCTGCGCGGCAACTACAAGCTTGCTAATGCTGTACGGCGCAGACGAGGGCATTTTCCGGCCCATCCCATTCAGTACAGAACACCTGGCGGCGTTTATGAGTCAGGGCCCAGCGCCCGCTCCACCCCCGGAAGGCTACCGCATCAGCGTCTTGAAGAGCGACCCGCAAAACAACCTCCGCAAGGGGCGAGCCACCAAGGCTGTTGTTGAAGTACGGGATCGCAACAACAAACCTGTCGCCGGTGTCGCTCTCCTCTTTTTGCTCCCCAATTCTGGGCCTGGCGGAGCCTTTGCCGGTGGGGTTCAAAGCCTCACTGTAACTTCAAATGCCGCAGGACAGGCAGTTGCCACCTACACCCCCAATCAGTTGGCTGGCATGTTCAACATCACCGTCAATGCGCAAGTCAACGGCGTTCAAGTGGCTACTACCACCATCTCGCAAGCGAATCTCGCCGTTGCCGCAGGAGCAGCAGCAGGTGGGATGAGCGGCGCGACCATCGGAATCATCGCTGGGGTCGCCGCCGCTGCCGCCGTTGGCATCGGCGTCGGCCTTGGAGGTGGTGGCAATTCTGCGCCTTCATCGCCCGGCATAACCCCAACGCCACCGAGTATTAGAATCCTCGGCGGTGGCACACCAGTATTTGGTCCCCGTTCCGTAGCTTCACCTGGGAGATTGAGATAACCATGAGACAACTGAGTTTAATTGCAGTGGCGGCTGCTGCCTTTGCCGCAGGTGGACTGGATACTCCCTCGATTGGATGGATCTGGGACGATCAAACGAAATCCATTCGCCGTCTCGTCGGGATACCTGGCTCCATCAGAAATGAAGGCGGGCTAGTTCTTCCCGCAGAGACTCTGGCCGCCTGGGCCTCACTCGATGCACAACAAGTCGTGCTGGCTTTTCCGGGTGACAGGCTTGAGTGGCGCCATCTGGGTTCTGGCGAATCAAAGCAGATCTCGTCGGCCAGGCCAAGCGAGGTTCTTTTCTCGCCCGATGGCCGGCATGCAGCACTTTGGTGGAAGTCTGCAAATCGCTTTGCAAATTGGGGCGAAGTTCCACTTGAACTAAGTGCTAAATCAATTCAGATCCTCAATGATGGAGAAGCGCTGGTTCTCGAAAATGATGGCCTGCTGAAATCTTCAACCGGCTCGTGGATTGGTAACTTCGGTTCTGAAGCTACATTTGCAATTGCAGGCGAACGGCTTGTCGTGGCTGCCTTCAGGGCATTCATTGTGTTCGAACGCAAGGGCAAAGACTGGCAGCAGTCTTCGCGCCACG
This sequence comes from Acidobacteriota bacterium, assembly GCA_043718395.1. Classification (GTDB taxonomy): domain Bacteria; phylum Acidobacteriota; class Terriglobia; order Bryobacterales; family Bryobacteraceae; genus Bryobacter. Next base: position 71,227 of record JAYSVS010000161.1, read on the forward strand.
ACTACGATACGATCCCCAGTTTCCGCCAAGTGCAAATTGAATCACCTGACTCTTTGCTCACCGTCGGCATGGAGGGCCAGCTTACTCGTTGGTCGCTTCCTTCCGGCATCTCTGAAACCCTGTCCGCATCGGGTGTGGAGAGACTCCGCCCCATGCGCCAATCCGGTTTTTACTTCGTTGAAGGCGATATACCCCAAATGCTTTTTGCTCTCAGTCAAAGCCAGAAACTCTACGCAGTTCCTGCCCCGGAGGTGCGCTAGTGAAAAATGCAATTCTATCCCTGCTGATTCTGACTTCAATCGCTTTTGGCCAGGCGAGCCGAGGCAATCCCGGCTTCAACCGGCTTAAGTTAGCTAACGGCGACGACAACTTCACAACAGCCGACCTCGGATTCGTGGCTAACTTCTTTGGTCAACGTTACGGAAGCACCTTTGTTACCAACAATGGAAACATCACTTTCGGAACTATCAATACGATTGGTAACTCTGCTGCCTGGGTTCCAGCTTCCCTTCGCACCTTGAACATCCCAATCATTGCCCCGTTTTATGCCGATGTGGATACAACGCGAACGGCCCAGGTCACCTATGGCACCGATACAATTGACGGTCGCCGTGCCTTCGCTGTCAATTACCTCGGCGTAGGATATTTCGATGCCAAGGCTGATAAGCTCAACAGCTTTCAGGTTGTCTTGATCGAACGCTTGGACACTGGTGCCGGTAACTTCGATATTGAGTTTAATTACGATTCTATTACCTGGGATATAGGTGAAAACACTCGCTTGGGGCGTGCCTACGCATCAGTTGGTTACACCAACGGGCTTGGCGGCAACCAGAACTCCTCTTTTGAGCTGCCTGGCTCGCTAACCATGGGAGCTTTTCTCAACAACGGACCCTTCGCTCTGGTTCGTCAGACTCGCAATAGCGGCGGCGTCCCTGGACGCCTCGTATTTGAAGTTCGAAACGGTAGCATTAACAGCACAACCCTTGTTTTGCAACCTGCCAACACCATCAATCAGTGCCCGGAAATCACGATCGTGGCGAGAGGTAGTGGTTTCACTTCACCTTCCGCATTCACAATTCCTCAGTTCCAGGCCACCCTAACCGAGAATGGCCAAGCCCGCCAGATCACTAATTTTATTGCCACCCGTGTCCCCGACGGCCCGCCAGGCTCTTATGATTTTCGCGCAACTTTCCGCAGCATCCCGGCCGTTCCGGTCACCGGCCTTGAAATAAACAGCAGTATCAGGCTCACTGTGACAATCCCTGGAAATTCTGATATTCCCACTCTCACCGCCACTGATATCAAGCCAGTTCGGAACTGCGGCGTCGCCGCCGATTGCGGCACTCTACCCAAAGATGGCCGCGTAGGATTTTCACTCTCCGGGCGGGCAACAGCCTCTGGCGGAATTCTACCTTACGTTTTCACGGCTCCCGCCGGAGTACCTGCTGGCCTCGCCTTCGCCCGTGATGGTGCACTTACAGGTTCACCTACCGCCCCAGGCAATTTCACTTACACCATTCGTGTGGATGACAATTCAACTTCACCTGTTCAATTCGGCCTCACGCAGTGCTCAATCAATGTACTGGGTATGGCAATACCGCTGACAGGTGCATGCAGCACTCCTGCTGGAACTGCTGGTTCTGCTTACTCAGGGGCCATCACTGCGAGCGGTGGAGCTGGGCGATATGCCTTTGCAATAACCGGCGGCGCACTGCCTCCTGGGCTCACGATGAGTTCTGCCGGTGCCATTAGCGGCACCATTGCCGCTACCGCCTCTGGCAATTATCCTTTTGCCACCACCATCACCGATGCAGCCAACGCAACCGTATTGGTGAATTGTTCCATCCAGGTTACGGGCCTCGTGATTCCAGTACCCTCCATCACAATGCTTAACCCGCCCGCAGCAGTGATCGGAAGTCCAGCCTTCAACCTTTCAATAGCGGGCACTAACTACAATTCTGCCTCGATCCTGATCTGGAACGGGTTTGAATTGGCAACCCGGTTTGTAAATGCAACTTCGCTAACGGCAACTGTTCCAGCCAATCTGCTAGGTGCTGTCGGTACAGCCAAGTTGCGCATCCGTAATTCCAGCACGGTCCAAAGCGGCGAAGCAGATTTTGAGGTTTTAAATGCGCTTTCCATAACAACTCCAGCATCGCTGCCGGCTACTGGATCTGCTACTGCTATCACCATTGCCGGAGACGGTTTCTTCCCGGGTATCACGCTCAGCTTGAATGGAGCCAGCACTGCCGTCTCCCGTATCAACGCCCAGCAACTCCAAGCCACGATCCCGGCAGCTTTGCTACAACAACCTGGAGCCATCACCTTACGCCTCGACAATCCAAATGGCACCAATTCCTCCACAACGCTTCGAGTTGTCAGCACCGTTACGGTAATACCTTCCATCACTGTGGACAGGCCGGCTGTTGTCACCGATCAATCCACTGCAATTGTGCGTCTGGCACAGGCCGCTGGGCAGGTTCTCACGGGTATCCTCGATATAACCTTTGTGCCCGCGGCAGACAATGGCCCTAACAATGGGGCTAACGACTTCCCGCGCTTCACTTCTGTCTCAACTCGTCGGATTACCTTTAACCTTGCGGCAACTGCAACCGAGTTCCGTACTCCGATCGACCAGGGTTCCGTCGCCGGAACAGCCACGGTGACGCTCACCAGTCTCAGTCTCAATGGGGCAAATTTGCTTACCGGGCAACCCATCACACAAACTCTGATCATCGAAGCGGCGGCCCCACTCATCCTCCCAGGTAGCGTCGCGATGGTACGCACAGCCACTGGTTTCAACGTCGAGATCACTGCCCTGTCCACGCAGCGTAGTCTCACCGGCGGATCACTCACTTTCACTATCGCTAGTGGCGTCACCAATAGCGGCTCGGCCACATTCCCCATCGACAATCTCGCCGGTGTGTCCACAGCGTGGTTCCAATCTGCTCCAGGCCGCACCGAGGGAGGTGGTTTCAGGCTGGTCCTCCCTTACACGCTTGAAGGTGACTTCAACAACCTGACTTCAGTTCAGGTAACGCTAACCAACGCACGCGGCAGCAGTGCGCCGGTCAGCGGAGGCCGCCGCTAACTCGCAACAAGCCCTACCAGCCCGGAACGTGAAAGAATACGAAGTGCAAGTATGCAACGTAGAACGTTTTTGGCCTCAACAGCATGCGCGGGCCCAGCGCTTTGGTCCCAGGACTACCCGCGCCGGGTCCCATCCTACGAAGCACCACTCTTTCATTTGCACAAGCAATTTTCCACGCCAGTGCGCATCAAAAGCGTCGAAGTTCTCGAGCGCGACAAAGCCACCTTCGTACGAGTCCATAGCGCCGAAGGTGCCAGCGGGATTGTTCGCACGAAAGACATCGACGACTTCATCCCGATCCTGCTTCACAAAGTAATTCCAGCCTTTCTCGGGCAAGATGCGCGAGACCTCGAATCGATCATCGACGACGTCTACATTAAGAACTATAAGTGGGCAGGCCAACCCTTTTGGAGCCCCGTCGCCGCAGTCGAACAAGCGGTTTGGGATCTCCTTGGGCGTATCGCCAAGAAGCCGGTTGCTTCGCTGATGGGTGGTGCCTTGCGCACTGAAATTCCTGTCTACCTTTCCGGTTCCGGTCGCGAGACTACCGCTGAAGAGGAAGTCGAAGTTTACGTCCGCGGCTTGGCCGAGACTCAGGCCAAGGCCGTCAAGTTTAAGATCGCCGGACGCATGGGGCGCAACATCGACACCTACCCAGGACGCACCCGTAAGATGTTGGAACTCGCCCGTAAGCGCATGGGAGACCAGATCACGATCTACGTCGATGCCAATGGAGGCTACGATGCCGCAGCGGCAATCGAAATGGGCAAGTGGATGGCTGGCCTCAAAATCGCTTTCTTCGAAGAACCTTGTCCGTGGGAAGAAGTCAGCGAAACCAAGAGGGTTGCCGATGCCCTAGACATGCCAGTCGCGGGAGGCGAATGCGACAGCACACTCTGGAAATTTAGCGACATGATTGAGCGCCGTGTAGTCGACATTATCCAGCCTGACCTCAACTATTGCGGGGGCATTATCCGCGCCTCGAGAATTGCCCGCATGGCTGCCAAGGTCAACATGAAGATCACCCCCCATAACACCCAAATCGATGCCGCCGGTGTGAAAATGCTCAATTTCGCCGCCGCTACTCCCAACATCGGTCCGTACATGGAATTCCCCCACCGGGCTCCGCCCAAACCTGCCTCTTGGTACACACCAAATTTGCAAATTATGAACGGCAAACTCACCGTCCCCGGCGGACACGGGCTCGGCGTTGAATTTGACCCCAGCTACCTCAAACAGGCAAGGCGGCTGGACAGTTAATAGATGACATCACGACATCTAACTTGGGTTGTTCTCGCACTCCTCAGCCTATTGCTGGCCTACGGCTGCTTCCTCGTCATGAAGCCTTTCTTCAGCGAAGTATTCTTGGCGCTTGTACTGTCAATTGTCTTCTATCCGGCCTATGCCTGGCTCAACCAGAAGACCGGTCGCCCGGCTCTTTCTGCCTGGATTTGCACGATCGCCACAGGCATCCTTTTTCTCTTCCCCCTCACGATGCTTGGCGTCGTCATCAGCCGTGAGATGAAGCACACCATGGACGCATTGAATTCTGCGATTGGCCCTTCCGGTAATCTCGAATGGTTTGATCGCGCCGTGGCCTTTGTCGGCGATCAATTGGGCTGGGATGCAGTTCAGACCAAAGACTTTCTGCAAAGCCGTCTGGCTGGGCTCAGTTCGAGCATTCTCTCCAACGCCGTGCGAAGCATTCAGGGCCTCGGTTCCTGGGTATTCTCAAGCATCATTACCCTTGTCACGATGTTCTTTCTCTTCCGCAGCGGCTCCACCCTGCTACAGGAATCCAAGGCCTGGGTCCCCCTTCCTCCTCACATGATGGACTCTCTCTTCGCTGAAACTCGCGTCCTCATGTTTGCAAACGTTTACGGAGTGATTGTGGTCGCTCTGACGCAGGGCACTCTAACCGGCATTGGCTTCTGGGTGACGGGGCTTCCATCCGCTATCTTCTGGGGTGCCATCGCTGCCATGTTCAGCATCATTCCAGTGGCCGGTGCCGGAATCGTCTGGTTACCAGGAGTGCTCTACCTGGCTAGCGGTGGAGACTTTACCAGGGCTGGAATTCTCCTCGCCTGGGGCGTCCTCATTGTCAGCATGGCCGACAATATCATTCGTCCGATCATACTCAGCGAACGCGCGCAAATGAATACCGCTGTCATGTTTTTCGCCTTGCTCGGCGGCATCGAAGCCTTCGGCCTCGTCGGTCTCTTCGCAGGGCCCATCGTCTTCTCACTTGCCATTGCCGTCGTCAAGTTGTTGCGTCAATACAGCAACTTGCTTGGCGCCCATACTGAAATCGAAAGCCCAATCCAATGAAATCATTATTCGTCACTACAACTCTTGCCGGTATGAGTCTCCTGGCAGCCGACCGCACTGCCTACATCGGCACTTATACAAAGCCCGAAGGTAGCAAGGGCATCTACATGGTTCGGCTCAATGAAGCCACTGGCCAGCTCTCCTCGCCTGTGCTAGCAGCCGAAAGCAACAACCCCTCTTTCCTTGCCATCAGCAAGAGCGGTAAGTTCCTTTACGCTGTCAACGAAATCAACAACGGCGACGTCAGCGCGTTTGCCATAGAACCCGGCGGCAAGCTCAGCCCGCTTAACAAGGTCAAGTCTAAAGGTGACGCCCCTTGCCACCTCAACATCGACAGTACAGGCAAATGGTTGGCTGTCGCAAACTACAGCAGCGGTACTGCTGCCATATTGCCGATCTCAAAAGACGGCAAATTGGGTGAAGCTGTCGCCACGGTCCAGCACAAAGGTACAAGCGTTGATCCCCGCCGCCAGGAAGGCCCTCACGCTCATTCCGTTAACTTCTCAGCCGACAATAAGTTTCTCTATATCGCCGACCTCGGCCTCGATCAGGTCAAGATCTACTCCTTCGATTCAAAGACAGGTGCCATCAAAGAGAAGGCTCAACTGGATACCCCCAAAGGCGCTGGCCCCCGCCATCTCGCTCTTGGTGCAGATGGCCTTGTATATGTGTTGAATGAAATGGGCAGCAGCATCAGCGTCTTCCGGTGGAACGGCGAACCTAAGGGTCAAATCCTCGCCACCGTCTCGGCCATCCCCGCAGATTATAAGGTAACCACATCCGGTGCTGAGGTGGTTCTCCATCCCAGGCGCACTCTCTTGTTCAGTTCCAATCGCGGCCACGACAGCATCTCGATTTACAAAACAGAGCCCACCACTGGAGCAACAGAACTCCTGGGCCAGGAACCTGTCGGTGGAAAGGTACCCCGTGGCTTCGTTCTTTCTCCCAGCAACAATTTTCTGATCGCCGGAGCTCAAAACTCAGATCAGGTCGTAGCCTTCAAGGTCGACCTGGCACAAAGCAAATTAATTCCTTCCGGCACTGCTGTAAAAGTAGGTAGCCCCGTCTGCATTCGCTTCGTCAGATAAGGAAACACATCATGCAACGCCGTTCTGTTTTTTACGCCTTGCTCGGTTTAGCCCCAGTCGCACAGGCCTTTCAAGAAGCTGCCGCCAGTATTCCCTCTACCGCTGCTGAAGCCGTATCGATGGGCCTGCCACGTTTCTACACTCAGGCTGATTTCGCAGCCTTTGCTGAGCTTGGCCAGGCTTTGATTCCGCCTTTCGACGGTCGCCCGGGTGCCAAAGAAGCTGAAGCCGCCGAGTTCCTCGACTTCCTGATTGGCCAAAGCCCGGCAGACATCCAGATCCTTTACAAACAGGGCCTGGCCACATACAAGCTACGTCGCAAGATCAGCGTCGAAGCAGCTCTCAAAGAACTGGGCGAGCCCTGGACACATGCTGGGCCTAGCAACCCTTACGCCAAATTCCTTCAGGCCGCCAAGCAGGCTTTCTATCAGGCCACCGTAAATTCCCGCCAGTGGGCAGAAGCCATGTCTGGCCGCAGTCGTTCTGCGGCCGGCATCGGTAGCTACTGGCTCCCCATCGAATAAGGATTCACCATGAAGACTGATTACGACGTCCTTATCATCGGCAGCGGCGCCAGCGGCGGAATGGCCGCCCACACTCTTACCAGGCTTGGCGCGAAATGCGTAATGCTCGATGCGGGGCCGCTCATCGACCCCGAAAAGCAACGGGTGCTTAAGCCCGTTTCTGACCTTCCATACCGCGGCTTTGGCAAGCCGGGCCGCTTCCCTCACGTCACCCAAGCCAGCGAATTCAGTGCCAACATGTGGGCTGACGAAAAGCAGAATCCCTACACCTACGATCCAGGGAATCCCTACTACTGGGTGCGCATCCGTCTTGTTGGCGGCAAGACTCTCGCCTGGGGCCGCGCCTCCTGGCGTCTTAGCGATTACGAGTTCAAGTGCAAGGATCACGATGGCTTCGGTGACAACTGGCCCATCGAATACAAAGACCTCGCGCCCTTCTATGATCGTGTCGAGCCTCTCTTTCGTGTCAGCGGACGCAAAGAAGGTTTCCCGCAAATCCCCGACGGCAACTTCCTCCCCGACGAATCCCGCGACAGCCTCTGCGTCCAGCGCTTTCTCGATGCCTGCCGAAAGCATGAAGTTCCCACAACCAAGCAACGGCGCAGCACCGGTACCCTTGCCAGCAGCCTCAACCTTTTGCTCCCGGCTGCCCTCGAAACCGGCAACCTCAACCTCGTCCCCAACGCCGTCGTACGCGAGATCACCATCGACCGCAAGACGGGCAAGGCCAATGGAGCCCACTTCATTGATCGCGTTTCCAAGCGCGAATTCCACGTCAGCGCCAAGGCCGTGGTGCTCGGTGCCTCCACTCTTGAGTCCACCCGCATTCTGCTCAATAGCAATCTCGCCAATTCCAGCGGTAACCTCGGCCACTACCTCTTCGATCAGTTCTATGTAAAGAACGTGGTGCAGGCCATCGTCCCGGAAGCCCGTGGCGGCAAGGCCACACGCAACCTGATGGGAGGCGGTGGCTACATCCCTCGTTTCCGCAATCTCAAATCCAGGTCGAAAGACTTTATCCGCGGCTACGCTTACGACTTCGGCAGCGGCAACACCCCAGGCCCCAGCTACTTTCCTGCCTACGGCGAGAAGCTCTGGCAGCAAATGGCCGACGTGCAAGGCACTGGCTTTTCACTCACAACGATGGGCGAAGTGCTCCCGCGCTACGAAAGCGCCGTCCGCATCAACAAGCTCAAAACCGACGCCTGGGGCATACCCGTCCTCCACATCAATCAGAAGTACTCCGCCAACGAGTTCGCCATGGCCAAAGATTCGATGAACACGGCAGAAGAACTCTGCAAAGACTCCGGCTTCGAGATCCTTGCCAGGCACTGGGAGATGGTTCCGCCAGGAGAGAGCATCCACGAACTGGGCACCTGCCGCATGGGCAGCGACCCAAAGAAGAGCGTTCTGAATCAGTGGAATCAAACTCATGACATCAAGAACCTGTTTGTTGTCGATGGCAGCGCCTTCGTCAGCGGTGGCTCTCAAAACCCGACGCTTACCATCCTCGCCCTCACGCTCCGCGCAAGTGAATATTTATTCAGTGAATCCAGGAAAGGCAACCTGTGATTTTTTTGTTTCTCCTGCTTGCTGCCGATCCTCCCAGGCAGCCTATCGCTTTCAGCCACGCCCAGCACGCCGGGACTCTGAACCTCAAGTGTGAAACCTGTCACGTCAACCCGGCTCCCGGCGAGATGATGACCTTTCCGTCCGAAGCAAAATGTATGGCATGCCATCAGATCATCAAGAAGGATTCAGAAGAAATCCAGAAGCTAGCCAGGTTCTTCACTGACAAAAAACGAGTGCCGTGGGTACGTGTCTATCAAGTCCCCTCCTTTGTCTATTGGAGCCACAAAACACACATGGATGCCGAAGCCACTTGCAGTGATTGCCACGGCGAAGTAAAAACCCTCAGCGTAATGGTCAAATCAAAAGACCTGTCCATGGGTTCCTGTATGGAGTGCCACCGCCAGAAGAAAGTCTCCAACGACTGCACTTTTTGTCACGAAAAATTGAACTAACTGTAGCGAACCTTCTCAAAGAACAATCCCGAAGACGGCGCTGTCCACCCTGCAACATCCAGCCTCGGGTCTTCTTTCCCTTCGAGCAATTTTTCAAAATCAGCCTGTGTAACTTCCCCCAATCCAACCTTCACCAGCACACCCGCAAGCCTTCGCACCATGCGCCACACAAAGTGCGATGCAGAGATTCGAAACAACAACCGGTCTTCCAGCACTTCAATTTCAGCCTTAGCCACCACAACAATTGATGACTCATTCGGCCTTCCAGGGTCCTGAGCCTGGAAGCACTTGAAATCATGCCGTCCGGCTATCAGTGCTGCTGCGGCTTTCATCGCGGCCACATCGAGAGCCTCTTTCACCCACCACACATAACGTTTCTCAAAGGCAGTTTTGCGTGTGGCAATCTGATAAACATACTCCCGCTCCAGCGCATCGTGCCGCGCATGAAAAGCCACCGGCGCTTTATGAAGTTTCTTGATACATATCTCGGCGGGTAATTTCTGATTTACCTGTGCCAGCACAAAAGCTTCCACTGCGGGCTTGGCTGCCGAATACTTGACGTGCGCCACTTGACCGCGTGCATGCACCCCGGCATCGGTCCTCCCTGCACCAACTAACTCAACCTTGCCGCTCAACGCTTGCTCCAGCGGTCCGCGAAGCTCTCCCATCACTGTACGGGCGTTACGTTGCTCGGCCCACCCACTGTACTTCCCACCGTCATATTCAATCGTCAGTCTTAAGCATTGATTGAACTCGGCCTTCAATTTCCCGCGAACGTGTTGCACTCAGTCACTTTACCAGTCTCAAACCCTCTGCCAAACCATTCTCTACGTTGGGCCGAAGATCCATGTGTAAAGCTTTCCGGTTGCACCCGGCCTGTTGTCATCTGCTGGATGTGGTCATCTCCAACAGCCGAGGCGGCTTTCATCGCTTCATCCACATCCCCCGCCTCCAGCAATTTTCTTTGCGCTGTTTCGTGAGCCCAGATTCCGGCAAAGCAATCGGCTTGCAATTCCATCAAAACGCTCAACTGCTTTTGAGCGCGCGGATTCCTCTCCTGCGACATCCTCACCTTACGCTCGATTCCCAAAATATTTTGCAAGTGATGTCCCAATTCATGCGCGATGACGTAAGCCTGCGCGAAGTCTCCCGGCGCGCCAAACTTTCGCTTTAACTCATCGTAGAAATTCAAATCGATGTAGACTTTCTCATCGGCCGGGCAGTAGAACGGTCCCATCGCGCCCTCAGCGTCTCCGCATCCGCTTCTGACATAGTTGCGGAACAAAACTAGCTTGGCCTTGCGATAGGAGACTCCTTGCTGACCTGGTAATACTTTAGTCCATGTGTTTTGAGCATCATCCAAGACAAAGCTAACAAATTGCTTGAGCGTTTCTTCTTCTGCCGTCTTCACCCTCGGTTCGCGAGAGGTAGCCACTGGTGCCATACCGCCGCCCCCACCACCCAGAAAAGGACTGATCAAATCAATCTTGAAAACAAAGCTCAAGATCCCCAGCACAACTAGTCCGCCGATT
>JAYSVS010000162.1:0-40018 GCA_043718395.1 Acidobacteriota bacterium
TGCGATAAATCCCAGGGGTTTGGGGACAGAGTCCCCATCCGCAGGGGTGACAAAGTCGCTGAGCAGTTAACCTGACAGAATCGCTGAGCAACAACACAACTACGAGAGGCACGTCGCGGCTCGCCTGCTGGAGTTCTTCGGCCCAGCTCTCCATTGGAATCGCTCCCTATGGAGCATCGGAACGTCATTGGCTCTCCGAGAAGTGCTGGAGGCCGGCGAAGCGCATCGCGCTGGAATTCTTGGCCCTGAGTCTCTCCAGGCAGCAATCTCAACTTCGTCAAGATTAATAGTTCGCGACCCCGGCATTCCAGAAAATCAGCGAGATCTTCTTCAGAAGACTCTCGCTGCTGCGTCGGGATCAAAAGCAACGCTTCGATTCGAGGGCCTAGAATACCGCATCGTTCAACAACTGCATTCTGACATTGATCGCTTGTACCTTGAGAGGTGGGCTGATGCAATCAGCCAACCAAAGCCGTTGTACGGAGCTGAACGAACTGCGCGTGCCGTGGCGTCGCACCTATTGGATCAGGGCTTCAGCGGCGGCTTCCTTCATCGATGGTTGACGTATCAAATGAAGCACGGGGAAAACACGCTATCACTCGCTGAGGCGGTGAGATCCCTATCCACGCGAAGTTATGAACCCCCGAAAACGTTCGATGTTTTGATTGTGTTCCCGTCACGGCTAGAGTCCGCTGGGAAAAAGGGGTTCAAGGTTCCGCGCCGATGGCTGGAAGCTCCGCAAGCATCGGAGTGGCTAACAACGAACGGCTTCAGCACGAAGGGCGTCAAGCAACTCGGTGGACTTCTTCTCTCCGTGACGGAAAAAGATCCGGAGGCTGCAGCGGAGGCAGCCGCAGAACTCGTTAACGTATTCGCTGCGCGTGTATTGGTGAGTCTCAAGAAAGAAATCCGTCCAATTCCAATCGCGTGGGTCGCAGGAACCAAGGGTCCCTTCCGAGTAAATCGGCAGTCTCGCGGCGTACATGTGGGAGCCGTCCACCGCGAAAATCGAGTCTGGGTGGAATCGGAGGCAGACGAGGTTGTTGATCCCGCCATAGAACTGCTCGCCCCGCTTCAATCAAGTTCCCCAAGCGCGGCTGTTGCCGGAGGCTGGGCAGCAATCGAAGCTCTATTGAGCGACCAGGATAGCCGATCAGCAGCGGCAGATCGACTTGCCATGATTGTTGCTTGCTCGTTTCCGCGGGCCGAGCTTACAATGCTGTCCTATGTTGGAGAGCGGTTAGGCGGACCCTTGGCAGCCCGACTTGCCGGTGAACGAGAGAATCGAGAACGCGCAGTCATCGTTGCTGAGGCGATAGCGGCTGGCGAATTTCCAGATCCACCAAACGCCGCGGATTCCGCCGCAGTTGCTCGAATGACTTCCGTGCTGGCCAACCCGCAAGTGAAGCTTGCCGATATTCAAACACACGCCTGCGATACATTCAGGCGTCTTTATCGGCAACGCAATCTGGTACTTCATGGCGGTAGAACCACCGCTGTCGCTCTGAGGGCATGCCTGCGGACGGTCGCGCCTTTGGTCGGTGCCGGCATTGATCGAGTGGTCCACGCTCGCTACGTCGATCATTTGCGGCCCTTGGAGCTGGCTGCCCGAGCCAAGATAGGACTCTGCACTATTGGGCCTCACTTCCCTGCTTCTTGCGTAGATTTGTTGGGACCGTAGACACGCTTGGCTGGTCGGCAAAGGCGACGAGATTCGTTACGTGCCGGTGCTCGTCGATGCGCAGCGGCGGATCGATGTGTGTTTACGATTTGGGATTTGGGGACAGGCTGTGGACTGCTAAAACGCCCTCCGATGGAGGGCGTCTGAATCTCAGTAACCTATTGATTTTATTGGTGCGGATGAGAGGACTTGAACCTCCACTCCCTTGCGAGAACTAGAACCTGAATCGATCAGGACACTCCCCTGAGGTGCCCATAAAGTGATCTAACTTATTGCAAATAAGGTACTTACTGAAACTCGCATTCCCCTGGAGTTCCCTGATTTCGCCCCATTTCCGCTACCCCGCGCTACCATTTGCGCTACCATACTTTTTGAGACCATTTTGGGGCCGATTCGAAAGGTCGTTTGCGGGGTGCGGAACCTCACGTCACTTGCAAGTTTCAGTCACAAATCAGCAAGAGTGGTTCTAATCCAAATTCACCGGATACGGTGTCTAAGATCCACACAAGAACCGACTGATCGAACTACTCATGGACCCCTCATTCTATGCCGCGAAGGAGTGTCTCTGCAAATGCTTTGGTGTTTCGCCTTGGATTCCCTTCGCCATCGTGACAGCATCGCGAGCCGCGGATTCTCCCAAACCAAGACTCTCGGCGGCGGCGATGAAGTGCCGATACGAATTGAGGACATCGTCAACCCTGCAAGAGCCGCTCTAACTAACGCCTGTGTCCGGCCCTCCCTACGAACTTGAGCGCCAGATTTGTAGAAGCCCGCGTCCTTAGCGGCGAAGTACCGCCCGGTGTCGCCGGAAGATTCGGCGAGGTCCGCCAGAATTCCGCTTCATTGACGTTGCGGGTACTCTTTGGCGATGGCGATACAACGATACAACATTCTTGAATGCGTGACCGGACAGTCGCGAGCGATGGCAATGGACTCGTCGAGAATTTTTGCGCCGCCCTCTAGACAGCGCCCGAAGTATCCAGGGCACCTCTAAGTTCGCGCTGAATATCGAGAAATCTGGGCTCATACCTGATCTGCTCGCGGTCCGTCAGCGCTGTACTAGAGTTGAGTTCATCCCTGCGGCGGGAACGCGCGTTGAAAATGAGATCGCGAGTCTTCCTGGCATCGACTTGGGTCACAATTCGAGCAGGCATCTTACTCAAGACATACACTTTGTTCGCCAAAAACGCCGCCTCGGAAATATCGTGGGTGACGAACACAATCGTGGCGCGAGTCTCTCCATGAATTCTAAGCAGTTCGTCTTGCATTCCTTCGCGAGACTGAGCGTCAAGCGCGGCGAACGGTTCGTCCATGAGAATTACACGCGGATCGGCAGCGAGGGTGCGGGCGATGGCCACGCGTTGTAGTTGGCCCCCCGAAAGTACCTTCGGAAACTCGTCTCGATACTCCCACAGCTCGACCAATCGAAGGTAGCGCTCAGCCCGGAGTTCTTGCTCATCTAGTTGGAGGCCGCGGAACTCCAAGCCGAATCGCACGTTTTGAAGAATGGTCAGCCAAGGGAAGCAGTTGTTCTGTTGGAATACGATGTTACGATCAGGTCCGGGCCCGATAATCGTCTCCCCGTCAATTCTCAAGTCGCAATCACCTGGGTCCGGCGGAACCAGGCCGGCGATTACTTTCAGGAGCGTTGACTTACCGCAGCCAGAAGGCCCAAGTACCGCAATGAAATCTCCAGACTCAACGTCCAGATCGATTCCGTCTAGCACCACCCTTGAGCTATGATTTGAGCGGAACGTCTTCCGTATGTTGCGAAGCTGAAGTTTTGCCATCGAAGAGCGCCTCTTACGTCCACGTGAACAAGCGAGGACGCATGATCCTAAACGCCTGATCGAACAGCAGTCCAAGTATGCCAATCACTAGGATGCTTGCAATAACCTTGGGCGTTTGAATGAAACGCTGGGCTTGAATGATCACCCGTCCGATTCCAGAGGTCGTGGCGACAAGTTCAGCAATGACAAGGTACGACCAAGCCCAGCCTAGGGCAACACGGCAGTGGTCGTAGATCGTGGGCGCACACCAAGGGACAACCACTCGCGCTATTACCTGAGCACGGGATGCACCATAAATTCGACCCATGTCTATAAAACTCTCGGGCACCGTAGTGGCGCAATCGGCAACCAGGGGTATCAACTGAAAAACGGTTCCGAGAAAAATCACCAAGATCTTGTTTTCATTGCCTATGCCAACCCAGAGGATGCACAGCGGCACCAACGAAGGGACAGGCAGATAGCGGGCAAAGTCGTTCACCGGATTTACGAAGAGTGCTACCCAATGAGATCGCCCTGCCATAAGCCCGACCGGGATCGCAACGAGGGCCGAAAGGGCGAAGGCAGCAGTGAGGCGAAGTACGCTCGCTCCGATATCTGCGTAGAACTCACCATCACGAAAGAGCTCGTAAAGCGCCTTGAACACGGTCGTCGGCGTCGGGAGGAAGACGCTTCGTGGACCGCTATCAGATCCGAACCACTGCCAAACCGCCCCAATAATTACAAATGGCAAGGCCGAAGTCGCAAGTTTCCGCCATCGCGATGACAACAACATGTCCATTTTCCTCGATGATAGCTGATTCTGGCCGGGGTGATGATTCGTCACTTGCCATCGCAAAGAGGGAATCACTTCGCCGCTTCGTTCATTAGGTCGAACGCAACCAATTTCCGTGCATCCACAGGGACTTTGATGACCTTCTCTTGGAGCCACAGATCCGCTGCCGCCTGAGTCGTTGTTAGAAGTTTCCCTGGCGCGGCCGCAGTCCCGAAGAACTCTTTGTTCGCTCCTAGGGTCATGAACTTCATCCCCGCGACCGTGTCCGCTAGTTCTTGAGCAGACAGCTTCCAATACTTCGCCATGATTGCGTCCCCTTCACCTTTGTTCTGGACATACCAATCCGTGGCTTTCCCCATCGCGCGAATCATGCTGACTACATCAGCGTGGCGCTCATCGACAACCTTCCTGTTCATATACAAAATGTCGATGATTCGTCCAGGCTTATCGGCGCTGCTTACAAGAATGTGCGCGTCCGTCAGTGCCTTCGCTTTACCCAACCAAGGTTGCCAGGTGACCGCCGCCTGAACGCCTCCGGCAACGAACGTGCTGCCCGCTGCTCCTGTCTCCATGGGCACGATTTGGACGTCCGAAGAACTCATTCCTTCATCACGGAGCAGAGACAGAAAGAAGAAGTGCCCGGTGAAACCCGGCTCAAGTGCCACCTTCATCCCGCGGAGATCCCTCACCGAATTCACAGTTTTCTTAGTCACGATTCCGTCCGCACCCCACGACTGGTCGAACACGAATACTATTTCGCCGTCAACGCCGGAGGCGGAACTCACAACTGCGGAGTCGGCGGTGTGACCCACGGCGTCTACCGCGCCTTTGATGAGAGCCGAATTCTTCTCGCCGACGCCTTCGAGCATAGAGATCTCGACATCGACACCATTTTCCTTTAGAAATCCCTTCTCCTTTGCCAGCAGTAAAGGCGAGTACCCAATCCAGGTATTGAATGCCACTCGGAATGGCGTCGGGTGTCCCTTGGTGGAAGCTCCCGAACTTCCGGCTGATCGCCAGTATCCCACTCCTGCCGCCACGGCTAGAATTGCGATTCCGATGATAATTTTATTGCGCATGTTGCACCTCGTTGAGTATTTGAGTCTGGCCGATTGCCGTTTCGTGGCCGTTGATTCGCGACTGAAAGCACCCCACGATGTGCTCGCAGATCATCTTAAGGCTGTATCCCCGATCAAAGAGCTGTTTGGACAACCTTCCATCGTTGTACAAGCGTTCCGCATCTCCCTGCGCCTTTTTGGCCGTGGGATAGTAGGAGGTACCTATTAGCCTATAGTCTGAGCGTCCTGCGTCCCGCATCGACTGCGATTGGTACTCGATTGTTTGCTCTATTTCGACGCCATGCCCTGCTAGAATCTCGGGTACCATCTGAGCCGTCAACGTTTCGCGAGTGCCTCGCGCTTTGTCGATGACAAAATGGATCTCCCACTCTGGCGCATCCTTGACCCGGTCACCGAACGCGAATCTTAACCTCCAGTCCTCGATCGTAACCGGATCGACAGACGAAGCGGACTTTAACATGCTGCCGCCGTCTAGAGATGTGCTGAAACAACCAAACGGGAATTCTATTTCGAGTCGTGCATCCGATGCACCTACCCGGCTCAGAGTGCTCAAGGCGATGCTGCAAGCAGGCATGACTTTAGATTCAATCGTTTCGGCCCAGGAGAACTCCTCCTGGAAGACTTTCAGCGAGACCAGCGATCCCAGTACCCCAGGCACATTGTGTGGGTCGAGGCATCCGGGTCTAGTTAGATGAACTGATCGAACGTCGGACTGCTGCCAACCTTTGGACTGTTCGGAAATGCGTTTCACGAACGAGACCGCTGCCGCCGAGGACTCGGCATCGTTTGGAAAACCTACGTGAAGCTCAAAAAAATTGGTGTACCGGTCCATGTTGCTGTTCTTGGATGCAAACGCAGTGCCATACTTCTAGAGCGGTTGCTAAATCCATCGTTTCCGTCCATACATGTAGAATCAATGTGTTGCGTGTCTTTCGATACAGATCCTTTCCTCTGATCACTCCATCCTCGCGAGGATGAATAGCAGATTCGCTACCGTCGATAGCGCTCTGTTGATATACTGGTTGAGCCTGAAATGCCGAAAACACGAAGACAGCACGCTCCCGCGCCAACGCTCGTGGACACCATGCTGACCTCGATCAGACGCGACTCCTACATTATGGAAGCCAATGCTTTCCCGCTTCCAGCAATCGGGAAGCAAGACGAGTTGGCGCCGGCTGTGGCATTGCTCGTTGAGCAACTAAACGCCCTTTTTGGCAGGCGCGAGACGTTTGCCCTGCTAGTCATGGACGCACATCAGCCAGCACTGAACGGCCTACCCCCGGCGCGAAACGTTGCAGCCTGTTTTGGGAGCGCCCCACCGTTCATCGTTGAGCGCCCCGATAGACCAGTCGAAGCGATGCCTGAGCGGCTCGATCTCACGGACCAAAACCCTTCCGATGCGGTCTATGCATTTGCTCGATCCTTCTGTGGCAACTCAGAATTACTACCTCGCCCGTCTAGCGAACTCTGTATCGTTTCGCCCTACGTTGTGCGCCCCATCGAGCCTCCACCATCCCGAGATTACGCATCGCAAATTACCGGTTGGGCGTCGAACCGCGACGGGCTTATGCTTTCGCGGCCCATGTCGCCCGGAGATGACTTTTCGGTTCTGACAACATTCGAAGACTACTACTTCGCTGCATTTCTCCTTGTGTACCTTCCCTCCGACGTTAAGTTAACTCCCGATCGCGCCAAGTGGCTTGAAGTGATCTGGGTTCTCTTTCAAATGTCTTGGGGCTTCCCGATTCTGGGTCGAAAGCAAGACGAGATTGACGCGGCTCATCGAGACTTGGCAATCAAGGCTGTTACGATTGACTATCAAGAGAAACAGCGGGACCACGCCAAGACCATCCACGCACTGGCGGTCAAAGTTACCGGTGAGGTGGACAAAGAACTGGCAAAAATCAAAGGTCATCTTAACGAGCTCGTTAGAGCGATCACACCTGTGCGCAAAGGTGCTTTTGATAGTCGCGAATTCCACCGGCTCTTCGCCGCTCGCCAACCGGAACTGGTGTGGCAAGGAAAAGGCGAATTCAAAATCTATTCACGCCACGACTACCACGACGACACTCTGGGCGCTCCTAAGGACTCCACCCTTCATTACGGCGTTCTTGAAATGCTTCGGCATACTCCGATAGCTGGCGACTATTCTCCGGATGAACTAATGGAACGCGCTAAGGCCGTATTGCGTGACACTGAGCCGACGCAGACAGGGACCGAATCGGGTCGGGCGTTTCTTGCCATTCTTAACTGCCTAGTCGGCAATACATGTAGTGACGCCGAGTTTCGGTTCAAACTGATGAAGATGCTCACCACTGCGGGTATGAACGGCAGAGAGATCCCTTATTACGCCTTTGCTGCACGCCTCCTGGTTGGGCAAGTGCCTGACGACTTTGAAGTGTTGATAAGTACGCCGAAGAGACCTGAACCCATCGTGACGGTCACTCATCAATTTCTGGCTGATCCAACATTTTTGGACAAGCGTATAGGCGAGGATGCAGTCCAGACTCTCTTTGCTTATCCGACCATTCCCGTTGGGAGCGACGGTACACTATTTGCGGCGATGTTTCAATCTGTTGTGGATTTTATCGCCCATATCATTCAAAAGACTGGAGCCAATCATGTCTGCTACATCAAGAGAGTCAACATGAAAGGACAGGGAGCTGAGACGCTCATTGAATGCACGGTTGACTCAGATCAACCCAGGGCTGTGACCCTACTATTGGCGAAACTTAGCCAGTTGAAAACAGACACTGCCCTGGCAAACCTCGGAGACCACAACACGCACGTGGCGTGGAGTTGCCTGCTTCAATTCTCGTCACTTCTATCTTGCGAGATACCTGAAGGCGAAGCCAAGATTCTATTTCGCATGAAGCGGCCGCCGCAATGAAGGTCAAGATTTTTATCGTCAACCCCGCAAATAGGAAATGGAGCGAGTGCCTCCACGGAAGAGACCTCGACTTCAATATGACGACTACGTCATGCATGGACGAGTTGTTATACGCCAATGCTGATCGATATTTAGTGCTGATTCACCAAGGCGTAACTACCTTAAGCGAATCGCAGTTGAGCGCCGTTTGGGTCGAACGATGGAAGAGCCTAAATAACAAACGAATATGGTGGTTGCTTTATAGCGGAGGTGGATACACTGTGAAGTGCGACCTCGATCAGGTTCATTTTTTCCGCTACCCTATATTCGATCAAGATATTGACCACCTTGATGCGTCCCGCTTTGGTGCGTTCATTGATCGTCTGATGGGCGAAGAAGTGCTGGATGAGAAAGCATGGGAAGGGCTGTACCCCAATCGCGCCACCGAAGCGGCAGTTCTTTTGGCGATCTTATCTGCGCCACCTTCATCTGATCGTGAACTAGCGTTGAGCAAGTTCTTGCAGAGTCCAAGAGAGGTGAAACTTGCGTACGATCAACTTGCTTACGACCAATCGGCTCTAGCGCAGGACCAAGCACCTGAAACTCATTTCATCAATTGGGTAGCAGCGATTAAGGATGAGCACGCGCGCCAGAATGTAAGAAATGACTTGCGGCGTTCGCTGGGCCAAGTGGTGGACTGATGGGGCCCGGCGCGGAGTTGAATTCCGAGTGGTGCCGCGCACGGGCTGAATTCAACCACGATCTGCTGGAGAAACAGGTGTTGCCCGTACTCATCGCATCCGCTGGATCGCCAGGAACCCTACAGAGGGCGAAGGTTTTGCGAGTAGCATGGACCGACATCCTAGCCCCGGCACTAGCTGGCTTGATCGGAGGCTTTCCTAGTTGTTCTCTTCCTGGACAGTTAATTGCGAACTTTGGTGGCAATACCCTAATGACTCAAGTAGACGAACTCGCTTCCAATGTAGTTCTCGCAAGTGGCGAGACGCTCCGCTCAATTCGGGACCGTCTGGAATTGTACTCCGTTCAGGTGCCTAAATTACTCTCGGGCTTCGAAAACAATCCCGAGGAGAACGAAAGGTTGTCAGCCGTGTCGGCTATTCTCGCCCTGCGCAAAGCTTTATACGACGCTCCAAGAGGGATCGTGTTGCCATGAGCCTACGGTACCGTGTTTTGGTTATCGATGACGTAGTTGGAAAGACACCAACGACCGACCTTGAGGCACTTGCCCGTGAGGCCTACTGTGCTTCACTTGGCCTTCACGATGAAGCAGCCGACGAACCAAATCACGTAGTTGTCGCCGACGCGGTATTTGCAAGTGGCCAAGTCAGCAATACGATGAGCTCGCGAAATAGCCTCGAAGCTGTTGAAGCGGCGTTCCGTTCTGGATGGCCTTCACCCGGAGGTCAATACTGGTCTGCCGTCCTCGTTGACATGAAATTTGGCGATGACCCCCGTTTCGGGCTTCAGGTGATTCGGCAACTGCACCAAATTTCTCAGGACCTCCCGATATTAGTGGTGTCGAGCACTGATCAATTGGAAGTAGCGGAGGGCGAAACACTCCGAGATTCGGTTCAGAGGCTCGGCGCTCAGGACTTCTTAGCGTCATCAGGAGTCTCACACGAAGTACATGACGAATGGTACCGTTCCTCGCCCTCTAACCTTCGGGCTCGGTTGGACGACATTGGACTAATGCCGGACCCGGAGGGGGAGATCGTAGGCCGGTCTCTCGCAATGTGTTTGGTGCTACGTCAGTTGCGCTCTCTTGTGAACCAGTCCCATGGTGTTGGACAAGCCCTTGTGCGTGGCGAGCCGGGTTCCGGCAAGTCTTTTGTAGCGAAATATGTGCTGCGAGAACTTGCGAAGCGCTCTGGACGCCTCCCTAACGGCGTTCCGTATTTTGAGGTGCCCCTCACCAAGGACAATAGGGATCTACAGGAGGTAACGCTCTTCGGTACAGTCGGCGCATCCAACATTAAAGCTCGCGCCGGTGCCTTCCAACTTGCCAAGGATCGAGGATTCATATTCCTAGATGAAATCGGTAACTTGAGTCCAGAGTCCCAGGGTTCACTCCTAGGCCCGCTTCAGATCCAGCACGATCAACACGGTGTGCCGTTTCGCCTGGTTCGGAGAACTGGCGAAACTGACGGAACCAAGAGTCGTTGCTTTGTTTTGGCGGCGACGCACGAAAACCTTGAAGAAAGGCTAGAGTCCGGCGAGTTCAACGAACCATTGTTCCAAAGGTTCGCCGGCAGGACCGTATTAATCCCGCCTCTACGAGATCGCCTAGAGGATCTCCCGTTGTTAGTGAATCACTTTATCTCAAAGCACCTCAAGACGCATTCGCGGGCAGCCGATGTTCGAGTCGATGTGCCTCTTGATGTCTGGCAGTCTTTCGCGAAGACGGCCAGTGTGCGCGAATTGGAACAGCACATTCAGAAGGGTCTCAGCAATTCCGTCAAGACCCTGTTCACTGAGCGGGATTTCTTTTCTAAGGAGCAAGCCCGTAGCAAACCGAAGGGGCGACTTTCACAGAGTCCACCATCTCTAACGCCACGGACAGAGCAGGACCCGAATCTTGAAGAACGGAATACCGTATTCGCAGGCTTATCGGTAGCAGACTTGGTGATCGCTCTCAGCGGCTTCTCCGTTCTACCCGAAATGAGCACTTCCGAATTCGATGGAGCGTTCCGTAAACTTGATGCTGCCTTCGCCAATGCGAAGCTGGAACTCTGGCGCGAACTCCTCCGACGTCAGCACGACGCGACCGGTACGATCAACCTCCTCGCAACGGCTCGAAAGCTTCTGGGAGCGGCCAGCATCCCGAACTCAAAATCAGGCGATCTTGCATTGCGTCTGTTTGATGAAGCGGGCGTCAGGACGAGACCGAAGGACTCCCTGCTCGGTGAAATCTGGGACAGAAGAAGACGTACACGCAAGGACCTGGAAACTAGCACTGCGGGCGACGAGGCTGGAGAAGGGCCGACTCAATGATTGAACCTTTGCGGGCCCTGCTTTCCTCGGCGTTAGAAACGACTGACACGGGCGGAGTCTGTGTAGTTCGTTTTGGAGACGCGGATGAGGCACGGTCCCTGTGGCAGATCTTCGATAAATCCAAGGGTCGAGCTTTTTCGTGGACAACCGTCATCATCCTCTTCGATGGTCAGGCGGATTCTGCTCCGGCGTCGAGCCGCACATTTCGTCCCGATCTATGGCTCAGCCCATGGGATTGGGCCATCGCCGCTTCCCTAAAGTCAGATCAAGTTCCTAAAGGCGTGGCAAGCAAATCCTTTCGTTGTCTAATCATCGACCTCCTGCCTGAGGATGCTGGACGCTACGGGCGGATTCGGTTCAAGTCAGCAGGCGCATTCGCGCCATGGATTCGCTGGTATCGTCCGAACGGTCTGGCGGAAGCGGATGCTCAGCCGCTCACCCATTCCTTTGATGACTTGTATCGGGATCTTAAGCAACTAGATGGTCTTCCTGCGCTACGTTCTGGTCAAACGCCCTCGCACAACCTTAGATCTGCGTGGCTTGCTCAACTGGGCTCCGTCTACAACCGTCATTCCATCGGTAATCTCATAGGGCCGCTACTTCTTCAAAGGGCACTAAAACGAACACAAGGCATTGACGTGGACCTCGGCGATAACGAATCGCTCGCCAATTTTCACAATGTCATGGGGAGTCTGCTGGGCCTCGGAAACATCGCGACAAACAAACCCAAAGAGGAGATCTTGCAGCGAGGAGATCTTCAGAAACGCTACGCGAGTGATCCTTTGAATCGGTACAACACGATTCGGTTTGTCCTGGTTGACGATCAGGTTGAATTGGGTTACCACGCCCTGCTCGCTCGAACCCTTTTCGGAAAGAATTGCATAGATCAAAGCCCCCGCCAACCCGGCGAGTATTCCTCCGCATGGGCCAAATCTGCCTGCGATGTATCATTGCGCTCCCTTTGCTCCGCGGATCAAATCCTCGATTGGATCGAGCAAGCGTTACGCAAGGCCCCCCAGGGCCTGCGGGTAATTGCGCCCGACGAACTCGACGTTCTGTTTTTGGATCTCAGACTGTTCAGTACCGCTGATGCCGGAGAGGCTGAGCGCGTTTCCGCCGAACCCTTAGAAAGCAGGATGAAGCATTGGGACCGCCTGCTATCAATTGCAAACACCATGGGTATCTGCGATTCTGACACCGCGCTTTCACGAGTTCTCCGAGCGGTAAAGATCAGAAAGAGTCGGCCAGAATCGGATGAAAACTTGGAAACATTGGCCTTACTCCCGCTGATCCTGGCTGAGGTTGATCCTTCACTCCCTATCGTTCTCTTTAGCAGTACTCATCAGAGCAGCCTGATGGGGCTATTTGACGGGTACCCCAACGTAATAACGACCTTTCGGAAACCCATCATCACCGGCTACGATGGCGGTGAGGAAGAACGTGGTGTTTTGGGTCGCCTTGAATTATCGATTCGCCGCGCATTGGATTTCCACGAAGCAAGGGGCGTTTGGATCCGCATTTGTAAGCTGGATTCCACATTTCGGAAGAAGCCTTCCGGCGTGTCGCCAATCAGACTCAAGACGCTACGATGCTCCACAAACCGGAAAGCTACGTTTGAAATCAGGCACGATGTTTCCGCGCGCCTTGGTATTGAATACAAAACGTTGATCGGCAACGGCCAGTATGCCAACGCACTGCTAATCCCCCACAACATCTTGGAGTACGAGGGCGGAAGCGTCTCGTCGCCAGTCGAACAGGCGAGCGTGCTTTGGCTGCGCGATCTAGTCTCGGTATGTGCAAAGAATCCTGGCCGTGAATTGACCCAACTCGAAAACGAGCTTGTGGACGATTCAACCTTGCGTCGGCAGACGCAAGCTCTTGTGGAGAACGCTGTCGCTTTCTCGGCCCACCGCTCTGCCGTCCCACAACAAGACTTGACGTGGCTTGCCGACCAAGTTCGATACGAGGACGTCAGGGGAGTGTGGAAGTTCAAGTTCAAGCGATCAAGGCAACAGACCTTGGCAGCATACAAGCGGTTGGGCAGCGTGATCGGTCACAGTGATTTCGATCAGCGCGTTTGGATGGAAGAGGCCGTCCGGGACTTCACCAGCAAACTAATACAAGACAGCCTTGATGCTCTCAAGGCAACTTCAAGCATCGGAGCGTTGGCGGAGTATCAAGGGTTTGCGATATTTGCAGCACTTCGTAACGCGCGGGCGCATTTCAGAGTCCGTCCGGGCGAACATGACCAGGAAGTCCGTAGCGCTGCGCTGTGGAGTTGGGCGCTCTTCCTCGATGTTTTGGAACTGCTGTTGACTCCTGGCGGAGACACCCTGCTGCCAGCAAAGCCCGAGGACCAAAATCTCCGCTTTGTTGTTGAGGAGGGGTGCCTGCCGACTGGGACGATCCCGACTGGCAAGGAAGGTGGTGTCTTGATAGACACAATCATCGCCCGGCTAGGCTGTCTAGTTTCGAGGAATATTTTCAGCGCCAATCCCGTCTTGAATCCGCTGGTCAAGTACGCAGTGAAACTAGCAAAGACCGCCGAGCTAGTCTGAAAGCAGCCGGTCTCCAATCTACCTTTGGCCACCACGCGCAAGCGCCAAGCGCGATCCCAAGTAGCGACAGTGCTACTGTTTGAGCGGGCTTTGCATGGCCTGCTATGGCTTGACGGGCCAACCCGCAGCACATAGCGGACACGCCCTAAGCTTTCAACTAACACATTGCAAATGTGTTACGTATTGTGCCTGCCCGGCTTGGCTGCAATTTCCAGTGACCTCGGAAGTCCCACAAATTTTTGGACTAGGGAATGCATCGTAGAACACCTGAAGAGGACAGCTTACACCAGAAAAGGCGACGGAGGTCGATGACCCGCCTCGCGGGACGCTTTCTTCGGAACTACGCCGTCATTTTTACGAGAACCATGGAGGAAGGGATGCCGACAATGCTGTTTAGCGAACACCACCGAGCGCAACTCTCCCACAGATTGCGCAGAGCAATGGACGATACTCGCTCACGAGCCCGGCGCGCGGCGCACTCACGGAGGAATGGCCTCCGCGCCGTTGAACAGAAGGGCCAGATGGAAACCGCAAACAGCAGTTTGGCGAGTGTCGATGTCCATCGGAAGACTATGTACATGTGGCTCCTTTTCTGCATGGCGTCTGTTTATGGAATCGACGTACTGCTCTTTGCCTCGGTTGCCGAATATTTCGTGAAGCAGGGTTTTGCGAACTCACCGGGGCTGGCGCGGGTTGCGCAGTTCCTGTTGCCGGCCTTCATCGTTGTCGTCGAAATGGTCGTTTCAATGCAACGAGACGCCGCCTATCGCGAATATCTAGATGGATTCGGCAGCCGCTACAGATTCTGGGCCTGGGCGATCATTTCAACGTTCTGCGCATTAGTCATGCCCTTGGCAGTAATTGCAATCTTCGTAGCCGGTGAGGGCAAGGATTTCACGCCACTGATTTCGATACCACTGATTTTCACGCTGGCCGGACTTTCGCTGATCTGCCATATTCTGATGCTCTTTGGCGGGCGACTAGCATTGGAAAGCAAGGCGTGGATCACTTTTAGACTTCAGATGATCGTTATCGAGACCCGGCAACGTCGTTGCAACCGTACTTATGCTACCCACTCGCAAGTGGCCGCCGACCGTTTTGCTCAATACCTACAAGACCTCACGACCCACAACAATGCTTATTCGAGCGCTCGAATTGAAGCGGGGCCATTTGATCGGGACACGCGCGAAATCGTCAACGACGTGTATGGATATGAAGTAATCAAGACACCGGCTATCGCACCAGCGGAACAAAACGAAGCTCAGTCACGCCCGCTCCCAACGGCTGCTGCCAACACCGGGGCGGACACCGTTCAGGATTGGACCGCCTACCAGCGGCAGGTTTTGGATCAGGACGTTGAAGTAAGACCGTAAAGAGCTAAAAGGAGACTACGATGAGCACCATTAGCAGAAGACCCCATGTGAAATCCATCACCAGCACCCTGCTGGTGACGACGGCCCTGCGGTGCGTAGAGGCTGTCACAACTTTGGTTGATGACGCCGTCAGGGCACTCGATGCAGCCAACGGGAAAGAGATGGCACAGGCTCGCAGATCCACATCACAGCCCAGCGCCTCAACGATTCTGCCAGCCAGCGTGATCGTGGCGCAGCTACCTGCAATACGGCATGAAATCGCCCAACAACTGTCAAACCACCAGAGGACGCCGCTCCAGTTGGCAAAGCTGGAGGGGTTGCTCACTTTGCAGTCGGCACCGTTTGTGTGCGATCCCGCTTTGCTACAGGCTCCGATTCAGGCTGTGGCTAGCGCGACTACCGAGACCGCAGTCCTTGAGGCGACCCATCGTCTCTTAACGACCGCGGCTACGGCTCACTGTCAAGTGATGGCCGACGCTCTGGTCCTAGCATGTCGGCATGCGTCAATTGATGCGGGATTCCCGAGCGTCGAAACGTCACTCTCAGTCGATGGCCGCATCCGGGTGATCGCGAGTGATGATGCCGGGCGAGCACTGGTCACAGAGATTCATAACCCGCCAAACCACCAACTGAGCTTGGAAACGGAAGTGGTTGGTGTGACGGATGGCTCCTGCGTCGCCATCCTCGACAAATTCGACCGCGCGTTGATGGACCAAGGAGTAAGCAGCACTGCATCGGAGCGAAAGTGGACGGGCGGTGTCTGCGAACTAGGAGCGGCCAAGGATCTGTTGCAAAAGGTACAAGCGTCGGCTAAGCGCAAGAAAGACGCTTTGCAGCGTGCCCGCAAACTCAATTCATCGAGCCGAGCCAACAGCCGTTAATTCTAGGAGGTCCAGAAAGCGATATGAGCGTCCCAATGTACCAACCGTCGGAAGTGTTGAGCGAGGTCTTCCGGCCTTACCGAGAGGGTGCGCCGGCCGTTCTTTTGAGTAACCGGAGCCTCTTCGACCTCGTGGCGGACGAGGACGGCAAAATGCGTCCTTTACTCGAAGCGCTCCGCAGGGAATGCTTCGCGCGACATCGGTTGGTGTGCGTGACGTATTCGCTTGCGGCCGGAATTGAATGGATATCCTCCACGCTCGCCGACGAGCGAGATCGAAGGACAGTAGAGCGGGTCCTTCAAGAACATAATCTATTGAACATTCCCCAGGATCAGAATGAGGTGCCCCGAGTCATCCGCGGATTCGCATCTCTGTCGCGTCAGACTCGTACCGACCTGAAGTGGGCGAACGGAGACGACCTTCGTTTTGCTCTCGTGCTCCTGTTCAGTCATCACCTCACGCCTGGAAGCTTGCAGAATGGTACCCAAACGGACGCTCAATTGATTGCGGGCGAACTGGTCCATATTATGGCTCACAGCCTCGCCCTCCGAACCAGCGGTAACTACGTCATATTTCATGGGGAACAAGACCTTATTGACCCCCTGGTTTGCTCTGCTCTTCAGCACGTCAACCTTAGGCAGCCGGATGCAATGGAGAAGAAACATTTCCTTTCGGCAGCTTTGCGCATCTATTCTGACGCGAAGCTCGACGAGGGATTGACGCCAGATGCCATAGCGACTCTTACAGCGAATACACCGAACCGTGGAATCGAGACTATATTGCGTGCATCTCATAGGGGCAGTCGAAAAGTGACGGCGGCTGACCTACTCAGGCAGAAAGCGAAGGATGTCGAGCAACTCAGCGAAGGGACGCTTGAACTTCTAGAGAGCAGCGCTTCTCACGAAACCCTTCTCGTCGGCAGAAACATTCACGCAGCTAGCCGGATCATGGGAGTTCTGTCACAGGGCCTCTTGAAGGCAAACAAGAATATGCCGGCCAACGTCTTGTTGGCAGGCCCTCCCGGAACGGGGAAAACAGAACTGGCGAAGAAAACGGCCCGCGAGGGACAGGCTGCGGCCTACCTCATGCACTCCCCCAAGGGACCTTTCGTTGGTAACACTGAGCGCATGGCCCGTCAGCAACAGGCACTCCTCCGCCAATGGACCCCGAACGTCGCTCTTTGTGACGAAATCACCGAGCAGTTTCCAATGGAGCGTTCAGATTTCGACGGTGATTCCGGGGCAAGCCGTGCCGTCCTTGGTCAGTTATTGACCAGCCTGTCGGATGAAGGTCGCAGAGGCGAGGCACTTCTGGTAGCAACAACAAATTGTCCGTGGCGCATTGGATCGGCAATGCGCTCGCGCTTTACTGTTATTCCCGTTTTGCACCCACTGCCCGAAGACTATCCAGACATTATCAAGGCGATTGCCAAGCAGATTTCTGGAGAGTCGCAGCTTGACCATCTTAGCGAACGGGTGCAGGAAGCATCGCGTGTTTACTATGAAAAGGGAGCAAATCCGCGGCACATACGCGCCAGTCTGAATGCAGCCATCCTGCTCAAGGGTCGACTCGACGAGGAGACTGCCCTGTTCGCCGCACGCGACTTTTGCGGGTCAACCGATCTCCTTTCGATGATGTATGCGGACTATTGGGCGCTCCACTGTTGCTCTTCGCGATCCTTTCTCCCTTGGTCGGACGACCTTGCGTCCTACCCATTCCCGAAGTACTTGTCGGAGGTCGTTGATAGCCAGTCCGGAATGATCATCGAAGCAGAACTCACGCGCCGGATCGGTGACTTACGGAACCACGCAAATGTCTGACCACTTCGACGTACTCTCACTTACGCGCTCAATAAGCGAGTACATTAAAGCCAATCTTGGCGCTGAGGACGGCGGGCACATTCAACTA
Source organism: Acidobacteriota bacterium (assembly GCA_043718395.1). GTDB lineage: Bacteria > Acidobacteriota > Terriglobia > Bryobacterales > Bryobacteraceae > Bryobacter. The sequence continues at coordinate 17,924 of JAYSVS010000162.1, forward strand.
CACGGAACGGGCGCGGTGAAGAACCTCGAGTCCAGGCTGTCTGCTTACTGCGGAGTCCGGCATACGCTGGCTGTGTCGAATTGCACAACAGGCCTAATGGCTGTTGCGTTGGCCTTGGGGCTTCAAAACGTTGAAGTGATTGTTCCTCCATTGGTTTACGGCGGTTCCATTTCCGGTTTGCTTCTACTTGGAAATCGCCTGCGTTTTTGCGACATAGACCGCGATACTCTGACACTCGATCCTGAATCGGTTCGCAGGTCGATCAGCCCCAGGACCAGAGCCATTCTCGCAATCGATCTTTTTGGAGTGCCGTGCCGAGCCCGAGAATTGAAGCAAATTGCCGACGAACACGGAATCCCTCTCATCTGTGATTCCGCGCAGAGTCTCGGCGCGATTTCAAATGGAGTACCAATTGGATCGATTCCTCACGCGTCTGTTCTATCCTTCACGAGCGGAAAGACACTCTTCGCTGGAGAAGGTGGTGCCATCTTGACGAATGACACGAAGCTGTACAACAATCTGCTTTGGCTCACTCAGCATCCCAACCGGCAACGTCGCGAACTGGGATTGGCCATATTCAATGAAGTAAGTCTCAACGCTCGAATTCATCCCCTAGGCGCTCTCTGGGCCGATGCGACATTTGAAAGCGCGATCGCGTCCATTCGAGATTGGCAAGAAAAGTGCTTACAAAGAATTGAGTTTCTCAATGCAACGGGATTGGTTGAGGAGCAATCGTTCTCGAAGGGAACCGTCCCGGCATTCTTCCGGCTCACGGCGGCTCTCAAAGCTGGCGTTGCTAGCAACCATCTAGTTCGGGCCATGGCGACCGCTGGGCACGCGATTGAGGTGCAAGAGGCCCTCATTCAACCTATCTTCAAGAGTTCGAGTTTCGCGGCTGTCATCGGCAAGCGGACGATTGGAGTTCGTCGCTGCCCTAACGCAGAACAAGCGTCAAGTCGCAGAATCGCGATCCGCGATTGTCCCCAGCGCGGATGAAAAGGCCGGGCGAATCGGTCATAGAAGAATCGGAGGAGAACACAATGAGGTTTACGGTACTTGGTAGCCGATTTTATCGAGCTGCAACTTTGGGAGCAATGGTAATCGTGACGAACGCATGTTCCAGGCTTCCGCCCTCCGCCGCTCAGGAGGTCTCAAGCCCAGCAAGAACCTCAACCGTGGGAGCACGTCGCGGCGAGCTTCGGATCGTAATCATCCAGGACAAAACCCTTAGCACGGGAACGACGAGAACGCCCCAACTCATGTTCGGCGACCTCGGGCCGCTGCTTCGTACACTCGAAACCCACGGAGGAGAACTAGCGGCGGGGGTAATCCACGACCGGTCAAACTCGGGTTTTGCTCGTCTGCGAATCGACGCCGCACCCTCCGAGCCCATTGCACCGGCGAAGGCTGAGAACCCCCTTGAACGCCGGAGGCAGAATGCGGAGTTTGAATCACAATTCGCCGAATTCAACAAAGGGCACCAGGAATGGGCGCGCGCAACCCAACGGCGGATTGAGGAGTTCCGATCTTCTCTTCTGCCGGTCCTTGCAATGAAGGCGGATGCGAGGCATTCACCCGTTTGGGATGCCATCGTGCGGGCTGATCTGTTTCTTTCTGAGACCTCCAGTAGCAATGCCGCTGCGCTCACTCGCTACTGCGTGTTGATAACTGACGGCATTGATGACGTAGGCGGACGTCCAGTGGCCATGAACGGTGCCCCACAAATATTGATCGTTAACGGATCGGGGGAGATCGGTTCGGTCGGCGTTCTGAGGCCCAAACCCTTTGAATCCATTGAGGCGGCATTCCGGTACATAGCGAGTAGTGAATCCCGATAGATCGGTACGGATCGTGCTCCCAAGTCATGGATCACCCGCTTACTCATTCTCGCGCCCAAACTCAGCGTTGAGTTGGCAGCGGAGATGCAATGGTGAAGACGCAAGCTGAAAAGTTGTGACCTGTCAGTTCAAGAAACAAAAATCGCTCAAGGAGTTCGGATATATGAATAAAACCTCTATTTTCATCCTCGCGTTGGCAAGCCTGTGCTCTGCCTTCGTTTTCGCTCAATCGAGCCCGTCGGACGCCGTTGTGGGCTTGGACGCAGAATCGCCACGCGTCGTAGCAGGAGCCGACGTCAATAATCTCATCGAGAGCCTGATCGGTGGTCGATCTGCAGTTGTCCACCTTCGAGTCTTCTCCGGCGGCCAACTGCAGGACCACTACTCGGAAGCAACGGGAGGATGGTGAATTCAATCAGAAGTCGCGATCACTTGTGGTAGCCGGGAGAATGAATGGCATTCCTGTGATGGAAGACTTGCGCTTCATAGAGTCCGATGACATTTTGGATTTGTGAGATTTGTGGACGATTTGTGGACAGCCTGCCTAGTCACTGTGCGTTTTATTGGCGTTTTTACTGATTTTCTGAGAATCAGCCACCAGCCATTCATCGCGGGCCCCTTCAGTCCAGCTCGGCATATTTCGGTCCAACCTACTCATAAAAAGACATTTATGCCAACTTTCGTTTCCAGCTACGAATTGAAATTCTCGGCCCTCCGTGACTCAAATTTGGCAAAAAAAGCCAAGGGACGGGTCGACTTCAAACTGGCGTGACTGGAAGGCGGAAAAGCCCAATCTCACGAGTGGGCTTTTCCAACTCCCTAAAATGAATTTCCTGCAGAAATGACGAGAAAAACATTTTGCGGTCTTGGTTTGACTGGAGCTGGATGTGTTTCTTGGGTTTACAGGTTTTTGGGTAGGCGGCGAGCCAGATCACGGGCCTCGTGGATGATGTTAATGATTTCGATCTTGCCATCTTTCAGAGGACGGTAGACGATCACATGTCTTGGCGCGTCCACTCTGTCGCCTCTTACCTTCGATTTACTCAGGGCTATGTGGTAGGTGCGAAGGCCGAACCAAGTGATTTGGGAACTTCGCGGAAATCTGGCAGCAGTGGGTCGCGGTCAATCTCGATCAAGGCATTAACGATTAGCGCATCGTAACGGAGAAGGGCCGCACGACCAAATGCTTTGAAGGTCCATTTCGCGATGGCAACTGGTTCACGGCGGGCAGCCCGCGAGAGTTTGAGCCTGTTGATACTTGGGCCTAGGCAATTTTTGACTCGAAAGGAGCCTCTGCCAGAACTTCCTCGTGGATGGAATCGAAGAATGCTTCTAGCTCTTGTTCGGAATCGATTGATGTTAAGTCTCCCGTCTCGAAATCGTTGATGCTTTCATTGATGGCACCACGGAGCCAAGCGAGTTTAGCAGCGTGTTCCAACTGGCGTTCTTCCAAGAGCCGGAGGGCTTCGCGGACGACTTCGCTCGCGTTACTGGATTCACCTGAGGCGATGCGTTTGGTGATGAAGTCGTCGAATTGCTTGGTGAGGTTTACGTTGCCAGTGGGTATGGCGGGTTGGCTCTTTTTCAACTTAACATGCTTGGCAATTGTTGCCAATCCTTGAATGTTTTGCCTCTCCTTCTTGCGAGAAACTACTCCGACGGGATCGAGCCGGACTTGCCATTCACCGAACCCCAAAATCTATTTCTCCTCTCAACTCAGCACTCTACACTCGCGCCCTCCCTACCCGCCAACCAGGATCTGCCATCTTCAATCGGGGCAGGGCTCGCGCCCCCCATCGGTTCTTTGACAAATTGCCCAAGGTTTTACCCTCCTCGGGAGACCACGCTACCCGTGTGTCTCCCGGTATTCCATCCGCTTCGATCAAGCCCCCAAAGAGAAAATTCTCCAGAACAGAATCTAACCCCATTCCGGCTTATCTCTCTTAAAATCAAGCGGATGGAATGCTTCTTATGTCGCATTTCCCCCCAACCTGTTACCCTCTAACCTAGATGGCAATCATCTCTCCCGCCCGCCGCGTCGCCTTCGACTGTTTGCGCCGCGTCCACGGTGGCGGTCACTCCGACACCCTTCTTTACGAGCTCGCCAAGCCCCTCGCCACCCGCGATGCCGCCCTCGCACATGAAATCGTCTACGGTGTCCTCCGCTATCAAAACCAGCTCGACTGGCTCGCCCAACACTTCTCCGGGCGGCAGATCCTCACTGTCGACGAGCCTACTGCCATCCTCCTGCGCATGGGCCTCTACCAGATGCGCTACCTCGCCCGCATTCCTCCCCATGCCGCCGTTATGGAAGCGGTCGAACTCGCCAAGCGTTCTAACAAACGCGCCGCCGCCGGTCTTGTCAACGCCGTCCTGCGTAAAGTTCATAAACGCGCCCTCAACTTCCCCGACCCAACCATTGAGCTCTGCCTTCCCGAATGGCTCTATAAAAAATGGGTTAAGCAATTTGGAGGCGATCTCACTCGCACCATCGCCCTCGCCTTCCTCCACGCCCCCGAAAAAGGAATGGACCCCGGTGCCCGCTCCATCGTCCCTCACCTCAACTTGCAACCTGGCAACACATATCTCGACCTCTGCGCCGCTCCCGGCAATAAGACCTGGCAGGCCCTCAAAACTGAAAATCTCAAAGCGATTGCCTGCGACCGCAGCTTCAAGCGCCTCCTGCCGCTCCAGCAAATAGGCATTCCCCTGGTCCACCTCGACGCCGCGCATCCGCTGCCTTTCAAGCATCCATTCGATCGCATCCTCGCCGACGTCCCCTGCTCTGGAACCGGCACCCTCGGCCGCAATCCTGAAATTAAATGGCGGCTCGCCCCCGAAGAATTTGAGCGCCAGTCCGCCCGCCAGAGGGACATCCTCAAGAACGCTCTCGACGCCCTCGCCCCCGGCGGCATCCTCGTCTACTCGACATGCTCCCTCGAAAAAGAAGAAAATGAAGAAGTGGTCCGTGCCGTCTGCCATGACATGACTGTTCAGATGCACCATCGCATTCCCGGCATCGACCCCGGCGACGGTTTCTTCGCCGCCGTCATTCATAAAACTTCATGAACCACGACCTCCAGATCCTGCCCAGCCTCCTCGCTGCCGACTTCACCCGCCTCGGCGAGGAGATCATAGCCGTCGAATCCGCCGGAACCAAGATGCTCCACTACGACGTCATGGACGGCCGTTTTGTCCCCAATATCTCGATGGGCCTGCCCATCCTTGAATCCATCCGTAAGGTCACCCAGTGCTGGCTCGACGTCCACCTCATGATTGTCGAGCCCGAGCGCTACGTCGAAGCCTTCCGTGCCGCTGGTGCCGATTCGATCTCGGTCCACCAGGAAGCCAGCCCCCATCTGCATCGCACTCTTTCGCTCATCCAGTGCACTGGTGCCAAGGCCGGCGTCGTCCTCAATCCCGCCACTCCCATTCATACTCTCGACGACGTCCTCGGTTTGGCAGACTTCGTGCTTGTCATGAGTGTCAATCCTGGTTATGGTGGTCAAAAATTCATTCCCGCTGTGCTGCACAAGATCCGTCAACTCGACCAGATCCGGCGTGAGCGTAACTTTAGCTATGCAATTGAGATCGATGGCGGTGTTGACATGTCCAATATTCATGAAATTTCCGAGGCCGGTTGTGACTGGTTTGTCGCCGGTTCGTCCGTCTTTCGCAGTGAATCTCCGGCCACAGCCGTGCGCAATCTCCACGCTCGCGCCGCTTCCGGTAGACAACAGTTCGCCTAATACTCTTCCTAAGAGTTAAACTACGAGAGGTACATTGATGCGTTCTTTCTACGTCGTTCGCCTGAGCGGTTTGGTGTTGCTCACGGTCCTTCTGGCCCTCTCATCGGGTTGCCGGAAGCGCAAATACGAAAACCCCATCACCAAAGACACACAGCAGCCTGACAAGGTCTTATACGATAAGGCCGTCGGCGACATCGAGCGTGGCCGCTTCGAAGTCGCTCGCCTCACGCTGCAAACCCTGATCAATACTTACGACACCAGCGAATTCCTCGCCAAGGCCAAACTCGCGATTGCCGATAGCTGGTTCCGCGAAGGCGGCGGCAATGGCCTCGCCCAGGCAGAAGCCGAATATAAGGATTTCATCCTCTTCTACCCAACGATGGAAGAAGCAGCCGAATCGCAAGAAAAAGTCTGCATGATCCATTACAAGCAAATGGAAAAGGCTGATCGCGACAACATGCACGCCCTCCGTGCCGAAGACGAATGCCGCCAGCTTCTCATTCAGTTCCCGAACTCAAAGTTCGCCCCGCGCGCCGCCCAGTTTGTTCGCGACACCCAAGAAGCCCTCGCCGAAGGCGAAATGCGCGTCAGCGACTTCTACTACAAGAAGCAGTCTTGGGCGTCGAGCTCCAATCGCCTCCAGGCCCTGACAGACCAATACCCGCTCTTCTCTCGCGCCGATGAAGCCCTCTATAAAATGGGCGACGCCTACACAAAGATGGGTCCCCGCTTCAAAGACCGTTCGGGCAAAGCGTATGCCAAGCTCGTGCGCGATTATCCGCTCAGTGCCTATGCCGAAGATGCCAAAAAGCGTCTCCAGGAAATGGAAATGGTTGTCCCCGAGGCCGATCCCAAGGCAGTGGCTCGCATGAAGTACGAAGCTGAAAACCACACCAAAGCCGGTATGATGACTCCTGTCGGCAATATGCTCAAGCGCGGTCCTGACGTCCGCATGGCCGCCAAGACCGGCGACCCCGCCATGACTGCGATCCGGCCCACCATCCCTGTAAATATCCCGATCCCCGTAGCAGCCGGAACTGGCACCACTGATGTCACCGTTTCCACTGTTCCTGACGGGTCCACGCTCGACAGCAGCCCTGACGCTCGCCTCAACAAGCCTGCTGACCCGGCCGCTGACGCAACTGCACCTCCTGCCGCCGCAGCCGCTGCCGATCAAAATGCCCCCATCATTTCAAAGGGTACGATCATCCCGGCCAAGAAGCAGAAGAAGGTCAAGGAACCGAAAAAGAAGAAGAATTGATCGCCCGCATTCTTCTGGCCGATGATAGCCCGCACGCCCAGCGCATCGGTGCTCGTATTCTTAGCGAAGAAGGTTTTGATGTCGAACAAATAGCTGACGGTCAGGCTGTGTATCCCGCCCTGGATCGCTTCTCGCCCGATGTTGTCATAGCTGATGTCTTTCTGCCGAATCGCTCTGGCTACGAGATCTGCCACTGGATTAAATCGAATCCCCGTCATCAGGCCATCCGCGTCGTTTTGACTGCCGGTATGCTCGAGCCATTCAGCGAGGCGCAGGCCAAGGCCGCCGGATGTGATGCAATTATCAAGAAGCCTTTCGAGGCGTCGGAAGTGATCCACACAATCCGTCCCCTCGCCGAGGCAGCTCAACATTCACGCGGGTTATTTGCCGCTGAGTTCGAATTCGAGGCTACTCCAATTACTCGTTTTGCTCCGGGTTCAATTGTGGTTCAGCCTGAAGTCGATCCAGAGCGTATCCGGGCCGCTGTTACCCTGGCGCTAGAAGCAAGTATGCCCACGATCATCAAGGAGGTTACCGAGCGCGTTCTCATCGCTCTCGGTCATTAAAAATTATGGCAAGCGACAATTCATTCGACATCGTCTCCAAAATCGAAATGCCTGAGGTAGTCAACGCTATCTCACAGGCGCTCAAAGAAGTCATCGGACGCTACGACCTGAAAGACTCCAAGTCTTCGATCGAACTCAACGAGAAAGATCTCAAAATCATCCTCGCTTCTGCCGACGACTACAAGGTCAAGGCCGTAAACGACATTCTGCAGTCGAAGTTGCTCAAGCGCGGCGTCCCGATTGGCAATCTCGACTACGGTCCTGTTCAGCCCGCCTCCGGCTCCACTGTCCGTCAGGAAATCAAGCTCAAACAGGGCCTCGAAACTGAAAAGGCCAAAGAGGTCGTCAAGCTGATCAAAGACTCCAAACTCAAGGTCACTCCATCCATCATGGGCGACTATGTCCGTGTCGCCAGCAAAGACCGCGACACCCTCCAGGACGTCATCGCTCTCTTGCGCGGCAAAGACTTCGGCGTCGAACTCCAGTTCACCAACTACCGCTAAGCTGATGGCGCGCAAAATCGAATCGCTCAAGATCCCAGGCCCCGCCGGGCTTCTCGAAGCACTGCTTGAAGAGCCCGAAGACCGCGACCCAGCCGCCGCTGTCCTGGTCTGCCATCCTCATCCTCAGCACGGCGGCACAATGCACACCCGTGTCGTTCATCGCACGGCTCGTGGCTTGCGTAAGGCTGGCGCTGTGGTGCTTCGCTTCAACTACCGCGGCGTCAATCTGAGCGAAGGCGAATACGATCACGGCCATGGTGAGATCGAAGACGGGCGCGCCTGCCTTGAGTTTCTGCGTGAGCGCTATCCCAATCTCCCATTCGCCATCGCTGGCTTCAGCTTCGGTTCTCGCATCGCATTGAAACTTGCTCTTGACTACCCTCAAGCCACTAAGGTCATCCCCATCGGCTACCCCACCAAGTATCCGAATCGTGAGTACATCTCGAATATTACGATTCCCAAGGTCTTCATCCATTCCACCAACGACGAGCATGGCCCCCGGCCTGAATTCGAAGCCTTCTTCGCCACCCTCCCGGAGCCAAAAGAAGTAAAGTGGATCGAATCAAAAGACCACTTCTTTGTCGACAACCTGGAAGCTTTTGAAGAGGCTATAGTCCAGACTGGCCCGCTTTGACATAATGGATGCAGATATGGCGGCACAATCTCTCATCGAGAGCGTCCGTCGTCGGCTCCAGATTCAGATCCTTTTCTCACAGGCCTTGGTTGCCCTGTCGATCGGTGCCGTCGGCCTCGTTCTTCTGCTCATTCTAGGCACTCAAGTCTTCGACTGGTATTGGCCGGTTCTCCTCGCGCTCACCTCATTTGGCTACCTGGCTTACCGCGTCTGGAATCGGTTACCCAACTCATATCAGTCAGCCCAGATCCTGGACCAGCGTGTCCACTCTTGCGACCTCTTTTCCACCGCCCATCACTTCAAAACCCAGCCGCGCACCAGGCCCACCGGTACCCTGATTGAAACCGCCGATTCGGCCGCTGCACAATACAACGCCTCCATGGCTGCCCCTTTGAAGATGCCCTCTGGCTGGGCTCGCGCAGTTGCTCTGGCCACTGTTGCGCTTAGCCTGTTGGTCTTCCGCTATGCCTTTCAGTCGAGCCTCGACTTGAGCGCCCCGATTGCCCCCGGCATGTACAACCTGCTCGCCTCAGGCGAGAAGCCTACTCAATTGGCCAAGGCCAAGAACAAGATGCCAAACGGCCAGCCTCTTGAGGGCTTTGGTTTAAACGAAACCCAACAACAGCGCACCGACGAAAAGGGCATTGAAAAGGGCCAGGAGCTAAACAGCGAATCCACCAACTCAAGCGAATCCAGTGCTGCCGGCCAAAAGCCCGGCCAGTTCCAGCAATCGATGTCACCTTCTGAAGAAGGCGAAAAGACCGAAGGCGCTGAGAAAGGCGAATCCTCCTCCGCCGGTGACAAGAACTCAGACGGCGATCAAGGCAGCAAAGACGGCGACAAGAAAAGCAACGCTGCCGCCGACAAGAAGTCTGGTGCTCAACAGAATCAGGGCAACCAGCAGGGCGAAAAGAACTCTCTCATGGACAAGTTCAAAGATGCGATGGCCAACATGATGAACAAGCTGAAGTCGCAGGATAAGTCTGATGGTCAACAGCAGCAAGCCCAGGATAAGAAAGACGGCCAGCAGGGCAACGGTCAGCAGCAGCAACAGGCCAACAAGGGCCAGCAATCCCAAGCCAAGCAGCAAGCCAACGGTCAGCAGCAGAACGATCCAAACGGGCAACAGCAGGGTGAAGGCCAGGAAAAGAGCCCGAACCAACAGGCCAAGGGCGGCGATAAATCAAACCAGCCGTCTAATGGCGATCAGAAGTCTGGCACGGGCAAGCAGGATGGAAACAAAGATGTCCAACTCGCCGAACAGCAGCGTGCTATGGGCAAGATCAGTGAAGTCTTTGGCAAAAGGGCTCAAAATCTGCAAGGCGAGATGATGATCGAAGTCTCAAGCTCAAAGTCGCAAGCGCTCAAGACAGGCTACTCGGAGAAGTCTGCTGCCCACTCCGATACCTCCGGTGTGATCCATCGCGACGAGGTGCCGCTGATCTTTCAAAACTACGTACAAAGGTATTTTGAGGAGCTGCGCAAAAGCCCGCCGCCCGCGCCCAAATCCACTCCCTAGCTGAGTGATCGCAAAGCGGCTCAATCTCGTCTGCGAAGTGTAAGTGAAATAAAGTGCTTTCCCGCTGGCAATGCAATTTCATCCCTGCTCACAAGTTCAAATCGTGCGCGTGCGGCAGCTTCAAGAAATCCCTCTGCCGAAATGTATCGAAACTCACTACCTACTGGCTGCAACATCTCGCGATACGGTGACTCTGAGACGGCTGGCGCACCGTGACGAGTCCCAAGCAACAGCACAACAAGATAACCATTCACACGCTGCGCTAACTGCTCAAGTAGTCCCGATAAGTTCTCAATATATTCAAAGACCAAGGCTCCAAAAGCCATGTCAATGTTGCCGATCTCTGGCAAGCCGTTGTTTAGGTCACACTGAATCAGCTCTGCCCGGCCGTAGCGCTCGCGCGCTTTCGCGAGGTAAATCTCATTGATGTCTATCCCCACCACCCGCTCCTTGGTGAGCGCCTCAAGCCCGTTGCCGCCCGCGCAGCCAAGATAGAGAAAGCTGTTTGGCTTCAGACTTTGAACCGCGTCTCCGATTGCCTGTCGAATCGCGGCGGCCTGGCCGACGGTGTCGAGAGCGACATGCTTCTCATAGATCTCAAGCTCGGTTGAGAGCCAGGCAGAACTCATGTCTGGTGCCGCGAGGGCGGCGGAGGGGCCAGGGAAGGAGACTTCTGCTGTACGATCGACATCGCGCTCGCCAGCATGCTGGCGACGTCGGCAACGTTCGACGGCACGATCATCGTGTTGCCCGTTTTTGCCAGATTGCCAAACTGTTCGATGTACTTCTCGGCGAGCCGCAACTGCACGGCTTCCATGCCACCAGGCATTTGGATCGTTTCGGCTACTTCGCGAATGCCCTCTGCTGTCGCGCGGGCGATAGAAAGGATCGCCTCTGCCTGACCTTCAGCTTCGTTGATCTGGCGTTGCTTGGCGGCTTCTGATTTCTTGATCGTTTGTTGCTTCTCGCCTTCCGCAGTGTTGATTGCGGCATCGCGAGTACCCTCTGAGGTTAGAATGGTGGCGCGCTTTTCGCGTTCGGCCCGCATCTGCTTCTCCATCGCTCCGAGGATGTCGGACGGCGGAGTGATGTTTTTGATCTCGTAGCGGAAAACTTTGATGCCCCAAGGCTCTGTTGCCTTGTCAAGCTCACTTACGATGTTGGTATTGATATTGGTTCGTTCTTCAAAGGTGCGGTCCAGTTCGATCTTGCCCAGTTCACTTCGCAATGTCGTCTGCGCCAGTTGTGAGATGGCGAATGAGTAATTCGAAATGCCGTATGAAGCGCGCTCCGCATCGATTACTTTCATATACAGCACTCCGTCCACTCCCACTTGAACGTTGTCTCGGGTGATGCAGATTTGCTCTGGGATGTCGATCGCGTTTTCTTTGAGCACATGCCGGTAGCGGATCACATCAATGAAGGGGACCAGAATGTGAAACCCAGCCGGCAAAACACCGGCAAATTTACCAAGCCGCTCTACAATGTAGGCGTTTTGTTGCGGTACCACGACGGCTGTTTTGGCCAGGACGATGAAGAAAAGGATTGCGAGGGCAACTACAGCGAATAGAGCTTCCATTGCGCCTATTCTACATGGCCCGGATGTGAAGGGTAAGCCCGTCCATCTTTTGCACCTGACAGCGCTGTCCTTTTGAAATCGGCGAGTCACCGAGATTGAGTGCATTCCAGGAAGCGCCACGAAGCTCCGCCTTGCCAACTTGTGCGGGAGCAATATCGTCCACCGCTATTGCTGTCTCACCTTCAATGGAATCAACTTTTTTCGGTGGATTCCGCTTCTCGATATAGGCGACGAGTCTGCCACGGAACATACCCAGCCATAAGGATGAGACAGCCAGGAAGATCAAGATCTCAATCCAGAGCGGCACTCCGGGAATGAGCAATTGGAAGAAGCCCATGAAGACGGCACCAATTCCAAAAAAGAGCAAAAAGAAACCCGGTACAAGAGTCTCAGTGGCGAGCATTATGAAGCCCGCCACCATCCACATCCACCAGGTAATCATAGAAGCCTAAGCCTTCTTTACGGGTTTGGCTTCTGCCTTGCCCATATTGTCGATCTCGCTAAACAAAACCTTACGCTCTTCGTACATGCAGCGATTGGCAAGCATGACTGCAGCGGAATCGTGCAGCCCGACTTCGATATCGGCTTTCGGGCGCGTATTATTCTTGATGTCGTTGAAGAAGCTCTCGAGCTCGATATCAACCGGGTTTCGATCTTCTTCAGGCACTAATACACCTTTCTGATAAAGCCACCTGCGGGCGAACTTGAGTTCGCGATCAACAAAACTCTCGCTGCCTGTTACTTGATCCTTTTCGAGCAGGATTGGCAGAGCTTTTCCACCCTTGCCTGTGGAGGCAAGCGAAGATGAAGCGACGGCTGGCGCTGCCTTCTTGTCCGCGCCTTCAACCTTTGGTAGCGCCGGTTCCATGTACCACATGCCTAGCGCCGGTTCGCTGTCGGTGCCAACCGTAATGTGAATCGTACCTTGCGTGCCCATGATGCACTCGCCAAACTCGGTACGCTCTGCATTGAAGAGAGGGCAATGCCGGTTGGTGGTGATCGAGGTGTAGTGTAGCTTCTGGCCCTTGGGATACTTGAAGATCAACTGAATGTTGTCGAAGATGTCCCGTCCGTCCTTAATATAATCTGTGCCGCCGACGCCGACCACATACTCGGGCTGTGCGCCAAACATCCAGTCAGCAATGTCGATCTGGTGCGAAGCCAGTTCGGCAGTGAGACCTCCAGAGTATTCACGATACTTGCGCCAGTTGACGTCCTTATCGGTACGATCCTTCGGGAGCGGCTTGTTCCATGGATCTTTGGCGAATGTGTTGCGATGCCACTGGCCACGGATGTGCGTGACGGTGCCCAGCATGCCCTTGTCGATCATTTGCTTGGCCGTCTGGTAGAACTTTGAATAACGCCGCTGGAGGCCAACCTGGAGGGTTTGCTTTGGCTTCGAGTTGGACAGCGCACGGAGCGCATGGATTTCTTCAGGCTTGAATACGAGGCTCTTTTCGCAGAAAACATGCTTGCCCGCGTCCAGCGCATCGCGTGTGGCCGGGAAGTGCATGTAAAGCGGGGTGGCGATCAAGACCGCGTCGACACTCTTATCGGCAAGGAGTTCGCGGTAGTCTTTGAACTGCTTCGGCTTGGTGCCGATGACCTCCGCTGCTTTTCTCATGCTGGGCTCATAAACATCGCATACCGCTACACAAGTGCCGTTGTCGATGCTCTTGAGATGCTGTAAAAGATATTGGCCCCGGCTGCCTGTGCCGATGAAGCCATACTGCACCGTACTATTCGCGGCTTTCACCTTCGAGATAAAGGGTGCTCCGGTGATGCTTAATGTGGCGGCTGCAGCCGCAATTTTCGACGCCTCGCGGCGCGTCAGGACCTGCTTCTGACTCATAGATGCCCCTAGTCTATCAATACTGATTCACCGAAATGCAAATTGCGAAACGAAGTATCCGATCCGGCCCCAGATTACGGGCAAGCGTGCATGCTCTCCTGCCTGTATGGTGGAGATGTGGCTCACGGGAGGTAAGTAGTGATCATCGTTCCAGATTCTGGGAACTTTATCCGGCTTGAGGTGCTCAAGACGGGCCTGATGAAAGGCAAGAAACATGTGTTTGATTTTCCTGTTTACAGGGGCATCGCCGAGCGCAATCCGAACCGCTATGAAATTTCGCTCGATGCCCGGCGAATTGAGTGCAAGGACGATTGGCTCAAGGCAGATGACCTCAGGAAGGTGGCGGCTTATGCGGTAAAAGACATGCTCGATGCCGAGAAGAACCCTGAGATCCTCTACAAGTCTGAATCTGGGTTACTGACGATTCGTGGCAAGAGCGCTCCGATAGGTGTGGCCTACAAAGAGTCCTCACCCGGTATCTTCGAAGGCACTGCTAACGTGGATATGCGCCTCTTCGGCTTAAAGCCGCCCAGCGCCGCTTTTGGCACGATTGGCACCGACCCCATCATGAAGCTCACATTCAAACTCAAGGTTTGAGCGTCTCAACTTCAATACCCAGCTCACGGGCCTTGCGGGCGCTCCATTCCGCGCCCCCCAGAACGAGCATGCTAAAGATAAAGCTCCAGAGTAGAATCGTTACCGAGTGGCCGAAAGGGCCGTATTCGTGGGTCATTTTTGCGAATAGCCAGGGCCAGATCAACATGTTCAGCAGCTTCATCGATTCAATCGACAGCCCAACAAAGACGGATGCAATGAAGACCAGAAGCCGGGGAACCTTACCGTTCGGCAAGAGCCAGTAGGTCAGGAAGACAATTCCGATCGTGATCGGGAGCGAAGCGATTTTATAGACAATGGCGCCGAGCCAGCTGATCTTGACTACCGGCGACGCCGCGACGCTCGTCGCCAGCCAGAGAAAGCCGCAACCCAAAATGAGGCCCTGGCTGATGAGCTGATTCTTGAGAAAGGTGCGGTTCGTTTTAATGCCCCAAATGCGGTTGAGGGCGACCTCAAGCGGCATGAAAATTCCATTCGCCGTAAAGAGCAATAGCAGCATCGAGACCCAGCTCAGCGCCTGTCCATTCTTGTAGACAGCCATTTGGAGATTGCGAACTAAAAATGCCCCTGTTTCGCCGGCAAAGTAATCCTGGAGCCCAATGTAAATGCCCTTCTCGACGTTGAACCAATGCAGCGCAAATCGGATCAGACTGGTCATGACGATTAAAAAGGGAAAGAAGCTCAAGAGTACATTCGCGGCAACACTAAACGAATAGACATGTGTTTCTGTCTCTGCCCAATAGTGCAGCGTTGGTTTGGCGTGGGGCCAGAAGCGTTTTAGTCTTTCCATGTGCCGTCATTCATGAGGCGTGCGATGCGCTCGCTCGAGCGCATCGCAAAGGCGAGGATGGTAAGTGTCGGGTTCTGGTTTCCGGCAGTGACAAAGGGGCCGCCGTCATTGATGAAGAGGTTCGGCACGTCATGCGACTGGCTCCATTTGTTGGTGACGCTAGTGCGCGGATCGTTGCCCATGCGGGTGGTACCGACATAGTGAATGGAGTGGCCATACGGGTCAGGCCTGGGGTTGGAATTGGGCAGCATTTCAGCCCCTGCCTTGTGCAAGATCTCGTTGCCAACTTCGATCATGTCTTTGAACATTGCGCGCTCGTTTTCATGCCAGGAGTAGTTGAACCTGGCGGCCGGGATGCCGGCGTCGTCCTTGAGCGTAGGGTCCAGCTCAATGCGGTTGTCTCTGTAGGGGAGCACTTCGCCCTGAAATTGCACACTCACGCCAGCCGTGTAGTAAGCTCGCACCGCATCCATCCATTGCTTGCCGTAACCAGGAATGTGATTACCAACAAGCGTGAATTCGTTTGTGCCGCCAGTAGGAAAGATCTGATAGCCGCGAATGAATTTGTTGCCTCGCCAGTTTTCGGTCAGGTCAGGGATAAAGACGTGGGCCCCGTTGCCGTCCTCGTTGGCGACCTTGCGGTTCATCAACTCAGGCAGGTGCCCGCCCACTGCCGTGTAGAGGTGCTCGCTGAGATAGCGGCCAACCAGGCCACTGGAGTTGGCGATCTTTGAATTCAGAAGAATGTGGCTGCTTTCAATTGCGCCCGCGCACAGGATGAAGCTCTTGGCCTGGAGATCGCGCCACTCGCGTCTTTCAGTGTCAAAGTAATGCACCGTCTGCACATTGCCCTCCTTGCCCATCTCGAGGTTCCGGACACGGGCGTTGGGGATCAAGTTCAGCTTGCCGCTGTTTCGGGCGGCCAGGATAAAGACACGCAGAGAATCAAACTTCGAGCCCGAATCACAGCCTTGCCAGCAAGGGCCACAGTAGTGGCAGGCGGGGCGGCCCCGATGGTCCTGGCTCAGTATGGCTTTAGGTATGGGCAGCACTTTGAGGCCACGGCCCAGTGATTCACAGGCCTTGGTGAGTAGCACTTCCGCGGGCTTTGGCCGAAAGGGAGCGAGGCCCTTGTTGAGCGGAAAGCCACCGATTGCCTCCACAGTGGAGGAAACACCAATCAGCTCTTCGACTCGATCATAGTAAGGTGCGATCTCGTCATAGGTGAGAGGCCATTTGGTGTCGAAGTCGTCCTTGGGCTGAAATTCATTCGGGCCGAAGCGGGGTGTGACGCCAGCCCAGAAAAGGCTCTTGCCGCCGACGGCGCGCATTCGCCACCAGTCGAAACGCTCATTGTTTGCGACAGAATAGGGTTCTTTTGCATTGTCTGCGAGAAAACCGGTTTCGGTGAGCCATTCCTGGAAGTAGTCACCTCGAAGACCGCGATTGGGTAAATTCCAGCGGCGGATGCGGTGAGTTGGAAATTGGGCAATGCTTTTCATTGGCCCCGCTTCGAGCATGGCGCAATCGAGGCCCGCTTTGGTGAGAATGTTTGCGGTCATGCCACCAGAGGCACCAGAACCAATGATGCAGACGTCGTAGATTTTCACTGCGCTAAGTCCTTGACCTTAAGAGTGGTTTGTAGTTTGAAGGGGTGGCTAACGCCTCACCCTGGTAGCCAGGGAATTCACGCAGGAAGGCCATTCCCTGATAGCCAAGTTCTCTCAATATGCCCTCTTCGGAGGTGTAGAAGGCGGCTGTCAAAGCGGTCTTAAAGAGAACAAAGAACTGATCGTGCCTCGACTTTGGGGCGAATTCACTGGTGGCCAGTTTTGCCAGTTCTGCATTGGGGTTCTTGACCTTGGCCCAAGCACTAAGACCGCTTCGCCAAGTGCGCTGCAGCGAAGGGGCTGCGCTGGCCAAGGTGTGGTCAATGTAGGACGCAACCTGTGCAGATGCAGCGCCACCGCTATGCTCAGAAGGCGGAATCATGATGGAGGCATAACGATTCAGTGTGGAAAGCTCTGCGGGTGTCAGGAATTTCAATTCATATTCAACTGGTGAAGTGGGAAGTGGGCCATGTTGATGGGCCTGTTCTTCAGCCTTTGCCCAGAGGGAGAGTGCGAGGCTAATCGCAGTTCGGCGCGAGTACTGCATGACGATACTTTAGCGTGAGAACTCTAAGGTGAATCTGATTTTATGTCGATAGCAGTGTCTCGCCCATGAATTCTGAATTTGAGTCCTATTCGTTTATCGAAACTGAGACCGTAGACTACGAGTCATTTGAGACGCCGGAATCCGAAGCCCAGGTATTGCCCAGCCATTCTGGGCCTGGATTGGGAGGAGATGGCCTGCCCACTCCATTAGCCCCCAGTACCATGGCTGAAACGGGAATATCCGAGAGCACCGTCGAGCATCTGATCCTGAAGCAGCTCTTTTACAAGGGTGAAGCGATGGGCCGGGATATCTCAAATGCGCTGGGCTTCAAGTACAGCGTGATCGAGCCCATGGTCGATACCATGAAGCGCAACCATTTGATTGTTGCCAAGCGATCCATGGGGATGGGCAACATGTCGACAGTATTTGTGCTTACCGAGGCAGGGCGCAAATTGGTGCATCAATATATGGAGATCAATTCCTATGGGGGGGCTGCGCCCGTAAATCTGGACGAGTACTGCGAACTAGTGAGGCTTCAGAAGCTGGAGCCCGGCTGGCTGACAAAAGAGCCTCTGAACGAGGCCTATAAGCACATGGTGGTGAGCGAAGAAATCCTGAGCCAGATTGGTCCGGCTGTCAATTCCGGTAAGAGCTTTCTGATCTATGGTCAGCCCGGTAATGGCAAGACCTTTCTTGCCGAAGCCTTATTCAATATCAATACGACGCCTATTTACATTCCCTATGCGATCGAGTGTCAGGGGCAGATCATCCAGGTATTCGATCCGCTTTATCATGAACCGCTCGACTCATCCGAAAAGGATCTATCTGTTCTGGCAAATGCGGTCAGCGACAGTTTCAGTTATGACAAGCGGTACTTTCGTTCCAAACGGCCCTTCATCACCACTGGTGGCGAGCTTGCGATGCAGAATCTCGACCTGAGCTTCAATCCCTCAAGCAGAGTGTATGACGCTCCTTTTCAGATGAAGGCAAACAATGGGATTTATCTCATTGATGACTTTGGCCGCCAGAAAGTGACTCCGTCTGAAGTTTTGAACCGCTGGATTGTCCCGATGGAAAGAAAGATCGACTATTTGAACTTTCTGCAGGGCGGCAAAATTACTGTCCCTTTTGAATGCTTCCTGGTCTTTTCCACCAATCTCAATCCCGAGCAATTGGGTGACGAGGCATTCTTGCGCCGCATTCAGTACAAGATGTTTTTACGAAGTCCTGGGGAAGCAGAATTTGCCGAGATCTTCGAACAATATTGCAAGAAGCAGGAGATTCCGTTTGGTTCCAGCCTCATTGGGAAGTTTCTGACCAAGTATTATCGAGGCGGCAAAAAGAAGATGCGCCGCTGCCATCCTAGAGATGTAGTGATGCATGCAATGGATCACATCAAGTTTGAAAAGCTACCCTGGGAACTGACGGAAGAAGTTTTGGATCATGCCTTCACCAGTTGCTTTACCACTGCCAGCCACTTTGAAGACTAGCCTTGCCTGGCCACATGATCGAGTAGATCAGCGTTGGCAACGATGCTTTGGCGCCCATCGGAATCAATGACCAAATGGGTAGAGGTAATGGAACTGAGTACGCCGCTCTCGCCGGACAAAGTGATTGGCTTGCCAACCTCGAGAACCTTTCTGGCGTAGAAGCCAGCTGCTAGATTGCGAACGATGTCGCGTGTGCCCAAACCAAACGACAGGCCAAAGGCAAGCGCAGCGCCGCCCAGCACTAAACTCGTAACGATTCGAACGATTTCCGTATCGATCTTGAGCTGCGCAATCGCCATCATGGCGCACACAAACAGAATTGCGCTTGAGACCATTTTGCCGAGAGCGGGAGCGAATTCGATCCCGGAGCTTTCAGCCGATTGGGTGACGGCCTGGCCGGCGAATTGGCCTATAGAACTTCCCAGAATCATCAGCAATAGTGCGGCGACGATATTTGGTAGATAGGCAAAGAAGGCACCTATTGCACTTGAAATTGCAACGAGGCTGAGGGCATCGGCGGCTGTATTGGCAAGCACAAGGAGTGCTAAATAGTACGTGATGCGCGGCAGAATAACCGACAGAGGCTGGTTGAGCCCAAGTTGGGTCAGTGCCTTGTCGATCCCCAGCTTTGCCGCGAGCGTATCGAATCTCGATTTGACCAGGGCGTAACGTAACCCGGCCTCGATCAGTTTGGCCACGGCAAGCCCGAGGACAACCAGAATCAATCCAAGTGCGATTTTCGGAACGGCAACTATGGCCGAGTCAGCCAGATTGCCGAAAGCCTGGAGCAGTTTTTCTTTCATTGGCCTTTGCCCTTCTTTTCTTTTAGACTTAGCGCGAATTCTCCGGCTGCTTTGACGAACTCAAGGAAAACCAACTTAGGCAGTTGCCAGCTAAAGCTTGCTGCGTAAGAAGTTACCATTCGCCGTTCGATCTGCCGGCGCACGCGCCCCACCAAGTCACGCGTCGGTTCGAGTTCTTGATCCTTCAGAACCTCAATTGGCTTGGAATCGAGATCGGCCTCACTCATGCGCGCTGCTCCTCATTTTGCGTTGGATACTTTTGACGAAACTGATCCCGGGCGCGCTTGATGCGCATCTTGGTTGCTGAGAGTCCGATGCCGAGAGCCTGGGCAATTTCCTCATAGGACAGTTCATCCATGTCGCACATCACGAGAGGAATTCGAAGATTGTCGGGCAGAGAGTTCAAAATTGCCAGGATCGCCTTTTGCTGATCTTGCAATGCCAGATTTTTCTCGGCTTCCGGTTGCACTAGCAACTGGTCGAAAGCTCCAAAGCCTTCCTCGTCGATGGATTGAGACGCCTTGCCTTCCTCCCTCTTCAGGTGGCTGAGGCAGTGATTGACTTTGATTCTTCTGAGCCACGTACGAAACGAAGATCGCCCCTGAAATGTCCTGAGCCCAAAGAATGCTTTGACAAATACTTCTTGCGCCAAGTCTTCGTAGTTCTTCTCGTCTCGCGAGAGATAACGGCAGTTGGCGAGAATTCTTCGCTGGTAGCGTTCGACTAACTTCTCGAAGGCTCTTAGGTCGCCTTCTGGGGAATTGAGGGCTGCCTGCAAGAGATCGATGTCGGGATCTTCCAGCGGCTCCGTTAGTGGTTTGTCCATGCGCGAGGGTTTGGAAGATTGAGCATCTCACAACTTTGAGACACGTGGCTATCAAAAAAGTCACAAGATTCATTTGCAAATAAAATGTGACTTCTGTCAAACTTGGTCGGTCTTCATTACTGAAGATAAAGAGCGTTGAAAGGAAAATGAAAAATGTTGAATGATTTCAAAGCCTTCATTATGAAGGGCAATGTTGTTGATTTGGCGGTTGGCGTGATTATTGGTGCTGCATTTGGCTCCATTGTCACATCCATGGTGAACGACGTGATCATGCCCCCGATTGGCATGCTGCTCGGTCAAGTGGACTTCAAAGAACTGTTTATCAGCTTGAACGGTACGCAGTATCCGACGATGGCCGCGGCAAAAGCTGCCGGTGCACCCGTGATTGCCTACGGGCTCTTCCTGAATACGGTTACGAACTTCCTGATCGTTGCCGCAGTAATTTTTATGTTGATTCGAGCACTCAGCAAAATGCAGAAGCCCGTTGAAGCACCCGCGGTCACAACCAAGGATTGTTCATTTTGCTGCAGCGCGATTCCGCTCAAGGCGACTCGCTGCCCGAATTGCACCTCAGAACTCGGTTCATCAAGGACACAAATGGCATGAAGAGATCTTGCGTAAATGGCGCCATGTTGGTCGCTTTACTTGGCGCCTTGCAAGCCGATCAGGTGGTCCTCAAGAATGGGGACCGCGTGACCGGAAGCATTGTCAAGAAAGATGCAAAACAGATTACGATTCAAACCGATATGTTCGGTCTGGTCAGTGCTGCTTGGGATCAGGTGGCGTCAATTGTCGCTGATAAGCCGCTGAACGTTGCTTTGCCAGACGGCAAAACTGTTGTTGGTACCTTGCGCGAAAGCGGGGGAAAGGTAGAAATCGCTTCCTCTGGCGCTACGATTACGGTTGCCCCTCAGGAAATCGCAACGATTCGCAATGCAGCAGAACAGAGGGCATTCGAGCGATTGCAGCAGCCGGGCTGGCTTGATCTGTGGGCAGGTGGGGGCAGTATTGGCTTCGCCGGCACCAGCGGCAATGCGAAGACCACCACCTTTACCACCGGTCTTGCAGCAGCTCGCGCTACCAGAACCGACAAGACTTCGATCTACTTCAACACGATCAAGGCTTCAGCGCTCATCAACAACAAGAGCGCTGGAACTGCTGAGGCGATCCGGGGCGGGCTCGGATATGCCCGTAACCTCAAGCCAAGACTCTTTGCCAATGTGTTCAACGATTATGAATACGACAAGTTCCAGAACCTCGACTTGAGAACGGTATTCGGTGGTGGCCTTGGATTCAAGGCGATTGCCAGCGAGCGTATGACTCTCGATCTTCTGGGCGGTGCCGCTTTTAACTACTCTCGATTCAGTACGCCTCTCATTCGCAAGACTGGCGAAATTTATTGGGGTGATGACTTCACTTTCAAGCTGAATTCGGCTACGTCTTTGTTTCAGTCTTATCGAATGTTCAACGACATGAAGGCTCCAGGAACATACCGCATCAACTTCGATTTTGGAGCTTCGACCAAGTTGTCGAAATACCTTGTCTGGAATGTCTCGATCAGCGACCGGTATCTTACAAATCCGGCCCCTGGGCGAAAAACCAACGACTTGTTGTACACAACCGGACTAGGTATCAGTTTTGCCCGATAGAGGAAAAAGATGAGCTTAAGCAAGCGCCTGACCGCAGAGTATCTTGGTACGTTTTGGCTGGTTTTTGGGGGATGCGGAAGCGCCGTTCTGACAGCCGCTTTCCCCCAGGTAGGGATCGGCTATCTTGGGGTTTCTCTGGCCTTTGGCCTGACGGTGTTGACGATGGCTTATGCGATCGGACACATCTCCGGTTGCCACTTGAATCCCGCCGTATCGATAGGGCTATGTGTAGGAAAGCGATTTCCGTCTGCCGATGTGATTCCC
>JAYSVS010000163.1:0-4088 GCA_043718395.1 Acidobacteriota bacterium
GTTTTACCCCAATATCGGCGGCCTCGCGGAGGCTAATCCCCACAACCTGTTCCCCTGGTTCAAGCCGCTCGGCACCCACCGTGTGCATAACTTAGGTGACAACAAAGGCTGTTGACGGCCTCTTCCTCCTGGTAGCCGAGGAAGAAAAGCAGATCCGTAACAACTCCGCAGCCCGCATCACGCCTCTGCTCAAAGATGTCTTTGGCTCACTCGGCAAACGCTAGCTACCGCCCAAACACGCAAGCCGCCTCATCGGGCTCAACATACTGCTTCTTGAAATTCCGCGCCTTCGGATTCATACACCCCTTCAACTGCAGCAAACGCAGATTCCGAAACTCCACGGGATGACTCTCGCTCTGCAGCCCGATATACCCCTCACTTAACACCTTTCCGTCCACCTTTACTGCCGTGTCAAAACGGTTGGCCACCCCACCTCCAATCTGGGGATTTTCATACTGCAGCACCATCTCCCCCTCCACAAAATGCCGCACCCGCTTTGACCCAAGCACCTCCACCTCCACCTTCACCCACCCATCCCCGCGATAAATCTTCGAAGTGGAATTCGTGCAATGCGCCTTCACCATCACCCCCTTCATATGGATATCGGTCCCCGGCGTGCATACATTCATCGTCGGTCGCTTCAACTCCCCGTCGTTACTCAAAAACTGCGCCTCCACCGAAACCGGCCAATCCTGATCTTTCAAAATCGACTCGGGCGACTGTGAATGCACCATCACGCCGCTATTCAACCGTGCGTAGGCGGGCGCATCCTTCATCTGCTCCCCAATCAACCGGTACTCCATCGCGAGCCGGTAATGCGAAAATTTCTGCTTATAAAACAGATGCGAAAACCGCGACCCAAACTCCTTGTACTTGTCATAGGAAACAATAATCGCCCCGTCCCGCACCCGGAATGTATCGCCGTAGTTATCCCCCAATTCATGGCCTGCAATCTTCACCACCCAATCATCCAGATTCTTGCCGTTAAACAGATCCAACCAGTCCTGCGAATATGCAGCCACAGCAAACACCATCAATAGAAAAAAGCGCATGATCCTCCCCTGACAAGCCCAATCCTATCTCAACTCAATCTTGGAGACAAACGGTCCATACCGTCACTGAAAAAGTTCAGTACGGCTAAAATACAATATGAGCTATGCTAACAAATATGTCATTTCGAGCTCTTTTTACAGCACTTTTGTATTTAGGTATTACTTCAATATCTGCCTGGGCCCAATCGCTTCTGCAGGGCAAAATCGTTGATCCGCAATCCGCCCCCATAGCCAATGCTCGCCTCAGTCTTCATGCGGCTGGCGGGGCTATCGTCGCCAGCGCAGTCTCACAGGCAAGCGGCGACTACAAGTTTGAAGGTGTCCCCAGCGGTGCGTATATCCTCGAAATAGAAGCGGATAGCTTCAGCCTTGCTGCTCGTCAAATTGTCATTCCAACAATCGGCACCCCAAAGGCGGAAGACTTCAAGCTCGTCATCGGCGGCCTGGCCCAAACAGTAATCGTTACTGCTATCAATGGTGCTCAAACCATCGACCAAACGACCAAATCGATCAGCGTAATCTCAGCCGAAGAAATCAATAGCCGCAACGAGACCAATCTCGCCGAAATCGTTCGTTCCGTCCCCGGCGTTCAGATTCGGCAACTGGGCGGTCCTGGCGCACTCACCCAGATCCGCATGCGCGGCCTCCGTCCAGACGCCTCCGCTGTTCTCATTGATGGCATGCGCTTCCGCGATCCAACCGCGATCCAGGGCGACGCCAGTTCCTTTGTCTCCAACATGACCTTCGTAAACGCCAAGCAAGTGGAAGTTCTCCGTGGCTCAGGCTCTTCCCTCTATGGCACCTCAGCAGTAGGTGGCGCTGTGAATATAATCTCTGATGATGGCGGCGGCCCAACCCATGGCATGATCCAGGCCGAAGGCGGCGGTCTCGGCTTCCTCCGTGGACGCGCTACCATTGGCGGTGCCTTTCTCAACAACAAGCTTCTCTACAGTGCGGGCTTCACCCACCTCAATGTGATGCATGGTGTTGACGGTAACGACGCCAACCGCTCGAACGGCGGCCAAGCCTTCGCCCGCTACGACTTCACCCCTAAAACCCGCCTCACAAGCAGATTCTATGGAGCAAAAGACTTCCTCCAATCCAACGTCAGCCCTGGCACGGGCGGCATCCCCAGCGCCAATTTCGGCAGCTCGCTGATCATCCCCGCCATTCCACTCGCACCCGATCAAGTCAAAAACCTCAACAACAATCTGCCCGTGAATTACGGCAACGCCACCTATGTCCCTGGCCGTGACGACACCGACAGCCGACGTTCTTCTACCTTCTTCACAACGGCAGTCAAGCTTCAGCACGACATCGGCAATAACATCAATCTCCAAGCTGCCTACCAGCGGCTCAACACCAACCGCATTTTCGCCAACGGACCCGGCGGTGGCGGCTTTCAACCGGCAGCTACAAACATTACCAACCCCGGCGGCTACATTGACAACATCGACCTCCGCATAAGCATGCGCGTCTCAAAGTTTTACCAGATCTCAGGCGGCTACGAATTCGAGAAAGAATTTTTCAACGACCGTCAGAACAATGGCCTCCCCGCCCCCCGCACGATCCTTGTCAACGGCAAAGTTCGCCAGACGGCCAATGCCGCCTTCATCCAGAATCAGTTCTCCTTCTTTCGCGACCGCCTCCTCGTCTCCGCCTCTGGCCGTGTCCAAGCCTTCAACTTGAAGCGCCCCCAATTCGCCATTCAGGGCACCGCCAACAACTATGATCGCGACCTTCCCAGCCCACCTACCGCCTGGACCGGAGACATTTCTCTCGCTTACCTCATCCCCGAATCCGGCACCAAGATCCGCGCCCACATGGGCAACGCATACCGTGCCCCGGCGCTCTATGAACGCTTCGGTGCCGGCTTCTCCAACGTCCCCGCCACAGGCGCAGTCATCTTCACCCCCTACGGCGACCCCAATCTTCTGCCCGACCGATACAACACCTATGACTTTGGCCTCGATCAATACGTCCTCCAGTCCAAGGTCCGCCTCAGCGCCACCTACTTCTACAACCGCATCAAGCAACTCACCGCGTTTGATTCCAGCGGCATCATCCGCCCGGCAACTGATCCATGGGGCCGCACCTCCGGTTATCTCAACGGCCTTGGCGGCATCTCCCGTGGCCTCGAATTCGGATACGAAGCCCGCTTCGCTACCAACACCACCTTCAACGGTTCCTACACCTTCACCAACGCAGTCAACGATCGCGACTTCCAGATCGCTGGCTTCTGGAGGGCTCTTACCATCCCGCGACACACTGCCACTTTCGTCATCACCCAGCGCATTGGCAAGAAGATCGACGTCACCATGGACCTCTTCCGTGGCTCTTCCTTCATCGTCCCCTTCTTCGCCATCTCCCGCACTCGTGCCTTCCAGTCTCCAGGCTTCACCAAAGCCGACCTCGTCGCTGGCTATAAGATCTGGGAAGCCGAACACAAGAAGATTCGCGCCTACTTTAAGGTTGAGAACTTCCTCAACCAGAACTACTACGAGAATGGCTGGCGCACCCCGGGTGCGTGGGCCATCGGCGGCCTCCAGTTTACATTTTAATTACCCCGTCACAATTCCTGCGCAAGCCTGGCTTGCTGGGTGTTTAAGTTCCGGTAGATGAAGATATGTGCAGCGATCAGATCAACAGGACTTTTCTGCTTCAGCCTCGGCAAACCAGCAACATCAACCCCCACCCAAGCTTCCTAGAAACGCTTCCAGATCCAGAAGGTCTCGATCAGTGAGTTGGGGCAAAGCTGTCAACTCGTGTCGGCCTTGCGGGGGCATTTGATAGTGCCGCAATACTTTCCAGAGTGTGTCATATCGCCCATCGTGAAAATACGGCGCTGTCGCGCGAACCTGCCTGAGGCTCGGCACCTTGAACGCTCCTTCAAGGAAATCACCGTGATTGTCCCGGCCCGCAAACTCACTGGCCGGGCAATCTGTTGTTGCTCAGCGATTCTGTCAGGTTAACTGCTCAGCGACTTTGTCACCCCTGCGGATGGGGACTCTGTCCCCAAACCCCTGGGATTTATCG
>JAYSVS010000164.1:0-39764 GCA_043718395.1 Acidobacteriota bacterium
CGAGCCTGTCAGGTCGTCGCCATAGAAAGTCAGCAATAGGGGTTGGCGGCCCATCAAACGTACTTCTCCAGAGCCTGACGCAATTCGAGATTCGTCTTGGCATGTTCATTGATGTCAATACCAGCCATCGCCGCTTGCCAGGATTGATGCATCGCCCTCACGCCGGCTGCGACGCCGCCCGGGTGGGCAACCAAACCTCCGCCGGCTGCATAGATCAGATCGGGGCAGCCCAGCCCTGTAAAGGTATCGGCAGTCTGTCGTACGGTCTGCCCTGAAGAAAAGACTGGCATGACTTCGCATCCTCTGCCCTCGCCCGAAAACATCGGTGTGAGACATTCACGGGCTGAGGCGAGAACTGATTCGTCGCCTTCGCAAAACTTGTTTCTAAGTCCGTTGACATGCATGTGGTCAGCACCGGCAAGCCGCCAGAATTTCTGATAGGCCAGATAGCTGAGACCGATATGGGGAGAGCGCTGGAAGAGTCCCCAACCATTGCGATGAGCATGGATCGGCAGTTGGCAATGCCGGCGAAGATAGGCAAGACCGGGCAGGCCCGTGCTGTTCAAGCTCACCATCACGCATGTTCCACCGTGGCGCAATACGAGCTCATGCCGCTCCAGCATTTGTTCGATCTCGCCCGTCAGATTGAAGGCGAACATTACCTTTTTGCCGGTGCGTTCGGCGTTCTTGTTGATCACTCGCATCACGGCTTCTACTCGCTGGGCAAAAGGGCAGTGTGGGCCGTCAGCCTGCAACTCGTCATCCTTGATGAAATCAATCCCGCCTTCGACTAGCTCTGCGACTAGGGCAGCAGTAGCATCAGGGGAGAGACCGACACTTGGCTTGACAATGGTTCCGATTAAGGGCCGTCCCTCGACACCAGTCAGTCTTCTTGTGCCGGCAACTCCAAACTGCGGCCCCAGATAAGCATCACGAAATGCTTCTGGTAATTGAAGGTCGATCAGGCGCAAACCCGAAAATTGCTGTAGTTCAAAAAGATTGCCCGCAACTGTCGCCCAAAGGTTAGGCAGACTGGGGCCCATGTTGTCGATGGGCCAGGAGACTCGCGTTTCTGCCCGGCACCAGACCGGATTCGTAACACCCTTGGGAGTGCGTGCGCCCGGCAGTGACGGCGAACCTACTGTACCGGTCTCCTTAATCCACTCAATTTGCGCACCACTTTTCTCTTTCAGCTCAGCAGTTTCGCCAGGAATCTTCAAAAAGGTTCCGCTGGATTGCTCTCCCGCCATAGTGCCAATCGCTTCTTCCAGCGGAAAGGCAGTCTCAATCTCGTAGTGGGCATAAATTCGATTCGACAGATTCATTGTTGGTATACTTATGATACCATCGAGACACTTTGCCGGGCAAAGCTGCTGATTCAGATGCGAACATGAGAAAACCGCTCTATGGACACCACACCCATCATTCGACGCAAACTGGCTGACGAGGTTCGTGATCGACTTCTTATCATGATTCGCAGCGGAGAGTTACAGCCGGGTGACCAACTGCCTTCAGAACGCACTCTGATGGAGCAATTTGGAGTGGGCAGACCGGCGGTACGTGAGGCGCTGCAATCCCTGGGTACGGCAGGCTTGATTGAGATCAATCATGGCGAGCGGGCTCGAATCGCGATTCCCGACACGGCAAGCATGTTTGACCGGATCGGCCAAACCATGCTCCACCTTTTGCAAACTTCGCCGAAAACGCTGGAAGACTTAAAAGACGCGCGGCTTCTCTTTGAGGTGGGGATGGCGAAGCTGGCTGCCACCAATGCGACTGCCGAAGACATTGAGAGTCTCGAAGTAATCGTCGGTAAGCAGCAGTCGGCCATCGCCAGCGGCCCTGAATTCGTAACCTTTGACATGGCCTTCCACACTGCCATTGCTGCAATCAGCAGAAACAGTGTCTGCAAGATGTTGAGTGAGGCGATGCTCGACTGGCTCTTTCACTTCCGTCGTGATTTGTTGCGCATCCCCGGGTCAGAAATCATCACCATGGCAGAACACCGGCGCATCGTGGCGGCGATTGCAGCGCATGACGCCGAAGAAGCCGGGAAGGCTATGACAGAGCATCTCACCCGGTCTGATCAGCGATACCGGATCCTTGAGGATGCAATGGATAGCCGGGCACAAAAGACGAATCGCAATGGAGCCCCAGGAAAATAAGAATGCTTTCTCGCAACACTTTGCTCTATGGCACAAACGAGGTGCCTGCCCCGCTTACCGCTTTGAGTGCCGGCCCTTTGAGCCTTTTTTTCCAAAACGGCGACTTGCGATACATCACCTGTGCCGGGCGCGAAGTGCTGAGAAGAGCCTATGCTGCCGTTCGTGACCCCAATTGGGGAACGGTTCCCGGCAAGCTCTCGCAACTCAAGATCGATACCCGGCGCGACCGTTTCTACATTCGATACGAATCAGATCACAACCGCGAGCCAATCCACTTCCGCTGGCAGGCTGAGATTACTGGTAGGCCCGACGGCCACATCACTTTCAGCATGGAAGGCAAAGCGGTCACCGCCTTTAAGCGCAATCGCATCGGATTTTGTGTACACCATCCATTGAATGGTTTTGCAGGACGCGACTGTGAGGTTGAGACAGTGCAAGGCTGGAAGAAGGATCGAGTGCCCGCCGAAGTTGCACCCAACCAGCCGTTTCTCGGCATAAGTGCCGTCAGGCACGAGATTGCCCCGGGTTGTCAGGCAGAGGTGCGATTTATGGGTGACCTCTTTGAGATGGAAGACCACCGCAATTGGACCGACGGCAATTTCAAAACTTACGGCACGCCACTCAGCCTACCCTTCCCGGTTGAAGTTGCGGCGGGCACGGTGATCAAACAAAGCGTTGTCATTCAATTGGTGGGCCGTACACCCAAGCTGGTAAGCCTGCCGGCAAGGGCTCCAGTGAAGATCATGCCGCAGGGCGAAGCAAGGGCGGTGCCAGAAATTGGGCTCGCAGCGGCATCCAGCCCGTGGGTTCCCTCAGCGGAGCAAGTGAACCGGGTGAAAGCACTTCGCCTTTCGCATCTGCGCATAGAGGCGGCTACGCTGAATCAGCCCGTAGTTGAAGCAGGTGCTCTTGATTTGCCAGTAGAGATGGTTGTTTTGTTGGGTGCAGAGCCCAGGCGGCAATTGGAACAAGCAGCCGCCCGAGCCAAAAATCTGAAGCTAAACGTGCGCCGCTGGATTGTTTATGAAGAGAAGGCCATCGTGACTACAGCCGATGCAGTAAAGCTGGCTCGCTCCGTATTGCCCGCGGGCATGATTGTTGGAGGTACACGAGCGAACTTTGCAGAGGTAAACAGGAACAGACCAGCGCCTGGAAGCTTTGATGGGGTCTGCTTCACCATCAACCCCCAGGTGCATGCCTTCGACAATCTATCGCTGGCAGAAAATAGCGCGGCACAACGTGACGTAGTGACTAGCGCCCGGGCCTTCTGCGGCACAATGCCGATTTACATTTCTCCTGTGACCTTTAAGCAACAATTCAACCCTGTGGCAACCGGGTCCGAAGCGCCGCTACCTCCCGGTGTATTGCCCGCGCGAGTCGATCCACGCCAAATGTCATTATTCGGCGCAGGCTGGACGCTAGCCAGCATCAAGCATCTGGCAGAAGCTGGAGCGGCAGGCGTCACCTATTACGAGACAGCAGGCTGGAAGGGCGTCATGGAGACAACGGCTGGCTCTGCGCTGCCTGAAAAGTTTCCTTCGATTGCGGGCAGCGTCTTTCCGGTGTGGCATGTGCTGGCCGATGTAGGCGAGTTCCGCCATGGTCAGGTTTTGCCTTGCGTCTCAAGCCGCCCCCTGGACATCGAATGCCTGATTTTGAAATCGAGCGGACGCAATCGCGTGATAGTTGCCAACCTTTCGACCGAGCGGCAAACGGTTGAGATCCCAGCTTCATTGCTGAGTGCTACGCCTTCTATGCGAATCCTCGATGCGTCCAACGCGGAATCAGCTATGACCAAGCCAGAGGAGTTTCGAGCGCCTCGTTTATTGTCTGGTGCCGCTTTGAGTGGCGGAGTCTCCCGGCGTGCAATGATCGGCGGCGTTCTCGCAGCATTGACCCCGCGCAATGGCATCGTGAGCCTGAGCCTCGACGTCTGCGCGATTGCCTGCATCGACTCCTAATTTTTATGAACTATCAATGCTTCATCGCCGCAATTCTTTTCATTTCGCATAGCCCGTTGAGCGCGCAGCCAATGCCAAAGCTGAAAGTAAGCGAGAATCACCGTTACCTGGTGACCTCCGAGGGTAAGCCGTTCTTCTATCTGGCAGACACTGCCTGGGAGCTCTTTCATCGTCTGAACCGCGAAGAAGCGACTCGATACCTTGAGGATCGGGCCCGTAAGGGCTATACAGTGATTCAAGCCGTTGCCTTGGCGGAACTCGATGGGTTTAATGATCCCAACGCCTACGGTAACAAGGCGAATTCGCTTGGCCTTTACGTTGGATTCCTTCCAACCTGGGGTGACAAGTGGAATAAGAAATGGGGCGCAGGCCCGGAGATCTTTACGGCTCAAAATGGAGTTGCCTACGGTGAATGGCTGGGCCGCCGCTATAAGGACTCTGGCATCATCTGGATCCTTGGCGGCGACCGGCCAGTGGAGACGGCAGCCCATGTCGATATCCAGCGCGGGATGGCCAAGGGGCTTCGCGCAGGTGATGGTGGGGCGCACTTGATGACCTTTCATCCCACCGGGGGTGCCGGCTCAGCGCAGTCGTTCCATACAGAAAATTGGCTAGACTTCAACATGCGGCAAAACGGGCATATGGCCGAATATACTGGCCGCTACGACAAAACTGCCATCGACTTTGACCGGATGCCGGTTAAGCCGGTGCTGGACGGAGAGCCGATCTATGAAGACCATCCAGTGAATTTCAAGGCGGCAGAATTTGGCCATTCAGTTTCTTCCGACGTCCGCCGCCCGCTTTACTGGGGTCTTTTTGATGGAGCCTTCGGGCACACCTATGGGCATCATTCTGTCTGGCAGATGTGGTCGCCTGGCAAGAATCCAGTGAACAATCCACTCATGCCCTGGAGCAGTGCGATAGAACAACCCGGTGCAGGCCAGATGCAGTTTGCAAGAAAACTGCTCGAATCGCGTCCCTTCCTCACTCGTATTCCAGATGATTCGATTCTGGTAACAGACCGTGTGGCGACTTCGGTGCCCGGCACAGGCCGTTATCGCTTCAAGGCCACGCGCGATCAGGCAGGAACCTACGCCATGATCTATGCACCAGTGGGGCGAAAATTCAGCGTACACATGGATAAGATCCAGGGCGTAATTCCGGCACCCACGCGTCCCGCCGCCCACACGAAACCCTGCGTGCGGGCTCTCTCTGTGATGGGGAACCAGCGGGAGATGACGCCAGCGATGTTTGGATAGCCTCCTGCCTCTCCCGCACCAAATAGAAAACGAACCATCAGGAGCGAAACGAATCCAGTTGCAGGGCCAGTGAGGCATGCAAAGGCAGCCCACCACAGCACGATTCGTGAGAGCGCCCCAGCGGTCTCCCCAAGCTCCACTCGGGATCTCGAAAATTCCGTAGGAGAGGATGAAGGCCCCGAGCACCCAGCCCCAGCGTTCCGTTGAAATTCCAAGACTGGCCTGAATTCTGGGCCCGGCCACAGCAACACACATCCGGTCGAGAAACGTGATCATTCCGAGCAAGACCAAGAGCAGCAAAACGATATGCCGCTTGCGCAGCCCGTCAGGCAATATGTGCTCCGCGGGCTTCTGTGTAGACCGTGTAGAGTGACTGCCCTGCTGTCATAAACAAACGATTCCGTTTGCGTCCACCGAAGCACAGATTAGAACAGATTTCGGGCAGGAGGATTTGCCCAATCCTGTCCGTTATAGTCCTTTGATCATTTCATTTAGCGCCAGGCTGAGCAGCCTGTTGCGCGGCATTGAGATTCGCCACGATGGCTCGCTCGCGTGCTGCATCCCCTGGCCGATTCAATTGCTGATACAGCCGCGCCAAAAGCACATGGGCACCTCGATGCTCTGGCTGTGCCTCCACAACCTTTTCAAGCATCCCGGCAGCCTCGGCCAGTCTGCCTCGGGATTGGGTCAATTGAGCAAGAAGAAACAGAGCGCCAAAGTCGCCAGGCCTGTCTCTGACGGTCTGCTCAAGCAGCGTAGTTGCTTCTCCGCTGCGGTCTCGTTCCTTGTAGAGCCAGCCGAGAAATGCAGTGGCATTGCCGTCTCGCGGATTCTCTTTGAGCGCCGCCTCGAGCATGATGATGGCCTGATCGGATCTGTTGGCAAAACCATAGGTGACACCAAGCATGGATCGCAACCCGGCAAGACTTGGCTTCAGCTTGCGTGCGGTCTCCAGTTCCCGGATTGCTCCCTCGTAGTCGGCTCTTGCCATCAGGTAAGAGCCTCGCATGAAGGAAGCTTCCGCACTTCGGTCTTGACGCAAATTGGTGTCAATCCGCTTTTGCGCCTCGTCGAGCATGCTTGTGGCGACGTAGGTGGAAACCAGCGTATAGACGGCCTGACGATTCTGTGGATTCTCTTTGACCACCAGCTCGAGGCTCGCGATGCCTGCAGCCATCTGGCCCATCTGCAACTGACACATGCCAAGCAAATGCCGGACGGCGGCGTTCCGGGGATTCTTGTCAAGGATCTTCCGGTACACCGCCGCCGCCTTTTCGAATTCTCCTGCCTTCTGTGCATGCAGTCCCAAATCCACTTGTGCGGCCAACGAATTCGTCAGCAGGATGGCAAGTGTCAGGATCGTTCGCATTAGAAGTTGAAGCTGAGTGATCCTTGCATGATACGAGGAGAGCGGCTCGAAGTGAAGCGTCCAAATTGAGCGTTCACCTGATTGCCTTGCAAGTCGAATCGTGCCTGATTGTCGACACCATTAAATTGAGTGTGGTTAAAGGCGTTGTACATCTCCCAACGGAACTGGAAGTAGCGGCCTTCGCTCTTGATCGGGATTCTCTTGAAGAACGAAATGTCAAAGTTGTTGATTCCAGGTCCCCGGAAAATATCTTTAGGTGCATTGCCGAAATCGCCGCGTGCTGGCCGTGCAAAAGCTGAAGTGTTGAAGAAACGATCAAAAGTTCGATCACTCTTGGGCAGGATTGCCTTGCCGGTAACATTGATACGAGCGCCATCGCCACCGCCGGTGATGTCTGCGCCATCGACGGTAGAGTAACCGATGTCTCTCGGCGTGCCGCTAGCCATGGTGACAATGCCCGATAGCTGCCAATTGTCGAGAACAGTTTTTGCGATGACGTTCTTCATTTTGGTTCCTACTTTCGGCAAGTCCCAGAGATAGTTCAACACCAACACGTGAGTCTGGTCGTAGCTGGACTTGCCGTAGTTCCAGATGCGGTAAGGCCTGAACATTGGCACGAAACCATTGTCTCCGCTGGTGAGATCCATCGCTTTAGACCATGTGTAGGCGACGCCATACTGT
This sequence comes from Acidobacteriota bacterium, assembly GCA_043718395.1. Classification (GTDB taxonomy): domain Bacteria; phylum Acidobacteriota; class Terriglobia; order Bryobacterales; family Bryobacteraceae; genus Bryobacter. The sequence goes on from JAYSVS010000164.1 coordinate 7,436, forward strand.
AGCGAAGAACTCATCCGGCGGTTGAGCGAAGCTTGCAGCGCGTTGTAGTTGCCAAAGCCAGAGTTCTCGACATAACGGAGTGACCCGTAGCCAGAGTAGGGCCGCAAGAAGTTGTCAGGCAAGGGCCGGCCTGGAGCACTGGGGTCAGCATTGGCCGCTGCAAACCGTGCCCCATACGTTAAAGTGTTTAAATCACGGGATTGCTGCAAATGCTGAGAACGATTCCCCACATAGGACACGTCCAGAACCGACTGCCAGCCAAGGTCATGCTGCACTGCCAGTGAGTAATTTGTCACCGTAGCGCCTTTAGGGTTGCGCTCGTAGGCACTTATATTACTTGGAAAGAATGTTCCAGCGGCTGACTTGAAAGTATCGAGAGTGCCGTAGAAAATCTGCGGGTTGTATTGCACGGGCGGGTTTGTGCGGGTCTCCCAGAGATAAGAGCCTGCACCGGGCACAGCCTGCTTGCTGACACCGATACCACCGCGAACCGCCGTCTTTCCATTGCCAAAGACGTCATAGGCGAATCCGAAACGCGGAGCCGCTTGCCAGCCGCGCGTAGAAAATCCAGGAGGCAAAACATTCGACCCTGAAACCACCATGCCGTTGGCGGGATCACCTGAACCAGGGGCGAAAGATCCAATCTTGACAGCAGGGAGGATTTCTCCGGTGAGGGGATTGCGTCCGAGGCGAACCCCATTGGAAAGCACAGGCTGTATGAAGGCAGGTACCTTCTTTTGGTCAAAGAGTTCGAGTGCCAAGGCAGCACCTTTTCCGTCGGTTACGTGCCAGGGAGTGAACTTGGTAATGCGTATGCCAATGTCGATCGTGAGGCGGCGATTGACCTTCCAGGAATCCTGGGCATACATTTCAAAAAGCGCCTGCCGCGCTACACCGGCTGTCCTGGTCGTGCTCTCGGTATATGTCTCAAAGTTTCCCAAGACGGCATTCGAGTATGCATAGTTGGAATCAAGCGGGTTGTTCACGTTGCGGCCAAATCCAAAGTTGCCACCGAAGTTGGAGCGGGGGCCTTCACTGTTCATTTGAAACTCGCCGTAGACGCCGAACTTCAGGGAGTGTGCACCACGAACCCAACTGAGGTTGTCGCTGTAGTTGTATCGCCAGTCGCGGGCATCGATAGGCAGCCGCCCGTCATAACCAACCCCAGCTGCGCTAGGTACCCCGCCAAAACTCAGCGCAGGCATGATGTCGAGAGGATTACCCGCCGGGTTCAGTTGTCCCAATGAGCCCAGACCAACTTTGGAGCGTGTGGCCCGATCAAAATAGTCGGAAGAATTTGGGGCACCAATCTCACCGAGGACACGGTAACCGAACTGCGCCTCGTTGATGATGTTGGGGCGAATGACCTTTGTGTAGTTGGTCTGTATTTGATCAGTCTTGAAGAGATAGTGGCCGTAGGCATGATCCCAGTTGGAGTTGATTGCGGCAGATGCATCGTGGCCCCGTTGATCTGCCCACCAACCGGTATAGCGCGCGGAGACTCGATCATTCTGGGTAAAGTTATAATCGCCCTTCAGCGTGTTTAGCTTCTTGGGATGTTGGCGAATACCTTGGAACGTGTAGTTGTAATTGCCCCCGGATATGCCGCGATCAAGAAAGTTTGGTAATGGAAACACGTTGAGGAGCGCCTGACCATTCCTGTTCAACCGATTCGCCGGGATCAGGTTTCCCGCAAAAGGTACACCGGTAGTGGGGTCTGTGATTGGAATGATGCGGCCGCCAACATCCAGCGTTTGTGAGAAGTTCCCTTGACGTTCGAGGGCAGTAGGCGTGGTGACACGCCGTGTCGCGCCTGGTTCGCGAATCTCCCAGTTTTCGCGTGAATAGAAGAAGAAGAATTTGTCTTTGTTGCGATTGAACTTTCCAGGAATGTAAACCGGGCCGCCAATAGTACCGCCAAAGGTGTTGTAGCGATACAGCGGACGGGCCTGACTGTTGCGGTTCAAGAAGAAGTCATTGGCGTTAAGCGCGTTGTTACGGACATACCAGTAGAGGCTGCCGTGAAAGTCCTTGGTGCCCGACTTGGTGACCAGGTTGATGCTGGCACCTCCGTTGCGGCCATACTCAGCCTGGTAATTGTTGAGGAGCACTTTCACTTCGGCGATGGCATCGAGGCTAGTCATTCCATTGAAGCCGCCGACTCCGTCGGCGTCGTTTCCAGATTGACCATCCGACGACATTGTGTTCATGCCATTGCGCTGACCGCCAATGTTGGGAGTGCCAGTTCCAAAGGTGCCACCCAGCGCGTTTTCGTCATTTCCTGTTCCGACGCCTGGCAAAACTCTTAACAGTGAAATCACGTCGCGTCCACGTGTCATCAACTGGTTGAGCTGCTTTCCCGAGAGTTCGGCAGAGTTTCCGGAGCTTGTGGTCTGCACAGTAGCTCCGATTGCTTCAACGGTGATTCGTTCGCTGACGGCACCAATCGCCATCTGTAGCGAACCAACCGCCAATCTTTGGGTGGCTGTCAAGACCAGGCCAGTTCGCTCCAGCGTCTTGAAGCCGGTTTGCTCCACTGTTAGGTTATAGGTTCCAGGTAGAACCGCATTGAATACGAAGTCACCATTCTCGTTGGTCTTTGCCGTGCGAACCTCATCCGTTGCCCTGCTGCGAAGAGTCGCAGTGGCACTGGCGATCGCACCTCCGCCTGAATCGGTAACACTGCCAGTGACGGTGCCGGTGATGGTTTGGCCCCAACTGGCAGCAGTAGCAGCGAGAAACAAAAGAAAGGTTCGAATGACCCTGGAATTCAGCATGGAAATCTCCTTGATCGCTCCTTGGGAGCAGTCTGTGATGCTGATCATACCAGTTGGATTTTGAAAGTGTTAGGAGAATTCTATCGAAAAACTATGACAAAACAATCATTTTGAGATGGGGTCCGCAGTTTCAAAAGCATCTAGGTATTGTCCAGCCTTGCTGGCCGGTAAGAGCGTGACTTTGCCCGACGGCCAGGTGATCTTTACGTTTGTGCTAATGCTTGAGCCGAGGCCAAGGATCTCGCGATGATCGTGCGAGGAGAGGAAGCTGCCTCCGCTTGAGCGGAGGCGGCGCTGTGGCAGACCCTCGGCTTGCCACTCAATGACTGCGCCCTCTGCCAAAGAATTGCTGCTACTTGGCCGCAACCTCAAACCGATCCAATTCTTTCGATTCCCACCTTCGTTGTTGAGCAACACAGGTGCCCCGCCATTGATGCCAATCGCGACTTCGAGGTCCCCATCGTTGTCGAGGTCACCCACGGCTAAACCGCGTGCATTCCAGCTCTTGCTGAACACCATACCGCTCTGCCTGCTGACGTTAGCAAAGCTTCCTTTGCGATTCTCAAAGAGCAAGAGCGGCTCAGCATAACTGACTCCAGGCATGCGCTTGGCGATCATGTCGTCAGGGTGTCCGTTGGCAAGAATCAGGTCTGGATCACCATCGTTGTCAAAGTCGAAAAACTTGAGCCCCCAACCGCTGAGCAAGCGGGTATCGCGGCGTTGTTCGCCCGCCTCTTCATGAAAGGTCATGTCCTTGCGGTTGCGGTAGAGAGAGAAATATTGCTGATCAATGTTGGCGACAAACAAGTCTTGCCAGCCGTCTGAATTAAAGTCAGCGGCATCGGCACCCATCCCTGATCGCGGGTCACCATCCTGGCTGTAAGCGACGCCTGAATTGAGGCCCACATCTTCAAAGCTACGCCCACTCTGATTGATGAAGAGTGCATTTGGTGCCATATCGCTAGCGACAAAAAGGTCTGGCCATCCGTCGTTGTTTACGTCGGTGGCGACAGCACCGAATGCCTTTCCCTCATAGGCGGCGATTCCTGATTCGTGACTGACATCAGCAAAGCGGCCTTGCCCAAGATTGTGGAACAAGCGGCTGCGCGTCGAGTTGAACATCTTCGGAACACAATAGGCGCTCACCCCCAACTTTGCATCCCAGCAGTGCTTGGCAAGGTCTTTTCGATACTCAACATAGGTCGCGATGAAGAGGTCGAGTTTACCGTCGCGATCATAGTCAAACCAGACTGCCGATGTATGCCAGCCACTTCCCCTGAGACCGGCAGCTTCGGTCACATCGGTGAAAGTGCTGTTGCCGTTATTGCGATAAAGAATATTCTGCCCATACTGTGTGACTAGCAGATCAACATCTCCGTCGCCGTCGTAGTCAGCAGCGGCAGCCCCCATTCCAAAGCCCCCGCCGATGACGCCAGCAGCCTTCGTAACATCAGTAAAGGATCCGTCCCTGTTGTTGCGGTAAAGCGCATTCTCGAGTGGCCCGGGCGGAATATAGAAATCTGCAGAGCCGCTGTTGACGAAGTAAAGGTCCATCCAGCCGTCACCGTTGTAGTCCAAGACGGCAACGCCCGCACCCACTGTCTCAGGCAAATGGCGCTCTGCCGACCTGGCGTTTTCGTGCTTCCACACAAGCCCGGTTCGTGATGAAGGGATTTCGACAAACTGAACGGCCAGCATGGCAATTCTCGCGAAGACCTTGACGAAGTGATCACATGAGAATACCATTTGGCAAGTGTAAACGATTTGAAAATGAGACAGAGCACAAACCTGAAAACAGAGCACACCATAAAGGTAGGCTTTCTCAAAGCCGGTGCCCATGACGGGTTTGAGATGCACTCGCCACGCTGCCATTCGATTGTATGTATAGGTAGCGGGCCGGCAGTTTTAGAAGTGGCAGACCGGCAACTCAAGCTGGAATCGGGAAGTTTGCTCTTGATTGGAAGCAAGGACCAAAGGCGCATTTCAGGCTGGCGTCTGCAATCTGGCCAAGTCGCTGCTCTGGCCTTCTGCCGTGACGTGGTTGTTGACGGCACATCCACTTCAGAGAGCATCGAATATCTGCGTGTCTTTGAAACGCCGACCGATTCGACACCTCAGCTTGTCGAAGACGCAGCAGCAGTAGTTGAAGAAATTGTCGACCTGATGCGCCGGATTGGCAAGGAATCAGAATCACCTGCAACTCATTCTGCGCTGGTGATCAAAACTTACCTGAAGATGATATTGGTTCTGATTCGTCAGCAAACGAGCGAAGTGGAGTATGCGCCAACGCCACAACCTCGCGAACATGCCCGGCTGCAGCCGCTGGTGCAATATCTGGCCCAGCACTACATGGACGCGATCTCGGTGGATCAAGCGGCGCAGCTTCTGAACATGAGCAATTCCCATTTTATGCGCTATTTCAGGGATACAACCGGCAGCGCCTTTGTCCCCTACCTCAATCGCCTTCGAATCTCGAAGGCGCAGCAACTGCTGGGTCAGAGTAGTCTTTCGATCCACGAGGTGGGCGGGTCGGTTGGCTTCTGTGATCACAGTTACTTCAGCTCGGTATTCCGCCGGGTCACCGGAATGGGGCCGCGGGAGTATCGCAAAACGCTCTGTTGAAGTTTCACCTAGCGCATCAGCTTGGACTGGATGAAGCGCCAGACGTCACGCTCGGGGGGGGAATGGGGATTGGTATCGCGGCGGGCTTCCCAGTCGTGGAAGTGGCGAATAGCCGTCAGGAACTTAGCTTCCGACGGGTAGGTGATGTGGTCGGGGTATTCGCCCTCATCGCTTCTGACAAAGCTGCGTCCGTTGAAGTAGATCCGCGTGTTGCCTTCTTTGTGGCTGCTGCGGAACATGTAGCCAGATCGGATAGCCGCGAGAATTTGCTGCTGGACCGCAGCAATTGGGGCTGGGTCTTCGAGTTTTGAGGCAGCTTCGGCTTCAGCGGCTAGCGTCGAGCGAATTTCCTGTTCGAGCAAGGCTGGTGATGCCTGCGGCCAGGGAATCTCCCCGGTTGGAAGTCTAAGCTTTGTACACCAATAGTCGAAGACCTTTTGGGATTTCTCGAGGAACTCCGCTTCGAGAAGCCAGTTGCGGGAGCCCCTGAAGGCGAGGTGGAACGAATAGAGCCGTTCGGCAGGAAAGACAGCTTCGAGGCTCAAAGTGATAAAAATCTCTCCCAGTGCTCCGGCATTGGGGCAGATGTAAGTAGGGTGATTGGGGGACTTGTGGTCATGCTTGAAGAGGTTGGCAGTCATCTTTTCGATGGCGTATTTGACGGAGAGCGGTGAGTCGGTATGCCAGAAAAGAGTGGAATGTTGGGTGGTCCATTCGCCGGTGAGACCTGTGGGTTCATTGAACTTGGTTATGGGGTTAACGGGCATGCTGAAGAGGTATGCGACAGGCCAATCGCAATTCGATCAATGGATTGAATTCATGGGCAAAAGCGATAAAAAGTACTAGGACGCGCCAAACTCTTTTCGGTACTAAAGCAAGTCTGAAAAAACCCTACCTGCTGCTAGTCTCGATTCATACCATTATGAAACTTCACTTAACCGGCACCTTGTTTGCACTTTTGAGTACAACGGCATTGCGTGCCCTGCCAATCACTTATTCGACCAACGACATCAACGGCACAGGGCTGTCAGCATCCGTTACAATCACACCGACGTTCAGTGTTTTGAACCAAACCCTTACCCTCCTAATAAACGGACTGGTCGCGAACCCGAAATCCGTGATTCAAGGGCTCGCAGCAATCGATTTCACGGTTACGGGAGGATTGATCGGTAACCTTACCTCTGCAAGCGGCCAATTGATCACCATTGCGAATAGCGGGACATTCGCCAATATCGCAGGAACGCCGAACTGGCTGCAGACTACACCAAATACTGACTTCTACACCACAACGCTAAGCGGAGGAAGCAAGAATGTGTTGCTTGGTGCTCCCGCAATTGGAGGCTATACCAACGCCAACGGGAGTATTGCTGGAAATAGCGGACACCCGGCTTGGGTTAGGGAACAGTTCACTTTGGTTTACACTCTCACTGGAATCACGGCAAGTACAAACATCACCAGCCTCAGCTTGGGGTTTGGAACAGTTCCATTTCTGGTGACGGCGAACATCCCGCCAAGCGGAGTACCCGAGCCCGGGACAGCGATTGCGATGCTGAGTGGAGTAGCAGCCTTGGCAGGCTGGCGGAAACTGAAGAAATAGAGTTTTGGCAAAAGTCTCATCCCCCCACTCGCTTGCGTGAGTGGGGGTTTGTTTTTGTAGGGATCGAATTGGTGTATTGCGTGATCGCACAGCCCACTTTTCCCGAGGCAATCGATCCACGGGCTAAAGCCCAAAGCCTAGTGCGTGAGCTTCTTCCAATCCTCTTCGTAATACCGCACTAGGGCCTGATCGTTGAGGCGGTTCACTTCTGCTGGCATGGATTGCATGTCGATGGGGAAGTCGAAGAGAGTGGCGAGGTTGGTTAGAGTGAGGAAGCGAAGGCCCCTGGGTAATGCCTGGGGGGGCTGCCACTGTGTGCGGCCAGCAATAATAAAACCCCACTCGCCAAAGCTTGGCACATAGACGTGATAGGGCTTGGTCTGGAACTTGGCTGCCTTGAGCGTTTCGACGATGCACCAATAGGACTGGCGGGCAAAGAGCGGACTGGTGCTTTGTACGACGATGTAGCCAGACTCAGCAATGTGGTGGCCAAGCAGTCGATAGAAGGCCGTCGAGTAGAGCTTGCCGAGAGAGAAGTTGGTGGGGTCGGGGAAGTCGATGATGACGGCGTCGAAGATCTCTTTGGTCTGCTCCAGCCAGACGAAAGCATCGGCATTGATGATGCGCATCCGCTTGTCAGTGAGTGAGCCGCCGTTGAGTTGTTTTAGATAGGAATGAGTGGCGAAGAGCTGGGTCATCTCTGGATCGAGATCGACGAGGGTAAGGTGCTCAATGTTCTTGTACTTCAGGACTTCACGGGCGGCAAGGCCGTCGCCACCGCCAAGAATCAGTACATTCCTGGCATTTGGCAGGGCGGCCAGGACAGGATGCACGAGACCTTCGTGATAACGGTATTCGTCGTTGGAGGCGAATTGGAGATGAGAGTTCAAATAAAGGCGGACATCGTCTTTCCAGCGAGTGAGCACGATGCGCTGATATTTTGTTTGCCGGCTAAGAATGATGTCGTCTGAATAGAGATTATCGTCGGCGGCAGCCATGATGAAGTCTGCACTGAAGAGGCCGCCAGTAAGTGCGGCCAGGACCAGAAATGAAGCAGCTCGGAGACCGTTGTAGCTGGGAAGTTGCGCCTTGAAGAGCCAAGTGGACCAGAGGGCGACAGCCGCATTAACCATCCCAAAGAGAAGAGCGCCGCGGACAAGGCCAAGCTTGGGCACCAGTACAAGCGGAAAGAGCAGCGATGCGCCGAGTGCACCGAGATAGTCGAATGTAAGTACGTGGGCGACGAGATCTCGAAACTGAAAGCGATCTTTGAGAATACGCATCAGGAGCGGGATCTCGAGGCCGACGAGGATGCCAACTATGACAACGAGCAGATACAGGATCAGCCGGAAGGCTTGTGTGTAGGCGAAGGCAAGGAAGAGGATGGAACTGGAGAAACCACCAACCAGGCCGACCATCAGTTCGATCGTGATGAATCGGGCAACCAGGCCTTTTGTAATGTACCGGCTGAGCCAGCTACCGATCCCCATAGCGAAGAGATAGCTTCCGATGACGGTTGAGAATTGCAGAATGCTATCACCGAGCAGATAGCTGGCAAGGGTGCCCGCGATCAGCTCGTAAATGAGGCCGCAGGCAGCAATCAAAAGTACAGAAAGGAATAAGGCTGCAGCCATCGCCTAGTGAACCGCAGCGGCGATGATGATGCAGACGCCGAGGCTCACCAAACCAACCATGATGGCGAGGGCCATATTCTTGCCTTCAACAATTTCGGCCCAAAGGTGGTGAGGGGAGAGTTTGTCAACGATGATAAAACTGGCGACAAAGATGAGGATGCCGAGCATCGCGTAGATAAAAGCGTTAAAAAACGCTGCGGGGTGGAAACCGTTCATAGTGTTTATTTGCCTCCGGTATAGCGGTGGTAGTTGGAATAGATGGATCGATAAGAGCCGGGATTGTCACGCACGCTGCGAGGAACGTTGCGGACTTCGTCTCCCTGGCTAAACATAAAACCCTTGTAGCCTAGATAGCCGGAAAAGAGTGTGAGTATGAGACCGTAGCCTCCGTACAACTTAGTCATCGTCTTCGTCTTCCTCCGATGATGAATGTTCTGCGCCGCCCGAAGGATCAGATTCGGCCCAGCGTTCGCCTTCAAAAGCGTAGCGGCGAATCATCCTCCACAAAGGCGGAATCAAGAGAAATGGCCAGACCACGAAATAGGGCCAGACGACAGCGACGTCGCGGCGCACTTTGATTTCGTAGTTTACGCGTTTGCCGCCCAAAATGGGAGAAGCGATACCCTTTTCCATATCTGGCTCAACACGCAGATAGTATTTGCCGCCTGGCACGTTGCCAATACTGACAGAGTCTGCCTGGTCGCCCTCAGTCCAGCTTCCATCGGAATCACTGCCCGAGTAATAGCTGACTTCTTTGCCGAAGTCGTAGGCGACTCCAGTCTGCTCATTGATGAGGGCAAAGCCCAGAAACATCCAGTCGTTTTGAAGGTCAGATTTGATCTGTATCTCAACATTTTTCTCGCCGCCCTTCATGTCAAATGAGGATGTCACAAAGCTAGGCTCGCCGGAGCCGGGAATGAAGTAATACTTCGATTGGAAGACCGTGTCGCCAGCAGCCATCACCGAAGTGATGATCATTGTGACAAGTAACAAGATGCTGAAGAAGGCAGTCAGTGCCCAGATCGGCTTGGTAGAGCCGTATGGATTGGGCTGGTTCGAATAAATGCCTTGAGGGGCAGGCGGGGAATCCTTTAGCTGAAAGGTTGCCCAAAGTTCCTTGCCAGAAATGTAGGTTGCCTTGCTCCAGGTGGTTTCGTTCGAATCGCTCTCTGAGGCTAGAGAATACGGCGGATTGACAAAATCCCTGGAGCTTACCTTGTCGTTGAGTTGAACTCGCCAGGGGAATTCTCCCAGGACAAACTTTGTCGAGGGATTGGACGACTGAAAGAGTTTGTACTTGCGGTCTTCGTATTTTACGGCGGCCTGCCCCAGCACATCGTCAGGCGCGGGGAGTGCCGTGACTGGAATAATATCATTCCAGTGGCCTGCATATTCACTGAGGTAGCGAAAGCCCCGGAATGGATTGTAGAGTACATACTCATCCCAAAAATACTCAGTGCCATCGGCCATGATGGAGCGACGCTGAAAGCCGGTGACCTCGTAGGGCTGGCCATCGAATTTACCTCGCGTGCCAAGTGGAATCTTGGGTGTGTAGCGTTCCGTCTTCTTGTTGAATGCCTGAACTAGCTTTACACGCTCGTCGGAGACATCAAGGATCGAAAGGCAACTCGAGCACGTTGCGGTCAAACTGGTGCCCATGGCGCGTAACTGCACGGTACTTCCGCAACTGGGACATTCCAGGGCACGAATTTTCGGTTGGGGACGTTGTGCAGCCATGATTACCAACCCTCGAATTGGCGGAGGTTTGTCAGCTTGAGCTCGTCAAAACCGACACTGCGTCCTGAAAATAGCAATGCCGGGTCTTCAGTGAAATCGATGGTGAGGAAACGGGCATCGGGAGTACGCAGGTCGACAAAGCGGCAGACGGTTTTGTCCCAGAATTGGAAAGGAAGTTCGCCTTCAACGGCGCGATAGTTTGCGCTGGTAACTGTGGTCACCGTGTAGAAGACTCCAGCCACATCCACCATCGTACCGGGATCAAACTTGATGCCGTATAGATTCTGTGGCCAAGGGATCAACTTGGTCACCGTGTACTGGAGTTGGGCGTCGGAAAGCCAGCCGGATTCACTATTACTGTAGACGATGTGCCACTCGTTCCAACCACCATTTTCGTACTCATAACAGATGCGCCCTACGACAACGAAGGGTTTGTTCTCGAAAACACCTTCAGTGCCAATCATGATCGGGCTGGGGTCGTTGGGGTAGCTCGATACTTCCCCTACCTTGGTTAAATCGACGTCGGTGCGAACGAGGATACTGCTGCAGTATGGACAGGTGGTCTGAACTGCTTGAGCGTAACGAAAGACAACGGGCGCGCCACATTGAGGGCAATTTGAGGCAACCTGTGTCATGCGCTGTAGGGTCTTTCCAATTTACGTACCGTAACAATTTCGGCGTCTAGTATCGATTCGAGGGCCGCTTTGAAATCATACTCCGGTCTGGGCCGGCAACAAAAGACATTTAGACAGATGGATGAAAATTCAGGAAACGTGTGGCAGGCGAGATGGCTCTCGCTCAGCAGAAGAAGTCCCGTTATGCCACCGTCCGTCGTAGGAGTGGCTGGAAACTGGTGCCATATGGCAGGCTGAACGGGATGGAGATCCATCCCGCTCACGAGGGTGTCGAATAGTTTGTGAAGAGAATTGAGGTGCGCAAGGCGCACGGGGTTACAGCCGTGCGCCTCGATCACCCATTCACAACCAGTCATCTTAGGCTTCTGGTTGCTTGAAGCCACACTCTGTGCAGAACTTGGCTGCCTTGCCGATCTTGGCACCGCAGTTCATGCAAAACTTTGTGTCGCCGGCCAAGACGGCACCAATTCCCGCCGCCGCTGCGACTACCGGGGCTACCGGAGGTGGAGCTTGCGGAGGAGGCGCTTGAGGTTGCATGGCCTGCTGGAAGGCTCCAGCCATTTGGCTGGCCATGCCCATACCAGCAGTTAGACTTGCCCCGATACCGGCAAGGCCACCTTCGTTGGCGGCAGCAATAGGTATCGACTGCGCGGTCTTGTACTGCGTGTATTGCGCCATGTTGCCAATCATATTCATGCCGATGCGCTCGTCGAGCAGCTTCTGCAGTTCTTCCGGGAGGCTCAGGTTCTCGACAATCATCGTGTCCAGGGTCAAGCCCATGGCGGCGAAGTCTGGCTGGAGGGTAGCCATCATCGCCTTGCCCACTTCGATCTGATTGGCAGCCATGTCGAGGAAGGGGATCGCCGATTGAGCAAACGCGTCCGAAATGTGAGCGACGATCGAATTGCGCAACTGGCCCTCAAGGTCAGCTACGCGATAAAGTTCGCGGGTGCCTGAAATTTTGGCATGGAAGGTTCGAGGATCCGATAAGTGCCAGGAATAGATTCCAAAGCAACGCAGGCGCACCATGCCAAAATCCTTGTCACGAATCGTCACAGGCTGAGTGGTGCCCCAGCGCTGGTTGGTCTGGGTGCGAGCGGAAAAGAAGTACACGTCGCTTTTGAAGGGCGACTGGAACATCTTGTCCCAATTCTTGAGGTTGGTCAAGATGGGGAGTGTCTGAGTGCTTAAGGTGTGGAGCCCCGGGCCGAACACGTCGGCGACCTGCCCCTCGTTGACAAAGGCGGCCATTTGGCTCTCCCGGACGGTCAACTTCGCACCGTTCTGGATTTCCATATCCTGCATCGGGTAACGATAGCTAAGGATGCCGTCTTCTGGCTCGACGTAGTTGATTACGTCAATAAACTGTTTTGCTGCAAAACTCTTTAGGTTGTCGAGGATACTCATTGAGCCTCCAGGGCTTCAATGATAATAACGGAAATTCCTGCAGAGTGTTCCCAAAATCGGAGAGTGCTGAAATGGCGATTTCTCAATGCTCTACGTGATAACCTCCAGAAATAGTTCCAGATTTTTGAAACGGAGATAGATCATGCATTTGCAAAGGATTTTGCTGCTGCTCGCCGCCTCGGTTTTGGCTAGCGGACAGATGACGAGCGATCAAAAGGTTGCCGACTTCACCTCGCTCAGCCAGTTTTACGTACGTCATTACACGCCAGCCAACTGGAAGATCGTGCAGTTCGGTTTCGATCTCAAAGATCTTCGCCCCTGGATCGCCAAAGTAAAGACGACCAAGAACGACCTTGAATATTACGATTTGGTGATCGAATATCTGGCGAGCCTGCAAGACGGGCATATTCGCTACACGCTGCCGTCTAGTTATCAGGCATATCTGCGATTCGATGTCGATATCTTTGACGGCAAGACGCTGATCGAGTTCATCTCTACGGCGTTTAACCGGCGGGATTTTCCGATTGAACGTGGAGATGAGCTGGTTTCCCTCGACGGAGTCACCTCCGAGCAGTGGATCCAAAGACTGTCACGCTATGGGATTGGTGCGAATCACAGTGCGACCCGGCGAAGGGCGGCAGATTTCATTACCTTCCGGCCGCAACTGATCATACCTTGGGCGTCGCAGCTTGGAGAAACCGCAAAAGTCGTGATCAGAAAAGCCGACGGAACGGAGGCAACTTATGACATCCCCTGGACCAAGTCTGGAACTCCGATTCAGAATTTACCTCCAACGACCGGGCCGCGTTTGGCGATTAGCGAGAATTTGTCGCTCAGAAATCCGGCAGAACGCCTGGCTGGACCGGCGGCAGAGTGGGGAGTCTACACCGGAGAGCGAAGTGTCGAAACCGAACGGCTCAGCGTTGCGGAAATCGAAGCCCGGAGCACTCAAATGGGCGAGGCACATCCAGTAGATGTTGCGTTGACAGGATTAGGGCAGTTGACGCCGCTGTACAATCCGCCGCCGGGCTTCCGGATGCGACTCGGCGGGGCTGCCAGTGATTTCTTCCTCTCCGGGACATTTCCCGTTGATGGAAAGACGGTCGGCTGGATTCGCATCCCAACATTTGGACCAAGCAACACGACAGTTGCCCTGGCTCAATTCCGGGCAGAGGTGATCGCCCTACAAGGGCTGACCTCTGGTTTGGTGATCGATGTAATGCATAATCCAGGTGGAAATCTTTGCTATGGACAGGAATTACTGCGGTATCTGATGCCAAATCAATTTTGGGGCGTTGGGTATTGGATCAAACCAACGCAAGTTTGGAAGACTTCGTTTGAAGCGCGCTCGTTGAACGCTCAAAACCCTCAGGTAGCTGCATGGGAACGCACACTGCTCGGCGAATACTACAGGTTGTTCACAGAAGCTTATGACAAGGGAGAGGAAACCGGGATTTTTCCAATCTGTACATCCTCAGTGATAACGATGCCCCAGGATATCGTCTACACCAAGCCCGTGATGCTGCTGACCAACGAGTTCAGTATTTCGGCAGCCGATACTTTTCCCGCACTCTTTCAAGATGCCGGGCGGGGCAAGATCGTTGGCATCAGAACGGGTGGTCTTGGCGGCAACGTCAATGATTACTTCAACACCGGAATGACGGAGGCAAGTCTGCGGATTACGCGGTCCTTGATCGTTCGTGAGAAGTCTGTGCCGTCGCCTTACGGACCCACAAGGTTTATCGAAAATGTAGGCGTAACACCCGATGTGGAGCTGGAGATCATGACCCGCAACAACCTCTTGAATGGCGGGCGTCCGTTCGTCGATGCCTGGATCGAAGAAGTAAAGAAGATGCTGCAGTAAAGATTATTTGGGCTTGGTACCGGCATCGGCGACACAGCGGATGCCGATATCGAAAGACTTGAAAGCGGCAGGTACACCAGCAAACTGGACGCTGACCACCTTGTCGAGAGGCCTTGAAAAACTGCCGCCACGGATTTGGACCCACAAATCCTTATCCGTAGGGGGCGGCTTCATCAAACCCGCAAAATTCTTGATCGCCGGTGGGCTTGGCCTGGTACGTTCGTCGACCCATTCAAAGACGTTGCCAGCCAAATCCATCGCCTTGTAGATGCTGTCGGAATTGGTCCAACTGCCGACTGGGTGTGGCCCTTTCGGGTTCATCATCTTGGGGTTGTCAGCCACAACTGCCAGCTCCGGTAGGTGTTCATAGCCCCAGGGGTAGGTGCGGCCCATGCTACCGCGGGCAGCTTTTTCCCATTCGACGGCGTAAGGAATTCGCTTTCCGGCCCAAGTGGCAAACTCGCGGGCATCATCAAATGAAACGTTTACGACCGGAAGCCTTTTTGAAGCTTCATCGTTAGGAAATTTGTCAGGCAAAGGCCAGCCCCGCTCCATCGCAAACTTTTTGTAGATCTCGTTTGTGATTTCATATTTGTCGATGTAGAACGCCTTTTGCGGGCGCTTCTCATTGTTTTCGCCGAAGAGAAAGTCCCCCTCTTGGACGAGTAGCATTTCGCCGGTCGCAGTCTGGATTTGCCCAGGGAGTTCAACGACGGCGGCAATCTGTCTTTGCTTCTTCGCCTCGTCCTTGACCACGCCTCTAGGGATGAGATTGAATACCAACAAAAGTGCGATGAGGCCGAGGGCAGCAACGCCGCCAATCCAGGCGATCTTTGGAATCTCTCTACGCGGCTCGGTCAGTTGGCTGATCGTTTCGGCATTGCCTGAATCCATCATCTTCAGCACTGCTTCCATGTCCTGGATGATGATGCCGAAGTTCTCAGTACGCTTGGCCTGGTCCTTTTCGGTACAGCGCTTGATCAAATCGATCACGCTCGTAGGAACCTTTGCCTCAACCAATGGGGCGGCATCGAGCGGCTCATTCAGGATCTTGAAAAAGACTTCGTGAACATTCTCGGCCCGAAACGGTTTGATGCCGGTAAAGAGCTCAAACATGACAATGCCGAAGGCGTAAATGTCGGCGCGCTCGCCCACATCTTTCGACATCACTTGCTCTGGGGCCATGTAATATGGCGTGCCTAGCGTGTATCCGGTTCTGGTGATTGAAAGATCTTTGGTCTTGGCGATGCCGAAGTCCATCAGTTTGACTTCGCCAGCTTCGCTCATGAAAACGTTGTCCGGTTTGAGGTCACGATGAACGATTCCGAGACCGTGGATGTGTTTCATGCCGCGCGCCAGTTGCACCAGCACGCGCAACTTTTCGAGCATTGAGGGCAATTGTGATTGCTGGATGGATGCCCGCAGGTCGTTGCCCTTAAGGTATTCCATCACCATATACGGGCGTCCTTCGTGCTCTCCGAAGTCATAAACACGAATGATATTTTCGTGTGAAATCGCACCAGCCGTTTGTGCTTCACGCAAAAATCTTTTCTTAGTATCTTCGTCATGCATGCCGCTGTCGGTCAGAATTTTCACGACGACAATGCGGTTGATCAGCGTGTCTCGCGCCTTGTAGACGTGGGACATGCCACCACCGAGGAATTGTTCGAATTTATACTTGCCTAACTGCTGCTGTTGCATCAATTGCCAGAGCGGGCCACGTTGCTGGTGCATTGCAACCCGGCCAAATATCCTTTCCGGAACAATGGAATGGCCATTTCGAGATCGAGAGTCATCGACAGCGGTTTGCCTTGATCATCCGTCATGATCTTTGTTCCGGAGCGCTGGTACCAGAGAACAGTATGAGAAGTAGCCGAGTTTTGATTCCAGCGTTCCGCATCGTTGAACCATTGAAACACTCCGAGAGGCCCGTCGAAGCTTACCGTGCCGCCGCCCACGATCGTGGTGCGGACCCCAACTCCCTGGCCGTTCCAGACGAAAGCTTTGGCCGGGCTCGAAGCATTCTTGAACTCGGTGCTTTGGCCGTCGATCGACAACTTCACTTCACGCTTCATTTCTGGATTGAGCTTCACGGAGTAACGAAAGTTAGGGCTGGGGTTCATGCCGTATGCCGTCGTTGTGACAGAAGCAAACCGATTGAAGGCCGAGACGAATGTCGGGGTCAGGGCCATAGCTGGTGTGGGTACAGCCCGGTATTCCCCGCCCTGATTGACAAGCATCGGCTTCAACTTGGAATCGTAAAAGGTCCAGAGAGCTCCGGTCTGAGGAGCAAAGATGGCATTGAATTCCATGATCGTCGCCTGGGTTTTGGCGTTCGGATTAAAGGGATACTTCGAGATCAGATCGCTGAACTGCCTGCAGAAGCCGGCACCAGCCCCATTCATTTCTGCTGGGCCAAGACCCCGCAGGAAGCCTTCAACATAGGTGATCGGGTCTTCCATAATTTTAAGTACCTGACCATCTACTCTGTCGAGCGGATCGGGCCGGAATTTCTGCGCGACATTGCGGGCCGTCATTTTGGCATTCGTAGCCTGATTCAGGCTCTGCATCGCCGCAGGGTCTTGCGCAGCCTGGCTCGCTGGCATCCCGGCTATCATCTCAATCGAGCTCTGCAATTGCAAAAGACCGCCCATATAAGGCTGGTTCTCTCCGCCGATCAACTGACCGGCGCTAGCAGGAGCAACCAATAGCTGCGTTGGCTGAAACTGGTCGGAGATACTCTTTTCAGCTACATCGGTATGTTTTGAAGCAAGGTAAACTGCCGCCAAAAGTGGACTCTGATTGCTTGAATGCATCTTCAATTTTTCGGAGGCATCCCGAAGGCTGGCGTAGCGAAGAACCGTAACGCTTTTCAAATAGGCCTTCCACTGGTCTGAGTAGTCCTTGTGATAGCGAGTGCGCAGGCGATGTTCGAGTTCGCTCAAATTCACGCTCATCTTCACCTCTTCGCCCAGGACCCAGGCTTCACCGCCGAAGTACTTCGGAAGGTTCTTGAATGCGGCTTGCATCCAGGTAAAGCCATCCTTCGAAAAAGAGCCCTGCACTTCCTTGTCTACCTTTACGGCCTTGTAGCCATCTGGATAAAGCTTGTTGTAGTTGATGGAGGGGTTGGCACGATTGGCTTCGGCGAGGATCGCGTTGTAGAGCCGTTCGTCGCCAGAGAACTGCTTGAGGAAGAGGCGGGTGCGATCCACGGTGGTGGCATCGTTTTCACGCGAGAAGGGATTTGATTCTTTCAGCTCTTCGGCATAGAAATCGAACTGCTTGCCGACAAGGCCATAACGCTGAGGCTCAACCTGCTTGGTTCCCTGCCAGTACTTCATCAACACCGGAGTCAGAAATATTTTGGTGCTCTTATCCGGATTCGAAGTTGTGATCAAGTAAGCCTTGAGCGCGTTATAGCTGGTCATGTAGTCGTCTTGCGGTGTAGGAGCCTGAGGCAAGCGTTTCATGTAGTCGAGCACTGCGGTTTGCGATTCACCGAACATGACATTGCGGAAACTCTCGAAGTAGAGTTTGCGAGAGGTGGGCAACAAAGTATCGCCAGTATAAAGGCCCCAGCGCATCATCAACGGGGCACCTTCCTTCTGATAGCCACGCAGTCTTTCAAGCACACCGCGCAAGCGGTCGAGCTTGTTCAAGCTGTCCAGCGTGGGTACCTCGCCCGCTGCTACTTGCACACCGCGTAACGCCCGGGAGGCTTCAGCAAGTTCTGATTCGAGAGCACGATTGTTCAAGTAGCTCCAAGTGAAGAGCCCCGTGGCGATCAGACCCAGAGCGCCTGCAGCACCAAGCAGGAGCCGTCGTGTACCGTCGGTTCTGGTGCTGCCGCTCGATGCACCGATAGCAGCCTGGTCCTTGAGCAGGACCTCACTAAAGAAGCGCGTGATGAATAGCCATTGCGGCACGCGACGCTGCGTGCCAGCCGCATCCGAGACCAGCACAGGCCGGACACCTGAAAAGTAGAATCCGCGGACAAAGGGTGAAACTACGATCTGACTGGGGCGGCAGAGATCGACCAGAAAAGTAGTGGCAGCCTGCTTCAACTTTCGAAATTCACGAGGGAACTCATAGATAGGAGGGCGGCCTTGCTGGTTGGCATCGCGTTCCTGCAAGGGGACGCGGCGCTCAGCCAGACTACGGAACAGCTCCTCAATGAAATCGCCAAAACGCTTGCCAGCTTGCTCTGCGTAGACTCCGCTGGAGGCCATGTCGACGATTGGAATCGTGGCACCAAGCACCTGAGCCACTTCGTCATTGCTCATGTAAGAGACATAGCTGGCGAAGTGAGGCATCTGGTCTGCCTTGGTGAAAATCACGTAAACAGGGATGCGAGCTCCGAGAGTCTTCGACATCTCGATTAGCCGCTGGTTGAGGATGCGTGCCTTGGCCGCCATCATTTCCCCAGCACCTTGCTGGAAAAATTCCTCAGTACCAACAAACATCAGAACGCTACGGGGGGCGGGAGTGGAGCTTGCCTTAAGCGCGATCATGCCGCCCGGGGCAAAGCGCTGGGAGAAGGCTTTCCAGAGCTTGTCGTTTTCAAGCAGTGTTGGGGCTGCCTCGACAAAGACGGTCTTCTTCGCCAGCCAGACATTGGCCGTGCGCGTTTGCACAAGCTGATTGCCTTCCTGGTAAACCAGGCCAGCCAATAGCTCCGGCTCAAGCCCGCTGTTGGTGATCAGTGTCGTCTTGGCGGCCCCACGGGCACCCATGACAAAGACCACTGGCATGGTAGCGAGACTTGCTCCGGTGGCCTGTAATTTCTTGTCTGCTTCAGCGAGGACAAAATCAAGTTCGGCACCTTGCTCGCCAGCAAGGGCAAGTGCTCTCTTCTTTCGGTTGGTCGTGACTTTCCAGTAGACGAGAAAACCAGCCAGAGCAGTCCCAATCAGCCAGAATAGAATTCGGACATACCAGATGTTTTTGCCCTGCATGCTAATCCAATTGGGCAAGAACCAGCCGACTACCATCCATCCGATCCAGAGCAGCGCTGTGATTCCGTAGAAGATCATTTTGGGTGTCTCCGCTTACCTGCGAGTCATTTCTTGCGCGATGGAGCGAAGCTCATCGGCACCTGAGCCGAGCAACAAATTGTAGACGAGAAAGGCCACGGCAGCCAATCCGCAGAGCCCGCCGCCAATCAGCACCATGCGCTGAAACCAGGGGTCGCCTACAGCAAGTACCGCGTCCGTCTTGGGCAATTCTCCAGAAGGCGACAAAGGAGGCATTGCCCCCCTGATTCGGCGGCACTTGTCCATGCAAGCGTCGACAATCCGCTTCAGTTCCGCTCGTCCCCCGGCGCTGTAGCGGCCTTGAAATCCGAGGCTGATGCACAGCGCGTAGAGTTCCAGCAAATCGGAATTGGGCAAACTATCGGGCTGCCGGATAATGTTTTCGAGATTCTGGAAAAAGATCTCGCCGGCAATGTGTACACCGAATAGCTCCTCCTGCAAAGGCTTGCGGCGCCAGTCAGCGAAGGCTGGCTGATTCTGCGTCAGGATGGTTTCGTCGAGATAAGCGACGATGGCAAACATCGCCAGCTTGGTTTCCTCTTCGGAAAAAGTTTTTCGCCGCGCATCCTCAATCGAAAGCTTGAGCGCGGTCTTCATACTCTCGCGCAAACCATAAGGATCCTGCGTCATCTGCGGATTGGCCCAGACACGCACGACCGCTGTCAGCGGCTCTTGAAAGATCACCGCTAAAGTCTCGCGCTCCATCAAACTGGAATTCTGCATCGGTCTCCCTCCTAAGCCTCAAGAATCACGATCAACTCAACTTCAGGAGCCGGAAATTCGCCCGGCACGTAGACGCCTACCTGCTTGATACGGGCGATCTGCTGCCAGCAAGGGCCGACACGCGAGATCGCGAAGTACTGCATTTCCGTTTTGATTTGTATCTCCGACGGTGGGATCGGCATGTGTAACAACTCCAGGCCAGGGTGAGCACCCTGTACCAGCCGCTCGACAAAGTCTCTCGAACATAACTTCACCAGTTGAGGTACGCGCAAGATGATGACGCTTTCCGCAGTTTGCGCCCTCACCCCGAGGATCCAGCGCGATTTGGCCAGACATCGCTCGTCTGCGATTGTTCCTTCATACAAATACGGCGCATAGACTTTGAGCGGAATTTGCATTGCGCTAGAAGGCAGAATGGTCTCAAGCGCTTCCCGGATGTGCGAGTCCAATTGGGGGAAGCACTGTTCAGGCTGCAGGTGATCGTATAGGGGAAGATCGGCTGGATCTCTCTTGAGATTAAACGTGCAAAGTGCCCCGCCCAGTTTGAGCAACTGCCGGTAAAGTTCTTCGGGGTGTCCCTTTTTTACTTCTGCAGCATGCTTCAAGTCGGCGATCGCAGAATTGATGCAGTGTAAGTACCAGAAGCTGGCGACGTCACGCTGGCTCATGCCACCAAGCTTTGCGCTAGCGCGTTCTGGCCGAAGAGCGCTGCCCTTGGAACCAAGAATCTCCACCAGCCGGTTCAGCATCACCATCAAGCGCCGCGATCCCTGAATCGTAATCAGTGGCGGAATAAAATCCGGATCGAAAATCAGATTGCCCGCTCCATCACGCATCACCCTGCCAATCGGCATTGTGATCAGATTCGGGGTAAGTTCGTGATCCAGCAAGAGGCGAAAGTTCTTGTGGCCCAAAGTGACAGGACGTTCTTCGGTCCCGGCATTTTCATCGACGATTTTCCGCTCATCTGGAGAAAAACGTGTGGTGTCGTCGCTGCAATTGGCACCGCCCGGATTAAAAGGAGGGAGAGAAAGGTGAACGGTAGCAAACCTCGCCACCGGGCTCATTAATTCGGCGACAGGCCGGCTTTCTGGAAGCTGGTCCGATTCGGGCATGACAAAAGCCAGACCATCGGGCAAGAAGCCTCGCGCATGAAGAAGTTCTATCCGCCCATTTTTCAATGCCTCTTCGCTCCACTCTATTCCGGCAAAGCCGAAGGGAGAGTAGTGCAGAGATTGCGAAGTAAAATCGATTAGATCTTCGAAATAACGTTTCTGCGCCTGGAAATGATGAGGCGCCAAATGCATTCCTTCGGACCAAACGACACGAGAGAGTTGCTTCATCGCCAGTGAGATCTCAGGCTATCATAAAGGCGTGAATTCATAGGTATATACAATCATGTCCTTCGAGTCTACATATCAACTTGTCTCCCCCATAGCCGATTCGGCTGAAGCGCTTTCTTATAAAGCCGTGATGAAGATGACCGGCGAGGAGGTGTGGATTCACATCATCCGCACTGATGCTCGCGAGCTTTTTTCCATGGCCAAAAGGCAACATGCCTCTGGCGGCTTTGGAGACAAGCCGATCCTTGAGGTTGTAGAAGAAGGATCTAAGACATACATCGTGACTCGGCCATTGCCGGGCGGAGCGTCGCTTCGCGACTGGTTGAGCACACTCGGCCAGGCGAAAACTCCAGACCCGATGCAGAAAGCAGGTGTGTTCAAGTTTGATGGGCTCGCCGCACCACCGCTGCCACCGCCACCAGCGATGGCGACGCAAGTGTTGCCGGTTTATCCTCCTCAGACTGCACCTGTGCCACCGCCACCGCCGCCCATGCAGGAGCCGGGCGAGTTTACTCGAATGTTCAAGACACCGTCTGTGCAGCCGCCAGCAGCCCCGCCCGCTCAAGCACCGGATGATTTCAGCCAAATGTTCAGTGCAAGCCAGTTGGCACCACCGCCTTCACCCTTCGATTCCCTCTTTCCGCCCGCCTCTCAGTCTTCTCCGGCTGCACCGCCAGATGCCGATGAATTCAACCGGATGTTCCAATCGCCGCTCATGCAGCATACTCCTGCACCCGTGAATCCACTCACCAATCCGATTGCCCCTCCGCCCTCTCAAAAAGAAGGGGAATTCACGAGGATGTTTAAGTCGGTAGCACCTTCCGAGATGCTGCCATCGAGTGCGCCTCCGCCGCCGCCCCCAACACCTTCAGCCGGGCCAGGTGACTTTACTCGAATGCTAAAGACGCCTTCATTCGGCGGCAGCACTGCAGTGCCCCAAGCTGCTTCGCCAATCCCTGCCGCGCCACAGAGCTTCAATCCTCAGAGCGCTACTCCTCCAGCTTATGGAGCGCCGCCTCCGGGGCCAACTCCCGCACCCTTTGGCGGCCCACAGCAGGCACCACCGCCTGCATCGCCTCCCTCGGGGGGCGGTTCAAGGCCGCTCGACAATATCATTCAGGCCCCTTCGTTTCAAAAGCCAACTCTTAGTGGCCCTTCATTCCGGGCACCTTCTGCCAACATGAGCGGAATGAGCGGCCCTTCCATTTCGGCTTCTGGCAAGATCACTGGCCCAAGTATGGGCACACCCTCTTTTAGTGAAGGTCAGATGTATGCGCCGTCTGTAGCAGGGCAAGGCTTGAGCGCCCCTTCGATTCGTCCGCAATCGCTTGGTGGAAGTCATTTCAGCCTGGACAATTTACCAGGATTCGGAGCGGGTAGCGCACCTTCAGCCTCGCCTGACGTGGCACCTCCCGCAGCAGGCCCGCTTTCTTCATCGGGTGGTGCGATGAATCCAAATGCGCTTTCCAGTCCTGATGGTGCAACCGGTTTCTTCCGGGCGCCTGCAGCTCCACCACAGCAGGGCGCACCTCCTCCTCAAGCTTCAGGCCCTGGAGACTTCACTCGAATGATGAAAGCCCCGCCCGTGGCATCGGCGCCAGCAGTGGGTGTGCCTGTGCCTCAGTCGAACGCACCAGCCGCTGGTCGTGCACCGCTGTTATCTAATCCAGCAGCACCGGCGATACCGTCTTCTGCTCCGCCGGCCGTTGTTCCAGCCGCACCAGCTCCAGCCACGGCAGCCAGCTTCTTCAAGGGCATCAGCCCATGGGTCATCGTAGGTAACGTAGTTATCATCTTGATGATTGTTGTGTTAATTTACGTGATCATGAAGTCAAGTCGTTAATATTATCTAATTTGTCCTATATCCTTGATGTTAGAGCATGGAAAAAGTACTCGCTATCCTGTTAGCTGGAGGTGCTGGCGAGCGCCTTTCACCGCTGACACTCCACACTGCAAAGCCGGCGGTGCCTTTTGGCGGCATCTACCGCATCATTGACTTCACTCTCTCCAACTGCTTGAATTCAGGGCTCCGAAGAGTTTTTGTGATGACTCAGTACAAGAGCCTGGATCTGACGCGCCACATCCGGGACGGATGGTCGATCTTTTCAGGCGAAATTGGAGAGTTCATCGAGACGATGCCGCCGATGAAGCGGATGCACGACGACTGGTACTTAGGAACAGCCGACGCGGTTTATCAGAATATCGAGTCGATCGAGGCCGAAGCACCCGACACCGTACTTATCCTTTCTGCCGATCATATTTACAAAATGGATTACGGCGAAATGAGCGAGTGGCACCGTAAACAGATGGCCGGCATCACAATCGCCACCATCCAGATTCCACCCGAGGAGTCAGGCCGATTCGGGGTAGCGCAGATTAATCCGTCGTACCGGATTATCGGGTTTGAAGAAAAGCCCCAGCATGATCATCCCGCCCGGTCTCCGTTTGATCCAAAGATGGTCTCCGCGTCAATGGGCATCTACCTCTTCAATACAAAGATCCTGCTCGATGCCCTTCGACTCGATGCATCTGACGCAACATCCTCACACGATTTCGGAAAAGATATCCTGCCGAAGCTAATCCATGAGCATAAAGTCACGGCTTACGATTTCCATGACCTCAACGCCAAAAAGGTGCGCTATTGGCGCGATGTCGGAACCCTGGACGCTTACTACGACGCGAATCTCGATCTGGTCTCGGTGATCCCCGAATTCAACCTCTATGACAAGTCTTGGCCGATCCGCACCAATCCTCCGATGTATCCTCCCGCGAAATTCGTTTTTGCCCAAGAGGGCAATCGCATGGGTGTCGCCATTGATTCGATCGTCGCGCCCGGCGTTATTGTCTCTGGGGCGAGGGTGCAGCGATCTGTGATCTCTCCTGGGGTGAGGGTCAATTCCTATTCGGCGGTGGATGATTCCATTCTGCTGTTAAATGCAGAGATCGGTCGAAACTGCCACCTGAAGCGCGTCATTGTCTGCCCCAACGTTAAGCTCCCTGAAGGCACCAGAGCGGGCTTTGATGCAGTTGCAGATCGTGCTGCGGGCTACACGGTAACCGAGAGCGGCATCACCGTAGTCGCGCACTAGCGGAAAGTCGACGCTATCTGGCGACCCGGCTTGTTTCTGCGCTAGCGGCGAGTGTAAAATCCTCACCCGGATTGATGAATTGATTCTGCTCAAAGGCATGTTGACGGTCGTGCAATTCGCGATACCTTCCGCACAGAGCCATCAGGCTCGAATGGTTGCCGCGCTCCACAATCTCGCCGCCTTCGATCACCAGAATCTGATCGGCTGAACGGATCGTCGACAGGCGGTGGGCAATCACAAAAGTAGTCCGGCCCCTGCGCAGATGTCCCAGCGCCTGCTGGATCATCGCTTCGCTTTCACTATCGAGACTTGAAGTTGCTTCATCGAGAATAAGTATTTTGGGGTCGGCCAGGATCGCGCGGGCAATGGCGACTCGCTGGCGCTGACCACCAGATAGCTTCACTCCGCGCTCACCAACAATAGTGTCGTAGCCCTTCTCGAACCGTTCAATAAATTCAGAACAGTTCGCTACACGGCACGCTTCTTCAATCTGTGCTCGCGTTGCCCCAGGCTGAGCAAAGGAGATGTTCTCTGCAATAGTTCCATCAAAAAGGAAGTTGTCCTGAAAGACCACACCTAGATTCGAGCGGTAGTCTCGCATCTTCAGGCCAGCCAGATCTCGACCATCAACGAGGATCTTGCCGCTCTTCGGAGCATTGAAATCCATCACCAGGCTGATCAATGTACTTTTGCCGGATCCGCTGGATCCCACCAGCGCCGTAGTCGACCCAGCCTTGGCGTGGAAAGAAATATGTTTGAGCACCGGTGTATTGACCTGGTATTCGAAGCCAACATCGACAAACTCGATATCTCCACTCAGGTCGCCAACGGCGGCACGCCCAGCGTCTTCAGCATCTTCGCCCTTAAGATCAAGTACTTCGCGAATCCGGTCGAGGCCTGCCAGTGCCTCGGTGATCTGCGTGCCAATCGACGCTAGTTCCACAACCGGCATCGCCATCATGCCCGTGAATGCGGCGTACATGAAGAGGTCACCCAGGGTCATTTCGTTACGCATAACGGCGCTTCCGCCGACCAGAAAAATCACCATGCCAATCGCACCCACGATCATCGAAGAAAAAGCCATGACGAAGGAAACACCCGTCATCGATTGCGCGATATTGCGAAAGAGCTTGTGAGCACCTTTGGCAAAAACCAGTTTCTCTCTGCGCTCTGCAGTGTAAGCTTTGACCACACGAATTCCGCCAAGGCTCTCACTGAGGCGCCCAGTCAATTGAGATTGAATTTCGCCGCGCTCACGAAACAGCGGCCGCAGCCGTTTGAAGGCAACCGAAAGAACTCCGCCAAAGACACCAAGGACGGCGATCGTGATGAGCGTCATTTGCCAGTTCAGATAGAGCAAAACCACCAGGCACATTGAGGCGGTCACCAGCCCACCGGTCAGTTGCACGAGGCCTGTCCCGACCAGATTTCGTACGCCTTCGGCATCCTGCATGATGCGTGAAATCAGTTGCCCGGTCTTCATCGAATCAAAGTAGCTTACCGGCAAACGCTCAATATGAGCATGGACGCGTTTTCGCATCTCAGTAATGGCGCGCTGGGCCGCAACACCCAATACCTGCGCAAGCGCAAACGCGGTCAGAGCCTGCACCATCGTCGCGGCGAGTGCGACGCCCGCCACGGTGAACAACATATCGCCCCGGCCCTTGCCGATCACTTCGTCGATTACGTACTTGGTTGAAGCCGGCAGCACCAGGCTGAGGCCACGGCTCACCAGCATTAGACCCAGCCCAAGAGCAAGCCGCCAGCGATGCTGGAAGATGAGCGATTTGGCTTCAGCAAAAGCCTTTGTATAATTGATCTTTTTCTTTTCGCCCGTAGGTTTCATTCTTCTCTTAATGTACCGCCGCATCCACATCCGACAGGCCAGAAGTGCTAAGTGCTACAGCAAGTCAGGCGCAGATTTTCTTGACTACCTGCCCGTGGACGTCGGTGAGGCGGAAGTCCCGGCCCATATGACGGTAGGTGAGACGAAGATGGTCGAGGCCCATCAGATGCAGAATGGTTGCCTGCAGATCATGTACGTCGATCGCGTCTTCGACGATATTGAGCGCCAGCTCATCGGTCTTGCCGATCACTTGCCCCGGCTTCACGCCACCGCCAGCCATCCAGATCGAATAGCCATTGGGATGGTGATCGCGGCCCGCATTGTCGGCCTCGTCCGGACGACGGATCTCAGACATAGGCGTGCGGCCAAATTCTCCGCCCCAGACCACAAGGGTTTCGTCGAGCAACCCGCGTTGCTTGAGATCCTTCAGAAGCGCGGCTGTAGGCTTGTCTGTTTGTTTGCAGATCTTGGGCAAGCCCGTGTTGATGGCCGAGTGATGATCCCAACCCGAGTGAGCGGAGAGCACGAATCGAACGCCTCGCTCAATGAGCCGCCGTGCCAATAGCATGTTCGTGCCGTACTGACGGGAGTCCTTGTCGTTGATCCCGTACATCTCGATCGTCTCCGGCGATTCCTTGCTCAGATCCACCAGTTCAGGGCCTGCGGATTGCATCCGGTAAGCCAATTCATAGGAGTGAATGCGTGAGGCGATCTCGGCATCGCCCGTGCGCTCCAGGTGTTCGGTATTGAGGTCTTTGAGCGCATCAAGACGGGCACGCTGCGATTCTGCCGAGAGCCCTTGGGGGTTCGATAGGTAGAGAATCGGATCGCCCGAAGATCGAAGCGTTGTGCCCTGATAGAGCGACGGAAGAAACCCGTTGGTCCACAATTCAGAACCGGCGCTTGAGCCTGGCCCTGATTGCAACGCAACAAAAGCCGGCAGGTTTTTCGATTCAGAGCCCAGCCCATAAGTGGCCCAAGCTCCCATCGAAGGCCGCCCCCCAATCATGTGCCCAGAGAACAGCAACAACTGACCGGGGTGGTGATTGAAGGCTTCAGAATGCATCGAGCGAATCAGGCAGATGTCATCGGCATGCTTGGAGGTGTAGGGCAGAAGGTCTGAGAGCTCCATCCCGCTTTGCCCGCAAGGCGCAAACTTGCGCGGAGAAGCCAGGATCTTGGCAGTTGGTTTGATAAAGGCCAGCTTCATATCCTTCGTCATCGAAGGAGGCAACGATTGCCCATGCCATTTGGTGAGTTCCGGCTTGGGATCGAATAGATCCATCTGCGAAGGCGCGCCTTCCTGAAAGAGGAAGATCACGTTCTTCGCCTTGGCCTTGTAATGAGAGGCTTTGGGCGCTAGCGGGTCTGGCACGGCGGCACCCTGCATTAGGTCAGACAACGCGAGGGAGCCGATTCCTGCCAGTGAGCGTCGCAGGAAATCTCTGCGCAGATGCGTCTCAAGAAGTAGTCTTTGGTCCATCGCTTTACTCTCTCGTGATGAATTCATCAAGGTTCATCAATACACTTGCCATCGTCGTCCAGACAGCCATCTCTAATCTGGTAATGCCATCTGGAGAATAGGGTGCAAGCGCTTCGATCGATTTTGGATCATCGGCCAGCAGCGCCTGTTGTTTGTCGAAGTACATACGCAGACGTTTGCGTTCGGCATCACTCGGTTTGCGGGCCAGCGCCTCCAGATACCCGGAATCGAGCCGGGCATTGAAGTCGCTTTGCTGTGCAGTCAAGACGCGTACCGCAAGGGCTTGGGCCATCTCCTGAAATGCAGGGTCATTGAGCAGATTCAGTGCCTGCAGTGGAGTGTTGGATCGATCACGGCGGCAGGCCGCAACAGTCGCTTTGGGCGCGTCGAAATTCACGAGCAACGGGTAGGGGGTAGTTCGCAAAAACTGGATGTAAAGGCCGCGGCGATAGCGGTCTGCTCCTTTGGCTTCTTGCCATGCAGAGTTCCAGCCTCGCGAGCCATATCCGGCCTCCATCACGCCAGCCGGAATTGGGGGTTGCACACTGGGCCCGCCAACTTGCCTGGTGAGCAAGCCGCTCGCTTGCAGGGCAGAATCGCGGATCGATTCAGCCGAAAGCCGCAGACGAGTTTGACGAGCCAAGAGGGTATTGTTGGGGTCGCGTTCCATCAGTTCTGGGCGAGCCTGCGAAGACTGCCGGTAGGTGGATGAACTCACGATCTTGCGTAAAAGTTGCTTGCGGCTCCATCCATTTTCAATAAACTCACTGGCCATCCAGTCGAGCAATTCCGGGTGGCTGGGTGGATCGCTTCGAACGCCAAAATCATCACTATTGCGAACCAGACCAGAGCCAAAAAGTTCTTGCCAAATGCGATTGACAGCCACGCGCGCAGTGAGCGGATTCTCTTTCGAAACCAGCCACTTGGCCAGATCGAGTCGGGTCGCGAGACCTTGACTATTGAGAGGTGGAAGTACGGAAAGCGTCGCCGGCTCAACCTCGATTCCGTTTGATCGGTAGTCACCCCGCACCCTCAAATGAGTGGGTTGCTTCACTGGCAATTCCGAGATGGTCATGGCTTGGCTCAACTGCGGATAGTCGCGCTTCAATTCACGAAGCTTCTTGGTCAATTCGTCCAGCTTGAGTTCTTTCCATCGCTTGTTGCCAACCGCAAAGTGATAATTGGCGACAAAGTGGTTGGTGAGGATTTCGCGTTCACGAGCAGTTCTCTTGGCCGGAGCAATCTGGACAATCTTGCCGCCATCCCCATCCTCAGTCAGCTTGTTGACGCAATCCCAGGCCAAGTCCCAATCGGTACGTTCGCCCAAATGGGCGATGGTGTAGAGGATGTTCTTTTCCCAATCCGCCTGCAAGGATGCCACGTTGTATTCGACTAACAGAGCCTCGCGTTTTTTCTGATACTCGGCCTGTGTGCGAATCCAGGGGCCGATTTCTCCAGGCAGTGGAGCATCGATATTCACTTCTTCGGAATTATCGAAGAACGCAAACATGCCGAAGAAATCCTTCTGCGAGATCGGGTCGTACTTGTGATCGTGGCACTGTGCGCAGGCCACCGTGAGGCCCAGCCAGACTGAAGCAACCGTGCTGCTGCGATCCGACGTACCTTCAAAGCGAAATTGTTTATCGTCGATTCCGCCTTCGCGATTCGTCAGCGTGTTGCGATGAAAGCCGGTGGCGGCTCGCGTTTCAGCGCTTGCCTCGGGAAGAAGGTCTCCGGCAATCTGTTCGATCGTAAAGCGGTCAAAGGGGAGATCCTTGTTTACCGCATCGATCACCCAGTTGCGCCAGCGCCAGGCCCAGGGCCGTATCCAGTCTTTCTCGTAGCCATCAGAGTCTGCATAGCGAGCCTGATCGAGCCAGTGGCGAGCCCACTTCTCGCCGTAGTGAGGGGAAGCGAGGAGGCGTTCGACTTGGCGTTCGTAGGCATTGGGTTTCGCATCGACGAGAAAATTATTGACCTCTTCGGCCGTGGGCGGCAGCCCTGTCAGATCGAGGCTGAGGCGCCGCAATAAAATTCTTTTATCGGCTTCAGGAGACGCGGCAATTTTCTCTTTTTCAAGGCGCGCCAAGACGAACTTGTCGATCTCATTCCGCCCTCCAGGTAGAAGCGGCAATTCAGGCCGCTTCACTGGCTGGAAGGCCCAGTGCTTGTTCTCCAGGCGCTTTGTCGCGCTCAAAGTTTTGAGTCCCGCTGGAAAAACTGCGCCGGCATCGATCCAGTTTTTCAGGGTCGCAATATCCTGCGATTTCAATTGCTTGCCGCCTGGCGGCATTGCCGGAAAACCCTTCTCGGCATTCACTCTCTTCAGTAAATTGCTGGCAGCGCTATTGCCCGCTACAATCGCGGGCCCACTGTAACCACCCTTCAATGCCGAAACGGAGTCATCAAGACGCAAGCCACTCTGCTGCATGGAAGGTCCGTGGCATCCGTAGCAGTTGCGGCGCAGGATCGGCTGCACATCGCGCAGATAATCAACTTGTCCCCACACGCTCGGCGAAAGGACAGCCCCCATAAACATCATCCTCGTGCAGAATTGGCCCAATTTCAATCGATCCATGAAGTCTTAATCATAATTGAATTCGTCCAACAGCGATATGGCTTGCACCGCCCCGATGGCGCGCCCGGGCAAAGACAGGGTCAACAGACTGTCTCAACCCGTGGGACTGGAGGGCCGGCATTGCTCGGGCGTTGGGGCGACTACTCGGCGCTCGCAGAGCCTTGCATTTCCGTTTTGGCACCGCAGAATGGCCGCAAGCCCAAGGCCGCTTAACCACAAAGGAAGTCTTCGAGATGTTCATCGATGTTGGGAAGCGTTCGGGCAGGTCGCGCGAAAGTACAGTGGATCGGTATTCGAGCTATTACAAAAACCACTTGTGGGCTTGGGGTCACCGGACGATGGAGGAACTGGTTCGAAGTTCGGCCAACCCTTCATTAAGCGCA
The DNA here is from genome assembly GCA_043718395.1 of Acidobacteriota bacterium. Taxonomy (GTDB): domain Bacteria; phylum Acidobacteriota; class Terriglobia; order Bryobacterales; family Bryobacteraceae; genus Bryobacter. Next base: position 38,190 of record JAYSVS010000164.1, read on the forward strand.
TCGCCCTAGGTCTCGCCAACGGCATGCCGGAAGTTGACGAAGCTGGAGCCATCCGGCGCTAAATGGATATTGGCCCTATCAATGCCGATGAGCTATCGCGGATCAGCATGAGCTTAGGGCCGCGCGTCACGAGTGCCGCTCTCGCCTTGGCGAGTGAGCTCAACGAGACGGGTAAGGCCAGCAGCAACGCTTGGAGAATTTTCCTGACAGCGCTTCACGAAGGCGCTGGCGAAGAAGTTATGACTTCCGCGCTAGGTCTAGCGGTACGAATGGCCATCCTTGGCCGCATCGATGGAGATACCGAAAATGGAAACGACGCAAGTGTGCGCCGTCAGCAATCCAGCCGTGGAGCTGGGTTCCCGATCCGGCGCTAGAGGAAAAGCAACGTTCGTTGCGTACAGGCAGATTTGGTTAGAGGGTTGGGACTTCGACAAGCTCCGAAGTGTAGCCGATTGCAACCTGTTCTACCTCAAAGTGACAGGCAGCGCCGCGTACCCCGTCATCCTCTGGGAGCGCCCGGAAGGCTTCGATGTCCGATGCCACCAGCGGAATTGGAAGACAGGCTGATTACGCTCTCGGGAACTTCCGTAGTAGACCTAGAGGCGGAAAGGCGCTTGCGGGTGGCTTAGCAGCCACGCGCTGTGGCGACCTTTATGGATGAGAAGAAGCAATGCCCCAATAACACAAGTCCTCGTTCCAATCGTTTAAGTTATCACGCATTCCGAGGCTAAACTGATCGTCTAGAATATGGAGAGTTACCAAAACAAGCAAGTGGCCATAGTAAAGACTAAGATAAACATATTGGGCTTCCTGAGTTGGTTCTAGTGACAGTGCGCCACTCTTTGCCATCGATAACCTTGCTGCTAGGCCGTGAAGAGTCGCGTGAGAATGCAGAGTACCGGCTTGATAGCAAAAGCCGTAGTAATCTCCGAGCAGATACTTACTTGATTCCGACAACTCTTTGATGCTTTTCTTGGTCCAAGAAGGCATGGGAGTCTTGCCGCATGTCTTGCAACTTTCTTGTTTGAACTTGAACTTCCATTCCACTTTCTGTCGGAACCTCTTGGCTAGGGACAATTCTGCACTTTCACCGTCTGAATTCCGTCGAAGGGAGCTTTTTAGTTTATGATCTTGCACACGATGAAAGGCCAAAAAGCAAACCGCCTCCTTGTGGTTTTGCATTAGATAGTCAGCGGTCACGGCCTTTTCATACATTCCGCGAAGCACCTTCATCGAACCGATTCCAAAGCCACCGGAACAAAGGTGAACTACTTCTTCGAACTCGCAAATGACTGAATGGCATAACAAGAAGATCGCTCTGTCTGCTTTTGTCTTCGGCTGACTCAAGCCGGAATGATTTAGAGTAAAGTCAATTGCTCCGACGATTCTGGGCAGACGTTCCACAAATTTTGGATGTTGTGCCTCAAAATTACTGAGTCGATCTTGAAGCGTCAAGATTTTCATTCCTACTTCCCTCAATGAGAGAGCGCCTGATTATACACAACCGGCATTTCAGCGAACACTTTTTCAGCGGTCCAACTCAACCCTCGCCTCGCAATCACGCCTTTTGGAATC
>JAYSVS010000165.1:0-4044 GCA_043718395.1 Acidobacteriota bacterium
ATGCGATAAATCCCAGGGGTTTGGGGACAGAGTCCCCATCCGCAGGGGTGACAAAGTCGCTGAGCAGTTAACCTGACAGAATCGCTGAGCAACAACAGCCTGCCAGCGTTGCTGCTTGCCAGAGCCTTTGGCTGAGCTTTTCCCATACCTAGGTCAAATCGCTCCCTACGATCTTGAGGCCAGCAACTCCCGCATAGTCTGCGCCATTGTTTGTAACGAGCGGTGACTCGTATAGCAACGCAGTGGCGGCAATCCAAGCGTCCGCAACATCAATCCTGCGTCCAACTGAACGTGCCATCACCATGACTTCAGCCCATTTTAGAATCAAGTTTCGAGATGAAGGAACGGAGACGAAGCGCCTCATATACTGACGGAATTGGATTTTCCTTTCCAGTCCCCACTGCGCTTGAAGAATCCATCGCTCCAATTCTGCTTCGGTCATGAAAGACACAAGAAGATCAGGCTTACTCAATATCGGTAAATATTTTTCGGCCCGGCTATCACCCTTAAAAATCAAAGAAACGACATCCGTATCTACGACTACCGAACTCATGCGGCCCGATCAGCCTCAGTATGCCCACGCCACTCTCGAAGATTGGCCAGAAAGAAATCGATGTCTTCTTCCTCTGGCCAGAAGTTGCCAAGCAATTCACGCGGGTCTGCCGTGGGCACTGTGCCTTGGGCAGCCTTCAGTTCTTCGATAGTTGGGTGTCCTGACAATGCGTGTTTCTGCTCGATCATTTCCGCCATAACTTGAGTCTACATCTGGCAGAGGTTCTGGGTGGATTAGTAATGCATGAGTTCGTCTTGCACACTCATCCATCGACGTCTTTTCTTTCATTCGATCACGGCAGATTTGAGAAATGCCGAACTCCGGGGGATTGGGATTCACCCAAAATTCAAAGTGGGCAGGCGCTGAATCGCTACAATAGGGAATCTCATGCGCATTGCTCTCGCGCAAATCAATACCACCGTTGGCGACTTCGATGCGAACCGCAAGAAGATCGTTGACTTCGCACGCCGTGCCGCTGAAAACGCAGCGCAAGTTGTTCTTTTTCCTGAACTCTGTCTGACTGGCTACCCTCCTCGCGATCTTGTGGAAAAGCCTTCTTTTCTTGCTCGCGCCGAGGCCGAAGTCTTGCGGATTGCCGAAGAGACTGCTGATTTGCCGCTTCATGTGATCGTCGGGTCCGTTGCGCCTTCACATCAAACCGTCGGCAAGAAGGTTTTGAATTCCGCTGTCGTGCTGCACCGGGGCAAGGAAGTGTTCCGGCAGACCAAGATGCTGCTGCCCACCTACGACGTCTTTGATGAGGGCCGGTATTTCTATTCGGCTCAGTCGCAATCGCTTTTGTTGATTGAGGGCGTTCCGGTGGCTCTTACCGTTTGCGAAGATACCTGGAATCAGAAGCAGATTTTCGCTGAGCGGCTTTATGAGCGCGACCCGATTTCGGAGTTAAAGGCGCAAGGGGCGCAGTTGTTGTTGAGTATCAATGCCAGCCCTTATGAACAGGGCAAGCGGGCATTGCGGCGGCAGTTGTTTGAGACCATCGCCCAACAGCATGGGCTGCCTTGCGTCTATGTCAATTCAATTGGTGGCAATGACCACCTGGTCTTTGACGGGTCGAGTTTTGCGATGGATGCGCAGGGTCGTGTGATTGCCGAGGCACCGAGTTTCGAAGAGAGTCTGCTTTTGTGTGATGTTGCTACTGGTGAGGGTGACCGGAAGGCGACACATGCGGATGAGAATGAGGCCGTCTATGAGGCCCTGGTGCTGGGGACTCGGGATTATGTGACTAAGTGCGGATTTCGAAAGGTGCTGATCGGATTGTCGGGGGGGATTGATTCCTCCATTGTGGCTTGTGTGGCCGTAGAGGCATTTGGCAAGGAGAACGTGATTGGCGTGGGGATGCCGGGGCCTTATTCATCCGATCATTCGTTGACCGATGCTCGTGCCATGGCGGAGCGGTTGGGGGTCAGGTTTGAGGTTTCTTCGATTCGGCCGGGCTATGAAACGATGATGGCGACGCTGGCTCCTTTGTTTGTTGGTTACAAGCCGGATGCTACGGAAGAGAATATACAGAGCCGCTTACGCGGGTTGACACTGATGGCTTTGTCGAACAAATTTGGGGCTCTCGTTTTGACTACGGGCAACAAGTCGGAACTCGCGGTTGGCTACTGCACGCTCTATGGCGATATGTGCGGGGGGCTGGCGGTGATTTCTGATGTGCCGAAGACGCTGGTGTACGATTTGTGCCGGATTGCGAACCGGCGGCTGGGGGATGCGATCCCCGAGAATGTGTTTGTGAAACCGCCTTCGGCAGAGCTGCGGCCGGATCAGACGGATCAGGATTCGCTACCGCCGTATGATGTGCTCGACCGGATTTTGAAGGGCTATATTGAGCGCCTGGAATCGCCGGTCGAGATTGCGAGGCGGGAAGATCTTCCTCTCGATCTGGTGCGAGAGATTGCGCGGAAGGTAGACCTTAACGAATACAAGCGCCAACAGGCCGCACCGGGCCTGAAGGTGACGTCAAAGGCATTTGGCATTGGCCGCAGATTCCCGATCGCACAGCGATACCGGGACTAAGTACAAATAGGAGTGAACATGAACCGTTGGAAGCCTGTGTTTCCGATTCTGGCGCTGGTCGTGATCGGGGTGTGCGCGATGTTCTCGCAGCCTGAGGGGATGAAGGTGGTTGGCCCGCAAGAGGATGGCAGCGTATTGTTGCCCACGGGCTGGCGAGTGCGGCCGGCTGGGTCGCAGATCGAGACCGACACCTTCCCGATGGCTAGCGTGATGTCACCGGACAAGAAGTTTTTGGCGGTGCTGCATGGGGGCTACAACATTCCTTCGGTGGTGCTGCTGGACCCGGGGACGCTGAAGCAGGTGTCTCGAATTGAGTTGCCGGACGGGTGGCTGGGGCTTTCGTTTTCGCCGGACGGGAAGAGCCTGTATGTGGGTGGCGGATCCAAGGCGATGGTGTATGCGCTGAGTGTCGGTGCGAATGGTGAATTGACACGGGCCGGGGACTGGAAGTTGACCGAAGCTGTGCCGTCACATGAGGACTTTACTGGTGATGTGGCGGTGTCTCCCGATGGGCGCTTGCTTTATGTGGCGATGCTGCACCGGAATCTGATTGCGGTGATCAATCCGCAGTCTGGCAGGGTGATTGAACGCTTTCAGACAGGCCGGCGTCCTTACAGAATTCTGGTGCATCCCGACAATCAGAGCTTCTTTGTATCCGTGATGGGGGATGCGTCGGTGCTTCATCACAAGGCATCAGATGGAGTGATTTTGCAGCGGGTGCGCGTGGGTGCGATACCAATGGACATGGTGTGGCGCGGGGCGAAGACCGCACTCGAAGAGGAAGGCCCGCAGCCGTGGGCGGCCCGAATCTTTGTGACGTCTTCGAATACGAATTCGGTGCATGTGATTGGGGTGGCAGAGTCTAAGGACTTGCGTGTGGTCGAGACGATCAACGTGTCAATGACGCCGCTTCAGGCATTAGGGTCGACTCCAAGCGCTCTCGCGTTGAGCCCGGATCAGAAGAAGCTGTATGTGGTGTGCTCTGATCTCAATGCGGTGGCGTCAGTTGAGGTGGAGGGAAAGAGGTCGCTGGTGGAGGGCTTTGTTCCTTCGGGCTGGTACCCGGTTGCGGCTCGGTCTATGGGCGAAGACCGCTTGTTGATTTTCAATGGACGAGGGGCTCGAAGTTTCTCGAACAGTGTAAATGGACCGAATCCATTGAAGCGTCCGGCACCGCTGCATTTGGGTGGGGCACCAGTAGCTTATGTGGGACGGTTGCAGCGTGGGTCGATCTCTGTTGTGACTGGCCTCGATGGAGAGAGGATGACGGCTTACACGGCTAGTGTGAAGTCGAATTCTCCTTACCGGGATGAACAAACCCGGGAGAATACGCTTTCATCGAATGTGGTTCCAGCAGAGGTGGGTCAGAAGTCGAGTCTGATAGAGCATGTGATCTATGTGCTCAAAGAGAACCGCACTTATGACCAGGTTCTGGGTGATTTAGGCAAGGGCAA
>JAYSVS010000166.1:0-4032 GCA_043718395.1 Acidobacteriota bacterium
AGCAACGGACGCCGTTTCATTCACCTCAAAGTCGAGTAGCCGCGCCTCTTCACGTTCGTTTTCGTCCAGCTCCCGGCACGTTCCTTCCATGTCGATCCAGCCTCACTTCGCCAAGCTGCGCGCCATTATCCTCTCGCTCTTCAGCGTGGCAACCCCGGCCCACGCCGCTGCGTTTCCCACTGCTCATCCGCACCTCGCGCGATGAAGGCAAGAAAGACGTGCGGTTCACGCGCGAGAAACAGTGGCATCAGCCGGGAAACCATCGGCAGGATCAAAGGCGGCTTCATCTGCCCGCCCCTGACACAAGGGCAAGGCACAGGGGAAGGTTGCTTCACGGCTTCAGCAACTCCCACAAGCTCAGCACCCGTGGATCAGCGTGGCGTCGATTGAAACTTGCCCCATGCAGTTTGGCTGGCATTGATAGTCCATGTCTGAGCCAACTAGCACTGCCAAAGGCCAGCCCGCAGGAGGACAAAGACCGCCTCACCGCGCTCGCACAGATTTTCGGAATCGGCCTTGTCTTCTTCAATGCCAACAGCCTCGATCAGCCTGAGTTCGACATCCAAGTCCGCGCTGCCCGCAATGAGCCGGACTACTTTTACCTGAATCAGAATCTTCGGATGGTGAAGGATGAGTTGTTTTGAATGACTTATATTCGCTGTGTTGAAGCAGCCTCCGTGACACGCCAATCTTGATCAAGAACAGGCTTCCATTCGGAAATGTAGCGTCTTGAAAGTCCCTTATCGTTGGGACGATAGCGTTGAAGCAACAGGTGGTAAGCTCGATTTGCTAAAGCCGACGCGGTCTTAAACATCCACCCAAAATCATGCACGCGCCGAACATTGTGCATGGAGATTGTCTGCGCCCCTCCCTCCATCCCGAATGATACACTTGAACTGAACGATGACCCATGTGCATCGTTGGACATCTTGGAATATAAGTAGCGATATTCCGGCAATCTCCCAACCTCATCGGCTAATGCTCGAATGCTAAACTTTTGCCCTTTGAGCTGCCCTGCAAGCAGTCGTTGATGTCTGACGAAGACATCATACCACTCAGGTTCATGTCCATTGCCTTTGATCGTATTAAAGGCCGCATCAATAGTTTGGAATGCTGCACCGGCGAGTTGGTTGTTTAGCGCTGCAACGCGAGCCTGCGCATTCGCAGATTGAGTCGCTGATGTAGGCTGACTAATGTAAGCGGCAAAATCAGTGTGTTCGACGGTGCCTGGAATGAGCGCGGAAATACGAGCACGCTCTTTTCGCCAGTTCGACGCCATCAAATACTTTGCCTTTTCCTCGGTATCTCCTGAGGCTGCCCAATCAATCAGAAGGGAAACTTCGAGCAAAGATCTCAACTGAAGCAAAGCGGTGGGACCAGCGCCCTTTTCCAACAAGATACGAACACCATCAACGTGCATCACGATCAACCGTGCTAGATGCATGACCAGAACCGCATCACCTGCACCTCTAGGCGTGCTGGGCCACAACCTCACAATTAAATTGCTGCCGAAATTTGCAATATCGGATAAGACGGCAAGAGGCTCCGAAAGGCTGGACTGCCATTCGATTGGCCCATGAGGGTCAAGAACTGAAGGGTGCGGATTGTCTGGCATATTGGTTACTTACTACACCACCGCACTTTTCCACAGCTCAAACTCCCGAATCGGCACATGGAGCCCATTGCCGCTGCTCACGGTTTTGACTTCTACATCGCCAGCGAACAGATCGAGTTCAGCACCGTCGGCGGGTGCCTTGGTCACGAAATCGCCCATCGGCTCTAGGCCGCGAGCGAAGCGCTGGAGGATGACACGAAGGGCTTCGGGGCTGTTATCAATGCCGATCCAGTGGCGGTCGATGCTGTGAGCGGCAGCCAAGGTGGTGCCGGAGCCCGCAAAGCAGTCGAGCACGATGTCGCCCTCGTTGGATGAGGCTTCGATGATCTGCTGGAGCAAGGCGGGATTCTTCTCGGTGGGGTAGCCGGTGATGTGGATGTTCTGATTGTGGGCGTCGCGGAAATCGAGCCAGATGTCTTGAATAGGCACGCCATCGCTTTCATCGAGGAAGACTTTCCGGCGCGGGTTACCGTTGGGGGACCAATAGATTTCCCCGCGTGCATCCATCTCGTCGAGAGTGCTGGGGCGGTATTGCCAGTGCTTGCCGGGTGGTGGCATCTTGTCGCGCCACGGCTGGCCGGTTTCTCCATTGCGCACGCCGGGAGCGTGGACGGGCACCTTTTTGTATCGGCGGCCCGTCTTCTCATCAGTGTATTGGTATTCTTTGTCGGCACGCTGAGCGGTCCATGCCTCCACCGGGCGGTGCCAGACATAGTTGTCACTCTTGGTGTAGAAGAGGATGTAGTCGGAGACATTGCCGAAGGTTTTGCGCGTGTAGTTCTTCGGGTTGCACTTCTTGCGGGTGATCCAGTTGCGGAAGTTGGAAACGCCGAAGACCTCATCCATGACGGCCTTGGCATGGAAAGCCATGTTGTCATCCAGATGGACATAGATCGAGCCGTCATCTGCGAGAAGCTCGCGAAGCAAGATCAGCCTCTCACGGAGGAACTCGATGTAATGCGCTCCTTCCAACAGATCAGAGTAAGCGTCGGTTTGCTGGCGAGACTGGAATACACTCTTCGTGGCATACGGCGGATCAATGTAAACCAAGCGCACTTTTCCCCGCACCTTGGGATCGTTCAGCAGCGCGGCGAGCACGGACAGATTCTCGCCAAAATAGAGCCGATTCGGCGCGTCGCCTTTCTTCACACCTTCGCTTCCATCGCGCACGAGATCAGCAGGCGTAGTGGAGAGGATGTCGCTTTCACTTTTCTTGCCTTCATAGCCAAGTGTGATTTCGATGGATGAGCGATGGCCAGTACTGCCATTCACCTTGCCGCGCCGCGTCTTCGCGCGTCCGTTTGCCAATGGGATACCAGTTGCCATACGTTTGAAGAATTAGGATTCCAGCCACTCGCGGGTGATCCGCTCGGGCACCATGCGCAAGGTGGCCACCATGATCTTGCCAGCTTTTGATTGCTCCAAGGCAACATAGTCCTTCCACATGGAGCCGAGCAACAAGCCTGGACCGTCGTTGATGAAGATGACCTTTGTGCGCAGCCTATGCTTTTTGGCGTAACGGAGGATTTCGTCCGCGCAGTTGCTGTAGCCACCGGTGCGGTCATCCTCCTGGGCACCGCCGCGATCTGAATCATAGCGGGCCAATCCCACCGCGAGCACTTCGCCGTTGTCGGGGCTGCGAATGATGAAATCCACCGGACGGTCTGGCTTGGGATACTTCGGGAAGACCGCGCCCATCAAGATGTCTTTGCCTGCTCGTTCCGGCCCCGAGAGTGGCAAATCAGGAAAACTGCTTCGGAAAAGGGAAAAGAACTTCTCGGTGAGGTCATACCCTTTTTTGCCTCGGTCTTTGTATTCCCAGAGCACAGCGCACAGAGCTTCGTCCGGCACGGGACGCGTCAAAAACGCGGCCTGCACTTTTTGGATAGGGCGGAAGCCTTTCCCGAACTCGTCGCAAATCCGCTGCGCCTTGGACTTCTGCTTCAGCATCTCGACCGGCGTTTCTGGGCTGACGTATTTGCGAAACACACGGGCTAACTGAACCCGCATCCAACCATCAGACTGCTCCGCGATTTGGAGAAACAAGCGAGTCGAGGACTCCGAGGTTTTGAGCAACTGCCCGAACAAGACCAGCACTGGCTTATACAGCTCACAGGCATCGACGAGAATGTCAGGGTAATACTCCCCAGACGCTAATGTGATCCAGTTGGTCGCATCCGCTTTGTAGTCGGCGAATGATTTGGGTTTGGAAGACTTGGATGTTGGCATCCCGCATGGTGAAGCACTTCTTCCCTGCTGTCACAAATTTTACTTTCGTGCGGCATCTGCCGCGAAAAAATCATTGCCAAAACGGGGGCGCTTCCGGTAAACCCATGTCCATGCCGCAACCTTGACATGACGCGAGCGCAAAACGTGTGTGGCAGACATTCTTGTCTGCCTGTGGGCGTTTCGTTTCC
>JAYSVS010000167.1:0-12839 GCA_043718395.1 Acidobacteriota bacterium
CGGCGAGAAATCCGGGAACGCGCTGGGCGTGATTTTCATAGTTCTGTGGAGTCATCGAGTTCTATCGTCTCACGGTCGACAGACTAGGCCATAATGCGAGTGTGGAAATCAAGCGCGGATCGGAACTCAAGCCAGCACGTGGCAATGCGGATTATTTTTCAGGAGAGGTGTGGATTGAGCCGCTGGTAGCAAGCGGCCTGATCGACATCAAAGGCGTGCGCGTCACTTTCCCGCCCGGCGCACGCACAGCCTGGCACACCCACCCCGGAGGACAAATTCTGCACGTGATTACCGGGCGGGGCTGGGTGCAAAAAGACGGCGAATCCGCCGTGGCGATGAGCGCGGGCGACACGGTAATTATCGGAGCGGGAGAAAAGCACTGGCATGGCGCAGCAGCGGATAGCCCGATGACTCATATCGCCATGCAGCCGATCCTTGGCGGTGTAGATTCCGTGTGGATGGAGCAGGTAAGCGACCAGCACTACGAAGCAAGCACCCGGACCTAGCTGAGAACGACAAGTTCGTCTTCTGTTTTGGCTGAGGGCAACTGCTGCGTCAACTCCATCGAGCAGAACTTGGGGCCGCACATAGAACAGAAGTGGGCGCTCTTGGCACCATCCGCAGGCAGCGTCTCGTCGTGATACGCCTTGGCTGTTTCGGGATCGAGCGAGAGATTAAATTGGTCTTCCCAACGGAACGTGTAGCGGGCGCGCGATAACGCATCGTCTCTTAGCTGTGCAGCCGGGTGACCCTTGGCAAGGTCGGCGGCGTGCGCGGCGATTTTGTAAGCGATGACGCCTTGCTTGACGTCTTCGCGGTTGGGCAAACCGAGATGCTCCTTGGGGGTAACATAGCAAAGCATCGCCGTGCCGTACCAGCCGATCATGGCCGCACCGATGGCGGAGGTGATGTGGTCATAGCCAGGCGCGATGTCGGTCGTAAGCGGGCCGAGCGTATAGAACGGCGCATCGTTGCAAAGCTCGCGCTGCTTCTCGACATTCACTTTGATCTTGTGCATCGGCACGTGGCCCGGGCCTTCGATCATCACTTGGCAATCGCGGGCCAGGGCCTTGTGCGTCAGTTCGCCAAGCGTTTCAAGCTCTGCAAACTGCGCGGCGTCATTAGCGTCGGCAATCGAGCCGGGGCGCAAACCGTCGCCAAGAGAAAAGCTCACGTCGTACTTGCGCAGTAACTCGCAGATGTCGTCAAAGTTTGTGTAAAGAAAGTTCTCTTTGTGATGGGTCAGACACCACTTGGCCATGATCGCGCCCCCGCGCGAGACAATGCCGGTAGTGCGGTTGGCGGTGAGCTGAATGTACTTCAAGCGAACGCCGGCATGGATCGTAAAGTAGTCGACACCCTGTTCGCACTGCTCGACCAGCGTTTGGCGGTAGATCTCATAGGTTAAGTTCTCGGCCTTGCCATTCACTTTTTCAAGAGCCTGATAGATCGGCACTGTGCCGATCGGCACTGGCGATCGGCGCATAATGGCCTCGCGCGTTTCATGAATCTGTTCGCCTGTCGAGAGATCCATCACTGTGTCGGCACCCCATCGGATCGACCAAAGCAGTTTCTCTACTTCTTCATCGATCGACGAAGAAACAATCGAGTTGCCGATATTGGAGTTGATCTTGGTGAGAAAATTGCGCCCGATAATCATTGGCTCGGATTCCGGGTGACGGATGTTGGCCGGAATAATCGCGCGCCCTTCAGCCACTTCAGAACGAACGAATTCGGGAGTGATTGAATTCGGGCGCCCATGCGATTCTCGAATGGCGATGTACTCCATCTCGGGGGTGATGATCCCGGCCTTGGCGTAGGCGAGCTGCGTCACCGCGCCGTTGACCGGCTGACGTGCGTCTATCCAGGCTTGGCGCACTGCGGGCAACGGCTGGTTGGGATCGTAGTCTGGATCAGACCAGGGGCCGGAAGTATCGTAAATTTTGAGGGGCGCTTCTTTGGCCGAAGCATTGAGCGCAACTTCGCGCATTGCAATTTTAAGGCCGGGGTGTTGCAGACCTGAGAGGTGGATCTTGGTTGAGTTGGGGTAGCTGAAAGTACTGAGTGTTGTCGACATACGGATTCTCCTGTATTGGAGACCCGGGGGAAGGACGAAGGACAGACGGGAATGCCGATTCCTACGCCGGAATGACCCGGATCAGGTTCAAAGGGACTCTCTGCCTTTTTTCGTTTCGAGTGTCTCAGCCCCTGTCAACTTCCGTTGGGCGGGGCGCCCCTTGGCTTGCCCTAATGATAGCTAATGTTGAATCAAATCAACTCGCGGCTTCAGACAAGCGGCATCCAAAACCGGCAAAACATGAATCGCAGACTCGGGCATCCCCAAGTGTTGCGATAGCGCGATGGAAGCGAGTTCTGGCGCAAGCGGAAAGCAGGAAACCTGCAGCGGTTGCAGACCGTTGCGTGTGGTGATCATCTTGGCATCACGAATCAATTGCTCTGTTACTTCTCCGCGCTCGACAAACTGATCATGTTTGTAGAACCATATATAGCCTGTGTTGAAGGCCATGTAGGCCACAACCAAACCAACTGCTGCCCGGCGGCGCGAGTAGAGGTGTTGAAAGGTGATCGCCAACACAATCGCAACACCCAAACTAGCCAGATACACATGACGGCTGGGAACTCGCGGCTGGTATGTAACGAATGAATACGGCGCCAGGGCTATTGGGATCCATAGCAAGGCAATCGCCGGCAGCCTCCAATCGATCGATCTGCGATGGTAAATCAGAACGGCAAGGGCGGCAAATCCCCAGACAGAAAATAGCCGTGACATGGAGTTCACCAGGACCGGAAGGAAGTGCCAACCTAGCTTGAAAGTGCCGTCATTCCAGTGAAGATTAGTGTCGCGGGCGTTCATATTAAAAGCGAAATAAAGCACTGAGAGGGCTAAAAAAGGGATGGCACCGCGAAGCGCCCTGCGCCAGCGTTCCGGCTGATACACCAGAGGCACGGCCAGCAGCGCACAAGCGGCGACAGCCGACTCTTTGCTGAGCAAAGCCAGCAGAAAAGCGCCAAAAGCGGCGGCATAGTAAACCGGCTTGTCTTGCTGCCACCACTTGAGCCAGGCCAGGAGCGTTAGCATCGCGAAGCCGAAAACAAGTTGTTCGGGCAGCGCCGCATACCACATCACCGCCTCATGATGCCGCTCTGTGAATCCCCAAAGCAGCGCGGTGGGGATCGAGATTCGATAGCCAATTTTTGAGAACTGGCCGAAGCTTGCGATCAATGCCACATTGAGGGTGTGCAGCAGGATGCTTTCCGATTTGAGCACGATCAGACTGGACCCGAAGAGGGCTTCTGTAATCCCAGTCAGCCAGATCGAAGTGGCACGGCAACGGTATAAAGCGTCTGCCGCTAGCTCTGGCCAGGTGTTCAGGTGGAGGTACTTCCGCCCCAACCACACCTGAAGGTAGGTATCCGAAATCTCTGGCAAGGTCAACGCCCGCAAATAGGGCAATGCGCAGGCCAGACTCACGAGTGCCGTCCAAACCACTACGCGCCACCGTAGACGCGGTACCGTGTCAATCATAATTCACCCCGTTGCGTGCGAGCTTACAGCAGCTTGCGCAAAGAGGTCAATATGCCGTCCGATTAAGAATTGCCCATGCGGGCGGCTCTCTGCCGGAACCGATCATGGCGGGCTTCTGCGTCCGGGCCGAGGAAGAGCCCGGGCAGGATGTGGCGGGCAATCTTATGTGTGAGGATGGCGTGGAGAGAACTTGCGATGAAGAGCTGGAGTGCAGTGTCGCAGACTTTGACTTCGTCAACCAACTCGGCGCGCCCATCGATCAAGGTGACGATGTCGTCAAGGTCTTTACTGATCGCAGGGTCTGCTTTGCCGCAGGATTCGTATGCGGCAAGCTTGGTGGCCAGCATCAGAGGTGGAGTAGGGATGCGGATTGAGAGCCCGTTGGGCAAATCAAACACTTTCGGATTCTCGAGAGCGGCCCGGTAATAGATATTTGAAAAGCCCAGCACCGCTTGGTCGGCGGTCATCAAGTCGACGATGAGCCCCTGCCTGATAAAGCGGCAGATCGGGCCATGGATGTCGTGCTGAAAGCCAAGCTCCAACAATTTATCGACCGTTGCCTGATAGCCATGGTAAGTGGCAGTTGCGGTGAGAATATCGATATCGAGAGTATGCCGCACATACAATAGCGCTGGATCGGTAATGTAGAGCGGAACGATAGCGCCGCCGATAAAAAGCACTTCATCGAGCAATGGCCGCAAATAAGGAATGGAATTTGTAAGGAAGGAGAGATCCTGGTTCATGCCGCTTGCTCAATGTCGAGAGCGGCTTCCAGCCATCGCCGGCCTTCATTGACTAGTCGTGGACGCCGTAGCCGGAATACTTCCATCCAGGCAAACCAGGCGTAAAGCAGAGGATCTTCAGCACTGATTTTGGGAATCGAAGGATGGATCGGCTCAATCGATGAAGCGTAACTCTCACCCTGGACATGCGGCCAAATCAAGTTATTCTCAGGCCGGTTTGAAGGTACGAAGATTTTCTGCAAGGCCGGAGCGGAAAAAGCCGCAGGCAAACCTCTTCGCAATGGACCAACCTCAGCCGGCCAAACGCAGGGCAATCCGTGCTCGACAAAGCGCGAGTAAAGTACCGGATTCAATTGAAGCTTGCCGCCAGCGCGATACAGAAAACCCGCCGCAATCGAGCGCTGTACAGCCGCATGGGCCTCAGAAACAGAAATATGGAGCTTGGCCGCTAGCTTGGCGTAAGGCCAAACTCCATCTGGATAGGCTGCATAGAGAGTACAAACAACAAGATCTTGTGGTTTAACCATACTCCTATTATATCATTCGTAATTCGCGAATAGCAAAAATTATAAATTATACACTCGTCCCTTGTGTGCGCCCACCAAAAGCTGGAAAAGCCGGTGCGCCATCAATTCATGCAAGCTCCAGAGTTCTTTATTTGCTTCAAAAATAGCGGTAGCGTTCTGTCCCGGTGCCATCCCTGAGCCTTCCTTGAGTGCCTTCGATGCTTCACTCAGAATCGGATCAGTCATCACTTCCCCAGCCATCTCCCAAAGGGTGATGAAACGATCAACGGCGGTTGGGAAACTGATATCAAACACACCCTCATTAGAAGTAGTGCGTGGCGGCTTGAAGTCGAGGTTAAATGGCCCCTTGTAATCATAGGTGCGCAATAGAACCAGCACATTGAGCCAGTCAAACGGGTTCACCAGACCAACTGCGATATCCACGTCATGCTTCAGCCGGTAGCCGTCGTTGATGTCAAAGTGGAAGAGCTTGCCGCAGAGCAGCGCACGAGCCAGCGACGCACGCACTGCCCCGCCCCACATCAACTCATGCAAGTACTCAGGATTCAGGCCCACCATGTCGGGATACTTCAGTTGACCCGAGAAAATCCAAGCCAGCATCGCATCTGAAGTTGGCAGCAAAATCTCAGCTTGCGGCTCAAACGGTTTGGCCTCCATGCAATGTTGCATGGTCGAACGCCCCTTCGCCTTGGCAATTTCGATATCGGCTTCACAAGCCGAATTCATGCCTTCGGCAAACCACTTCAGCGTCTGCACTTCATCGACGATTCCCTGGAACTGGTAGCCGAGCGAACCAGGCCAGTAAACGACGTAGGAAGCACCTAATTCATGCCCGATCGATACGGTATTGCGAAGACGCCACTTGGCATAATCCCGCACCTCTAGCTGCTCGCCAGCGGGCCCACCGGCGAACACAGCATGGTGGAAAGTCTCGGTCGTCACCATCGAACACTTGATTCCGTTCTTCTTGAGCGAAGCGCCGATCTGATCTACGATCTCGTGCTGCTTGTCATTGCCGAGGGCGTCGTAAGGCAGCACGTCAGTATCATGCGTACACCAGTAGTCGATGCCAATCTTTGCGAACTGCTCAATGACAGTCTCAAAATGAACGGGCTTGCGAGTGGGCGCGTGAAAGATCGCATGGCCTTCGTAAGAGGCGGCCCACTGCGGGCCGGTGATGAAGTGCTTGCGGCGTTGGTCAGGAGAGTAGGAGCCTCCGCAGGCGGCATAGAGGCGCGCGACAAGGGCGCGTTGCTGGTCAGGGCTAAGTGGCATGCGTGTTTAGTTTATCGCGGCGCGGTGCTAGAGTGAGGGCATGAAGACGGGAATTGCGGTAAGCGAGCAAGAGTACTTAACCAACCCCGCCTACGAACATTCTGAGTACGCCGGCGGCGAGGTGATTGAGAGGCCAATGGGGAACAAAGACCACAATCGACTTCAGGGACGCATTTTTTCTCAACTGGAAGTATTCGCCGAAAAGCATGGCCTTTACGTGGGCACGGAGCTACACAGCCGCTTGACAGTCGGCCGGGAAATCATCTTCAGAGTCCCCGATGTTGGCATAGCGGAAGAAGATCAATTTGACGAGAAAAAATACCACATAGGCGGCCCTCTACTCGTAGTAGAAATCCGCTCCCCAGAAGACCGCACCAAAGCGATCCTCAAAAAAGCTGAAGAATACTTCGCCAATGGCACCAAACTTGTCTGGGTGGTCGACCCCGAAGCAAGAAACGTCATGGTGCTCGTCTCAGACCGCATACCGTGGATCGTCGAAGTTGGCGAAGAACTCATTGGCGACCCCGTCTGGCCCGATCTCAAAGTAGATCTCGAAGCAGCATTCAAAGGGATTTAAGCCGCTCCGCACAAGGATTGATAGAATTGGCTCTTCGTCATGAGTCAAGAGAACGTTTATCCACCCTCCGCAGAATTTGTTGCTCAGGCCAATGTACCGGGCATGGACGCCTACAATGCCCTCTACAAGAAAGCCGCAGAAAAGCCCGAAGAATTCTGGGGAGATCTCGCCAAAGAGAAGCTGCACTGGATGGAGCCTTTCTCTCACGTATTCGAATGGGAGCCACCCTTTGCCAAGTGGTTCGTTGGCGGCAAAACCAACGCCTGCTACAACTGCCTTGATCGCCACGTCGAAGCGGGCCATGGCGGCAAAACCGCACTCCTGTTCCAGGGTGAACCCGGTGACACACGCAAAGTCACCTACGCAGAACTCCTCGCCGACGTCTCCCGCTTCGCCAACGGCCTGCTGAAACTTGGCGTCAAGACCGGCGACCGCGCCATCGTCTACATGCCGATGATCCCTGAAGCCGTAGTCGCGATGCTTGCCTGTGCGCGATTGGGCATCACCCACAGTGTCGTCTTCGGCGGTTTCTCAAGCGAAGCCCTTAAAGCCCGCATCCAGGATCTCGGCGCAAAGCTCGTCATCACAGCCGATGGCGGCTGGCGTCGCGGTAAAGAAATTAAGCTTAAGCCTGCGGTCGACGAAGCTCTACCCGATTGCCCCACTGTCAAAAGCGTAGTCGTTTGCGCACGCACCAAAGGGGAAGTCACGATGGTTCAGGGCCGTGATCATTGGTGGTCTGCCGTCGAAGCAGGCCAGAGCGAGCATTGCCCGGCTGTAGCCCTCGACAGTGAACACCCGCTCTTTGTGCTGTATACATCTGGAACCACAGGTAAACCCAAGGGTATCCTCCACACCACTGCTGGTTATATGCTTCAGGCCTCAATGACGATGGAGTGGGTCTTCGACCTCAAGCCTGACGACATCTACTGGTGCACAGCAGACATCGGCTGGGTAACCGGCCACAGCTACATCGTCTACGGCCCGATGTCGCGCGGAGCCACACAGATCATCTATGAAGGCGCTCCAGACACACCAAACTTCGACCGTTGGTGGAAGATCGTCGAACACTTTAAAGCCACCATTTTCTATACTTCGCCCACCGCCATCCGCGCCCTCATCCGTCAGGGGAACCAGTTTCCAGAGTCTTGCGACCTTTCGAGCCTGCGTCTGCTCGGAAGCGTCGGCGAACCAATCAATCCAGCCGCTTGGGAATGGTATTACAACGTAATCGGCAAAGGCCGTTGCCCAATTGTTGACACCTGGTGGCAGACTGAAACCGGCACCATCCTCATCGCACCCATGCCTGGTGCCGTCCCGCTCAAGCCCGGCAGCGGCACCCTGCCCATGCCCGGCGTCATCGCCGATGTAGTCGATTTCGACGGCAACCCCGTTGGGCCCAATCAGGAAGGCTTCCTCATCGTCCGCCGCCCCTGGCCCAGTATGGTGCGAACCATCTGGGGCGACCCTGAACGCTTTAAGGATCAATACTGGAGCCGCATGCCTGGCAATTACTTTACAGGCGACGCAGCCCGCCGGGATGAAGACGGTTACTTCTGGATTCTTGGCCGCGTAGACGATGTTCTCAATGTCAGCGGCCATCGCCTGAGCACGATGGAAGTAGAGAGTGCGCTGGTGCGCCACCCCGCTGTAGCCGAAGCTGCCGTCGTAGGGAAGCCACACGAGATCACCGGCCAGTCAGTCTGCTGCTTTGTCACCTTGAAGAAGGGCGACTACGACCACGAAGTGATCGCTAAGGAACTGCGCCAGTGGGTCGGCCACGAAATCGGAGCCTTCGCCAGACCCGAAGAAATCCGCTTCAGCGACGCTCTGCCCAAAACCCGCAGCGGCAAAATCATGCGGCGTCTGCTGCGTGAACTCGTCACCAACAACACCGTCGTGGGCGACGTTACGACGCTTGAAGATCTAAGCGTCATCACCAAGCTGGCCGCTCAACACGACGACGAAGCCTAGTTGGTTCTCGCCTGCTTCTGCCAAATTCAGCTAAGCTAAGCGGAGCGATGAACCTTTCACCCGGTGACCACCTTGGGCCCTATGAGCTGACCGTCAAGTCGGGAGAGGGCGGCATGGGAACGGTGTTGAAGGCGCGCGATCCGCGGCTCGACCGGACAGTGGCGCTGAAGGTATCGAAATCAAACTTTACAGATCGTTTCGCACGGGAGGCCCGTGCCGTAGCCGCTCTCAACCATCCGCACATCTGCCAGCTCTACGACATCGGCCCGAACTACCTGGTGATGGAGTTCGTCGACGGCACACAGTTGAAAGGCCCCCTACCGCTCGAGAAAGCGGTGGAATACGCCGGGCAGATTCTGGATGCGCTTGAGGCGGCGCACAAGAAGGGCATCACGCACCGCGACTTGAAGCCAGCCAACATTCTCCTCACGAAGCAGGGCATCAAGCTGCTGGACTTTGGCCTGGCCAAGCGCGTCGAGGCGGCGGGCCCGGATGGTGCGACGATGACGGCGATTACGACCGAAGGGCATATCGCGGGGACCCTTCAGTACATGTCGCCCGAGCAATTGCAGGGCAAAGACGTCGACCCGCGCAGCGACCTGTTCTCTTTCGGCTGTGTCCTCTACGAGATGCTGTCGGGAAAGCGGGCCTTCACGGGTGAAAGCACCGCGAGCGTGATTGCCGCCATCATGGAGCGCGAGCCCGCGCCGCTCGAGTTGGGAGCGCCTCTAGCCCGAGTCTTGCGAACCTGCCTGGCCAAGGATCCGGAGCGCCGGTTCCAGACCGCAATCGACCTCAAGCGCGACCTGTTGTGGGCGATGGATGAGCGGCCTGCCACTGCCACAGGAGCCGCAAAGTCCAGGGTTCCGCTGTGGGCGATCGGGCTCCCGGTGCTTCTGGCGGCGGCACTGGGCTGGAGCCTTTGGCGCTCGCCCTCTAAGAGCGTAACGCCACCCAGCGCGATTACTCGAATCACCCGCGACGGGCGGTCGTCTTCACCGGCACTGTCTCCGGACGGCAAGCTGCTCGCCTTTAGTTCGGCACGCGATGGCGAGAATCTGGACATCTACCTGCAACAAACCGGCAGTGCACCCATTCGCTTGACGGACGATCCGGCGGCAGACCGGGACCCTGCATTTTCGGCCGACGGGACAAAGATCTATTTCTCCTCCGACCGCACTCCTCCCGGTATCTACGAAGTACCCGCGCTGGGCGGCGATGCCCGCTTGTTGGTGCCAGACGCCCAAATGCCACGGCCCTCTCCCAAAGGGACGCATATGGCCTACCGGGTGGGGGAGCAGTGGTATCTGGACACGATCCCGCCTGCGGCAGCGCCCAATAAGCCTATTAATATCGCCAGTGCTGGAAATTTTCTTCGACAGCCGGTGTGGTCCCCCGACGGCGAGAGACTGATAACTTGGAAACAGGATTTCGAGATCATCTCCCTAACCGGGGCGCGACTCCAAAGTGTGCCGCTGTTGGCCAATCTCAACCGGCGACGCTTGACTCAGGTGGTCATTCTCAGCATCGTAAAGTGGCTGCCCAACGATGACCTGCTGATCGCGAGCTCGTATGGGGACGCGAGGAACCTCTGGCGAATCCCGTTGAGCGAGGCGGCAGACGGGATCCCTGCCGCAGTCACCGTAGGCAACTCCGCCATCTATGCAGCCGACTCATCCGGCGACCGGATCATTTTCGCCGCCCGTAGTGGGACGAATACCCTCTGGAGCCTGCCGTGCGATCTGAATACCGGCCGCGTACTGGGCCCGCTGAAAAAACTGCTTCCCGGTCAGGTGGACGCCAACCATCCCGACATCACGCCCGACGGCACCCAATTGATCTACAGCTCCCGGCGGAACGGATCGCAAGGCATCTGGAGCATGGACTTGCGCACCGGCAAGGATAGGCTGGTGGCGGCATTCAACACGCTGGGCGATTCCTATTCGCATACGGTGATCAGCCCCGACGGCCAGCAGGTGGCCGCCATGGCCCAGGATCCGAAATCGAGCTGGCTCGAGCTGATGAGGGCCGCCGGTGGACCGTCCAAAGGGATCAATCCTCAAGGCGCGCGTCTGCGCGGCTTCACGCCGGACGGCAAGTCGTTGCTGCTTTGGGCGATGGGCAACTCGGGGGAAAAAGTCGAGCTGCTGGACCTGGCCACCGGCGAGCGAACCCGCATCTTGAGCCGGGGCGAAGAAATCTTTCGCGAGCCTCGCCTCTCACTCGACGGCCAGTGGCTTGCCTTCGTGGACTCTGGCGGCAAGCTTTATGTGGCACCCTTCCGCGGCCGGCAGCCGATCCCTCCCGCGACATGGATTGAAATCGCCAGCGGTGTAACGCAACCGGCGTGGTCACCGGATGGAAAGAGCCTTTACTACCGCTTAGGCCGGGAGGTGAGCGGAACCGCCATGAATGCGACGCTAATGCGGCAGCCGCTCGACGCTGGCACCAGAAGACCCGCAGGTGCACCCACCGTCTTCCATCGCTTTGGGGACATGCTTTTCGCTGGGGGCATTGTCAATCCCATCGCGGTGGCGCGGGACCAGATCATCCTCTCTATGGCTGCGCCCACGTCCGACCTCTGGTCTATCGACCTGCCGCCGAGGTGAGCCGGATCCCAAGCCGTTTCGGGAATTCGGCAGGTAGATAGACAGTACCGAACAACCAATCCCAAACCGCAAAAGTAATCGCAAAATTTCGATCCTGAGGACCGGCATCCGGATGCACGTGATGCCACGTATGCATCTCCGGCGAATTCACAATGTACTTGAGAAACCCAATCCGCACCCGCAAATTGGCATGCGCAAAATGCCCCACGGCCGTGCTGATAATGGCGCATCCAAAAGCAGCCTCAGCCGAGAAGCCGAGTAGCGTGGCAGGCACATACAGCACCATCTGATAGACCACAATCTCAAACCAGTGAAAGCGCCAATTGCTAAGCCAGTCCATATCGATGGTGCTGTGATGCGTCTTGTGGAAGTTCCACAGCGCAGGGACGCGATGCATCAGATTATGCACCAGCCACTGCAGAAAATCCTTCGACACCAGTAGTACAACGGTCTGAAGCCAGATAGGTTGCCCTGCGAGGCCATTGAGTTCCAGCAAATTGCGTAGAGGCAATATTGCAGAAGGCGGCAGCGTCCGTGTAATCCAGATCGCAACCAGTGCCCCAACCACTTCCGCATTGAAAAACAGATAGACAAGATCCAGCCCAAATCCCCGTCGAAAGAAACCTTGACGCACATCGCGCGGCCAAAGCCGCTCCGCCATGCTTAACAGCAGTCCAGACGCAAGCAGGAAAATCGAATAAGGCAACATGTTGGTGCTACGTTACTAGTTTATGTGGATCTCAAAAGAATTGCTCGCCCGTCTCTTTGAATACTCTCTCTGGGCATCCTTGAAAGTCCTCGAAGCGGCAGAGAAATTGCCAGTCGAGGCGATCATGAAAGACCGGGGCAACAGCTTCGGCGGCATCCTCGGCACACTCACCCACATCTTTCAGGCAGACCGCGTCTGGTTCAAACGCTT
Source organism: Acidobacteriota bacterium (assembly GCA_043718395.1). Lineage (GTDB taxonomy): Bacteria > Acidobacteriota > Terriglobia > Bryobacterales > Bryobacteraceae > Bryobacter. The sequence goes on from JAYSVS010000167.1 coordinate 12,172, forward strand.
CAACGGCGACCCTCACTTTACACTCGCTCAGGCTGGAGATTCCTTCGACCTGGCAGAGCTCAAGGCTCAATGGCCTCAAGTGATGAACGAATTCGCCACCTGGATTCGTGCCCAGGAAGAGTCCAGGTTTGAAGAGCGTCTCTTTTGGCGCAACGTAAAAGGAGAAGACAAAGACGAATTGATGTACAAGATTCTTCTGCACATCGTCAACCATGGAACCTACCATCGTGGCCAAGTGATCACCATGATCAAGCAGGCCGGCGGCGAAGTTGTATCCACAGACCTCGTCTACTACACCGGAATGTAGCTCAACCTATTTCACAGCATTCACATTCAACAGCAAAATATCCTTCTCGCCAGTCAACTCGGCAAGCTGCAAAATAAGCCCGATCAGCGACATTTCATCAGACCACGGCAGAGTATCTTCATAGGGATTCCCGGCCAATATGATCTCAGTAATTCAGCCGCAACTTACAGAGCATCGAAATCGATATGGCTATGGAGTGAATGCGTCATCTCGTACTTTTTCCTATAGAATATAAGGTTTTTTCTTGGCAGTAATACGCTTTTGCTATATACTTGCCCTGCTTGAGCGAAGGATGGAGCAACCTATGCTTGCTGTTCCAACTCCGTAGCAAGCCCGGAGTCGAGGCTAGACCTCAGCCAAC
>JAYSVS010000168.1:0-12765 GCA_043718395.1 Acidobacteriota bacterium
TGGTTTTTCTGTGCTACTTGGGATACGCGGCGCGGCTCGATTCACAATCGAGTCAGCAATGAAAGCTGGTCTGTCAGCACGCGCCGCGTGCTTTTTCGAAAGCCCCGAAGAAGCCGGATCTGCCTTGAAGTCCATCGCCAAATCCGGCGATACCATTTTGTTTAAGGGCTCACGCGGCACCCGCGTCGAGCTGGCCCTGGAGAGGTTTCTGGCCTGAAATCATGCTCTACTGGCTCCTGTTTGAAACCCTCCAGCCCATCTATGGCCCTCTGCGGCTCTTCGGCTACGTCACCTTTCGCACTGCCTTCGCACTCATCACTGCTCTAATGATCTCTTTGCTTCTTGGGCCCTGGATGATCCGCAAACTACGTGCGATGTCCATTGGCCAGTTCATTCGCGAAGACGGCCCGCAATCGCATCAGACCAAGGCCGGCACGCCCACCATGGGCGGCGTCCTCATCGTCATCTCGATTCTCGTACCCACTTTGCTCTGGGCAAATCTCCGCAACGTCTACATCTGGATCGCCATGGGTAGCCTCGTCGGCTTCGGTGCCATCGGCTTCTATGACGACTACATGAAGATGAAGAAGCTGCGCAACCTCGGCCTCACCGCGCGTCAGAAATTTGCTCTCCAGGTTCTGGTCGCCATGATCATTGGCTTTGTCCTTCTCCTCATGAACGCCAAGGGACAATACACTACGGCGATGAACGTGCCGTTCTTCAAGGCCTTTAAGCCCGGTCTCATCATCGATTCATTGGCTCAAAATCCATGGACCTTTCCTCTCGCCTTTGCCCCCTTCTATTTCTTCATGATCCTGGTTCTGGTCGGTTCGACCAACGCCGTAAACCTTACCGATGGCCTCGACGGCCTCGCCATTGGGCTTATGATCATTGCTTCCTCGGCAATGACTGCACTCTGCTATCTCGCCGGCCATCGCGAATTCGCAACTTACCTTGAGCTCGAGCGCGTGCCCGGGTCAAGCGAACTCACCATCTTCTGCGCCACCATGATCGGCGCGTCCCTCGGCTTCCTCTGGTACAACGCTCACCCGGCTGAAGTCTTCATGGGAGACGTTGGCTCTCTCGCCCTCGGCGGCAGCATGGGCACCGTCGCTGTCCTCATCAAGCAGGAATTGCTTTTGCCTTTCATTGGCGGCGTCTATGTCATGGAATTGCTCAGCGTGGTCCTCCAGGTGGGCAGCTACAAACTACGCGGCAAACGCATCTTCAAGATGGCACCAATACATCACCACTTCGAATTACTCGGCTGGAAAGAATCAAAAGTCATTGCCCGCTTCTGGATCATGGGCCTCATCATGGCACTCTTCGCCCTCGCAACACTCAAACTCAGATAGAAAACGATGCACTTCAACGGACAACATTTTATGGTTCTCGGCCTCGCCAAAAGCGGTGTTGCGGCGATCCAGCTTTTGCGTTCGAAGGGTGCCAGAGTTACAGGTGTTGACAGTAGAAACATCTCCGAATTACCAATTGTGCAAAACCTTGTGGATAATTCGGAAATCTCATATAGCAGAGACCGTGAAGCAGATCTCAAAGGGGTCGACACCTTCGTTGTATCTCCCGGTGTCCCACTAAGCCACTCGCTAACCCAGGCCGCGCTGCGTCGAGGCATCCCTGTTGTTGGCGAGATCGAACTCGCCAGTGACTTCCTCACCGGGCCAATCCTCGCTATCACCGGATCTAATGGCAAGACCACCACCACTTCAATGGTTGGCCACATCCTCGCTTCAGCGAGCATCCCATCTCAAGTAGGCGGAAACATTGGCTTTGCAGCAACCGACATGATCGCAACCTCAAGCTTCCTCCAATGGAATGTCCTTGAGCTCTCGAGCTTCCAGCTTGAAACGATCCACCGCTTCCACCCTCAAATTGCAGCGGTTCTGAACGTCACCCCCAACCACCTAGACCGCCACGGAACGATCGTTGAATACGCAAAAGCCAAAGGAAACATTTTTCGCAATCAGCGTTCTGGCGATTGGGCCGTCCTCAATGCCACAAACCCGATCAGCAACAGCTACACCACCAATGCCCAAATCGCCCGCTTCTGTGGCGAGTCAGCCCGCGTTTCGGGAAGCGAAATCGAGCTCTTCGGCAAGCCGCTCATGCCCGTAAGCGAAGTCCCCCTCCCCGGTGGACACAACCTTGAAAACGTGATGGCTGCAGCCGTGCTCGCCTCACTTGCCGGCGCATCGCACGAGTCGATCGCCTCAGCCGTCAGCACCTTCAAAGGCGTCAAGCATCGCCTTGAATTCATCCGTGAAGTCCGAGGCATCAAGTTCTACAACGACTCCAAAGCAACCAGCGTCGACGCGACCCTCAAGGCTCTCGAAGCCCTGCCTGGGCCCCTCTGGGTCATCCTTGGAGGTCTCGACAAAGGTGGCAGCTACCTGCCCCTCGCCCCGCAACTCAAGCAAAAAGCGAAAGCGGCGCTCTTGATCGGCAGCGCAGCCTCCATCATCGAAAAAGAATTGAGAGACCACATTCATATCGATCTTTGCGGCACACTGGAAACAGCAATCCATTCCGCCGTGAATCAGGCACAACCGGGGGACACCGTCCTGCTCGCACCGGCCTGCGCCAGCTACGACCAATTCAAAAGCTATGAACATCGTGGCGACTCTTTCCGCCAACTCGTGGAGGCAATCTAATGGCCCGTAAACTCACTGACTGGACTCTATTCTTTACCGTGCTTCTGATGACCTGCTTCGGTCTCATCATGGTCTACAGCGCTAGCTCTATCTCCACGGCCATCCGTGGCGGCAACATGGAAGAACCGTTCCTGCGGCAACTCTTCGCCGCTGTCGTCTCCTTCTTTATGCTGATGTATATCAAGCGGCAGAACTATCTCTTGCTCAAAGATCCCATTTGGGCCTTTATCCCGCTTGGCCTCGTCATCGCAATGTTGCCCGTTGCCTACTTCATGGATGGCCGTGCCCACCGCTGGATCCGTCTCCCCTACTTCCAGTTGCAGCCCTCTGAATTCGCCAAGCCTGCTCTCATCGTCTTCGTCGCCTACTTCCTTACGCGACGGATGCCAGCCCTCAATAGCCGCTATACTCTGCTCCCTGCCGCTATGATTCTCGCTGTACTCTCTGGCGTCGTCCTGGTCTCAGACCTCGGCACGGCGATTGCACTTGTCGTCCCTATCATCGCCCTCCTTTACGTCGCCGGTATCAAGAAGAGCTATCTCGCAAGTGCCGTAGCCGTTGCCGGCCTCGTCATGGTCGGCGGTATCATTGCCAAGCCTTATCGCCTCTCCCGCGTCATTCAGTTCGTCGACCCCAATTGGGTCTACATCTCCAAGATCGACCCGGGCGGTGTCATCAAGAACTACATCGGTAACTCCAACACAACCCGCGACCCCGGCTATCAGATCCGCCAGGCCAAGATCGCCATCGGCTCCGGTGGCGCACTCGGCCTCGGCATCATGCAGGGCCGTCAAAAACTGCTCTACCTCCCCGAAGCCCACACCGACTGTATCTATGCCGTCGTTGGCGAAGAACTCGGCCTCTGGGGCGCATCTGCTTTGATTGGCGGCTACTTCCTCATTTTCTGGCGAGGCTTCCGCTTGTTCTGGCTCGCCAAAGAAGACTTTGGCCGCTATCTCGCACTCGGAATCAGCATCTCGCTGTTGGTTCAGGCTCTCATCAACATCAGCGTCGTCCTCGACATGGGCCCCGCCAAAGGGATACCCTTGCCACTCATCAGTTATGGCGGCAGCTCACTGATGAGCACCCTGATTTCACTCGGGATTCTGATGAGTGTCAGTGAGGACGCCCAATGGCTGGAAAGTGCTTCTTGATGGCCGGCGGAGGCACAGGCGGTCATGTCATGCCACTGCTTGCCGTGGCGGAGCGGTTGCGCGCGCGCGGCCATGCCCCTTATTTCATCGGCACCAGAACGGGCTTTGAATCCCGTCTCGTCCCCGAACGTAACTTCCCCATCGAGTACATAGAGATCGGTGGCTTCATGGGCCTTGGCCTCGCTCGCAAGCTCAAGCTCATTTACCAGCTCCCGTTTGCCATCCTCCGTTGCCTCGGATCCATTCATAAAAATAAGCCCGTCGCCTGCTTCAGTCTTGGCGGCTACGCAGCGGCTCCTCCGGTCGTCGCCAGCCTGCTGAGCGGCTTGCCGCTCATTGTCATGGAACCCAACGCTATGCCTGGCGTGGTCAACCGTTGGATGGGCCGCTTCGCTTATAGGGCTCTGCTTTCATTCCCTCAGGCCGCCAGCTTCTTCCCGGCCCGCGCAGTCGAGATTACGGGCCTTCCGATCCGCGAAGAGTTCTTTGCAATCGAACCCAAGCCCTTTACTGGCCAGCTTACCCTCTTGATCACCGGCGGCAGCCAGGGCTCGCAAACGCTCAATCGCGCGGTTCGTGAGCTCTGGCCTCTTCTCGCCTCAAGTGGCTTGAACGTCAATCTCATCCATCAATGCGGCAAGCGCGATGAAGAACAGATCCGGCAGGAATTCACTCAGACCTGTCTTAAGGGAAGCGTCGCGGCTTTCATCCCCGACATGCCTGCCGCCTACGCGCAGGCAGACCTCGTTCTCTGCCGCTCGGGCGCTGGCTCGGTCAGCGAGCTTGCTGCGGCTGGACGCCCCGCCATCCTGGTTCCCTTCCCCTTCGCCGCTAACGGCCACCAGGCCAGGAACGCCCAGGCAGTGGTCGAGGCCGGTGCCGGCTTCATGTTTCGTGACACCGAACTCACTGGCCAGGTTGTCTTTAATATCCTCCGCGATTTCATCTTCAACCCGGCTTCACTGTCGGCCATGGCGGAAAAGACCAAAACGCTTCGCAAGCCCGGCGCAGCGGCACGGGCTGCTGATATCCTAGTAAAATTAAGTAAAACGTAAACTGGAGAAAATGTTTTTTCGTAAGCAACACTTCCATTTCGTTGGCATCGGCGGCATCGGCATGAGCGGCATCGCCGAAGTCTTGCTTACGCTTGGCCATCGGGTCTCCGGTTCCGATCTCAAATTTTCCCCAATCACTCAGCGCCTTGAAGGCTTGGGGGCAAAGATCTTCCTCGGGCACAGCCCTTCCAATGCCGGCTCCGACGTCACCGCTTTAGTTGTAACTTCTGCCGTCGACGAGACTAATTCTGAAATTCAGGAAGCGCGCCGCCGCAAGGTTCCAGTCATCCCGCGTGGCGAATTGCTCTCAGAGCTGATGCGGCTCAAGTACGGTGTTGCCATCGGCGGCAGCCACGGCAAGACAACCACAACTTCGATGGCCGCCACCATCCTCGCTAGCGGCGGCCTTGACCCAACAGTCGTCGTCGGTGGGCGCGTGAGCACCATGGGCGGCTCCAATGCCCGCGTCGGTCAGAGCGACCTCCTCGTCGTCGAAAGCGACGAGAGCGATGGCAGCTTCTTGAAGCTCGCCCCCATCATCGCCGTCGTAACCAACATTGATCGCGAACACCTCGACTATTACAAGACCTTTGAGCGTATCCTCCAAAGCTTCACAGACTTCGTCAACCGCGTCCCCTTTTACGGAACCTCAATCCTCTGCATCGACGACGAAAACGTCCAGCGCATTATGCCTGACATCCGCCGCCGTGTCGTCACCTATGGCACCACGCCTCAAGCCGGCCTCATGATCCGCAATATCGAAATGGGCACCGCTTCCTCGTCCTTTGAAATTCACCGCCGTGATGAAAATCTCGGCCGCTTTGTAGTCAACGTCACCGGTGCGCACAACATCCTCAATGCCACGGCTTCGATCGCAGTCTCGCTTGAACTGGGCCTCGAGCCCTCGGTGATCGCCTCTGGCCTCGCCGCCTTCCAGGGTGTCGACCGCCGCTTTCAGTTTAAAGGCGAAGCAGCCGGGGTTAGCGTCATTGATGATTACGGCCACCACCCAACTGAAGTCCGGGCCACCCTCAACGCCGCCCGGCAGCGCCAGTTCGCCAAGATCCACGTCCTGTTCCAGCCCCATCGCTACACACGAACACAAATCCTGATGGACGATTTCGCCCGCAGCTTCTTCGATGCGGACAGCGTCACATTGCTCGACATCTACGCAGCCAGTGAAGCACCCATCGAAGGCATAAACACCTTGGCCTTGATTGAGAAAATGCGCGCCTCGGGTCAGCGCGATGTCGACTACGCCCCCAGCTTTGAAGCCGCAGCAACCATGCTGGCCAGCAAGGCAAAGGCCGGTGAAATGATTTTGACCCTCGGTGCCGGTAGTGTCTCCCAAACCGGCGAACTGATTCTCGCAGAGCTAAGCAAGTGAAGAAACAAACCCCGCAACCATCGCCCGACATCTCAAAGATCCTCCGCCGAGGGGTAATGGGATGCGCCCTCATCGTGGTCATCGGAGGCGGCGTCCTCCTTGAAGGCCAAGTCGAACGCTACTTCATGCGTGACTCTCGCTTCGCGCTCGACCGGGCCACCGAATACGGTGACCCGCCTCCCAACCTCAAGATTGAAGGCCTCAAATACACTGATAGAGAGATGGTTCTCAAAGTCTTTGAAGAAGATCTTGGCCGTAGCGTCTTCATGCTCCCCTTGGACAAGCGCCGAATCGAGTTGATGTCCAAGCCCTGGATCAAAGAGGCTACTATCGCCCGGCTCTGGCCCAACCTCATCAGCGTCCAGATCTACGAGCGCAAACCAGTTGCTTTCGTCAAGCGTAACGGTGGAGCAGAAACTACCGTCATCGATGCAGACGGGGTGTTAATGGAAGCGCCACCTTCAGCCTCTTTCAGTCTGCCGGTAGTAGAAGGCGTAGGCCCAGACGTAGAAGACGACGCCCGCCGCCTTCGTATGCGCCGCGTCGAGCGTCTCATCAAAGACCTTGGCGATCACGTCAAGGAAATCGGCGAGATCGATTGCAACGACAGCGAAAACCTCCGTGTTGTTCAACCCTTTAAGGGCAAGGCCGTCACTCTCATCCTCGGCAATCGAAATTTCAAGATGCGTTATGAAAACTTTCTTTCCATGGCCGACCAGCTCATGGAAAAGCTTCCCAATGCCATCACCTTTGATCTGCGCCTCGAAGAACAGGTGACCGCCGCCGAAGCGCGCTTGCCAGAACCCAAAACTGCTCCCAGGGTGGAAGAGAGGGAAAACCGTGGCCGATAAGAAAACCTACGCCGTAGGTCTCGATGCCGGTAGCGCATGGACCCGTTGCCTGATTACTGAAGTAGTAGATGGCGGCCTTGAATTCCGCGGCCATGGCCACTTTGAATCAAAAGGCTGGCTGAAAGGCCGCGTCAGCGACCAGCACGCCATTAGCGAGAGCATCCGCTGGGCTGTGCGAATGGCCGAGTGCCAGGCACTTGTTTCGATCAGCGGAGTCGTCGCAGGCATTGGCGGCAGCGGCATCGACGGCATGACCTCACGCGGAGTCTATGAATTTGGCCGTCCCCGCCAGATCGAAGCCAGCGACATGACTTATGTAGTCAAGCAGGCCGCTGAGGTAAAGCTCGAACACGACCGGATGATCCTCCAGGTCTGTCCGCAGGACTTCATCGTCGATGGCCGCGCCAACATCCGCAACCCAAAGGGCACATCCGCCTCACGCTTTGAGGCCCACGTCCACCTTGTCACCGCGAGTGAACAAGAGCACAGCGTTATTCAGAACTCGGTTAACGAAGCCCATTTAGCGCTCGACGAATCGGTCTTTGAACCAATCGCCGCAGCTTATTGCGCCACCAGCGAAGGCGAGCGCGAGCACGGCGTCGGCGTAATCGACATCGGTGCCCATTCAACCGACGTCGCGCTTTACGAAGGCGAAGCTCTTGTCGGCAGCTTCAGTGTCGGTATCGGTGGAGACCACTTCACCAAAGACCTCGCCTACTACCTCACCAGCACTCGTGAAGACGCTCAGCTCCTGAAGGAAGAATTCGGCTGCGCCCTGCTTGGGCTTTCAAGCGGCAATACGCTGATCGAAGTGCCTGGCGGTGAAGGCCGCGAACCCCGCGAGATCTCGCGTTGGCAGATCGTCGAGATTCTTGAAGCCCGTGCCGAACAACTCTTCCAGGTCATCCGTAAAGAAATCGGCCGCCTCGGAATGGACGGAAATCTTCAGGAGGGCGTTGTTCTGACCGGGGGCGGGGCCAAGCTCCCCGGCATGCTTGACATCGCCGAACGTGAACTGAACTGCCCCTCTCGCAACGGTCTTCCCGATGCGATCAACAATTGGCCCGGCGAACTGCTGAGCCCCGAATGGACTACCGTTGCCGGGCTCGCCATGTACGCCGGACGTATGAAACTGCGCCGCGACGACAAGCGTAGAACGCCTCGGCTATTAAATCTGGTGCTGCGCTAAGGAGGCAATGATGGAACTGAAATTCTCACTCGAAGACGATTTCTCACTCAATACCAAGATCAAAGTGATCGGGGTGGGTGGCGGTGGCAGCAATGCCGTTGCACGGATGATGAACTCTGGCCTCAGGGGCGTTGAATTTTATATCCTCAACACCGATAAGCAAGCCCTGCAGGCCTCCCCCGTTCCAAACAAGCTGGCCATTGGATCGAAGATTACCAATGGGCTGGGGGCTGGAGCTGACCCGGCCATCGGCCGCAATGCCGCCCTCGAAGACACCGACAAGATCATCGAGATTCTGGAGGGTGCCGACATGGTATTTGTCACCGCCGGTCTCGGCGGCGGCACCGGCACTGGTGCCGCGCCAGTGGTCGCCGCCCTTGCCCGCGAGATGAACGCCTTAACCGTCGCTGTCGTTACCAAGCCCTTTGAGTTTGAAGGCCCGCGTCGCAGGAAGTGCGGCGAACGAGGCTTGAGCGATCTCGCATCTGCAGTGGACACGGTGATCCCGATCCCGAACGACCGCCTGCTCTCGCTAGTCCCGAAGGGAACAAGCTTTTTTGAAGCCTTCCGGATCGCCGATGACGTGTTGCATCAGGCCGTTCAAGGCATCAGCGACATCATCACGACGCCCGGCCTGATCAACAGGGACTTTTCTGATATCAAGAGCATCATGACCGGTATGGGCTACGCCATGATGGGCACTGCTTCGGCAACAGGCGCCAATGCGGCGTTGCTAGCGGCAGAGCAAGCCATAAGCAGCCCGCTTCTCGAAGAAGGTGGTGTTCGCGGTGCCAGGGGCATCCTGATCAATATCACCGGCTCGAGCCGTCTCGGCCTGCATGAAGTAAACGAAGCCTGCTCGCTCATCCGCAAGGCTGCCAGCTTTGAAGATGTTCAGATCAACTTCGGCGTAGTCATGAACGAAGCGATGGGTGAAGAAGTAAAGATCACAGTGATCGCCACCGGCTTTGAGCGCGAGACCTTACCTCAGATTGAGCGGCGCGTGCGCCAGTCTGAAACGATCATCATCGATACGCCGATGGTGATGGCCGCCAGTGCTGGCCACTCAAACAATGCCTTCCCCATCGTGATGGAAGCCGAGCCAGAGCCGGAGCAGCAGCCGATCCATATCGAGGAAGCGCCGGTGGTCGTGGAAGACTCAGACGACTACGACGTGCCGGCCTTTTTGAAGCGCGAGCGCCGTCTATTTCAATAAGCTTCTAGGCGTCTACGTGGCCGTGGAAGAAGGTGTCGATGGACGCCTTATACTCGCTCAACTGGCCGTTGAGGCCATTCATCTCAGTACGCGACATGGGCTGGAAAGTCTTGGCGATTGCGACGTTCTGTTCCAGGTGTTCGACCTTTGGCATTCCAAGAATGACTGCGCCCACAGGTAGGGTCAGCGAATAGCGAATCAGGTTATCAACGGAAGTCTTGCCGTTTAACTTCTCTTGGGCGAAGATCTTCATGGCAGTAACGCCCATCTTCTTGCGCAGAGCGACAGGCAAGGCCAGAGTCTCGAAACTATCGGTGGCAGGGTTGCCGTCGTTGCGGGCTTGACCGATGCGAGCGGCGTTCAAGGCGAATTGGGTGACATTGAAGTCGTGTCGCTCAAGAGCAATCTTGAGTACCTTGGGGTCAGTGTGGCAGGAGACACCCACATTGTGGACCACTTTCTGATCACGCATCTTGTAGAGCATGTTCAAGACGCCGTCCTTTGCTTCGATCGCAGCAAGGTCTTCTTCGGTTGTGAGAGAGTGAATCTGGACAGTGTTGAAGTGATCGGTCTGGCAGCGCTTGAGTGAGCCCTCAAGGATGCGCATGGCAGCATCGCCATTGCGGGCCGGGAGCTTGGTGACCAGGTAAACGTCTTTGCGGCTGGCACCCAGTGCTTTGCCGATTCGGGTCTCACTGAGGCCAGCGCCGTAATCATAGGCAGTGTCGAAGTAGGTGATGCCAAGGTCGAGCGCCTTGTGGATCACTGAAATGGCATCGTCTTCATTTTTGTAGGCGAGGAAGCGGCTCCCGCAACCGAATCCGACGATCGAAATCCGCTTCCCGGTTTGACCGAACAAGCGTGTGGGCATAGTCGAAGCAGCGCTGAGCGCTACGGCAGCCGAGGTGCCAATGAAGGTGCGACGCGATTGACTCATTTGACGACCAGAATACACTAAAGTGATGAAGATCGCCATTGGGCTATTGTGCTTGTCGCTAAGTGCGGCCGAGGTTGTCAAAGAGGCAGATGCAAAGGCGCTCAGCGCGATTGTTTCGTTTCTCTCAAGTGATGCGCTGGAGGGGCGCGAGACCCCTTCGGCTGGTTTGATCATCGCCTCCGAATACATAGCCAGCGAGTTTCGACGGGCCGGGCTGAAGGCTTCGTTTCAGGAGGCCAAGGTGGCGGCACGCCGGGTAGTACGCACTGGTTTTGCCGTGAAGCTGAGCGATGGAACAAAGACGGTGCGGATGCCAGTTGAGACAGCATTCTGGACGGCGGGACCAAAGATTGAGCTGAGCGGTGCGGCCGTAAGGGTAGTGAAAATGGCTGAGCTGAAGGATCTGAAGACGGAAGGCATTGGGCCGGTAGTGTTGATCAAAGGGCCCGGTGGACCGGGGCTGCAGCAAGGGGTGATGAAACTGTCGGCGGCTGGGGTGAAGCTGGTGATACTGGTTGGGATCCCCATGGCTCTGCCAATTCAGACGCTTGAGTTTGATGATCAGCCGAAGCCGGCACTGGTGATGTTACGGACAAGCAATGCAGGCGCTGAGGCGATGCTCAAGAGTGGAGCTTCTTTGAAGCTGACGGCAAGAATCGCAGAAGCCACTGCCACAAACGATGTGGCTCGTAACGTGATCGGTATTCTCTCAGGTAGCGACGTACAGCTCAAGGACGAGTATGTGGTGCTGACAGCGCATTACGACCATCTGGGAATTCGCCCCGACAACAAGGGCGACAAGGTTTACAACGGCGCGAACGATAACGCGAGCGGCGTAGCCAGCATCATCGAGAGTGCCCGGCTGATTGGGCGATTGCCGTTAGCACCGAAGCGGAGCATCATGTTCGTCGCCTTCTTTGGCGAGGAGCGCGGCTTGCTGGGTAGCCGCTATTTCGTACGGCATCCGCTGGTGCCGCTGGCGAAGATGGTGGCAAACATCAACCTCGAACAGACCGGACGGACTGATTCGAGCGAGGGTGCGAACGTGGGCCAAGTGAACCTGACCGGCTATCATTTCTCAACTATTCACAAGCACATCGAAGAGGCCGGCAAGGAGACGGATCTAAAGATTGTGAAGCATGAGAGGTTCAGCGACCCTTACTTCAACGCAAGCGACAATGCGGCGTTTGCGCCTGCGGGCGTACCTTCGACAACGATGAGTGTGACCTATGCCTTCTCCGACTATCACCAGCTTGGGGATGAGTGGGAAAAGATCGACTACGCGAACATGGCCAAAGTGACGCGGGCGATCGCGCAGGGAGCCTATCTTGCTGCTGATGCAGTCGAGAGAGTGAGCTGGAATACCGATGAGCCTAAGACGAAGGCTTATCGCGAGGCAGCTGAGAAGCTCCTCCATACTAAGTAGGCTACAGGTATCAGTAAAAGCCAGAGCCAGTTATTGCTGGAAGTGGAAACGGCGCTGGCGGCGAGCAGGTCTGAGCGGAGACTGGCCATGGGGAGCTTGTCGAGGCCCGATACAGGGAGTGAACCCAGGACGCGGTCCTTCGTGGTGGACTCTTCGTCCTGCGGAAGTTTGGCGACAATTTCGCTGATTTCACCGTAGCCGGTGAAGAGGCTCTTGTCGTGAGTTAAGGGGTAGAGAGTCGTCTTGCCATTGAGCTTGGACTCGATGATGGCGTTGGGGTCGTTGCAGACACCCATGCGGTAGTAGCCACCGAAGGGCAGTTCGGGATGAGACAACTTTATAGCGGCGTAGACGCGAATCACTTCGCCAATTAACCGCATAGCTTCGATTGCCTGCTCGCCTTTGTAGATATGAACAGTGTTGCCCAGGACCCAGGCCTGATCTTTCGTATCAATGGGGCGAATGACGGCTTTGCCGTCGATGCCGTAGTAGAAGCATAACGAGGCATTGACCTTCGGGCCGGTGATAAAAATCTCGTGTTGGGAGTGGGGGGCAGGAACTAGAAGGGTTCGATTCTGGCCGGGGATGGAGAGGCCAGTATCTAGCCAGAAGGGTGTTAGAACGTCCCTGCCTTTGTATTTGAGGTCGCCGAAGTTGGCGAAGTAGCGCGAGTCGCGGATCTCGATGGTGTGGGCAGTGGCGACGAGTTGGCGGAGGATCTTTTCAGGATGCGATTCATTTAACTTCGCGGCGAAGTTAACGCTGTCGTCTTTGAGGTTGAGCATCTCGTCACCGAACATAAGACCCAGGCCGAGGGACTTGGGGCCGGGGGTACTGGGGGCAGATGGATCGCCACTAGGCTTTGGGAGAACGCGGCCGGC
>JAYSVS010000169.1:0-12543 GCA_043718395.1 Acidobacteriota bacterium
TGCAAGGGATTGCGACCTTGCTGACCGTTGTTGGTGCAGCAGCAACTGCAGTAAGCTTTACACTTCTTTTGCGGAAGAATCAACTTCAAGCTGAAGTCGATGCTGCTTTGCGGGCTATAGTAATCCAGACTGCGGCTCAAGCAGAGCAAACGAAATCGGAACTAGTCCAAGCCAACAAAGAACTATCTGATCAATTTCATGGGAGAGCTCTCTCAATGCACCAAGTCGCAATCCTGTCGAAGGCGCTTTCAGGGGTGAAAGGCGCAAAGTTGGAATTAGCAGTTCATTCCCATAGTTCAGAGGCTGAAACGTTTGGGACAAACCTAAGTAATTTTTTCCGAAGCCAAGGACTAGACGTGACCTTGAGTGTTGATAAGGACGGCAGAAGTAGAGGGCTTATATTGGGAGTTGAACGAGGAAAATCGGTCCCTCCAATAGCGCTAACTCTCGCCAGCGCATTCGGCAGGAGCGGTATTGAATATTTGACTGAAACAATAGAGCCCGGTGAGTTCAACAGCCAATTTGTTTTAGTTGTGGGCGAAAAGCCTGTCGGCCCTGTTTCTTCGGTTCCTGCGTACTGAAGAGCCGGATCCGCGCGACAACTGACGAGAATCAAAATCTTCAATTGGCGTGCAGCGTAATTGTGCCTTCGATTTTGTGGTGAAGGGCTTGCTCTCTCGAGAGGGTGACAGCCTGGACCGTCTCGTGCGCATTTTTGTCCAAAATCAAGCCACATCTTTCAAAGCTCACAAACCATTATTGCCCAGCGGAAGCCAGGGATTCGACATATTCTCCTGCTGCAAATCGGGATTCTCTGGCTGGATCAAAACTTGCGTTTGGCTCTTCGATTCTCGTGGCCAAGGCGGCCATCGCCTGCTTCACAAACCTTTCAGAACCAAGCGGTTTGCCGGAATACGTTGCGGTGCGCAGACGTTTTGTTTCCGCTTCCGGGGTGGTCGTCTTGATCAAGTCTTGCCAGTTCTCGATGCCGCCGGATTGCTGCCAGAAGGCCATGTCCAATAGGTGGCTGGTGTCCTTTCCCTCGAGATGGGCCGCGGCGCTTGACCAGCCCAGCCTCTTAATCGCCCTGGCAACGCTCGCCCAGGCCAGTGAGTTCCTTGCGAGTGGCCGTTGCGAAGTGCCCAACGTCAATGGCCTCGTGCGCATTCTCTTTCGTCAGGACCTCTTCGAAACGCCAACTCTGATTCCGTGAGACGATAGCGCCATGCTGGTTCTTTTACTGTATTTGCAGGCTCAATACTTCAGCGTCCCTCAGGTCGATGCTCCCGAGCTTGCACGCTTTGGCATTCACGATGTTGGCGTTCGCACGATTGAGATCACCAACCCGCAACAGCCTGACGTTCTCAAACTGGACGCTGCCACAGGTACGGCTCCGCTGGTGGATCGCAAGCTCAAGATCGAGATCTGGTATCCGGCTCAGCTCAAGGCGAACGAAGCAGCTCACACAGTTTACGTTAGCCCAATGGCTGGACGTGCAGCCCGGCCTGAGATGCCGAAGACCTTCGAAATTCTTGGCAAGGCGCTTCGCGATGCCCAGCCCAAGCAAGGCGCTGCTTATCCATTGGTGGTTGTCTCACACGGCTATCCTGGCTCGCGGACCTTTCTCAGCTACCTTACAGAAAACCTCGCATCGAAGGGATACATCGTTGCCGCGATTGATCATACCGACTCAGTATTCGGCGAAGTCAGGGGCTTTCCCAGCACGCTCATCAATCGTTCACCCGATCAGCTTTTTACCATTAAGGAATTGACGAATCTGTCGAAGCAAGGCGAACACTTTCTGAGCAAGATGGTTGATACCGAAAAGGCCGCTATTGTTGGCTATTCGATGGGTGGCTATGGCGCGATGGCCAGTGGTGGGGCCTCCTACAATGCCGGCAGCGGCATGCTCAAACAACTACCTCTGCCGAAGGTCACTCCACCTGCGAATCTCAAAGCCATCGTCGCGATTGCTCCATGGGGCGCACAGCCTCCAGTTGAAGCCTGGGAGGCGGAGGCCGTCAAGAACTTCAGGCTGCCTTCGCTCTTCATCGTCGGAGACAACGACGATGTGTCGGGTTATGAGAAGGGCGTCAAGAAGCTCTATAACTGGGCGACCAATTCCAACCGCTGCTTGCTGACCTATCAGAATGCACGTCATAACGTCGGTGGTAATCCCGCACCTGCTAATGTGCCACTCGACTTTCAGGGACGGGAGTCGTTTGAAGAGCCGGTCTGGCGCAAGGACCGTATCACAGCCATCAACCAACATTACATCACTGCATTTCTCGATTTGAATCTCAAGGGAGACGAGAGCAAAGAATCGTACCTAAAACCTGACGGGAAGGGCTTCCAGCGGCGCTGGTTCCTTGGTCTGAACATTGATTGCCAGAAGCCTCAGTAGAAACGAACAGCGTATAGATCGGCGTCTTTCAGTTCGGCTCGCAGGCGGAGAGGTTTTGCGTCAAACGAGGCCAGAGTCGCGAAGCCTTTCCACTTGACCACTCTCGCGATGACGTCACCTACCAGTTCTGTCGATTCAGCCAAGATTGCGCCTGTTGGGTCTTCAAGCCATAGCTTGATGCCGCCGGGGGCTGAAGTGGAGAAGTTCACTTCGAGTTGGCTGCCTGTGAAGGTGAAGGGCTTGGTGATCATCGTGCCGCCGCCGTAGCCCGCATGCACCGAAGCGAAGCCGTCTAGGCGGAGCGTATAGCGCTGCAAGTGGATGCTTGGTTGGCCGTAGTCTCGCACCACGTAGAAGGAGAGATGATCATCTCCGGTTTGCGCCAGATTCAGCGCAGGATAGTTGGAGCGGGAGACCCAGTTCTTCATGCCGAGGCCGGGGCGCAAGAAGGCTTCCATGAAAGTACGATCCATGGTGGTGCCTCCTCTCGACGACATCAGGACGGCGTCCGAACAGTCCTTAAAGTAGCCGGGGTCCACCCCGATCGCTTTCGCTTCCGATTCCGTCAAGACCTGCCTGCCCGGAACAAAGCGGGCGCATAGAGACAAGTAAATGTGCGGGGCGCGAAAGTACGCGCTGGTCTGGTTTGTATATAGATGCTCGGGTGCCGCGTCGCCGAAAGTAAGCTCCCCTTGCTTTTGCCAGTCCATAAAATTCTGGCTTACCGCGCGGGAGATCCAGCGGTAATTGGTTGCGCCGATTTTCTTCATCGTCCGGTAGTAACAGACATACTGCCGCTCGCTCTCGGACCAGAAGGCGAGGTTCTGCGAATCGAAGGCGCCGCCGGTCAGGACGGGTTCGTTGCGGGTTTGGGTCCACTGGATGCCGTTGCTGGAATGAAAGGCTATCAGGCCGCTCTTGCTGGTGCCGGCGAGGCCTTTGAAGGTGCCGTCGTGATCGAGGAAGGGCGAGAAGTTGTGCTGGAGCGGAGGCGTGTTGGCAAGGATGATGTTGGTTCCTCGCTTGAGGTTTGGGCGTTCGAAGGAGCGTCCGTCTTTGGATTCGGCGTAGCAGGTGACTTCGTTGCCGCGACCGTCTTCGCCCGCATTAGGTACGCCGCGATAGTAGAGCTTTTTGCCGATCACGGTGGCGTAGTTGGAGAAGCGACCTTCCCATGGCTTGTCGAATTTGAAGGCTGTGCCGGCGTCGACGGGGTTGCCGAGACGGAGTTCGGCTCCTTTTAGCTCGGCGATGAGGAAGCGGTCGATGAAGAGCTCGCGGCGGGAGCCGAGGGCTATTGAAGTGTCTGGGGCAAAGGCGGCTGCGATGAGAGTGCGGCGGGTCAAAGGACAAGCTCCGAAAAGCAGCCTCGTAGATCCATCTCGTATTCGATGGTCTCGATGGGTGGGCGGGAATAGTGCCAGGTGATGCCGTGGATCGCGGCTTTGCCCATCGGGGTGATGATTTCGCTTTCCATAAACGAAGCGATTGGATGGATTGTGTAGACTTCGGTGGTGGTTACCTGGGGCCAGTCGACGCCGAGGCCGTGGAGGCGGGCCGTCATTAGGCCCATTACGAAGCGGGTCTTCTCGGCTAGTGCTTCGCTTGAGGTTTCGCCTTTGCGGATGACGTCTTCGGGGTTGAGTGAGCCTTCGGGTAGTTCGCCCGCGCCAGCTACAACGAAGGACTTCTCTTTGCGCTGCGAAGGGACGGTGTAGCTGAAGCCGTAGAGGCAGGGCACCGATGGCGCGCCAAGCTCAGGGGCGATGTTGGTGCGGGCTACCGGGTTGACTCCGTCGAGCAAGAGGCCCCAGGATTTGAGCACTTCAATATAGGTGCCGTTGAACTCGATGAAGCCTTCGAAGGAGAAGGGTTTTGGGGAACGGATTTCCATTCCGCATAGGGCGTCGAGGGGCCGGCCAATCGAGAGAAGGTGGGCTTTGACTTCATCGAAGCCACTTGGCTTTATGAATCTTGCGTGGACGATTTCAAAGCCTTCGGCTGCGATAACTCCCGCAGAGTAGGGGGCGATGCCCTTGAGGAACCAGTAGTTGCCTTTGGGGTTGAGGAGGAGCATTGTTAAAGACCGAAAACGAAGATTGCCGATTGCGAGGCGATGGCTATGTATTGCTTACCGTTGACGGCGTAGGCCATGGGCGAAGTGATGATGTTGGCACCGGTGTAATAGTGCCACAAATATTTGCCGGTCTTTGAATCGAGGGCGATCAGGTTGCCGTCGAAGCTGGAGGCGAAGACGACGCCGCCGGCTGTGGCGAGGACGCCTGTGGCTGAGGAGCCGGTGTGGAGAGGGAAGTCCCATTTGCGGATGCCGGTGGTGGCTTCGAGGGCTCGTACTGAGCCGGGCGTGCCAACTTTGAGATCGACTTCGACGCCGCCTCCGGTGAAGCCTTCACCAGGGACTGGGCTGCGGGTCATGCTGGTGTAAACAGCGCAGGCCTCGCGGGTGGAGACGATGAAGAAGTTCGTAGCAGGGTCATAGGACGGGGCACCCCAGTTGGCTGAGCCCGATGCATCGGGACAGACGTAATTGCCTTGCGGAGTGGGTGTTGTGTTGGGCAAGACGATCGGACGGCCTTTGCCGTCGAGGCCTTTGGCCCAGGTTTGTTTGGCGAACTCGCGGCCAGCGAGGAACTCACCTGTAGTTCGGTCGAGGACGTAGAAGAAGCCATTCCGCTGGGCGGTCACCAGGAGCTTGCGCTTCTGGCCGCGGATCATGCCATCGATCAGGAGCGGGGTCTGGTTTGCGTCCCAATCGTGGACATCATGGGGGGTGAACTGGAACCACCATTTCATCTTGCCGGATTTAGGATCGAGCGCGAGGACGGAGCAGGAATAGAGGTTGTCTCCGGCGCGGACGGTGCCGTCATAATCTGGGCCGGGGTTGCCGGTTTGCCAGTAGAGTGTCTCCGTGTCGACGTCGTAGGTGCCGGTGGTCCAGGTGGGAGAGCCGCCGAAGGTGGCAGACTTTTCAGGATTCCAGGTTTTGAGGTTGGGGTCGCCGGGTTGTGGAGTGGAATGGGTTCGCCAGAGTTTTTTGCCGGTTTTGGCGTCGTAGGCATCGACAAAGCCTGTGAGGGCGCACTCGCCGGAGGTGACACCGACGATGATCTTGCCGTCGATAGCGAGCGGGGCATGAGTGATCGAGAAGCCCTTTTTGTAGTCGTCTACTTCGATGTCCCAGATGACGTTGCCCGACTTGGCGTCGAGAGCTACCAGGTGAGTATCGAGGGTGGCCATGTAGAGGCGGTCGCCGAGGATGGCGAAGCCACGATTGGTCATTACAGTGCAGTGGCTGGCGACTTTGGGGAGTTGGCGGGTATACTTCCAGAGCGGATGGCCTGACTTGGCGTCGAGGGCTGAGGCATTGTTGAGGGGCCCGGTGACGAACATCATGCCGTCGACTACGAGTGGGGTAGTCTCGACAGTGTTGGCACCGAGTTGGTAGGTGAAGGTGCTTTTGAGTTGGGCTACGTTTGCCGGGGTAATTTGCTTGAGACCTGAATAGTGACGTCCTTCGAGTCCGCCCCAATAAGTGAGCCAGTTTTGGGGTTCGGCTGCTGCGTTCTTGAGCCGCTCATAAGTTACGTTGAGGTCTGCGGCGGGCTTCCATTCTGTTGCAGGGTCGTAGGTCATTGGTGCCTTGATTAAATAAGCTGCTATGTCGCTGCGGTCTTTCGCTGTAATTGCTGGATGGGAGACTTCCAGTTTGCGGATTGGTTGAGTGAGCTCGCGCTTATTGAGCAGGTGCCATTTTTGCTGGGTATCCATCAGTTGGAGAGTGAAGGTGTCTTCGCCTTTGGCTACACCGCGCAGGCCTGCGGCTTCAACCATTGCAATTGGAGCAGCCATTTTGGAGGCGAGTGAGGAGGCCTGCAAGCGGGCTCGAGCATTGGTGAGATCAGGGCCTAGCACGCCGCCGCGGCCGGCGAACATATGGCAGCTCGAACACTTTGCTGAACCGAAGAATAGGGCTTGACCGCTGGCCTGGTCGCCAGTAGGCTTTTCATTCTGCTTGGCAGTGATAGACAGGAGGTATTCAGCAATGGATTTTGCCTGTTCGGTGGGCATGTTGATGGGCGGCATCTGTGTGCCTGGTATGCCCATGGTGATGCTACGGATCAAGTCGTCGACAGAGCCGCCGTGCTTCCAGTCGCCAGTTGTGAGGTCTGGCCCACGTCCGCCTTTGCCGGTATCCCCGTGGCAGGCAGAGCAATTCCGGATGAAGAGTTGTGCGCCTTGATCGAGAGCTGGAGGATGCTGTGCCCAGGCAAATAGAGTGGCTGCGGCGAAGCAGAGTGGAAGTTTCATTCGCTAACTATGAAATCACACTATGAAATTACATGCGGGAGTAGATGAAGGTGATGACGCCGATGACGCTGGCGAGCAGGACGCTGTGGCCGAAGGTGAAGCGGAATAGTCTGGCCTGATCTTCAGTGGACATTTTGGTGGCGGCTGCGGCTACGGCGATGGTTTGAAGTGAGATCATTTTGCCCATGACACCGCCCGAGGAGTTGGATGCGGCCATCAGGACGGGGTCGAGACCGAGTTTGCCAGCGGTGACTACTTGCAGGTTGCCAAAGAGAGCGTTGGCGCTGGTGTCGCTGCCAGTGAGGAAGACGCCGAGCCAGCCGAGCATTGCGCTGAAGAAGGGGAAGAGAAAACCAGTGGCGGCGAAGGCGAGGCCCAGGGTGCCGGTAGCGCCGGAGTAGTTCATCAGGAAGGCCATGCCGAGGACGCTGCACACGGTGATAGTGGGGACACGCAACTGCAAAATGGCTTCACCGACGACCTTGATGAATTGGCCAGGCTTGACGCCGAGGACTATGGCGCTGAGGAAGGCGGCAATCATGCAGCTTGTGCCGGAGGCAGCGAGGAAGTTGAAGTTGAAGACGGCGGTGTAGGGAGTCTCTTTGACCATAACCGGGGGCATGCGCATAGCCATGTTGTGGAGGCCGGGCCATTCGATCTTGATTGCGGTTGTGCCCAACATCTTCGCGACTGGTTCATAGCCCCAAACGAGAACGCAGACGACGAGTAGGAGATATGGGCTCCAGGCGTGGAGCACTTTACCCAAGGGCATATTGAGGGCCGAGCTCTTTTTCATGACGAGGTAGATGACCAGGGCGAGGATGGAGCTGAGTGAACTGAGGATGTCGACAAGTTGTGCACCGAGGTAGTTGGAGACCAGGAACTGAACGCCGGCGAAGGAACCGCCGCAGAGGAGGGCAGGGAAGAGGACTCTTCGCATGGTGGCGAAGCCTTCTGTGGCAGCGATCAGATAAGCCGGGATGAACAAGGAGACTGGTGCGCAGATGCGGCCGACTTGACCGCTTAATTCTGCCAGAGGCAGGCCAGTGATGCCTGCGAGTGTTACTACGGGGATGCCGATGGAGCCGAAGGCTACGGGGGCCGTGTTGGCGAGGAGGCAGATGGCGGATGCTTCAAATGCACCAAAGCCTACGCCGACCAGCATGGCAGTTGCGACAGCGACTGGAGTGCCAAAGCCGGCGGCCCCTTCGATGAATGCACCGAAAGCGAAGGCAATCAGGAGTGCTTGCAGGGGGCGTTCATTGGTGAGGGATGCGATGGAATCTTTGATGACTTCAAACTGGCCGGTGACGAGGGTGAGCCTGTAGAGGACGATGGCCCAAAAGATGATCCAGGTAATGGGGAAGAGTGCGAAGCATGCTCCGTAGGCAACACTGCCGAGGGCCATTGATCCTGGCATTCCGTAACCTAGCAAGGCCACCCCTAGCGCTGAGACGAGGCCCGCGACTGCCGCCATCCAGGCGGGCTTTCTCAAAACCCCCAACATCACCAGGAGGACGAAGATCGGAATCGCCGCAATCAGAGCGCTGACCCACAAGCCCAACCCGCCCATTTCATATGTTTGTGCCCATGTGCTGTTCATACTTGAGACATCATTCCATCACATTAGATGAGCAGAATGCAAAAAATCAATTAATTGCGGCGGTCGCGAATTTCGCGAATGGCTTTGGCGAGGTCGATGGGTTGGTAGACGGTGAGGACTTTTCCTTTGGGGCCAGCCTTGACAAACTTTTCGAGGAGGTCGGTGGAGGAGGCGTTCCAGGGAGTTAGGGAAATGTAATAGGTCAGAGGCAACTGGCCGCGTAATTCCCTGAGAAGCGGGGAGATTTTGAGGCCCCAGCGCCAGGAAGGGCCAAGAAAGACGACCGCATCGCTCTGTTGTTTGTTTGCGACTTCGTCGCGCACCAGAGCGCTGAGGAAGCCCTCTTCATCGACTCCCTTCAGGGTTCCTATTGAGACGGTGCCCAGATTGAGATTCATAAGGGCGTCCATTAAGAGTTCGAAATCCTGGGCGCCGAAGTTTTCGCTCTCGAAGAGGACTCGTCTGCCGTCGAAATCGAAGACTTTGACTTTGGCTTCGGCAAAGCCACCGGTATCCAGCAGACTGCGCAGTGAGTTGAGCAGGACAGCGCGATCCCAGGCCGAGAGTTTTGTCATGATGCGACGGCGGAACATGGGGGCGGCGTGGATTAAGACGGTGAGCTTGCCGCTTCCGCTTGTCATTCCCTTCCAGCTTTCCGTACCGCTTTCGGCGACCTCTCCTGGCCCGATTTGGAGGGGGACGCCTGGAGAGCGTGCTTCGATCTTCCAGTCTTTGCGGCAAGTGCGTCCGGCTGAATCCATGACCCAAAGATTGATGCGGTATTTTCCTTCGCCGACGACAAAGCCGCCGCCGAGGTTCATTTCGGAGTTTCCTTTGGTCCAGAATTGAGGAGGGGCTTTTCGAGGAAAGGCAGCCTTTGAATAGAAGTAGGACGGGGCTTTGCCAGTGGATTCGGGTGTGACCTGGAGGGCTATCACCATGGGCCGCTCGCGGCCTTGTTGGGCAAACTGCCGCACGGGCATGGCGATGTCGTAACCAGTCCAATGCTGGAAGCCGAAGGAGAGCCTTGTGGGGAAGGTGTAGACGCCGCAACGAAGGCGCATTTCGGGTGACTCTTTAACGCCGACGGAAGACTGGAAGAAGCGTTTGAGTTCTAGCTCGTGGGGGCTCCCAGCGGTGAGAAGCAATTGACAGCGGGAAATTTCAGCAACGAAGAAAAGCAGGATACAGCGCCACATCTTGCTTCATCATCTCATCCCTGAAGCTGGCTTAAAGCCGGAGCAGCCAGACTTCGGCCAGCCGGGAGTGCTGACGCCAGTTGAGATGAGATTCATCTTTGGGGATTTCCCAGGTGAGTTCCAGACGGCCGTCCCGGAGGGCTTCGGCAGGTACCTCGAATTCAAAAAAATCTCCGATCTTTTGGCCGCTTGCCGGCATGCCATCGATACTTAACAGGCTCTTGCCTTGGCCGCCTGTTTTGACCTTGTAGCGGCTGGCGGGATCGACACCTTCGTAGCTGAGCTTTCTGGGCCACATGGTGGTTTGTGAGGAGAGGCGGAGGCGGCTCATGCCCTGGTCTAGCCACCAGAACATGGGCTCGTCGCGGTCGTCCATTTCGGTGTGAGGGGAAAGGCCTTCGTTGCCGATGTCGTCGTAGAAGCTGCCAGGGCCTGGAGTTTCCCAATTGGCGATCTCTGTGAGACTTGCCCGCTTGGCAGCTTCAGTGGGGAGCTCGCGGACTTTGCGGAATTGGTCTTCCAGCCAGTAGCGGTTGTTAAGAGGGTAATCTACGAAGTCGAGGACTGCGCCGCGTTCTGTGCCGCTGGCCTGGTATTTGCTGACACTGGTTTGCAGACCGATTGATTGGAAGAGCAGCTCGCAGAGGTTAACAATGCGCTCTCGCAGATTGTCCTGGAGGGGCCATTGGCCGATGGTGGTGAGAGCTGCATCCATGGATTGATTGGCAGTGAGGTCTTTGCGCAGGAGGATTGTGTTGGCTTTTGCTTCGAGGGCGCGTTCATGGATCTGGCGGCGCCGGACAAAGGTATCGTAGACGGCTCGGAGTTGGAGCATTTGCCAGCGCCAATTGGTGTTGAGGTTTGGGAGGCTTGCTGAAAGTTTGTCCCACATAAGGAGGGTTGCTTCTACGTTGCCGTTATCGATCAGAGGGCCGCGCCAGTTGCGTTCGAGGGCGAGGATGGCGTCGGCGATGCCTTCAGCGTGATCGCTTGAGAAGTATGTGCGGGCGTAATCGATCATAATGCTGCGCGGGTCTTGCGTTGGGTTCCAACTGAGTGCGCTGAAGACGATCTTGTTGACGTCGTCGTGGACACCGTCGGAGTAGCTGATGAAGCCGTTGCTGGAGCCGGCTAAGCGGTTGTGGATGCGGGCGAATTCGGCGGGGCGGGGGTTGATGGCTTCGCGGCCGAGGGTGAGTGCGATGGCCTGGTCGAGATTTGGGACTTGGTATTGGCAGATCTTGTTATGGGTGAGGTCCGGGTAGAGACGGAGGCCGTATTCGCGAGGGAGGCGTTCTCTGGAGCGAGCGACGGGTGGGCTGGAAGGGCCTGCGACGAGGCCACCGAGCCACTTGGGGCGGTTGTCTTCGATCCACTTGTAGGCGTAGTCTTCTTTTTCGCGACGGAAGCCCTGGAGGGAGAGCCAGATCCTGGCGGGAGTGCGGGCGGCAAGGTCGGCGAGGAATGGCATCACGAGTTCGGGTGAGTTGTCGCCGGGGTCGCCACCGGGTACAAAGACGCCATCGAGTTGCGGTGTTTCGGCGACCATTTCTTCAAAGCGCTTGAGGAAGGTGGCGCGCTTGGGGGCCTCTTTGAGTTCGAAGTCGGCTGGTAGCCAGATCCAATATTCGATGGTGTACTTTTTGCAGATGCGGCTGATTTCGCGGTTCATTTCGCGCCGGGAGATTTTCATGAGCGGGGCGAGGCGGTCGTCCTGGAAGGGGATGTTTTCGATGGCGTTGACGCCGAAGAGGACCAGGTCGCGGATGTATTGGTCGTATTGGGCGACGGTCCAGGCATCCCAACTGTTGGCGGCTGCGCGATAGCCGAGTTGGTGGCCGCGGATTGTGGAGATGGGGCTGGATTTGAAGGAGATGGGGTTGGGGATCGAGAGTTTGCCGGGGGCCCAGTCGAGGTGGCGGATGAGGGCACCGACGCCGTAGAGGAGGCCGCGCTCGGTTCTGGCTGCGATGCGTATGCCCTGTGCCGACACTTCGAGCGAGAAGCCTTCTTCACTGATTTCAGGCTCTGAACGATTTAGAAGCAGCGCAATCCCGCCGCCAGTGAGTTGAAGGCCTGTGCGAGTGGCGACCTCTTCAAGGAAGACGGTACGGGCTACACCCGCTTGCGAAGCAGGCACGCCCAAATGCGACAAATCGATGGCCGCACATATAGTGGTGGCGCTGATCACCAAACAGAAAATCGCTTTCATGATTCCACAGTTTCGCACTGTCATGAAGGCGATTGCGCGGTAACCAATCGTGATGTCAGATGCTCTACGCTGTGTGCGACTCATCATCTATGTCGATCCGTGGGGTGGACGATGAATTTGCGCTCGGAATTGCCATTTTGGCTTTTGAAGAACGGGTTGACCTATACTTTTCCTGCGCTTGAAGAGGATTTGAGCTGCGACGCTTTGGTGGTGGGTGGCGGAATCAGCGGTGCATTGCTGGTGTATGAATTGAGTTTGCGCGGCATCGACTGTGTGCTGGTTGATCGCCGGCATGTTGCATTTGGAAGTACAAGTGCTTCGACGGGGTTACTTCAATATGAGATAGACAAGCCGCTGGTGGAGTTGACTGAATTAGTAGGACGCGCCAAGGCCGAGCGCGCTTATTTGATGGGTGTAGAAGCGATTCGGTATCTTGCACGCGCCTCTGGTAAAGATTGCGGATTTACTCGCCGCCAGAGTTTGATGATTGCCAAGGACAGGTCGCATGTGGCCCGGTTGCGATTAGAATTTGTAGCGAGATCAGCCGCCGGATTGGACGTAGATTGGCTTGAGCGATCCGATCTTGAAAAGCACTACGGAATCTCACGACTGGGGGCGATACGATCTACAATTGGCGCAGAGGTGGATCCTTACAGTCTGGCGCACCGCCTACTTAAGAAGGCAAGTGAGAATGGTCCCACCTAAGTTATGCACACTGTGGGTGCCGAGCGGCTTGAACCAGGGGAACAGGTTGTGGGGATTAGCCTCCGCGAGGCCGCCGATATTGGGGTAAAAC
>JAYSVS010000170.1:0-12516 GCA_043718395.1 Acidobacteriota bacterium
CAAGACGAATCTCGAATTGCGTCAGGCTCTGGAGAAGTACGTTTGATGGGCCGCCAACCCCTATTGCTGACTTTCTATGGCGACGACCTGACAGGCTCGACTGACGCCATGGAGGCGCTGGCCCTCAATGGAATTCCTACCGTACTCTTCCTCGATGCTCCGGCTGAAAGCGATCTGGTTCGGTTTGCTGATTGTCGTGCTGTTGGCGTTGCCGGCATGAGCCGCAGCGAATCGCCGCAGTGGATGGATCAAAACCTGCCACCCGTCTTCACTGCCTTGCGGGAATTGGGCGCTCCCATTTGTCATTACAAAGTCTGTTCCACCTTCGATAGTTCTCCATCGGTTGGAAGTGTTGGTCGCGCCATTGAACTGGGCTGCCGAGTGATGGGCTCGCACGTTGTGCCGATGGTGGTCGGTGCTCCCGTACTCAAACGCTACGTTACTTTTGGAAATCTCTTCGCCACGGCGAATGGCGAAACACACCGCATTGACCGGCATCCAACCATGTCTTGTCACCCGGTTACTCCAATGGATGAAGGGGACTTGCGACGTCATCTGGCCAGGCAGACTGACCTGCGGATTGATCTGATCGATATCCTCGCACTTCAGGCCGGCCGCGGGCTCGAACGCTTCGAGGAACTCTGCGCCAATGGTGCTGCCATCATTCTCTTCGATACTCTCGACGTATCCAGTTTGAAAGAAGCTGGGCGCGCCATGTGGGAATCGAAAACCACGGCCACCACCTTTGTAGCAGGCTCTTCAGGTGTTGAGTATGCACTTCTGGCCTGGTGGGAATCTCAAGGGGCTCTCCCGCCCAAGCCCTCAATTCAAGATGCAGCCCCGGTAGATCGAATGCTTGTTGTCTCCGGAAGCTGTTCACCCTTGACGGGGATGCAAATCGATTGGGCGCTCGCCAATGGTTTTGAGGCTGTCCCGATTGATCCTGTTCGCCTAGTCTCTGACCATACTGAATTGGTAAATGCTCAGGACAAGGCAACAGCAATTCTCGCTGCTGGCCGCAGCCCCCTAATTTATACTGCTGCCGGGCCCAAAGATGTGGTGCGGCAAGGCAACGACTTCGGCCGCAATATCGGGCTTCGATTGAGTGCGATCTCGGCTGAATTAGTTCGCCGGACGGGCGTCAGGCGAATCGTCAGTTCAGGTGGAGATACCTCGGGCCATATTGGAAAAGCTCTTGAAATTCAAGCCCTAACGGTGATCCGTCCCTTCGCCCCTGGTTCACCACTTTGCCGGCTCTGGTCGAAGAATCCTCAATTCGATGGTATTGAGATTTTGCTCAAGGGTGGGCAGGTGGGCAGCGAAGCACTATTTGGTCAGGTTCAGCAAGGAAGAATAGCTTGACTCATCATAAAAGGTGATATCCTTACGATACCAGTTTAAAGAACAAACACAATGACACAGACAATCGCACTCTTCGGTGCCGGCGGAAAGATGGGCTGCCGGATTGCCGACAACTTCAAAGCAACCACAAACAAAATCCTGTATGTGGAAGTCAGCCCGGCTGGGGTAGCGCGACTCGCCAGTCGGGGACTGCCGGTAACACCCCAGGCAGAGGCGATTGCAGTTGCTGATGTTGCGATTCTGGCGCTACCGGATTCTCTGATCGGCAAGGTTGCTCCCTCGATCATTCCCGGCCTCAAGTCCGGTGCGATGGTGATTTGCCTCGATCCCGCTGCGCCTTACGGCGGCGAACTTCCAGAGCGTGCCGACCTCGCCTATTTCATCACTCACCCATGCCATCCTCCGGTGATCCATGACGAAACCGAAAAGGACGCCCAAATGGATTTCTTTGGTGCGATCAAAGCCAAGCAACACATTGTGTGTGCACTAATGCAGGGCACTGAGTCTGACTATGCCAATGGCGAAGCTCTCGCCAGAGAAATGTTCGCGCCCGTGATGGAATCTTATCGTGTCACAGTCGAGCAGATGACCATCCTTGAGCCCGCCTTGTCCGAGACAGTCGCTGCAACCTGTTTTGTGATTATCCGTGAAGCGATGGACGAAGCTGTCCGTCGTGGTGTACCCGAAGCTGCCGCCCGCGCCTTCATCCTTGGCCATATGAAGGTCAACATTGGTATCGTCTTCAATTTCATCAACTCGCCTTTCTCCGACGGAGCACTGATGGCGATAGAGCGCGGAAAGAAGAGCCTCTTCAAGCCCGACTGGAAGGATGTCTTCAAGCCAGAAAATGTCCTGGCCGAAATCAAAGCCATCACTGAGGGAACTTCCCTTGCTCAAAAACAATAATAAAGTAGGGCTGTAATCAATATGAATTGGATCTTGTTGCTTGTGCTTGCAGTTGAGGACAATGCCACCAAAGCGCAGGAGATTCTGCGCAGCAATTGCAGTCAGTGCCACTCCCAAAAAATGGCCATGTCGGGTCTCGATCTCGATACGCGCGAGGCTGCCCTCAAAGGCGGAAGCCGTGGCCCGGCTCTGGTCGCAGGCAAAGCAATCGAAAGCAAGCTGATCGAAGCGGTTGAGCGCAAGGGCAAGCTGCTTATGCCGCCCAACAAGTCTCTTAATGAATCTGAGGTCGAAGTCCTGCGGCGCTGGATCGACGAAGGTGCCAAATGGGACACGGGCGTTGCAGCCAAAGCGCCACAGGCTACCTGGTGGGCTTTCCAAAAGGTGTCTCGCCCGCAACCTCCCAGGGTGGACTCTGCGCGCAACCAAGTGGACGCATTCATCCTCGACAAACTGGCCAAAGAAAAGCTCCCCGTTGCTGGCCGGGCTTCTGCCGCCACATTCGCCCGTCGCGCCTACATGGATCTTTGGGGCCTGCCCGCTACTACAGAGCAAGTCAAGGCGTTTGTCGATGATAAAACACCATCTGCCTGGCCGGACCTGATCGACAAGCTCCTCGCCTCACCACACTACGGCGAGAAGTGGGGCCGCCACTGGCTGGATCTTGTCCGCTACGCCGACACCGCCGGCTTCGAGCTTGATACATATATCCACGACGCATGGCGCTATCGCGATTGGGTGATCAATGCCTTCAACGACGACAAGCCCTATGACCGCTTCATTCGCGAACAGATCGCTGGTGATGAACTCATGCCCGAAGATCCCATTGCCCATACAGGAACGGGCCTCTATTGCGTGGGTCCCAACCGGGACCTTTTTCCAGACCAGGCTGATATCAATCGCGAAGAAATGCTCACCGATTTCGTCGACACCACTTCGTCTGTCTTCCTTGGCTTAACGGCTGGATGTGCGCGCTGCCACGATCACAAATTCGATCCCATCACGCAGGAAGACCACTACCGTATCCGCGCTATCTTTGCGCCCGCAACCAAAGTGAAGGTTGCCCTCAACCGTCTCGATTCCCTTGGCTTCGATGTAGGTGAGAGCAATCGCGAATGGAAGCTACGCGAGATTGGCGAACAGATTCGGAGTTCACAATCCCGATGCCAGGACAAACTCAAGACTGCCAGGTTGAACGCGCTTCCCGCTGAAGCTAAAGAGGCCATCAGGGCTCGAGACAACGAACGCACGCCACGCCAGAGGGAATTGGCATCGCAGTTTGAGGGCAAGACGCGTGTTACTGACGGTGAGATCCGCGCCTGCATGAACCCGCAAGAGATGGCGGCACTGCAGGGTATCGAGAAGGGCCTTGTCCGCATGTACTCTGGCTACCGGCCCAAACCCTTCGCCTGCGGCATTGCCGATTGGTGGAACGTTGCACCCAGGACGATCATGCCAGTTAAGGGATCGCCCATTGGCCGTGAAGTGCAGCCTGGCTTCTTTTCCGTCCTCGGTGGCGGCGAAGTGCCACCGCCTGCCGAGCATAGAGAAGCAACCGGCCCCATTCCGCTGATGCCGACGACAGGCCGCCGCGCGGCTCTTGCCAACTGGATCAGTGACCCAGGCAACCCTCTTACCGCCCGGGTGATGGTCAACCGCATGTGGCAGTACCACTTCGGCCGCGGCCTGGTCGCAACTACAAGTGACTTTGGCACACGCTCGGGCAGCCCAAGTCATCCCGAACTGCTGGATTGGCTCTCTTCGGAATTCGTGGCCAAAGGCTGGTCGATCAAGCATATGCACCGGCTGATCATGAATTCCTCCACTTACCAACAGGCTTCCACGACGTCGAAAGAAGCTGCGGATCGCGACCCACTGAACGTCTTGCTCTCCCACTTCTCGCGACGGCGCGTCGGTGCTGAAGAACTCCGCGATTCCGTCCTGCTAGCCAGTGGTGGATTGAATCTTAAGCGTGGCGGCCGCCCGGTTGTTCCGCCTTTGACCGAAGAAGAGAAAGGCACACTCACGCAGTCTCCAGATAATGCCTGGGTTCTGACTGCGGATGCAACAGAGCACTCCCGGCGCAGCCTCTACATGATCCAGAAGCGCACCTTCCGCATGCCCATGCTGGAGGTCTTTGATGCTCCTGAATCGATGCTCACCTGCGCACGGCGAGACTCCAGCACCACCGCCCCGCAATCGCTCTCGCTCTTCAATGGAGCCTTCACCATAGAGCGCTCCGAAGCCTTGGCCAAAAGTCTCGAATCAGAAAATCCAGGCAGCGACACAGCTCTGATTCGCGCCGCTTTTAAGCAAGTCTTGTCACGCGAACCCGACACCCGCGAACTCAACCGGGCGCTCGACTTCGTGAAAACGCAAACTCAAAATACCGGCGGTCGCCATCAATCGCTGGTCGAATTGGTCAGAGCCTTATTCAACCTGAACGAGTTCCTATATGTCGATTAACTCACGCCGTCACTTTCTTGCTACGACAGGACGAGGATTTGGTGCCGCAGCCGCAACAGCAATGTTAGGTGCCGGCACCAGCCCCCTGGCACCGAAACCAACTCACGAGCCCGCCCGTGCCAAAGCCGTCATCTACCTGCATATGCACGGCGGCGTGAGTCATGTCGATACCTGGGACCACAAACCTGAGCTCGCTCGGCTCTCTGGTAAGACTCTCCCGGCCAGCTTCGTCAAGGGTCTCAAAACCAGCCGCATCGACTTCACCAAAGCTCTTGCCCGGGGTAGTGCGTGGGCCTTCAAGAAGCGCGGGCAATCTGGCATGGAGATCTCAGACCTCTTTCCACACATGGCGAGTCACGCCGACGAGCTTACTCTCGTCAGGTCTTGCCACGGCGATGCCTTTGACCATGCTCCGGCAATGTACTTGCAAACCACCGGCTCGCAGTTTCCCGGTCGCCCGTGTCTCGGTGCCTGGACTGTTTATGGTCTTGGCTCAGAGAACCAGAACCTTCCGTCCTATGTCGTGATGGCAGATGGCGCGATGAAGTGGGGGCCGCAAGGCTATGGTGCGGGCTTTTTACCCGCTGTGTATCAGGGCACGCTCTTCCGCAACGGCAACAGCCCCGTGCTTGATCTGGCCAATCCCCAAGGCATCAACAACAAGACGCAGCGCGCCACGCTGGACCTCGTCGGAGATCTGGATCGCCAGCACTTGTCATCCCGGCCCTACGACTCGGATCTCGAAGCGCGCCTGTCCTCCTATGAGCTCGCTTTTCGCATGCAGTCGGAGGCCCCAGACGCGGTAGACATCAGCAAAGAGACCGAAGCCACCAAGAAGCTTTATGGCATAGGTGAAGGCCTCTCAGACGACTTCGGCAAGAAGTGCCTTCTGGCCAGGCGTCTGGTGGAGCGAGGAGTAAGATTCATCCAGCTCTTCTCTGGTACTCATCTCGGAGACGATTGGGACGGTGCTCACAACGATCTCACCGGCTCTCATAACAAGATGGCTGCCAAAACCGACAAGCCCATCTCAGGCCTCTTGCACGATCTTCGCTCTCGCGGCCTTGCCGATTCAACCCTGGTCATTTGGGGCAGCGAGTTTGGCCGTACACCGCTTGCCGAAGGCCGCAATGGCCGCGATCATCATCCCTACGCCTTCAGCACCTGGTTCTCCGGCGCTGGACTCAAGGGCGGACGCACTTATGGCTCTACGGATGAGTTTGGACTTAAGCCTGTAGAGAATCCACTTATGGTGCATGACGTCAACGCAACTATTTTGCGCCTGATGGGGCTCGATCACCTCAAGCTGACTTACTTTTATCAGGGCCGAGATATGCGCCTTACCGATGTCCATGGGGAAGCTGAATTTACCAAGTTCCTCGTGACCTAGATTCTAGTCAGACAGAGCGGTGGGAGAGCGGTCGGTGACTCTTGATTTGACGATCCAGTCCGTGTTGAGCTTGGGAGCGGCGGCGACGGAGATGGCGAAGTGGATCCGGCGGGCGAAGGAGCGGCCTGTTGACTAGAGGCTCTTGAATGGGCATTCGTTATCTTGCTGGCAAAACGTCTTCGCTCGGTTTAGGGCTTTGCCCGCCCTGGCGAAAAAAATCTCCCAGGAGGTATGATTGTGGTATGACCAAGTCAAAGATCGCCATCAGCTTGCCTAAGGATCAACTTGTACGAGTCCACCGGGAAGTCCGCGCCGGACGGGCCGATTCGGTTTCGGGCTACATAACTCAAGTGCTTGTAGAACAGGAGAGGAGTGAATCTATCCGGGTATTGCTACAGGATCTTATCGAAGAACATGGTGAACCATCAGCTAAAGACATCAAATGGGCAGAACGCGTACTCGCACCGCGACGGGGATAGTTCTGGACGCCGGAGCACTAATCGCTTTGGATCGAGGTGACAAACGCATGATCGCTTTGCTGCAACGAGCTTTGATTCAAGGCCGGACTTTTCGGGTGGCGGCAGGGGTAGTGGGACAAGTTTGGCGAGACGGACGTGTTCAGGTGACCTTATCGCGGTTCCTGCGTAGCGAAGAAGTGCAGATTGTTCCACTGGATGAGCAGCTTGCCCGCGCTTGTGGAGAGCTTTGCCGTGCCACCCATTCCCACGATGTAATCGATGCGTCGGTCGTAATTCTCGCCAGAGAGCGGCGGGACCCCATAGTTACCAGCGATCCCGATGACCTGCGGCGTTTGGATCCGGGGGCACAGATTATTTTTGTATAGAAGGATTAGGAGTTTCTTCCTACACCGCTTTGTCCTCACCCAATATGCAAAGTTCCCAGTATTTGTCATTACGGTAAAGTGCGGCATGGTTCGCTCGAGGTGTCTTCAATCCCAATCTGGCCGGCATTTCGTAAATGAACAGTTTTCCGTACCAGCTAGATGTAGCTCAGCCACTCCTTCCCGCTATTCCGGGCCTTGTACGATGCAAACCATTTACATGCAGGATAGAGGATAACCAACACAACAACCCACACTGCATAGACCACCCAAAGCGGCGCGTCCGAAGGGATTTTAGGATTCCCCATAAGCGCCGCAGGCATCTCGAAAAAGCTGCTTGCATCTCCGAAGCGATATAGAGCAACACAGGCACCAAGCAAGTGTGCAAGATAGAGGTGCAGAAGGTAATAAAACATAGGAACCCGGCCAAACAGGATCACTGGTTTCGCCAGGCCAGGGAGTTGTCTGCTTCCTCCATTGCGCCACCACTCCACCAGCCCCAGAAGAGTAATCGAAGGTCCCAGCGTCATTAAGATATATAGCAGTGACGGAGGATACTTCTCGCAATTCAAGAACGACATCACTGTCAGGCTCACGCTTGTCTGAACCGCCCAGGCATGGGGATCCCCATAAAGATTTGAGAATCGAAGAGCGACGAATGCCAGTATAAGGGCGGGGCCAATCTTTAGTGCTTTTTTGATTCCGTCTTTGCCGAAGGCGAATCCAAGCGCCATGACGCCCATCCATGGGATCAGCGTATATGGAGTCTGGAGTGTTGCCGTCCCGATTGTGATCGGTTCGGGAGCGTGCAGTACCTTCCATAACCACGCAGCAGAGCCGAAGGCCTCGGGCTTGATCCCGTCGAGGGCATTGTGGCCCAGAACCATTGCCGTTGCAATCGAAACCATGATCCATCCAGGCATCCTTACAAAGCAGGCCAGCGCCACCATAGACCAGCCCAGCGCCCAGATCGTCAAGCCCTCAAAGTTGGTGTTGTTCCAACTGAAATACCATCCGAAGCGAACCACTACGAGTTCCAGAAACACAAGCCAGATTCCGCGTGTAACGAGGAACCAGGAGAGTTCGTTTGGAGTGCGTCGCTGGGCAGCATAAAAGGCACCCACCCCAGCAAGAAAGTAGAAAGTGGGCGCACAGTAGTGCGTAATGAATCGAGTGAAAAAGAGCGCTGGATACGTTGTCGCCAGATTCACTGGATCGGCGAGCGGCATCACAAAATCGCGGACATGGTCGAGGGCCATCACTGCCATCACCAGTCCGCGTAAGAGGTCGATGGCCTCGACGCGGGGCGAGGGCTGAGGTTGAGACATCAGCCCTCAAGTATAGTCAATGGCGCTGCCGCCGCATCGGGAGCTTTCGCGCGGTCCTCCAAGCGCGGCATTCCGCCAACTCGCCTCCCTTTAGTGCCCGCAGATCGAATCTTGATCGAAGTTAGTTTGCTGCCCAGTTGTCATTGTTGGATATGCAAACGATATCGAATTGTTTAAGAGTTCGCCCCGTCGCTATCAAGCACTTCCTTTTTTACCCCCCTCACCCGGCTCGAAGCTGACCAAATCGAGATCTATCGTCTTGCCCGCTTCTCTGCCATCCTAAAGATTGGCCTCTCCCTCCAATCGACTCATCCTCGGTGCAATCGCAACCCTGCTCATTATCGGAGCTTACGCAGCTTATACACTTCGTTCGGTGACACAACTGCGACAAGTGCAGACGGAGACCATCGACCGCAATCGCAAAGCCTCGCTCCAGCTCATCCGCATCCAGAGCGATCTGAACGCCTTGACCTTTGCCCTTCGAGATATGCTCGAGGCCTCCGACGGCTATCCGCTCATCGCCTGGTCCGCCCAGTTAACCCGTATCCATGACAATCTCGACGATGCGCTCAAAGCTGAATTTGCCCTCTCCAAAGCCTGGCGCAACCCCCAACAGGCCGACTATCTCAACTCGTCTTTTCAGCAGTTCTGGGCCGCCATGGATCAAGTCTTTCTTTGGGCTCGCAGCAGCGAAGAAACTCGTGCCCGCGCATTCATCCGTGCCACCCTGATGCCCAGGCAAGAAGCCATCACCGCCCTCACCGCCCGCCTGCTCGTCCAGAACACAGAAGAAGACCAACGTGCCGCCTCAAACATCGCCAACATCTACTCCGGCATCGAGACAAACGTCTATCGCTTCCTTGTCCTCTCCGTTATTCTCGTCATCCTGGGCAGCACCGCCCTCATTCGTTCCAATCGCCGTCTCTTTGATCGAGTAAGCGACCTCTCAAACGAGCGCCGCACCCTCGCTCGCGAGCTCATCTCAAACCAGGAATCCACCCTCCGCGCCATCAGTCGAGATCTCCACGACGAGTTTGGTCAGATCCTTACTGCCATTGGTGCCATGCTCGGCCGAGCCCGCCGCCACGCTCCTGACACTGACTTTGAAGGCCAGATCCTCGAGGTCAATCAGATCGTCCAGGAGACGTTGGAGAAAGTGCGCTCTCTATCTCAATCCCTGCAACCCGTCATCCTCGAAGAACAAGGCCTCATCCCGGCTATCGAATGGCATATCAACACTTATGAGCGCCAGCACGGCATCGCCATTCACTACCAGCGTACCGGGGATATGCCGCCCCTGGACGCTGCCCGCTCCATCCACATCTATCGCATTCTTCAAGAGGCCTTGAACAACGTCGCCAAACATGCCAAAGTGCGTGAGGCGAATCTAAACCTGACCATCACCCAACATCAGCTTGACCTGGAAATTACCGACCACGGTGCCGGAATCCCAGTCCATTACAAGGCTGGCGTCGGCTTGGCCGGCATGCGCGAACGCGCTGAACTTCTCAACGGCTCAATCCACTTCAACCGGCTCACAACCGGCACTACAATCCATCTCACTGTTCCATTTGAAAGGGCAATTCATGCCTAGACTCCGCGTCCTTTTAGTCGACGACCATACTCTGGTGCGCCGGGGCTTTCGCCGCCTCCTCGAAGATGACCCCGGCATCGAGGTGATCGGTGAAGCTAGCAACAGCAATGAAGCTATCGAGCTCGCCCTTCGACACAATCCCGATGTCATCGTCCTCGATTACGCCCTTCCTCCAGAGAACGGCGCCCTCACCACCCGGCGCATCCTCGCCGCTCAGCCGCAGATCAAGATCCTGGTCCTCAGTATGCATTCCGAGCCCAGCTATGTTCAGAACGTCCGCGAGGCCGGTGCCTCCGGCTATCTGCTCAAAAATGCTCTCGATCTCGAACTTGTCGCTGCGGTTAAACAAGTCATGGACGGCAACTGGACTCAAGATCCACGCCTCGCTCAGGCCGCCACCAACTCCTCAGCCAAGCGCCGCTTGAGCACGCGCGAGCTAGAGGTTCTCCACCATATCGTCTCTGGAGAATCGAACAAAGAAATTGCCGCTGCCCTTGGCCTGAGTGCCAACACGGTCGCCGTCCACCGCGCCAACATCATGGAAGCTCTCGGGATCCACAATACTGCCGAGCTTGTCGTCTACGCTATCCGCAATGGGCTCGTGAGCATCGCATGAATCGCCGCGCTTTCCTTGCCGCCTTCGCACCCAACAGCCCCGGCTTCCAGCTCACCGATGTCACCCAATCGGCTGGCATCCACTTTCGCCACAACACCGGCGCATATGGCTCCATGTACTTACCAGAAACTATGGGCCCCGGCTGCGCCTTCCTCGATTACGACAACGACGGCTGGCTTGATATTCTGCTCATCAACAGTCAGGATTGGACCGGCCACAAACGACAGCGCTCCACCCTGAAGCTGTACAAAAACAACCGCAACGGCACCTTTACTGACGTGACTAAAGCCGCTGGCCTGGACATTGAACTCTACGGCCTCGGCGTCGCAGTCGGCGACTACGACAACAACGGCTTCGCGGACCTTTACATCACCTGTGTCGGGCAGAGCCACCTCTTCAAGAACACCGGTCGTGGCACCTTTATTGACGTAACAAACCAGGCTGGCCTCGGCAACCGCAGCGCCTTCTCAAGCTCTGCCATGTGGGTCGATATCGACCGCGACGGCCATCTTGATCTCCTCGTGTGCAACTACGTGCGCTGGGCACCAGAGCTGGATGTCTTCTGTAGCTCCGATGGCAAGAATAAGTCCTACTGCACACCAGAAGCCTACCGTGGCGCTACCAACTGGCTCTTCCGCAACCGGGGCGACGGTACCTTCGAAGACATCACTGCCCGTAGCGGCCTCTTTGATGCCTCCTCTAAATCCCTGGCCGTCACCATGCTCGACTTCGACAACGACGGATGGCCAGACCTCTTCATCGCCAATGACACTCAACCCAATAAGCTCTACCGGAACAACCACGACGGTAGCTTTCGCGAACAGGCTGTCCGGGCAGGCATCGCTTTCAGTGAGGATGGACGTGCCCGCGCTGGCATGGGTGCCGACGCTGGCGACTTCCTCCGCTCAGGGCTAGAAGGCATCGCCGTCACCAACTTTGACAACGAGATGATGGGTGTCTACGAAGCCACTGGCTCAGGCTTTCTGGATCGAGCTTCCTCCAATGGCATTGGTGCTGCTTCACGCAATCGCCTCGGTTTTGCCTGTGGCTTCATTGATGCTGATCTCGATGGTCATCTCGACTTGCTCTCCGTCAACGGGCACATCGACGGTTCGGCCCGCAATCTCCAACGCGGCAGCTCCCACGCACAGGCACCCAACCTGTTTCAAAACGATGGTAAAGGCCGCTTCCGTGACATCGCCGCTGAACTTGGTCCCAGCTTCGTTACCCCCAAAGTTGGCCGGGGTGCCGCTTGGGGAGACTTTGATCGCGACGGTGATTTAGACCTTCTGATTACTACCAATGGCGGACCTGCATTTCTCTACCGCAATGACATCCAGAATGGCAACCGCTCCATCCGCTTCCGTCTTGAAGGCCGCAAGTCGAACCGGGACGGTATCGGGGCAATCGTCAAGATTTACGACTCCTCCGGCCAGCAGATGCGTATGATTCGAGGAGCTTCGAGCTACCTGTCTTCTCCTGATCGCACACCTACCTTTGGCATCGGCAAACGTTCCACGATTGATCGAGCCGTCATCGCCTGGCCCAGCGGACGCACCGATGAATTCAAGAATCTCGCCACAGCTCAGACCTACCACTGCATCGAAGGCGAAGCCCCCAAAGTGCTCTCCTACCGCTGAGCCGCGCGCAACGCCTTGCCTAAGGGCCGCGTTGGATTCTCGGGAATCTTCTGGCTCTCAATCACCGATTGAACCAGCTTCAACCCTTCCACCGTATTCCCGCCACGTACCAGACAAATCCCAAGCGCAGAATCATAGTTCACCCTGTGATCATTCCCAATCTGCCCTTTGGTCACCTCGTTCGCCTTGGCCGTGTAGCGCATGGTCAACTCACAGTCTCCCGCTAGCGTTGTTGCTACCGCCAAATCCACATAAGCCACATAAGCGTTGGCTCCCAATTCTTCCTTACGCTTTTCAATTTCTGCTTCCGTCCGCCTGGCCTCATCAAGCGCCTCTGCTTTCTGCTCCCCAGAGGCCAGTCTCACCGCAAGGA
>JAYSVS010000018.1:0-25733 GCA_043718395.1 Acidobacteriota bacterium
ACCTCATAGTTTCGGCGGTGATCGTGACGCTCGGCATGATTCAACTGCCTCCAGTAATGGTCTCTGCTCCATTCAAAATTCTGATATTCGTGATCGCCGATGGCTGGTCGGTCATTATCGACGCTGTGATGAAGTCGTTTGAGGTGGTGCGCTGATGGAGACTGTCGTCGCCGTCGAGATTGTACGCGGAGCCATTCTCACTGCGATTCTCATCGCTGCTCCGCTGCTGCTTGTTTGCCTGATCTGCGGCATTGTCTTCAATCTGATTCAAGTTGCCACCTCGATCCAAGACCCGGGCTTTAGCTCAATTCCCCGCTTCACAGTCTGTGCTTTCGCCTTCCTCCTGCTACTTCCATGGATGCTCAATCAAATGTCGGGGTACATCTCGCGAATGGCCGAAATGATCCCCCGGATTGTGCGCTAGCCATGGCAATAGTTGAAGGATTGGCCGCGCTTTTTGCCACCGAGGTTGCACGGGCCGTAACTGCCGTTGCGGTGTTGAATCTTCCTGGCTTCAGGCAGGTCCCGGCTTCGGCCCGGGCCTTTCTGGGTCTTTGCGTTGCCTTGGCTTGCTTTTCTGCCAAGTGGGCGGCAGCGGGCACTCTAGCACCGCTTGCTACCGGTTTTTGGTTAGTATGTGCCCGCAACCTGATTGCCGGGCTTTTGGTTGCCTTGCTCTGGAATGCAGTCCTCGAGGCCAGCGCTTTAACAGTCCAATTGGCCAGTGTTCAGTCGGGCCTTAGCTATGGTTCGATTATCGATCCGACCAACGACACCGAGAGCGGTTCTCTGCTGAGCATTACCCAATTCTGTGTTCTTCTGACCTTTCTCGCCGCCGGCGTCCATCTGGAATTCCTTGGGGCATTGCTTGAGTCGGATTCGATCTGGGACAGTCTCAACCGCCCCGGGGCCCTGGTTGGTGTGCTCAAAACCATGCTCGGCTTTAGCTTTCGTACCGGCCTTCGGCTGGCGGCTCCATTCATCGCAAGCATGCTTCTACTCGATATTGCCTCTGCTCTTGGGGCTCGCTTCGCCGAGCGGTTTCAGCTCAGCATGCTTGTCTTTCCCTTGAAATGGGCTACTACACTTTTCATCCTGATGGCTTCGACTGTTACGCTCCATCATCTCGAAGCAAATCTATCTCAACAGGCACTTCAATTTCTGGGGGCCAGAAACTAGGCCATGTCTCAGAGCGGTGAACGCACCGAAGACGCTTCGCCCAGACGGCGTGAAAAGGCGAGAGAAGACGGGAATATCGTCTCTAGCCGCTATCTTGTGATCGCCGTGCAATTTATCGCGGGCTTCTTTTACTTCAGCGGACTCGATGAACTTGCCGGACCCGCGATGCGGCACTGGAAAACCTGGCTCGCGTCTGCATTCGATCAAGGCATGCGAACAGACCAAATGCTGGCACCCACGTTGCATTGGTCCTGGCAAACGCTAACCTATTTCCTTTGGGCGGGGCTTGTCACCTCGGGCTCGGTCTTTGCTTCGCAGATGGTGGTGAGCCAGGGTTATTTCAGCATCGCCCGGGCCAAGCCCGATTTTTCCAAGGTA
Organism: Acidobacteriota bacterium; assembly: GCA_043718395.1. Taxonomy (GTDB): domain Bacteria; phylum Acidobacteriota; class Terriglobia; order Bryobacterales; family Bryobacteraceae; genus Bryobacter. Next base: position 1,558 of record JAYSVS010000018.1, read on the forward strand.
TTCAGCACAAATCGTTTGAGCGGCCAACTCAAAGAAGGTTTGAAGTCTCTGCGTGCCAGTCTCCTCCTGCTCGCGCTGATTTCTCTGTTCCTCTGGTTCTATGCGCAGGATTTGCTCTCCTGGAGCATCTTCCTTTCACGGCTCTCACTATTGAGCCAGGTCTATGAGCAATCCAGCCAACTGATGAGCTTGGGTAAGCTCTGCTGTCTGGCCTTCTTCCTGTTTGGAGCCGCCGACCTGATGATGGCAATGCGCAAGCACGGCGAGCAATTGAAGATGACCAAGCAGGAACTGAAAGAAGAGTACAAAGAAGGGAACGGGAATCCGGAAGTAAAAGCAAAAATCCGCAGGCTCATGAAGGATTTCGCCGGCAAGCGCATGATGGCTCAAGTCCCCAAGGCCACGGTTGTCATCACCAACCCGACCCACTACGCCATTGCCATTCAGTACAACTCTGATGACATGACCGTCCCCATCGTTCTCGCCAAGGGCGTCGATCATGTCGCCCTTCGTATCCGGAAGGTCGCCATGGACCGCGAGATACCCATCATCGAAAACCCGCCTCTGGCCCAAGCCCTCTACAAATCTGTCGAAGTTGGCCAGGAAATCCCGATGCATCTGTACCGGGCCGTGGCCGAAGTTCTCGCCTATGTCTATCGCGTCCTGGGGCGAAACTCCGCCCGTTAGTTGATCTCAAATGAAACCCTCTCTGCCAGCTTCACAAAAATCAGAAACGCCGCCGCGCACTCAGTCCAAGCCGATTCCCGTACCGCTGATCTTCAATTGGAAGATGCTGCAGCGAGCCGAAATTGGGGTTCCCGTTGCCGTTTTGGGCATCCTGATGGCGATGATCCTGCCTCTGCCGGTGATGCTGCTTGACTTACTGATTTCAGCCAATATCGCAGTGAGTCTGCTGGTGCTGCTGGTATCGATGTATATACTCAAGCCGACTGAGTTCTCAATATTCCCGTCCTCATTGTTGTTGTTGACACTATTCCGCCTTGCGCTGAACATCTCCTCTTCGCGATTGATTCTGATGAATGGCAACCTTGGCACGGGTGCCGCCGGGGATGTCATAGAATCATTCGGACAGTTTGTAGTCGGCGGGAGTTTCGTTATCGGAATGGTAATGTTTCTGATCCTGATTGGGATCCAGTATGTCGTGATCAACCATGGTGCGGTTCGCATCTCTGAAGTTACGGCACGGTTCACTCTGGACGCACTGCCTGGAAAGCAAATGTCGATTGACGCTGACCTCAACGCGGGCTTGATTGACGAACACGAAGCAAGGGAGCGCCGCAAAAAGCTGGCGCAGGAGACCGAGTTTTACGGGTCCATGGACGGTGCGAGCCGCTTTACGCAGCGAGATGCCGTAGCGGGCATCATGATCCTTCTGATCAATATCATTGCGGGTTTCTTGATCGGTGTATTCCAGTATGGAATGGATATTGGCAAAGCGTTTGAGACGTACACTATCCTGACCATCGGTGATGGCTTGGTGACTGTGATCCCGGCACTGATGATCTCGCTAGCAGGTGCCCTCATCGTGACGCGCGGCTCAAGTGAAGGGCAGCTTGATTCCGAGATTCGCCGTCAGATTTTTGCGATTCCCGAACCGGTCGGGCTGGCGGGCGTGGTTCTGATCCTGCTCGCCATGGTGCCGGGCTTGCCCAAAATCCCCTTCCTGACTCTGGGCGCTCTAGCCATATTTGCCGCCAAGAAGATGCTTGAAAAGAAGCATGCAATGGCGACAGCAAAGCCCGAGCCCGCAGCCGCAGCGGCCACCGCGAAAGAGAGCATTGAATCGCTACTGCGGGTGGACACAGTGGCTGTCGAGGTAGGCCTTGGCTTGGTGCGCCTGGTTGAGGGTGGTGGACAGAGCACGCTGCTACAACGGATTTCCGGTGTCAGGAAACAGCTTGCCTCCGACATGGGGTTTATTTTGCCGGCTGTTCGCGTTACCGACAATCTCTCATTGCGGGCCACTGAGTATCGAATTCTGGTGAAGGGCAATGAGATGGCGCGTTTTGAGATGAAGCGCGGCTATGAGTTGGCACTGCTCCCGGGCGACGCCAAGGACAGGAACCACAGTCAGTTGATTTCGAATCTGACTTCAAAGGGGGCGATACCGACCAAAGAGCCAGCCTTCCAACTGGATGCCCTCTGGATCCCCGTCGACCATGTCGAATCGGCACGTCTCGAAGGCTGCACGATTGTCGATACGGCCAGCATCGTGGGCACCCATTTCTCAGAAACGATGAAACGATCAGCCTCTGAGATCTTCACTCGCCAGGATGCAAAGCGCTATGTAGACAGGGTCGCCGAAGAGACTCCGAAGTTGGTTGAGGATTTGGTCCCCAAATTGCTTCCATTGAGTACTGTGCAGAAGATATTGCAGAATTTGTTGCGAGAACGCGTTTCAATCCGGGATGGGGTTTCCATTCTGGAAGCAATGAGTGAGGGTGGAGCAATGACGCGGAACCCGACCCTGATCACGGAGTTCGTGCGACAGGCGATCCGGCGCACAATTACCAAGCAACTTCTCACAGCAGGGGCCGAATTGAACGCCTGGCTGCTCAATCCGGAACTGGAGCAAGAGCTGGAATCTTCAGTCGAGCATGGCGAGTTCAACAGCAACCTGACTGCGCCTCCAGCCCGGGTTCGCGACCTGCTGTCGCGGTGCAAACAGGCTTTTGAAAATCCACTTGCCTCCGGTGTCATTCTCACCGGTTCCAACGCACGGTTCTTTCTGAGACAGCTCACCGAGGCGACATTCCCGAATCTGACGGTTATTTCCCATTCTGAAATTGCATCGGGCATTCAAGTGACGTCGATGGGACAAATCTAGGCGGAGAGAGAAACGACATGAAGATCAAATCCTTCTATGCAGATTCGATGGATGTGGCGCTGCAGAGCGCCGGCAAGGAGATGGGCGAAGATGCGCTCATTCTGAACACGAGGGAATCCCCGTCAGAGTATCGCCACTACGGCAAATATGAGGTAGTGTGCGCCGTGGCAGACTTACCCGATACCGCCACATCACAAACACGCCTCGAACCTAAATTCTTCAAGAGAGAAACTACGCGCCAAAATACGACCCAACCCGCCCGCGTCGTATTCCTGGTAGGGCCTAGTGGTGCCGGCAAGAGCTCGGCCTGCTCAAAAATAGCCATCCATTCCAAGTTCAATCTTGGCCTTTCTCCGGCTGTGCTCAGTTGGGACAGCGGCCGGGTCGGCGGTTCTGATTTCGTCCGGTCCTACTGCGAGATTGCTGGCATCCCCTTTTGCGAGGTGGATAACCAGGACAGTTTTCATGCTGCGATCCAGCAGTTCCGTGACGCGGACCTGGTCCTCGTCGATAGTGGGGCGCTTGAAGGGAACGAAATTGCTGCTGCAGAAATTAAAGCGGCGATCGAGTCGCTGCCTCAGCCTGAGATCCACCTTGTGCTCTCAAGCACATACTCCTCTACTTACCTGAGTGCATGCCGGAGAGCTTACGCACGATTTCAACCGCAGTTTCTGCTCCCAACTCATCTTGACGAAGCGCGGATGGACCTCGCGGCCCCTGGAATGCAAACCATCAACACGCTGACTATACGCTGGTGCGGCACTGGCCGCGCGGTCCCTGAAGGACTGGAGGACGCCGGTCAAGTAGTCGAGCGCGCTGCCGCCTTGGGTGAGCCGCAAGTAGCCTCAGTCGAATTACCCACTCCAGAGAAGCGAATCGAGGCTGTTGCCGCCAGCGCTACTGCTCGTAATGCAATCGAGGCAATCCTCGCTCGATTCAGGCGCGTAGACTCCGAAGCCGAGACGCAGATTTCACGCAAGCAGAAGTCCAGCGCTGCCTAAGATCCTGCCCACCACGAAGGCGCACCCAAAACATGAGACGCGAGCAAGAGCTATCCATCGGAGCTGAACAAGAAATGTACTATTCCCCAACACAAACTGCAAAAGGCGCGGAGGATCGAGAACGCATGATTCTCGAACACCTTCCACAGGTCCGTCTCATCGCCCGTCGAATTCACGAACGGCTCCCGGAGAGCGTCAGCCTGGAGGACTTGGTATCGACTGGAATCCTCGGGTTGATTCATGCGATCGACCGATTCGACCCAACGCTGAACGTAAAACTCAAAACCTATGCCGAGTACAAAATTCGCGGAGCGATCCTCGACAGTCTTCGCGGTCTGGATTGGGCACCGAGGCAGCAGAGGAAGAAGGCCAAGCAGATCGAGGCAGCCATCTATGCGGCAGAACAGCGCCTGAAGCGCACGCCACGAGAAGATGAAATTGCGGCAGAACTAAACATTCCGATCCACGAATACCATGACTGGCTTGTGGAGGTGCGAGGAGTCAATCTTGGCAGCCTCGAATCGGGTGGAAGTGATGAAGAAAATCGCGATCTGTTGCGCTTCATCGCCGACAAAGAAGAAAACTGGCCATCCAATCTGGTGGAGCGCTCTGAACTGGAGCGATTGCTTGCCGAGGCTATTCAAAGGATGCCGCAAATCGAGAGAACCGTACTCAGCCTTTACTACCAGAAGGAACTGACTTTGCGCGAAATATCGAAAGTTGTGGATCTACACGAATCCCGGATTTCACAACTAAAGAGTCAGGCCGTTCTCCGTCTCCGCTCCTATCTGGAAAAGCGATGGCCCGTCATGAAAGGGGGCTAGGGCGAAGCTCCACTAGAGATCTAAAATGAAAGCAGCATTTACCAAGAGCGAAGTTCTCGCAAAGCTCAAGGAGAGCCTCTCGACTCGCCTCACCCAAGCAATGGAAGCCATGACTGGCGCAACGCAGCGTTGCTACGTGGTCAATTCGGCTGATGAAGAAGAACCGGCCGGTGAACTTTTGGGCTGGACCGCGAAGTATTCGGCTGGCCCGCAAGTACAGCTTCGTATCTTCGCCTCGGCTGAGAATTGGAAGCTCATTGGGAGAACGATTCTTGAGGCAGCCGGGCTGGACAGCTTCGACGATCCCACCCTTGAGAGTACATACACTGAGACCCTAGCCCAGGCTGCTGCATCCTGGGGGCCGGATCTTTCTGGGATGGCCGGGAAGAAATGGGAAACAGACGGTACCATGGCGGGTGCTCAATCCAGCCCTGACGCCTCAAACTGGGGATATCGCTTGCCCATGGGTGAGAGCGAAGCTAAGATCTCCATCCAGGTTTCGGCGCAATTGCTCGCCGAACTGCTCGAGCCGCAGTCAGCAACTGATTCAGTCTTGCCAGGTCTTGCGCTGTCCGCAGAAAGCGTGGCGAGTTCGTCTCAGTTCGACCTGCTGCTCGATGTCGAGTTGCCCGTCAGTGTCAGTTTTGGCCGCGCTCTCGTGGCCCTCAAAGAAGTATTGAAACTCAGCTCCGGTTCAATCGTAGAATTGAACCGGGCCGTGACAGAGCCCGTTGAGGTGATTGTCAATAACTGTGTAATCGCGCGTGGAGAAGTTGTGGTTGTCGAAGGCAACTATGGCGTGCGGATCCAGCAAATCGTGAGCAGGCAAGACCGGCTTCGGTCTGTGAACTAGGAGACCCAAATGGAAAACCAGATTATAATCGCCTTCTTGGCCCTTGGCCTATTGGCATCGCTCTACCTGACTCTGCAAGTCAAGATGGATATCAGTAACACTGAGCGTAACTGGCGCAAAGAGATTGAGCAAATGAGATTCCAGTTGAATGAACAGCGTAGCAACTGGATTCAGGCGGTCCGCAAGGAAGATGACTTCATGGTTCCCAAGGTGCCCTTAAATGCAGAAGTTGCGTTTCCTCTCCGTGTAACAGCAGCACGGTTAGCCTCGACATCCTCAGCCTCGACACTGTGGGGCCACGGAACCAAGGCCAAAGCCATCGAGATGGTCAAACGCGGAGAAACGAGCACCGATATATCAGCGGCTCTGTCTCTCCCGAAACCCGAAGTGGAATTCCTGATGAAGCTCGAAAGGGCAGTTGCAAAGAATTAGGCTCTCACCTTCCTGTTTACTAATCCTGAAACTTGTTTTGCACGGTGCGCGCCCTGGGAGGTCGTGCCGATGCCGGTGGCTGCTCATCGTCGAACAGCACCTTCAGCGTCGCTTCCTTTTTGTCTCGAACAATTCCCAGACTTACCGTCTTGTTTGATGAGCGGGCTTGACGCACGGCACTCGTGACTTCTCTGGGAGAACCGACCTTGGTCTCTTCGACTTTCACAATTACGTCGCCTGCCTTGACGCCCGCCTTCTCAGCTGCCGATGCTTTGCCAACAGACCGGACCAACACGCCCTGCTTTACGCCAAAGAACTCAGCCAGCTGATTGTCCAGCGATTCGGCTTCAACCCCAAGCGAAGAGCTTTTCCAATACATGACCGCGCGAGGGCTGTCCATCTGCCCTACCCATCCTCGAATGTCGATTGGCGCAGCCCCAGCAATGCTGAGCGTGCGTCCCAGGCGGTTGCGCCCGTTCTCCGGTTTAGCCGTAATAGTGGTTGTCGCGCCAGCCCGAATGACGTTGAGCTTTACTTCACGGCCGGCAGGCGTTTCTCGCACCAGACGGATGAATTGCTCCATGCTGTCGACTCGTGTCCCTGCGTAGTCCAGAACCACGTCGCCAGTCTTGAGACCTGCTTTGGCAGCTGGAGAATCGTCTTCAACGCTCGTGATCTCGGCACCGCGCTCTTCCTTTAGATTCAGAACCTTCTTGCGCTCCGTATCCACATCCCGGACACCCACTCCGAGGTAACTGCCGTTAATGGCCATGAGCCGGACAAGCTCGCCCATCGGGGCGAGCGGTGCTGCGGGCGCGGGTGGCACCGGCGGTGTAGCCTGCCCAAGGTAGATCTCATCGCTGCTCCCACTTACGACAACCTGAGCGTCAGCTTCGCTAGAAAAACCCGCCAGCACCAACGCGCTGGCAAAAATCATGGATTGCATCTTCATACCTTTATTGACGGGCTTCTCTCTCAATCGTCTCAAGCATCCACCAGAACAGAGTGCTGAAACGGCAGTCTTTAGAACACACCAGGCGAGGCGCGCATCTGGCTTAACACTCGTAAGCAACGTGCCCGCACATAATCGTTTTCATCGCGACGGATGACTTCCTGCAGCGTACCTATAATTTCTGCTGGAGGCCGGTCCACCAGTAGGTCAATCGCCTGCACGCGCACATTCGGACTATTGTCCTTGAGCAAAACGCGCGACAAAGCTAAACGCACGTCCAGTTCATTCGAGTGAGGCCGCAACGCCTCAAGCGCACGCAGTCTTACCGTTGGGCTTTCGTCGTTTTCCAAAGTCTGCAGCATCGCCAAGCGCACATCATCCCGGTTGCAACGGTTCCGGAGTAAATCGACACTCTCAAGCCGCATCCCTGGATCGGGCGACTGCCGTGCCGCCGCCATCAGCGCCTGTTCAATCCCAGCTTCACTCAAGGCACCCTCGATCATTCGCTGCCGAGGCTCCTCAAGCACAATCTGCACCATGCCATTTCCTGTACCCTGAATTGTCCGGATCCGCGACGTAGGCAGCCCAGCCGCGGAAACAGACTTCCGTTCTTCAGCCTGTTGCCCAGCATAAAACGCCAGCGTCAGCATGGCACATCCAAACACCGGCTTCAGCAACACAGGCCAGGCAGGAATCAGATCACGAAGGCGATCCAGCCAGCCTACCGGCTTCATCTGCTCTACCGCCAAAGTCTGCTTCAATGCCTGACGGCACTGGTTCAACAACAGCGGCGGCGCTTCGGCCTGCGCCTCATTCATCAAACGCAAAATCGCGCGATGCTGTTCAACCAAAGGCTTGCAATGCTTGCAGCCTCCAACATGTGCTTCAAACAATTCTTCCTGGTGAAAGTCAAGCTCGCCAAAAACATACAACTCAACCTGCTCGGCAACTTGGTCGCAAGTCATACAAAATCCCCTAGCGCCACGCGCATCTTCTGCGTTGCCCGGAACAGACAATTCTTGGCTGCCTCTTCAGTTGTCCCCAAGCTCTCTCCAATCGCCCTCAACCGCATCCCCTGGTAGTGCCGCATCTCAAAAACCATACGCTCGCGAGGGGTAAACCCAGTCAGCACACCCTCAATCCGCTCACGCAATTCGCGGCTCAGCAGTTTGCGTTGTGGGTCCAGTTCGGCGCGATCTTCTGCCGCCAGCTCCAGCCGGTCTTTCGGCCCGTCGCTGGTTTCGATCACAGCCTGCTCTTCTTTACGCACTTTCTTCTTGCGCAAAGCGTCCAGGCAAAGATTGGTCACAATTCGATAAAGCCAGGTATGAAAGCTGCAATCGAAACGGAATTTCGCCAGATTCTTGTGAACACGCAAGAATGCTTCCTGGTATATATCGTAGGCTTCTTCACTGGAGCGAAGCAGATTAAATGCCAGTCGCAGCACCTGTTGGTCGTAGGCAACCACCAGACTCTCAAAGGCTTCGTGGTCGCCCGCCTGCGCGGCGCGAATCAGTGCGGCTTCGTCCATAGACTTTTGTGTTAGGGGCAGCCGGAGCGTTGCCGCAAGCGCCGCCTGCCCTGAATTTTGAGAGCTCACCAATTAATCCGACGGCTGACATCCAAAACAGTAACGCAGAATTTGAAACTAATTTGCTTCCGCGAAGGGAAGCTAGTCAACCAGCGTGACTTCAATCCGTTTGTGTTCGGAATCCATCGCCGTGATCTTAAACTGACGGATTTGCCCAACCTGGACCTGATTCTTGTCCGTATCGCTGCCGGTACCTTCCTTCCAGCGCGCATTCAGCATTGCGCCAAGCGAAGAAATATCCACCTTGCCGCCACCACCGGAAGTTTCAGTGCTGCCCTTCGCTTTGGGCATCAGGCAAACACCGGTTACGCCCTCAGCCAACTGCACTTTCACCTTGTTTTCCCTGACGTCGCTCACGCGGCCCGTCACCAAGTCACCCACTGCGTTTTCGGAGATGAAGTGATCGGCGCTGGTCGGCTCAAGCTGCTTGATGCTCAGACGTATGCGCCGACGGTCCACTTCAAATTCAGTCACCATGGCTTTAACGATCTGGCCCACCTTCAAGGCATCCTTCGGATGCTCGATCCGCTTCTCACGCGTAATGTCGGCAACATGAACCATGCCCTCAACGCCAGGCCCAAGCGAGATGAATGCTCCAAAAATCTGCAGGTCTGTAACGGCGGCTTCAACAACGGTGCCAATCGGGTACTTCGTTTTGGCTGCGGCCCAGGGGTCTTCCACCAACTGCTTCAGCCCCAAACCGATCTTGCGTTCGGCCGGCTTCATGTCGAGGATCTGTACTTCAACAATGTCGCCTGCCTTCACCACATCTTCTGGCTTGCGAATCCGCTTGTCCCAGCTTAGGTCGATCATCCGAATCAGACCTTCGATACCTGGCAGCAACTCAACGAAAGCGCCAAAATCAGCCAGACGCATCACCTTGCCGTTGAGACGCTGGCCCACCTGCAACTGTTCTGCGGCCGCTGTCCAGGGTTCGGGCTGCAACTGCTTCATGCCCAGAGAAATCTTGCGTGTTGCAGCATTGATTTTGAGGATCTTCACCTCAATTTCATCGCCTTCTTTCAGTACGTCTGAAGGCTTGGCAATGCGCGTCCAGCTCATATCGCTCACATGCAAGAGGCCGTCCACTTCACCGATGCTGACAAAAGCACCAAAGTCAGTCAGCGTCCGCACCCGACCCTTCACCACCGTACCCTCAATCAGCAAACCAAAAGCTTCCTGCTTTCGCTGCGCCGAAGTCTCTTCAATCAGCACGCGGCGGTCCACCACCACATCTTCCTTTTCTTTATCGAACTTGGTAATGCGGCATTCAATCTTCTGCCCCACCAGCTTGGCCATTTCGCTCACGTCACGCGCACCACTGCGCGAGGCTGGCATAAAGGCCCGCTCACCGATGTCGATGCGCAGCCCACCCTTGACCACTTCAAGCACAGTTCCGCTTACCGTCAGTTTGCTTTCAAAAGCTTGTTCGATGCCGCTCCAGTCTTTCGGAGCCTCTACCTTCTGCACCGCAAGTCGATAATAACCGTCATCAGTACGACCGGCAACGCTAACTTCAAGCGCCTGTCCCATCTGTACGATTACCTGGCCATCGCGGCCTTGCACAAGACCGAGTGGAAGCATTCCCTCCATCTTGCGGCCGATATCAACCACAACCCCGTCAGCAGTAATCCGCAGAACGTGACCCTTGATCAGGCCGCGTCCTACGTCTTCGCGCTCGGGCGTCTTCTGCGTTTCAAATTCGCGCAGGATGTCTCCGAAGCCGGAGTCCGCTAGGGTTTCCATTGTTTCCAGATTTTCATCGGGGTTCAACGGCAGAGTGTTTTCCATGGAATTCATACCAATTCGTGAGAGAATTCTTATTGTCTCATAGATGCTACGCCGTCAATTTATTCAATCGTCGTCACTTGCCTTAGCTGCTCCCGCACCCGCCGCCGATGACGACGCAGCGTGGCTCAAGATCCGCAAAGAGCAATTCTCATTGCCAGACTGGCGCGCCTATCTCAACACCGGCAGCGTCGGTGCCGCCCCCAACCGCGTGGTCAAAGCAACCAACGCATATCTGGCTCAGGGTGCCACTTATGCAACAGACCAATACCCGCGCTGGGGGTATGAACCCATGGAGTCGCACCGCGCTGCTCTGGCCAAGTTCCTTGGCACCTCCAAAGAAGAGCTCGCCCTCACCCATAACGCTACCGAGTCAATGAGCCTCATCGCCAATGGTCTCGATCTCAAGAACGGCGACGAAGTGCTCATCACCGATCAGGAACATCCTTCCGGCCGGGGCTGCTGGCTGCTCAAGCAAGCCCGCACCGGCATTAAGATCCGCGAAGCCAAGATCCCGATTCCGCCCAACACATCCGATCAGATCGCAGATGCGTTTCTCTCGCAAATCCGTCCCGGGACCCGCGTGATCTCCTTCTCTGGAATCACCACCCACACCGGCCTGCTCCTTCCTATTCAGAAAATCTGCACGGCAGCCAGGGCCAAAGGCATCATCACGGTAGTCGACGGAGCACACCTTGCGGGACAAGTCCCCTTCCGCATTGATGATTTTGGTTGCGACGTTTTCGCCGGTAGCCTGCACAAATGGATGCTCACACCGCCCGGCTGCGGCGTCCTCTACGTCAACAAAAACTTCCAATCCAAACTCTGGCCCACCATAGTCGTCGATGGCTGGCAAAATTCAAAAGACGCAGTCAAGTACATGCAGCTCGGCTGCAACAATCGTGCCGAACTCGAAGGCGTTCTCGAGGCACTGCGCTTCATCGAAGAGCTCGGCCCGCAAAGAATCTACGATCGCATCCACAACCTCGCGCAATACGCCTACGCCCGAGCCAAACAAGTGCCCTACCTGAAAGTTCTGACCTCACCCGACCCCAGCCTCTACGGCGGCATGGTTGCTTTTGAGGTCGACCGGCCCGACTACGCCCCACTCTGGACCAAGCTCGCCCAGCGTAAAGTCTGGACCCTCCGCGGCCCCAAGATCCGCATCTCCTCACACATCCACACCCGCCGCACCGACATCGACCTCTTCTTTGACACCCTCAAAGAAGTTTTCGGTTAATTCCGGTTCAGCCTGTAGCCTACCCCGCGCACCGTCAGCAGGCATTCCGGATGCGCCGGGTCTGTCTCTATATACTTGCGCAGCCGCACGATGAAGTTATCAATTGCCCGCGTATCTGTATCGCTCTGCACCTGCCACACCTTGTCCAGTAAGTCGCCGCGGCTCACAGCCTCGCCTTCATGCTCAATCAGATATTTCAGCAGATTCATTTCCATCAAGGTCAGTGGTTGGCGCCCCCCATCTACTTCAATCTCAAGCGTCTTGAAATCGATCAGCCGCCCATTGATCCGGACCTGATCAGGGGGCCCGGCTGCGCCAGCCTCCATCCATTCGCGTCTCCGCATCAAGCCCTTAATCCGGGCAATCAGAACACCCAAATCAAAAGGCTTGGCCAGGTAATCATCCACCCCAGCCGCAATCCCCTTCACTACATCATCAGGACGGCTGCGAGCCGTTAGCATCAACGCCGGCAGAAACTGGCGCTGCTCGCGCAAGCGTCGAATCACCTCAAAGCCATCCATCCCCGGCAGCATCACATCCAGCACCAGCAAATCATAACCCGATTTCTTGCCATCAAAATCCGCCAGCGCATCCTCACCGTTTTCCCGAACCGTTACTTCAAAGCCCTCAGCTTCGAGATTAAACCGCAAGCCCTCGGCCAAGTGCTGCTCGTCTTCGACAACCAGTACATGCATCAGTTCACCACTCCCTTGGGCCGAAATTCGCTTTCGAGCTCCATCGTAAAGGTACTACCCAATCCAGCCCCGTCGCTAGTGGCATACACGCGTCCCCCATGCTTGCGCGCGACGCTGCGCACAATAAACAAGCCCAGCCCCGTACCTTTCACCTTCTGCGTAATCACACCAGGGATGCGGTAGAAGCGGCTGAAAATCCGCTTCAGTTCCTTGGCCGGTATACCCATCCCCTGATCCTTCACTCTCACGAAGACCCTTCGCGAATCCAGCCGCTCCAGCTCAATCGACACCTTTACCTCGCCGCTGGAATACTTGATCGCATTCTCAATCAGATTGCTCACTGCGCTCTTCAGCTCTGGCGCATCGCCCATCACAATCGCCTCATCTCCTGTCGGCAGCTTCTTCTCGACGCGTAGCGATTCATCTTCAAGGTGATGCCGTGTGCGAGCCATATCCACACACTCGGTCACCACATCGGCAAGCGGCACGCGGTGTTTGCCCCGGTCGCTGCGGCTACCCACGCGGCTCGCCTCCAGCACTTGCTCAATAGTCCCCATCAAACGGTTGGTATCGTCGAGCATAACGCGATAGAACTCACGCCGCTTGTCTTCCGCGATATCGCGCCGCTGCAGCGTTTCCAGGTACAACCGGATCGATGCCACCGGAGTTTTCAACTCATGCGTAACTGCGTTCAAGAATGCGTCGTGCTGTTCATTCTTGCGGATCTCGCGCACGAGAAAGATCGTATTCAGCACCATACCAGCGATCACCAGCAAAAAGAAAATGACGCCGAAGACAAAGAAGATTCCGGTCCGCCAGTTCAGCACCACCCAACTGATATTGAGCGCGACGGTGAGGACAATGGTGATGATCCCCAGAACACTGAAGAGTATCGCTTGCCGTCGCCGTCCGGGCATCGTCATACTATCCATCTAACATCAAGTTCTTCGACTCCGGCGAAACCGGGCACCGGCGCACAGTCTTGCCAAGTCGAAAATCAATAGCCCCAGTTTCGTTTAGCCCTTGGGTGGAGCGAGTCCTTTGATTCGCAAGTAAGTGACCAGATTGCCGTAGTGCAGAGCGGTGTGCTCCAGCAGGTGCAGGGCGATGAAGCCCTTGTCGCGTGGGGTTTTGGCATTGGTCTTTTGAGCCATCTTGCCGTCCACTGCGTCGATTGCAGCAAGGCAATAGTCGAAGCTCTCAGCTAGCGTGCCAACGGTGGGCTTCTTTTCGCTCTTCAACTGCGCACAGAGCGAGTAGTTCGCATCACCGAGGTGGGTGATCAGTTCCTTGACGGACATGACCTCTGGAGTGGGCTTGAAGTCCATTTCGGCAGGCTTGAAGGCGGCAGCGATTGCGACGACCTTCTTCTTGTAGTCGGCCATGAGGGCCTTGAGGTTGACGGTGACGCCTTCCTGCGCGATGGCGCTGGAGGCGAGGAGAAGCAGGATGGGAGCTTTCATGTTTATGCCATTATCCTCTTGAAGTTGTCGATGCACTTCTGGGCCGTTTCGAACTCGGAGTATGCGCTACCTTCCTGCTCAATCAGCAGGTGCTCGGCACCGCCGGTCTTCAGGCTCTCGGTAACCACTGCCTTCCAGTCGGTTTCGCCTTCGCCAATTAAGACCTTGTAGCCGTCGTGCGGATTGGGCAGGCCGCGCTTCCAGTCCTTCATATGAAGGCTCCGGATGCGGCCGGGGTTGGCCTTAATCCAGGCGATCGGATCTGTACCGGCTTCGATACAGGTACCGACATCGAGCTGCAGGACGACGTCCTTGGTGGTTTCCCTGGCGAGCACTTCGATCGGCTTCTGGCCATTGATGGGTATGAATTCAAAGGCGTGGTTGTGGAAGCCGGTGCCTTTCTTAACCTTTTTGAGCTTCTCGGCAGCGGTGTTCAGAGACACAGCAACCTTCTTCCAGCCGTCGATTCCGTCAACCTTGCCTGCGCTTGACATGATCATGTACTTGCTCTCGAGGATCGAGTTCAGTTCAATGACACGGTCCAGATGTTCGGGGGTGAAGTACTTGGCACCGGTGTGGGCTGACCAGCACTTCATTCCGGCGTCCTTGATCAGGGTGAAGGCTTCTTTGGCTTGAGCGGGAGTCCAGTCAGCGTAGGAGCCGAAGAGCTCAACGCCTTGGTAGCCCATCTTGCCGACGGCCTTGATGGTAGCGGCCATGTCTTTGACAAACTCTTTGCGGACACTGTAGAGCTCAAGGCCCACTGGCTTCTTGAATGCTCCCTGAAGGAGGCTTGCCGCTACTCCAGCGGCGAGAAAGGTTCGACGTTCCATATGACTGCGATGTTATCTCATCGGGCAAGCGGGAGGTTGGCCTGGGCCTTGAGGTCGAGCTTCGAGACGTGGCCGAGCTTCCAGCGGGAGTAGCCGGCGACGGCGATCATGACGCCGTTGTCGGTGCTCCATTTTGGCTCTGGGAAGTAGACGGGCATCGGCCACTTGCGGGCCTTTACTTCTTCACGGAGTCCTCGATTGGAGGCGACGCCACCGCTGATCACCAGCGCCCTGGCTCCGATATTCTGGGCAGCGCGGGCTGCGCGGTTGAGTAGTTCTTCAATGACCGTGTACTGAAAGCTGGCGAGCATGTCGATCGTCTCGGGGTCTGTGGCGGCGTTGAAGCCGCCGCGGAGGCGGCGGGCTTCGGTCCAGCGCAGGACGGCGGTCTTGAGACCGCTGAAGCTGAAGTCGCTCAGGTTGCCTTTTAACTTGGGCGAGGTGAACTTCACCGCTCTTGGGTTGCCTTTGGCTGCGAGGGCATCGATCACAGGGCCACCAGGGTAGCCGAGGCCGAGGAGCTTTGAGACCTTGTCGTAAGCCTCGCCGGCGGCGTCGTCACGGGTGCGGCCCTCCAGGCGGTATTCGCCTTCTGACAGGCACTCAAAGAGATGCGTGTGGCCGCCGCTAGCGACCAGGGCTAAAGCTGGATACTGCAGGTCGATCCCGATCAGGGCGGCGCGGATGTGGCCTTCCAGATGATGCACGCCGATCAGCGGGATGCCTTTGGCGAAGCACAAGGCCTTGGCATAAGTGAGGCCCACCAGCAGACTGCCCACCAGACCGGGGCCATGCGTGACGGCGATGGCGTCCAAATCTTCAAGCCTGGTGCTCGCTGCCTGAAGGGCTTCGCGAACGATCAGGACGATGGCGCGGACGTGCTCCCGGCTGGCGAGTTCTGGCACGACGCCACCATATTTCTGGTGGACATCAAGCTGAGACGCTACGCTGGAGGACAGGATCTTTATGCCATCTTCCACGACGGCGGCGGCTGTTTCGTCGCAGGAAGATTCAATGCCGAGGATTCTCAAACCTCTAGTTTAACCGTGCCTATCCGAATTGAAGACTTCCACTACGAACTACCTGATGAGCTGATCGCCCGCAGGCCGCTGCCTGGCCGGTCTGATTCGCGGATGCTGGTGATTGATCGCGCCGGGCAGACCATCCGCGATGACGTGTTCGCCAATTTTCCGAGATACCTGCAGCCGGGGGACTGCATGGTGCTCAACAATACGCGCGTGATCCCGGCGCGGCTCTTTGGTCATCGCCCGGGCACCACTGGGAAGGTCGAGATCTTCCTGCTGCGGGCGCTCAACGTGGAGGCGACTCGATGGCGGGCGCTTGTGCGGCCGGGCAAGAAGCTGTTAGTAGGCCAGAAGGTAGAACTAGCGCCTGATCTGACGGCGACCATCACCGCCCACCTCGAAAACGGTGAGCGAGAAGTCGAATTTGCAGGAAGCGGCTCGATCGAATCGATTGGCCACGTCCCTCTACCGCCCTACATCGACCGGCCCGATGAGGAAAGCGACAAGGAGCGCTACCAGACGGTCTTTGCCAAACATGCGGGCGCTGCGGCGGCACCAACGGCAGGGCTGCACTTCACACCGGAGATCCTTGCGGCGGTTCGCGCTGAGATCGCCGAGGTGACTTTGCATGTGGGCCTTGGCACCTTCAAGCCCCTGACGGAAGAGAACCTGAAGACGCTTACGTTGCACCACGAATTCTATGAGATCAGCCCCGAGGCTTCAGCCAAAGTAAAGGCGGCCAAGCGGCGGGTCTGCATCGGTACGACTAGCGTAAGGACGCTAGAAACCACGATGGAGCCCGGGATGGGGGAGACAAACATCTTTATCACCCCGGGCTATGAATTCAAAGCCGTTGGTGCGATGCTTACTAACTTCCATCTCCCTGCGTCAAGCCTGATCCTGCTGGTGGCAGCCTTTGCGGGCTACGAGCTCACGATGCGGGCTTACCGGCATGCCGTAGCTGAGCGCTATCGCTTTTTCAGCTACGGCGACTGCATGCTAATTCTTTAGCATCAGCTTGCCACTGGTTTTACGGCTTTCGAGATCGCGGTGTGCCTCAGCGGCGCCGGACATCGGGTAGGTCTTCTCTACGTGGAGCCAGAGAGAGCCGTCCTGTAGCCACTGGAAGAGATCGCCGCTGCGGCAGATCAGTTCCTCACGTGTGGCGGCGTAATGTCCGAGGGTTGGCCGAGTGAGGAAGAGGCTTCCCTTCTGGGCCAATTTGAGAGGGCTCAAATCGGGGACCGGGCCGCTGGCGTTGCCATAGGTCACCATCATGCCCCGGGGACGCAGGGCGTTGAGACTGGCCTCGAAAGTGGTCGCACCGACGCTGTCATAAACGACATGGACACCTTTGGCGTTGAAGTCTTCGTAGTTTGAGATGACGTCGACACCGGCTTTGAGCGCGAGCTCATACTTGGCCGAACCGGGGGCGGCACTGGTTGTACCAATGACCATTACGCCGCGCATCTTGGCAATCTGGGTGAGGAGGAGGCCGACACCGCCGCCACAGGCGTGGACGACACAGGTCATGCCTTGCTCCAGCTTGAAGGTGGAATGAGCGAGGTAGTGGGCAGTCATACCTTGCAGCATGACGGCGGCTGCGGTCTCGAGGGCAAGGCCCTCGGGGACGGGGATGAGTTGCCATGCGGGCACGACAGCGTAGTCGGCGTAAGAGCCGATGGCCATGGCATAGGCGACCTTCTGGCCGATCTCAAGGCCAGTGACGCCTTCACCGAGGGCTTCTACGACGCCCGCACCTTCCATACCCGGAGTGAAGGGCATGGGCTGCGGGTAGAGGCCGGTACGATGGTAGACATCGATATAGTTCACACCACTGGCGGCCAGTTTGACCAGAGCCTGACCTTTGGCGGGTTGCGGGACGTCTTTGTCGCTGTAGACCAGCTTCCCGGCGCCGCCGGTTTCAAATACCTGAATTGCTTTCATATGTTCCTTATCCATTTTCTTCCATGCCTTCTTCCATGCAGCCAGGCCGCGCAGGCGGCGAAGTAGGCCATCCCAAAGGGATATACCAGCATGCGCAGCGGCAGCCAGATACTGTTGTCGCCCGACATACCGGCGCGAAAGGCCATGAAGTGGAGGATCAACTTTGTGTTCGAGTAATCGACCCAAAAGTAATCTCCGTTTTCGTTCATGACAAAAACTTTTGACCGGAGTGCGGCAAAAAGCAGCCACTTCCATTTGGCCATGATCGGGACACCTGCACAGATGATGCCGAGCACGGTTGGCCCTTTACTGCGGAGTTCCAAAGCGAGCCGCTTGGCACCGTCCCAGCCACGGTAATCCTGGATTCGGTAGACCCGGCCGTTGGACTCGCGAAAGCCGCGCGGGTGACCGGTGTAGCAGGTTACGAGGTCAAGCTGTATATTCTGGCCGTGCTGCACGTAGAGGTTGCCAATGAAGTCATCGTAGAGCGGCCTCGGCCCGCTTTCCACCAGAACGACTCTGGTGAGATTTGGTATACGCCGGGAAAAGAATAAGTCCAAACTAATAGGATATGATTCTTGCCCGCCTTGAGGAAATCATGGGAACGCTGCCGAAGCTGGCGCACGGCAAACCGAAGTTCCGTGTAGACGCCGAAACGCAGGACGGTGGCCTGTTGCGGCGGCACATCACCATCGATGGCGAGGTGCCGGCGTGGCTGCTACTGCCGCCCAATCCAGAGCGCCGGAAGCTGCCGGCGGTGCTTTGTCTGCACCAGACGACCAAGATAGGCAAGGATGAACCTGCGGGACTTGGCGGCAAGCCGAACCTGCATTATGCGAGGGAGCTGGCGTTGCGCGGTTACGTAACGCTTGCTCCGGATTACCCGAACTATGGCGAGTATCGCTATGACGCTTACGCCCATGGTTACGAGAGCACAACGATGAAGGGGATCGTCAATCACATGCGGGCGGTGAGCGTATTGAAGATTATTGGCGCTACGCATGTCGCGGTCTGCGGGCACTCCCTGGGTGGTCACAATTCACTGTTTGCGGCAGCGTTTGACCGGAGGATCGAGGCGGTAATCACGAGTTGCGGTTTTACGAGTTTTGCCAAGTACTATGGTGGCAATTTGAAGGGTTGGTCCCATAAGGGTTACATGCCGAAGATTGCGGCGCGGAAGCCTGAGGCTATGCCCTTTGACTTCAAAGATGTGCTGGCGGCGATTGGGCCGCGTCCGGTGTTTGTGAATGCGCCGTTGCGAGATGCGAATTTTGATGCAAGCGGAGTGGATGATGCGGTTCGGGATTCCGGGCATCCCAAGATTCGGGTAGAGCATCCAGATTGCGAACATGATTTCCCTCCAGAGATCCGGCAGATGGCTTATGCGTGGCTGGACTCGCTCTGAGGAGGCTAAATTGTGGAAAACTTTTTACTCCGTTGCTGCTTTATCTCCTCTAAATGATTGAGCTAATTGGGCTTCGCGGCTTATCGGGTTTGGACATGCCTTTTTTATGATTTTCAGAATGCGAGCGATACGGTGGAAGCGATAGAATTCACGAGATTCGGCTGCTTCGAGAGGCAAAAGCGAATTCATGATTTCGACGTATGCTTCGTGCATTGGAGTGTTGGCGGGTTGGGTAGCGAGGTAGTCGTTCCAGACTCCGGCGTGGATCTGACCGAATTTTCGGCGAGAGAGAGAGGCAGTGACAAGGCGTCCAATGAGTTCCATTAGTTCCGGGCTATCGCCAGGGAAATCATGGAGGTAGTTGCGAAATTTCTGGTAGTAGCCATCCTCAAAGGTGAGATCGACGGTTTTGGAGTAAATGCCGTGTTTAAAGTTATTTCGCGAGGACCGGGCTTTGCCAGCGGCGGTGACAGGGCCTTTTGATTTTAAGCCATTGCGACGGGCGGCTTCGCGCTGTTTGTCTGTAGTGAAGCGGCGTGAGCCGCGTTTGATGGGAGTTGGTTGTGAGTTGAGCATGAGGGGACCTCAGCATGGGGATTCGGCGTGGATCACGCAAGAGTGCGTCCGGGGAATACGTTAGCATGAATGGTGGTATCTGATGGGCTTGGAGCATGGCGGAAGTGCTTTAGATTGTGCAGAATAACGATTTTTACTTTCATGTGAAAGTAAAAGCCGGCCAGGCTGGCATCTTGACGTCAAGCGCGTTAAGCATCATGATGTCTGCATGCGTACAACGTTGACACTTGAAGACGATGTAGCCGAGCGATTGGCCCAGCTTGCGAAGAGAACGGACCAGCCATTCAAGGTTGTGGTGAACGAGACTTTGCGTCGAGGACTCGCGGATCTGGTTCCGGCAGTGGGACCCTTCGAGTATGAGGCCCATGCCGGCAGCCTGTTGCCTGGCATAGACGACAGGCGTTTGAATGAGCTTGCCTGGCAACTGGACGAAGAACGCCACAAATCATGATTGTGCCGGATCTCAATCTGCTTATCTATGCGTATGATTCGAATTCGCCGTCGCACAATGCGGCAAAACGTTGGTGGATTCAGTGTCTCTCGGGTCAGGAGACGGTAGGAATATCGTGGGTAGTTGCTTTTGGATTCATTCGCCTTTGGACTAGCCCCAGAGTTTTCCGGAATCCGATGACGGTGGATCAGGCTGCCACGCATGTCGAGTCGTGGTTTGAGAGGCCGATGGTGCGGGCTTTGAATCCGGGTCTTAGACACGTTGAGATTGCCTTCGGCTTTTTGAGATCGGAAGGCAGAGGAGGCAATCTGACCACGGATGCTCACCTGGCGGCACTGGCTATTGAAGGGAATGCGACGCTGCACACTGCGGATACGGATTTTCTACGATTCACCGGGTTGAAGTGGAAGAACCCGTTGAGCTGATCAGATGTGGACCAGTTTCACCAGATGGGTTGAGCTTGCTAGCCTTCCGTTTGAATCGCTTTGATTGTTTCAAGCCTTTCGATTGCGGAGAGGACGTAAGTCAATTCAAACTTTGGCTTAATTCGCTGCACGGTCGTTGCCAATGCTTGCTTCGAAGGACGGTTAGATTGTGAAGATTCTCCAAACGCAAAGTGAATCGTGCTCTGGAGCTCGAGATCCGAAGGAGACTGGCCTCCGAAGTGACGGATTACTGCGGAGAGTTGCTTTTCGTGCTCTTGAATAAATTCGTTCTCATCCTTGATCGCTTTGTCGGCATACTCGCCTGGAGCAATATTGTAACCGTAGCCACCCGAAAAAGTTTCAATGGTAGTCGAAACAACTTGCGTTCTCTCTGCCTGGCCCAAATCAGATAGGACTTCAGAACTAAAAGGACCGTATGAGTAGATTGTGAAAGAGTAGCCGAGCGGCACGCCTGCCCATTCTTCAAGGAAATAGAGCAGCTTCATGAGGTTGGTTCGTCCCAGTCTTTGCTCGCCGATGTTCTTGGCCAGAAATGCAATAACAGCTAGAGATTTTGAATTGGATTGGTAGAAATTGGTGGTTGTCACGTTAGTTTACCTTGTTGATTAGTTCGATTGCCGTTGGAACATCCTCTGGCCGGACATAAAGCAGGATCTCGCCGCTCATAGCCTCAATGCTTCGAACGATACGGGAATATTGGCTCAATGACTTTACAACTTGGTTTTCTCCCCGCTTGTCGAGTACTGGGATCTCGGGCGCACCAAGCTTGTACCAACTCTTTGCAGAATCGGCAACGTGGACAACCAGAGGGCCAAGTTTGTCTTTGACGTCGAGTAGGCGCATCGTGTCTTGGTTCGAAGAAGACTCTGGATTTCCGAAGACTTTGCGGTAATGATTGCGTTCCCGCAAGCGTGTTCCATGTTCTCCCCCTCGGCCTTCCGCGAGCGCTCCCAATACGCGCCAGTCGTCCCATTTTATGTAATCAGGAAGCGACAGATCATCAAAACGAGGGAAGCATCCATTTGGAAGAATTTCTTTCATTGCGTTAAATAGGTGGTGATCGTAAGCGATTCGAGTTTTGTGAAAGTATACCTGAGTGAACATGCTGTATCTAGCCAGGATTAAGGTCTTGACTGGATGTCTTGACTGGATGTGAAAAGAACTTGAAAGTTTACGATCTGACGGGCTGCCCATTTCTCGCTGGATCTGGTGGTTGGCTGTCTGCCATTTGGCGGACTAACCGGCATCGTCATAGGGACGGAGATAGAGGGCGCAATCGTAGTCGACAAGCCCAAGACGAAAACGGTCGAGCCAGCCGGTGCGGCCGAGGACGTTTCTAGAAAAGTTATCGTCTGCGGCGAAGTAGACTACCGACTCAACTTCGTGTTCAAAGGATTGCACCCGGATTCGATGACCGAATGCGTCAAAACGTCCCGTTGGAGTCGCGATCGATTGTCGATTTCCCGATTCAACGTCCAAGCCCAGTTGCTCGGCGTATACCCGCTGGAAAATACAGAATGAAGCTCCCGTATCCAATTTCGCCAAGAGACGCACCGATTGGTTGGACGAGACAGTCAGTATAACGGGCAGTTCGATGCCGATGATGTTGTTGGAATAAGTCTTGCGGGATTGAGTTGGGAAGACCAGATCCATTGGCTACCAGCCAGAGAATGGCAGAGGCGCCGATTCAATTTGCATCACTAACGCAGGACTGGACCGATGGGCTACCTGAGCGAAAATCTCTTTGGCGGAAGGGCCGGATGCGAGAAGCTCATCACCTTCGAGAGCAATCCACAAGCCAGCATAGCGGGCCCGGTTGTCCGCGAGCCATTTCGCTTCCTTCTGTTGTTTTGTCATCTGATGAAAGCGGGTACTCATCCGTTCGAGGATTGTAATAGTGTTTGCTATTGGCGTGGGCCGAAGTGTGGCCGCTGCAACCAGAGAAGATGCAGGAGGAAACTTGGGAAGCCGCTGTTCCAGGAAAGAGTCTTCGCCTTTAGACCATGGCAGGACTGGCGTTTGAGGAACGTTCGCGAGTGCTGGAAAGTGAGAGGGAAATTGCTTCCCTGCCAAACATGCGTCGATTGCTGAGTTAGCTCGCAACATTCTTTCTCTATGGTACTTCGGAAATTCCGAGGAGCTTTAGGGCGAAATTCTGGTCCTCTAAAATGCGCAGCGCCATATCAGCAAAACCAACCTCACCACCATAGTTACGTTGAAGCTTGATGAAGGCTGCAGAGGGGTAGCGTAAGGATTTGTCCAAGATGAGTGATGCATCCTGTCTATGCAGGGATAGGCCGCAGAAATCCCAGTTGCCAATGCTATTGGAATTGACCCAGGCTTGCGTTGCGGCGGCAAAATCCGATTCTTCGTTCAATAGGTGAAGCGAGAGCGACGAGGATTGGGACGAGGGCGGCGACCCAACAATCTCGCAGATGCAATCAGAAACTCTTTGAAAAATTTCGATCACAACTGGAGCCGATTGCCAAGTTGGCTCTTTGGCTACGAAGATCAATTGATCCAGCCCAATCACCACGGCGGCAGAGATCGACGGGATGGAAATTGTCAGAGATGTCTCGCCCAAAGTTTTCACTTCAGTAGCAAACGAAAAATTACTCAAGCCGACGCCGGTCGACTTCAGTGCCCTTAGTAGCGGAACAATGAAAGGGTTTGGAGTGGTCCAAAGGTGCACCCAATTGGACGCAAAATTCTGTTGAAGCTCCAAATAGGCTTCGCGCGTCGCGAGTGTTTGGGTTGGGTTTTCCACGCTCTTGATTTTAGCGTCTCGTGTCATGCCGCGAGAGAAGACCTAAAAAGTTCTGAGATGTTGCTAACCCGGATTTCTCACAAAGAAGTAGCAAAAGGCCTACTGATCTGTCATAACTGATTTGTTCACAAAGAGTTAAAGACAGAACACAGGAGGCCTTCGCTATGACAGAGTGTATCCAAGAACGGTTTGAGTTTGCAGGACATGATTCGCGGAGGGTGTGGGACATAAAAGTTCAACAGGCGTGCTTTCTCTTTTTGCGCGGTAGTTCCTTGCGGAGTGATGCGTTAGGTTTAGAGGGGGCACCTTGTCGAACTCCATCATCACGCTAGAACTACAGCGATCCGCTATTCTGACCCGCATTCTCGACCTCGGCGATTTCCGCAGTGGATCCATCACCGCCATCAGCGGTCGATGCGGAAAACCGAATTGTCGATGCCATCAGCCCGATCAACCCGGCCACGGTCCGAACTACCGCCTGACCAGAAAGGTCAAGGGCAAGACCGTCAGCGAATCGTTCTCGTCCCCGGTCGTTTTGCGCAAAGCCGAGCGTGAGGTCGAGGCCTTCCATCTTTTCCGCGAGCTAAGCCGCCAGTTACTCGAAGTCAACGAAAAGATCTGCCAAGCTCGCCCGGTGGAGGAATCCTTGACGCCCCAGGAAAAAAAACGGCGGCGGCGATCCAGCAAGTAGTCACCGCCGAAATAGACACGCTGCTGAAGGTTCTTTGTGCCGGTCAACGGCAGACGGGCAGCCTCGACTTGGAGGCCATCGAAACGGCGACGCGCAACGCCATTCATCGTGCCGGTGCCGCCTTGCTTTCCCGCGTGCTCAGCCAAGGCCGACCCGACCCCGCATCCGTCGCTTGCCCCTGCGTACGCCAGGCGCGCTATCACAGCCAACGCAGTCGGCGCGTTCTCACCGCCCTGGGTCAAGTGGAGCTCGAGCGCGCCTACTACTACTGCCCGCTTTGTCACCAGGGACAGTGTCCGCGCGACCTCGAACTGGACATCGTCAATACAGACTTTTCTCCGGGAGTCC
>JAYSVS010000171.1:0-3938 GCA_043718395.1 Acidobacteriota bacterium
GACAACGGTTGCAGCTTCGGATCCTATCTGCTTACCTGCGTAAGGAACCGAACGGTCAGTAGACGCCAGGCGCTCCTGTTCGTGATACGACAGTGGTTCGGCCGTTGGATTATGCCCAGACTGTTCCTGCCTCGCCGATTCCCACGACGCCTGACTCTGGCCGAGCTTATGGGAGCCTTCCGGAGTCCGAGAGCGTACAGAGCATCACAGAAACGCGCGAAACAGCTGGCCGAATGGCAATGATTTTTCCGTACGATAGCGAGGCAACCGTTCATAGTTGGTGCTGTCTGCCTGGGTAGGTGGAAGATGCGAGGGTGTGAACATGGAGGCCCTAGTCACCCGAGTCAGGTCTTACTTCGCCAATAATTATGGCTATTCTTTGCGATTAATTGCGTTCTCTTTCCTTTGTCTAATCTGTTTCGCGCTCTTATTCTATCATGACCTCGAAGGCAGCCAGGAATCTGTGGCGAAGCCGAGGGTCGGTATCGTCTCTCCGTCAACAATCACGATCGAGTTCCGTTACCATGCTCCTGAGGCCGGCGAGGTGTGGCTGGTTTGGGGAATAAATGGCTGGCAACAGGCGCCCGAGGCTCTCCGGCCTCCGGGAACTATTGTGCCGGACAAAGTGATGCAGACTCTGATGGTCCGCACCAACAATACGTTCGTTATTACGATTCAGGTACCATCGGGAACTGTAATAGAGTACGGGTTTCTTACCAGCAAGACAGAGAAGGGAACTCCCGTCAAACTGTGGGAGGGGGCGCCGTCTTTGCCACGCGCAAAGGTTGATTCCCTCATCGAATTCGAATCCACAACAAGTCAGGTTACGCCGGAGCAACGCCAGGCTTGGCTCTCAGGACTGGAGACAGACCTCCCGCTCGTGACGCAGGAGATCCATTATCACCTTGATGGCGCAGGCGAAGTCTCTCTTGTGTGGGGAGCCAATGGATGGCACAACGTGCCTGAGGCGTTCCGCCCATCCGGGACAACAGTGAAAGACCAGTTGATGCACACGCTGCTGGTCCGTAAGGGAAACAGCTTCGTGACTACGATACGCGTGCCTCCAGGGATGCCGATCGAGTACAGGTTCCTCGTCACAAAGATGGAGGGCGGGGTTCCAGTCAACGTCTGGGAGGATGCGGCCGATCGATCAGGTTCGATCGTGACAACTGATGGTCGGATTGAAATGGAATCCAAGACGCCTCCGGTCGCAATCGCGCAACGTAAGGGGTCGCTCGCCGGCCTGGCTGCAGACCTTCCGCTTGTGACACAGAAGATTCATTACCGCGCTCCGAGAGCCGCGGAAGTCTGGCTCGTCTGGGGCCTGGATGGGCGGCAGGCGATTCCTGATGCTGCCATTCTCCCAGGAACGGAGAGGGCTAATAGGACCATGAAGACCTTTATGGCCCGTGAAGGGGATATTTTCACCGCTACGGTGCAGGTCCCTCTTGGATCGGTTATTAACCATAGGTATTTGATTGCCAAACCAATCGGATCCACGATCGACGGTCAACGTAATGGAAGCCGACCAGGGGCCGTTATCGCGCAATTTGATGGCCGCATAGAATTTGAATCTGGATTGACAAAGGTCAACTTAGAGCGACGCAAAGCCTGGCCGTCTGGACGTCTCGCCGACCTCTCTCTTGTCACACAAGAGATCCGCTACCGCATTGCGGGAGCCGAGGAGGTCTGGCTCGTGTGGGGCATGAATGGGTGGCAAGCGATCCCTGAAGCGGCCCGTCCCCCAGGAACCGTGCTCCAAGACAACAAGGTTATGCATAGCCGGATGGTCCGGGAGGGCGATACCTTTGCCACGACCCTGCGGCTTCCTCCAGGGACGAAGCTCGACTATAAGTTCCTCATCACCAAGACAAGTCTTGGTGCGCCTGTCACTATGTGGCAAGACTCGCAGGGGAAGGACTTTTGGAAGCTCGTGCGAGTGAGTGGCAGTCTGGAAGAGAAGGCCACGGTCACCGTGGTGACGCTGGATCAGCGCACGGCCTGGCTCGCCTGGCAGGCTATCGATCTCCCGCTCGTGACACAGGAGATTCGCTACCGCGCTCCAGGGGCTGCAGAAGTCTGGCTCGTGTGGGGTCTCGATGGGTGGCAAATCATTCCTGATGCTGCGCGACCCTCGGATACAGTGCTGAAGGACAACAAAGTCATGCATAGTCGGATGGTCCGGAAGGGCGATACCTTCACCACGACCGTACGGGTCCCGCCCGGGGCTGTGCTCGATTTTTCGTTTCTGATTGCCAGGACGGAAAAGTGTGAGATCATCGACATTCGGCAAGAGAAAGAAGCGAATGGTCGAGCGTTGTCGAGGGTCGTGGCGTTCGATGGTCGAATTGAGGTCCAGTCAAATGCCTGGCTCACGAGCCCGACGCCCGACCCCTCACTCGTTGCACAGGAGATCCGCTACCGTATTGCGGGAACTGACGAGGTCTGGCTCGTGTGGGGCATGAATGGGTGGCAAGCGATCCCTGAAGCCGCCCGCCCCGCAGGAACGGTGCTCAAGGATAATAGGCTCATGCATACTCGGATGGTCCGGAAGGGCGACACCTTTGCCACGACGGTGCGAGTCCCATCAGGGACCTGGCTTGATTATAGGTTTCTGATCAGCAAGACGAGCCGCGGTGCGCCCGTCAATATGTGGCAGGACTACAATGGGAAGGGCTTTTTGAAGTTCGTGCGAGTGAGTGGTAGCCTGGAAGAGAAAGCTACGGTGACCGTGGTGACGCTGGATCAGCGCACGGACTGGCTCGCCGGCCAGACTGCCGACCTCCCGCTCGTGACGCAGGAGATTCGTTACCGCGCTCCAGGGGCCGCGGACGCTTGGCTAGTGTGGGGCCTCGATGGGTGGCAAATCATTCCTGATGCTGCACGGCCCCCGGGAACAATGCTGAAGAGTGGAAAGATGCATACCCCGATGGTGCGCGAGGGCAATATCTTCACCGCCACAGTGCGGGTCCCACCCGGTACAGTGCTGGATTTTTTGGTGCTCGTGACCAAGACAGAGGAGGGCATGACCGTCGATATTCGGCAGGAGAAAGACGAAGAGGGTCGAGCATTGTCGAGGGTCGTGGCGTTCGACGGTCGGATAGAGCTTCAGTCCCAGTGGAAAAGTCGTCCGTGAACGTCGAGTTTCGTCTGGTGTCGGCTCTTGTGCGTATGCGTTGGCTGTCATGTGGATGGTGCTGATGTTTGTCGCGGGGCGGTGCCTTGTCCTCGGACTACACCTAATAGTTAATAATGTGTAATGCAATAATGGCAAGATCGCCCAATCAGGAATTAGTCTCCGTCATCATCCCCTGTTACAACCACGCCCATTTCTTAGGCGAGGCGATCTCAAGTGTCATCAACCAAATCTACCCACACATCGAAATCATCGTCGTTGACGACGGATCGACGGATGATACCGAGCAGGTTGCGAAGGCGTATCCGAACATCCGCTACGTGCGGCAGGACAATTTGGGCCTTTCTCGCGCAAGAAACGTGGGTCTCTCGCACAGCAAGGGAGCCTACATTGTATTTCTCGATGCAGATGATTGCTTGTTTCCTAATGCCATCGACGTAGGCTTCCTGGCGCTGGCCTCTCGGAATGATTGCGCCTTGGCGTTTGGCCTCTTCGTGAATATTGGAATCAGCCAGGGTATCGGGAAAATATCGCGCGCTACGAACTACAACTATAAAGGGCTGCTCCAGCGCAATTTCATCGGGAACCCCGGGTCGGTCTTCTATCGTCGGTCGGTGTTCACGGAGATTGGTGAGTTCGATGAAGCCAATAGTCCTGCTGCGGACTACGATCTCTATCTACGCGTGTCCCGTCGATTTCCGATCCTCTGCCACCACCAACTCGTGGTCCAATATCGAAAGCATGGCGCAAACATGAGCAACAACGCGAGGCTGATGCTCGCATCGACGGTGACTGTGCTCAA
>JAYSVS010000172.1:0-3917 GCA_043718395.1 Acidobacteriota bacterium
GAGGCGGCTGGCCTCGACTGAACGTCGGCGTTAAGCTGTCGTCAGATACGGACTCGAAGTCCAAAAAAGGAGACCAGCCATGACGGATATTATCACCACCCTTGCCGCGATTGGAATCGATCTCGGCGATAAAGACGCTCGCTATGCTTGCCTGAATGAAGAGGGCAAATTTACCGAAGAAGGCACCGTTGCCATGACCCCTGCGGGGCTTCGAAAGCACTTTGCGGGCATACCGCGAACGCGGATCGCCATTGAAGCCGGCGCGCAATCCCGGTGGATCGCAAAAACGCTTGGCGAGTTCGGACATGAAGTGATTGTGGCCAACCCAAGGCAAGTACAACTGATCTCGGCCAACCACAGTAAGAATGATTCTAACGATGCGAAGTTACTCGCCAGGTTGGCTCGTGTTGATGCAAGCTTGCTGAACCCGTTACAGCACCGGGGTGAAAAAGAGCAAATTACTTTGTTATCGATTCGGGCGCGAGCACAACTGGTGAAGACTCGCGTTGCGCTGATGCACAGCTTGCGCGGCATGGTGAAGGCCTTTGGGGTCCGCCTGCCACACTCGAGCAGTGATCAGTTCTTGCAACGATGCAAGAGCAGCGTTCCCGAGGAACTCTTGCCTCAACTCGAAGGCATCTTTACGATCATTCAATCTTTGACCGAACAGATTGGCAGTTACGACGAACTGATTGAGAAGATCGCCGCCGAGCAATATCCGTCAGTACAAATCTTGAAGAAGGTGCCGGGAGTTGGGACACTAACCGCGTTGACATACATAACGACGATTGCAGATCCAGGCAGATTCTCCAAGAGCCGGGCGGTGGGAGCCTTTCTCGGCCTGCGGCCTCGGCAGCAACAAAGTGGAGGACAGAATCCACAATTGGGAATCACTAAGGCTGGCGATGTGTACTTACGCAAGTTACTAGTACAAAGTGCGCATTGTCTCCTGGGAACTTATGGCCAGGACACGGCGCTGAAGCAATGGGGCTTAAAGCTGTGTGAACGCGGAGGATCCAACGCCAAAAAGCGAGCCATTGTCGCGGTGGCCAGGAAGCTAGCGGTTTTGCTACATAAGCTTTGGGTGAGTGGCGATCTTTACCGGCCATTCCCGACACATTAGCCTTGAACCAATCCTCTTTTGATGACCTGCTTTACGCAACGTAGAAGACCGATGAGCTGGTGACTGCGGTGACAGCCTTGGCCTGGCGAATTCAATCGCAAAGGCGCAACCCAGATAGCAGCACCTCCTCTCCAACTTGAGGTACCGAATCTTAATATGCACCGGGCCGTATGCGTGCCCACTCAGAGTGCGGATGGAAGCCTAGTCCTCTCGGCGGATCTTCGAAACGGCGGAAAGCAAAACCCAACGGCCAAAACCCAGACGCGAAATGGAAGCAGTGGTGTACGTCAGGCTCCTTCGCCTTGAGGGTTTAGAAATCGCACGAAACACAACGCCCGTCAAGGCTACCCTTACGGCGCGCAGACCCCGCGCGGCCTGGACCGCCGCCGCGTCTCGTGCAAAAGCGACTCATATGACGGCGAAGGAGCAAAAAAGCCGTACTAGCAGGAAGATTTCCTGTTGACAGAGACAGCCGCCTCATGGACGGCTGACCACTTGGCGACAAGCTGGCAGGATGCAAAGGAGAGCCAGTTGAAAGTTGAGCCCTTAGGCTATGCGAATAGCAAGCGACCCTTTGGCTCAGGGATTGCTCTTCCTAGATCTTTAGCTGTTTCGATCCATTCGGCTATGATGACTTCGACATTGCTCAGGGCCTCTTGGCGGGTTTGGCCGTCGGCGGCGCAGCCTGGAAGCTCTGGCACTTCTGCGATGAAGGCACTGTCTTCCTGGCTCCAGTAAAGGATTATTTCGTACTTTGTCATTCTTCTTCTCCTGCTAAGCGGTACCGCAGGATCATATTGCGCACCTGCTTGACTTGATACGCCTTGGCCTTAATACCGTTCTGCTGAATGTTCAGGATCTCCTGAATCGGGGGCTTCGTAAAGATGTGATGGCTCCCTCTAATTCGTTCAGAGAATCCCAAGGTCCGCAGCAGCTCTCTCAGTTCCTGAAACCTGATGTTGGAGTCAGAGCTGCCTGTGAGGATCCGCTGTAGCGTCTTGCTGGCCACTTCATTTAGTATGCCAAGTTCTTACGCTTCAAAAAGCAAAAGTGGAGAGAAGGATTTGCCCATCTAACGCTAGGCGGGTTCGGAAGCCGTTTTTTTCTAGCAGGGTTCGCATGGGTTTGTTGCCCGCTAGCAGCTCGGCGGTTAGCTTGGTTAGACCTTCGGCTTTGGCGGCTTCGATGATGTTTTCTACCAGAGCTTTTCCTATGCCCTGACCTTGGGCGCTGTCTCGCACCAGGAAGGCTACTTCGGCTTCTTCCATTCGCAGTGGGTTGCGCTGGAGGCGGCCTACTCCTAATATCTTGTCGTCTTGTTTACTACTAGCCTCAATACTGTTCATTTAAGGTGTTCTGATCCTGATGATGGGTTCAATTCGCTGCGTCGGCTGCCGCTTTCGAGGACGCACCAGGTAATTGCTCATTTTGCGTTTCACGCCGCGCGGGTTGATCCTGTTTCGGCTCGACACACACCGTTCTTGGAGAATTTCGCCAAGGACTGCTTCATTAAGGGCTTGTCTGCGCCGAGGGGGGAATAGCGGCGAAGTGGGACATACGGCGTTGGACAACACGTACCGAATGAAGAAAAGACAAGCGGTCTGGATCCACATCTGCTTGCAGCGCCGCTTCGTGCATTAATGCGCGTACCGCGAAATGAGCCATCAGCAGGCCGTAGAACTCCTGCTTGACCAGTTCCGGCGTCTTGCTCCGCAGCACGATCTGCGCCCCGCGCAGATGGGTCTTGAGTTCATCGAGTGCGGTCTCGATCTCCCAGCGTTGTTGATACAGGGCCGCCAATTCTTCGGCGGGAGCTTGCTGGTGATTGAGAACGGTGGTGATGAGGCGGTAGACCGGATCTGCCTTGGGCAAATTGTCCAGGTGATAATCGATCACCCGCACCACAATGGCATTGCTGCCTCTTCGCCGGTCCGATGTCGATGGGTAGATTCGGCTGAGATAGGAGCCGTCCGGCAAGTGGCGGTCTGGCTTCAGAATGGAATTGCGCCGGGTTCTCCAAAGCAGGTCCGCTCCGGTCTTTGCCGCAGCCTGCCAAAGTTTGTAGCTCGGAAAGAAGCGGTCAGCTAAACAGAGCATGTCCTTGCTTAAAGCTGGAATGACATCTTGGGCCAGCGTCAATTCATCGACGCTGTAGCGGTCCACGCGTGCAGACCACAGCACATGGGTTCCATTCTCCAACAAGGCCACGAAACGGATTTTGGGAAAGGCGCTGGAACCGCGACTGGCCCCGGGCCGACCGAAAGCCTCTTCGTTTTCGGCGGTATCGGCTGTATCGAGCGTACTTCCGTCCAGACTGACCAAACGCCACTGCCGGTACCAAGCGCCTTTGGTCTCCCGCTTGGCGATCGGAATAACGACCGCCTCATACAACTTCTTAAGCGGTTCGGCACCCAATCGGCTGCGGGCTTGCGAAATGCCCGACTTGCCTGCAACCTTAACGTTGACCGAAGGATCCAGCAGCCACTGCACACCCTCCAGCAAGCAGCGCAGCACTTCCCGGTAGGATGACCGCATGTATAGGGCCAGCGCGATCACATAATAGACCACCACATGAGCGGGCAAATCGCGCTCGCGGATGCTTGCGCGATTGGTTTCCTTCAAGATTTCGTGTACTTTCGCGGCGGGGAAGAATTTGGCGATGACGCCAAGGCTGATGTAGTCAGTGATCCGGCTGCCGACAGGTAAGGAAGCAATCGTACGCGCCATTCAGAGGACCCCCAGTCCCTAAAACAGAATAGCATCAAAATGTTTTAAGTGAACAGTATTGGGGCTA
>JAYSVS010000173.1:0-3913 GCA_043718395.1 Acidobacteriota bacterium
TGCAGAGGAACTGATATGGAGGCGAAGGAGAAGAAAAAGCCGAACCAGAAGGAACATTTTCGGTTGACAGAGGCAGCCGCCTCATGGAAGGCTGTCCCAGAAACCAGGCAGTGGTTTTGCCAGCGCAGCGTCAAATCCTTGCAGGAGGGCGTTGGGCTCCTGAAACTGGAACTCGTGACAGCAGTGCCGATATCCAGTAATGTGAAGATAGCGGACAAATTGACTGAGCATGCACCTGAGTTTAGAAATTCCTGACGAGATCGCCAACCGGCTAGTCCTGGCTGGTGGCGATTTATCGCGCCGGGCACTGGAAGGCTTTGCCCTGGAAGAACTTCGTGCCGGGCGAATTACAGAAACACAGTTGCGGGAAATGCTGGGACTGGCTCGCATTGAGTTAGACGGGTTTCTGAAGGCCCACGGGATCTATCAGGATTACACGATGGAAGATTTCGAGGAAGAACGGCAGACGCTCAAAAGGCTCGGTTTCTAGTTTGTGCATTTGGTAATCGCTGACACGGGTCCAATCCAGTACCTGATTCAAATTGGCCAGATTGAAGTTCTTCCGCACTTGTTTGAGCGCATTGCGATACCGGTAATGGTTCGCGACGAGCTTTCACACCCACTTGCACCTTTAGCGGTCCTGGATTGGATTCAAGAACCGCCGGCTTGGCTTGAGATCCATGACACAAGTGGGCTAGCAAAAATGACCGGGCTTGATGCGGGCGAAACGGATGCGATTGCACTGGCGATGGCAGTTCATGCCGATTTGATATTAATCGATGAGCGTGCAGGATTTTCTGTACGCAGCAGCAAGGGCTGAATGTAACGGGTACCTTGGGAGTTCTGGATCTTGCTGCGGACCGTGGGCTTATCGATTTTGCTGCGACAATTCTTGCTCTTGAGCAGACCAATTTTCGGCGTCCGAGGGCGCTGCTGAGGGTATTGCTGGCAAAACATGAGTTGCGAAAAGGAGGCTGAGCATTAGCACGATGTGGCAATCTGGCGACCGCGTGCGCCGAGGCTCGAGGCATTATCGTGCGCTCGAACAAGAATGGCGGTGTCGAGTACGATTCTCACCGATGGGGACGATAGCCTGGACGAACGCTTCGCATTGCCTCATGGATGATGTTTTCTGCTTCTTCGTCCGATACGGGTTTGCCAGTAGCATCGACTTCCGCGAAGTATTCCTTGAGTTCGCTGGCGATCTCCAGCTTCCGTTGAGGGGAAACCGCGGCAGGCTCGAAGGTACGGACGCTAACCGCTTCGCTATCCTGGACACGGCGTCCCAGAAGGGTTTCGAGCGCGGCCTTTTGGTCGGGCGAGAGATCGGTGGCATTGCAGATCATATCGAGGTCCCTGGTTGCGGCTTTGGCAATTTACCTAACTGCTTCAATCTCATTTTGTCACGAAAATCTGTTTCGACGCGGGAAGCGAGCCAGTGGGAATTGGCCCGTCAGGAATTGGTTCAGCGGGTTGGGAGCTCGGCTTGCAGGGTTGCCGGCTGTGAAGTGTCGATTGCGAGGGGCATTCGCTGATACTGCTCAAGTGGATTGCGGATGCGCTGGAAGCCGGATGGAAACTTGCTGTGGAGATTCGATTCCTGCCAGTGAAGGGGCGTTGCAGGGCTTCGGGTCTAGTGGGCTCAAGGTGATCTTGGGATGGTACGGGTGTACCCGTCCCTGCTGTGATTTTTGCAAAATTCTGGCTTCCTGGAGCGTTTTTGGTTTTTGGCTAAGTGATTTCTTTTGAGACACTTGGAGGATTTTGCCAGATTTGATCAGGGAGACTGAGGGCAAGGCGGGGAGGGGATTGGGAGAAAAGATCTCAAAAACATTGAGAAAAATGGACGGGTAGCGCTGGGACGATTCAGGCCGTCCACTTCTCCCACTTCTCGTCCACTTCTCAGAGAAAAATGGACGGGTAGCGCTGGGACGATTCAGGCCGTCCACTTCTCAGTCCACTTCTCACTTCTCCACTTCTCCAAATGATAAAAACTTCTCCAAGGATGAATACGCTCTCTTTGAGTCCTTCTGGCATCAAGCGAAATCCCATTTGGCCGGACTCTTGATAGAATTTAAGTTCAACTTACCTAGTCTCAAAAATCAACTTCGGAAAGAGATTATAGAAGACGAGTTTTTATGGGCACAGCGGTTCTTCGACGAAGCGAACGGCGATGAGACAATGGTCAGAATAAGCGGATTTCTCACACGAGTGGCCTTAGAGAGGCTTCTTTTGGATTTGGTCCAGAAGCACAATCTCCAAGCCGATCTTGATGCTCGAACGCGTGGCAAACATGCGAATATTGAACATATCCTTGTGACTCTCAAAACTGGAAACATAGTAAGAGAGTCCGAAAACAAGGAGTTGCAAGCGCTTTATTCAGTCGGGAATGAATGCGCTCATGCAAAGCACTCCATCGATGTTCTGCAGGTTGGAAAGCTTGTACGTGACGCGTCACGGTTCACTGGAAAGCTCTAAACGTAAGATGCCACCAGTCAAGACCATTCAGTTGCATTCAGCGAAGGAAATCTTGCTGGCATTCGCGACTCTCGACTCTACATTCCATGACACTCAACGAAGCATGGCCGAACTTCGAAAAATTGATGTTCACAACCCTAGGGTTCGAGACTCGCTTGCTGGAGTGTTTGAGCACACCGCGCGTTCCTATGCGCATCTTAAACTCGCTTGGGGGATGGATGATGTTTCGTATCTGGCTTGGTCAGTTAGAAATCTTCTTGAACTAAAAGTTTGGAGCCGCTTTATAACCACTTCGCCGGAGCGAGCGCAACAGTTTTATCAAGAGTGGATCTTGGATGGAATCGGGAAAACCAAGGCATTGAGGGAGTACGCGGTTTCCATCAATGAGCCGGAAGCTACGATCAGAAAGCTCGACCCATTCATTGAAAAGCTAACTGAACTCAGGTCCAAGCTGACCCCTCCGCACTCTAAAAGTTATTTCGACTTACATGAAGTTGCGAAACATGTCGGGATCGAGAGGGAGTTCAGGCACGCGTACAAATTCTTGTCGAACCTCGTTCACCCGTCACCTTGGCTCATCACTGGGTTGCAAGAAGTCATTGAGCGCGACTCCAAACAGCAAGACATCCTGATCGCATCCATTGGAATTAATTGCTTCGGGGAGACTGTCGGCAACATAACGAGCCATCTGAGAGAGCATGGCTGTGAAGCCCACTTTCCAGAGAGGCAACATCCGTGGCCAGGCGGACCACTCGGCTAGAACGTGGCTACTGAAGGCGATGAAGACCTTTTGCGCCAACTTCCTTTTGTTTTAAATCGTGCTTGAAATGAATTCTGAGAGCTCGGTGAAACAATCTCGAACATCGCCCCGCTTCTCGGCTGAAAGAACGGTGATGAGGGCTTGTGTACAGAAGCCCGGCTGGAGTCATGGCAACTGTGCCTTTTCCGATAGATTTGCCTTCTTCATTCAGGCAAGCGTAGCAAGCATATTTCCGCTGAGATCGATTCCAATTGCGGCTAAGTTGTTGATAATGTCCGATATGGCTGGTTTCATTTTTGGTATTCGAGTCCGTATCTGACAACAGCTTAACTTCGACGTTCAGTCGAGGCCAGCCGCCTAATCCTATCTGATGTCTTTCCGATGGCTTTCCACGTGTCTTCAAAGGTGGGTCAAGTCAGAGTTAGCGAAATTAACTCCCCACGGCAGTTGGATTGGGTCGCGGTGATGGCCTCGAAAGAAAGGAGTATGACCGACAAAGGAACCGAAGCATTTTGAAACCCAAATTATGCACAGCAAACACAGCTTGAACTCCACGCGCACCAGAAGAAGCGCTTGTGCGGACGGCAATCGGTATTTCTATAAGCGATTCGAGCTTCGTTAGACCTGCTTTCTGCCCTGATTGGCGCTGGGCGGGCGCACTGTGCATAAAGTTCT
>JAYSVS010000174.1:0-12420 GCA_043718395.1 Acidobacteriota bacterium
GAAATACAGGACGCAGACTACCTCAAGGGTTGGTTTGGCCTAATTCGCAAAGTTGGGCCGACACAGACCGAAGAAGGGCGCATTCTCTTCGACGTTTCACCGAAGACCTACAAGCTCGAAGTCACCGATGGCGGCGAAATCGGTAAAGAACAACTGGCATTTATCGATATTCCAATCGACTTTGACACCTCCGAACCTGTTCAGGCCGGCTCGCCCGACAAAAAATAAAAGCTCACCCAGTTATCCCCTTGTTTTAACTGGCGAGTACATTCCAGGCTTCCCACGGCTTGTGGAAGTTTGAGGCGGCGGTTATGCTGAACCAGAACAAGCTCTGCGGCTGATTTCCCCAGCCAGAGCAGACAACTCTCATATTCGCTCTCTGCATCGTAAGGCGGGTCTACAAACACCACACCATCCCATCTGCGCTGCCCCAATACCGAACCCACTGGCTTGGGCAATACCTCGCCCCTGCCTCCAATACGGAGTGCTGCCAGATTCGCTCTCAAAGCATCTAGTGCAGCACGATCTTTTTCAACAAACGTACACCGCGATGCCCCCCGGCTGAGCGCCTCAATGCCTACTGCGCCAGACCCGCAGTACAGATCTGTAAACGGTACACCTTCCACTCTGCCCGCAAGAATACTAAACAAAGATTCCCTCATCCGGTCTGGCGTGGGCCTGGTGGTCTCGCCCTTTGGCACAACAAGTTTGCGCCTTCCAAATTCCCCTGCAATCACTCGCATCGTTTTCTTATCCTACCTGCACCAGGCCATAGCGCCTCTGCCAGTTTTGCTCCAAATAATGTTCGGCGGCAGTCATCTGCGCTGTCCCAGACGCGCTTTGGATAAAGCTCCGGGCTTCGCCACGAGCCATCTCCAAGATCTCGCGATCCTTCAGGATGTGTGCAAACCGAAGTTGCGGCAGCCCCGATTGCCTGGTTCCAAAAAATTCTCCTGGCCCACGGATTTCAAGATCTGCCTCGGCCAGTCGAAATCCATCCGAGCTCTCCACCATGGCACGAATGCGCTGCTCACTCACTTCGTTCTGCTTGCCAGTCACCAGATAGCAGAAACTTTCGTGCGCTCCACGTCCCACACGGCCCCTCAATTGATGCAACTGCGATAGGCCAAACTTCTCGGCATGCTCGATCACCATCACAGAGGCATTGGGCACGTCCAAACCTACTTCCACCACCGTCGTCGACACCAGTACATCCACCTCATGATCCTTAAACCGTTGCATCACAAGATCCTTTTCGCTGGCCGGCAATTGCCCATGCATTAGGGCAACCCGAAACTCCGGAAAGATCTTTTCCGCATGCATCTCAAACATCTTCTGCGCACTCTTTAGGTCTGGCGAATGCTCAGAATCATCCACTAATGGATAGATGATGTAAGCCTGTCTCCCCTGCTTTAGTTCCTTCCGGACAGACTCCCAGACCGGTTTACTCGCGCTCTGTGCAAAGCGCCTGGTCACAATTCCTTTTCGCCCCGGCGGTAACTCGTCGATGACGCTTACATCGAGGTCTCCGTAGATCGTAAGCGCCAGCGTCCGCGGGATCGGCGTTGCCGTCATCACCAGCACGTCCGGGGTCAAGCCCTTTTGCCTCAAGAACAAGCGTTGCAGCACCCCAAACCGGTGTTGCTCGTCGATGATCGCAAGGCCAAGCTTTTCAAACTCCACATTCTTTTCAAGCAGCGCATGAGTCCCCACCACGAGCTTCACCAATCCCCCGGCAATCAGCTTCTTTATCTGTGTCTTCTCTCTCGCACTCTGCGACCCCACCATCACCGCAACGGGATAGCCCAAGCGCCTGAAAAATCGTTGTAGCGAAAGGTAATGCTGCATCGCTAGCAACTCGGTGGGCGCCAGCATCGCCACCTGATATCCGTTTTCGATCGCAATCACAGCCGCCTCTGCTGCCACCAATGTCTTGCCGCTACCGACATCGCCCTGCAACAGCCGGTTCATCGGATGCGGCGCAGCCATATCTAATGCGATTTCTTTAAGGGCGCGCTTCTGCGCCTGGGTGGGCTTGAAGGGCAGCATCTGCTTCACTTTGTCCCGGATCTGGTCATTGAGCTCAAAGGCGATTCCTGGTGTCCGCTTCACTTCGTGCTGCTTGCGCAACAACCCAAACTCAAGCCAAAAGAATTCCTCAAAGATCAACCGCCAGTGCCCAGGAGACCTTCGATTGTTCAAAGCCTCAAGGTTCATGTCGGCCGGCGGCTCATGCACCTCAGAGATGGCCTTGGCCAGATAGGGCATCCGGAATCGACGCAGGATATCGGCTGGCAAGGCGTCCTCAAGCTCGCCAACCACCTCAAGGGCCCGCGTTACAAAGCGCCGCATTTGTTTGGTTGAAATCTTGCCAACCGTCTCATAGACGGGCACAATCCGTCCCATATCCAGGGCATGTTCAGGGTCGCCTTCCTCCGGCAGCACTTCAAATTCTGGATGGGCCAAAAATACCTTGCCCGCCTGAAAGTCAAACTCTGCTTTGCCAAACAGGGCCAATCGCAAACCAGGCACAATCTCGCTAGCCAGATACTTTGCGTTATACCAACGGGCCTGCAGCCGGTTGCCTTGCTCATCTTGCAAGTCAGCCTCAAACAGGATCTGCGAGCCCTTCCGCCAGGTTCGAGTGCGCGTGGAAGACACCATCGCGAGCACAGCAGCGCTTTGACCCTCCCGGATTTGCGGGATCGGCACAAACTTGCTCCGGTCTTCGTAGCGAAAAGGTGGGTAGAACAACAAGTCTTCAACGGTCTCGAGCCCTTTTGCTTTTAGCTTTTCAGCTAGCGTGGGCCCCACACCTTTTAGAAATTGCAATGGAGAGGAGAGTC
This sequence comes from Acidobacteriota bacterium, assembly GCA_043718395.1. Lineage (GTDB taxonomy): Bacteria > Acidobacteriota > Terriglobia > Bryobacterales > Bryobacteraceae > Bryobacter. The sequence continues at coordinate 2,847 of JAYSVS010000174.1, forward strand.
GAACCAAAGCCGTAGTGTACAATGCCCGCAATGCGATTTCTAAATTCCTTTCTGTTTTTCTTCGCCATGATAGGCACGGCTGCCGACATCCGGATCGGCATCATTGGCACAGATACATCCCATGTTGTCGCCTTCAGCAAAATCCTCAACGATCCAAAGCATCCCGATTTCATCCCGGGTGCCCGCATCGTCGCCGCCTTTAAAGGCGGTAGCAAGGACATTGAATCGAGCAGTTCGCGGGTAGATAAATATGCCGAAGAACTGGCTCGCGACTGGAAAGTCGAAATCGTCCCCGACATCGCCACTTTGCTCACCAAGGTGGATGCAGTCCTGCTTGAGAGCGTCGATGGACGTCCTCACCTTGAGCAGGCCCGTCCAGTCATCGCTGCCGGTAAGCCGCTCTTTATCGACAAGCCACTCTCGTCCACGCTCGAAGACGCCGTCGAGATTGCCAGGCTGGCCAGAAACAAAGGCGTCAAGTGGTTCTCCTCTTCGAGCCTCCGTTGGGCCAAGAGCCTGGTGCCTCTGGCCCAGCCGGGCCTCAAGGGCGCGATTGTATGGGGCCCCGGGCCTCTAGAGGAGCACCACTATCTTGAGCTCGGCTGGTATGCCATCCACGCCTCCGAGATGCTCTTCAAATTGATGGGGCAGGGCTGCGAAACCGTGACCCGCACCTACGCAGCAGATCAGGATGAAATCACTTGCCGTTGGTCTGACGGGCGAATCGGCACCGTTCGCGCCCTGCGTCCCTATTCAGATTTCGGCGCAGTGGTCTTCACCAAGGACAACAAGGTTTTGCAGACTCCAGCAAAGTTTGAATATTCTTACGTGCCACTCGTAAAAGAATTTGTCAGCTTCTTCCAGACCGGCAAGACACCGGTTGACCCGGCCGAGACCATTGAGATCTTTGCCTTCCTTGACGCCGCTCAAAAGAGCCGCGAACAAGGTGGTAAACCCGTAAAGCTACGCAAACTTCCCTGGTAGTTCAGGCTACTCCGCCAGCCTGCTCAAACGCATAGGCGAGGCGGAACATGGTGCTTTCTTTAAAGTGCCCGCTGAAGATCTGCATGCCCACCGGAAGCCCTTCTGCCGTCTTGCCGCAGGGAACGCTCATACACGGAATTCCTGCCAGATCGCCTGTAATCGTGTAGATATCGGAAAGATACATCTGCATCGGATCGGCCATCTTTTCGCCGATCCTGAAGGCCGGAAACGGGCTGACCGGGGCCACAAGTGCGTCCACATCCTTGAGTGCGTTAAAGAAATCCCCTGCAATCAGTGTTCGCACCTTCTGCGCCTTTAAATAGAACGCATCATAATAACCGTGACTCAGAACGTAGGTTCCCAGCATGATACGCCTCTTGCATTCCATGCCGAAAAACTCGCCGCGAGTCTTGGCATACATCTCCGTCAAAGTCGCGCCCTCAGCACGCGCCGTGTAGCGCACTCCGTCAAAGCGCGCCAGATTCGAACTTGCCTCAGCAGTACAAATAATGTAGTAGCAACTGATCGCATAAGGTGTATGCGGCAAACTCACTTCTTTGATCTCACAACCCAGCTTGCGCAATACATCGAGCCCGGCATGGATCTTGTCACCCGTTTCGGCTTCAAGGCCCTCAAAGTACTCCTTCGGGATCCCGATCTTCATCCCAGCCACCGGTTTGCGCATCTCGGCCTGATAATCATCGACAGGTGCGAAAGCACTTGTCGCATCCAGCTCATCGCGACCGGCGATGGCCTCAAGCACAAGTGCCGCGTCGGACACATTCCGGGCAAACGGGCCCACGTGATCCAGACTGCTGGCAAACGCAACCAGCCCATAGCGGCTCACCCGCCCATAGGTTGGCGTTACCCCAACCACCCCACAGAATGATGCCGGCTGGCGGATCGATCCCCCCGTATCAGAACCGAGTGAAGCGATCGCCGTTCCCTGGGCTACAACTGCGGCAGATCCTCCACTCGAACCTCCCGGCACACGATCCAGCGCCACCGGATTCCGCACCGGCCCAAAGGCCGAATTCTCATTTGATGAACCCATCGCGAATTCATCGCAATTTGCCTTGCCTACAATCAACGCGCCAGCCGCCTTCAAGCGCTCCACGGCTGTTGCGTCATAGGCGGGAATATAGTTCTCAAGCAGCCTCGACGCACAAGTTGTCCTCACGCCTTTGGTCGAGAGCACGTCCTTCACGGCAACGGGCACACCGGCAAGCAAACCAGGATCTTCGCCCCTGGCAATTTTGAGATCAACTTGCTTCGCCGCCGTTTCAGCCAGTTCCAGGCTGAATGTCAGGTAGCCGTTGATCTTCGCGTTTTCTGCTTTGGCAAATCGCACTGCTTCGCGCGCCAACTCAAGAGCGCTAAATTTCTTAGTACGCAGGCCGTCTTTCACCTGGGCAATCGTCAAACTGACAAGATTTTCCATACTCCGCACTCCCTCTAGCGCTCAATCACCCGCGGCACTTTGAAATGCCCGGATCCGCTCAGCGCTGAATTGCGCAGTGCTTCTTCAGTCCCAAGCAGCGTTTGTTCGCGAACGGCGTCTTCCCGTAGCGATGCCGTTGCCGGGGCTTCAAACAAAACCTGCGCCATCGCTTGAACATTTGAGGTATCGATGGTCGATAGCTGTTCCATGTGCGTTAACACTTCCGCCATGTCGTGCGCCATTTGTTCCACTTCTGACTCAGTCAATTCCAGATTGGCCAGCTTGGCCACCTTCCGGACGTCATCATTGCTAAATTGCATCTCTCAAGATCTTCTCATTGCTTGAGTCTTACTGACCGGATGCACGCCGTTTCGACTTCAGATACATGCGCCGCAAACCCGGATCGGAAATTTTTCCAGCCTCGGGGTCGCGAGCTTGCAATTGAAATTCAACCTCCCCGGCCACCTGTGGCCCAGGCTTCGGAATCGCAATCCGGTACTCAATCTGCCGGGCAACTACCTTCCCCAATAGCCTGGACAGTTTGCTTAGAATCTGCTTCTCGAGAGAATGCATCTGGTTTTGCCACACCCGGTCGTCCACTTCGACAACAATTCGATCCCGCACCAGTTCTCGAAAACGCGCGTGACATTCGATCCGCTCCCCAACCGTGGCCCGCCACGCTGCGCGCGCAAGTTCTTCATTACTCACAACTTCGTTTTTTAGTTTGCCCAACCATCGCAGCGCCTTGTCCATTGCCATAACGAATTGGATTGTAGCAGGCAAAATCGCGCCCTGGCCCGCTAAAATTTGCTATGTGGCTCTTTCACCCTTCATCCCAAACTTTCGCTTGGTTCTTGCCAGTCAATCACCCCGTCGCGCGATACTCTTGCAGCAGGCCGGGTTCCCCTTTGTAATCCGCCCGTCTTCGATTCCGGAACTCCGAGTTCCCTACGAATCAGCCTATGACTATGTCACTCGTCTTGCTGCCGCGAAAGCTTCAGCCGCTCTCTCAGAGCCCTTCGAGGGTGTACTCGCCGCCGACACAACCGTCGTGCTGCTAGATGGAGAATCAGAGCGAATATTAGAAAAACCAGATGACGCCCGCGAGGCAAAATCCATGATTGGGGCTCTCTCTGGCCGCTCTCATTCCGTTCTTACCGCCATTTGCTTCCGCTGGCAAGAGCAGCTTTGGCAGCACGTCGAAGAGACCACAGTGGAATTTTCCGAACTTTCAGAAAGTGAAATTGATCATTATGTCGCCTCTGGCGAACCCTTCGACAAGGCCGGTGGCTACGGGATCCAGGGCCTGGCCTCACGATTTATTCCACGTATCCACGGTTGCTACTTCAATGTCGTAGGGCTCCCGGTGCATCAGGTCGCACGGATCTTTGCTAAGTCTGGAGTTCTGGCTACGGCTTAAAATCCTTTGCCCTCTTCTTGAGCCAACTCACAAACTCCTTTGGGACAGCCATCGTTGAAAGTCTCGATTGCCTGACCAGGGCAAAATCAGGAAACAAACCGCTCTCCTTGATCTCCGTCAGAGTCATCGGTTTAGTCAGCCTACCCCCATATTTGTACGTAAAAACACTCATTTTTGGGTTATGGGCATCCACCCAGACTTCTCCTTCAACATACCCCCACCCAACTATTGCCGCCTGCCCTAGCGAGTGATAGCAAAGGACACAATCCCCATTTTGCATGGCCCGAATTGCCTGCTGCGCCTGCGCATTCTTGACTCCATCCCAGACCGTTTTCCCATCCACCTCAAGATCGTCAAATGAATAGGTCAATGGATCTGACTTCGCTAAAAAATATTTCATTCTATTGCTGAACTCTCTGCCTGGAACTGTCGATTCGTTGATAGGGCTATAAGATTGACCCATCAGTACTACAGTTCTAACATTTTGAGTAGTGTAAAATCGAAGAGGAATAGATGAGGCATATGTCTTTCGAATTCAACTTCGGGGCTTCATCCAATGGAGGAAAGACGTGATTCGCTCGTGCAACATGGCCATGCTCTGCTTGGCATTGGCTTCTTTCAGACTTTTGGCCGCGCAAACACCGCCAATTGTACAAGATTCAAAGCCAGCCGTATCAACAGAAGAAAAGGTAGAAGTCACAGCCGCTTCACCTGGAGCGGCTGTAGATCCAAAATCGTATAGAATTGGACCTGAAGATATCATTCTGATTCGTGTCTGGCGAGAGCCGGATCTTTCGGGTATGGTATCGGTGAGGCCAGACGGTAAGATTAACCTTCTTCTGATTGGAGAAATCGATGCTGCCGAAACAACCCCGGTTGAGCTTGAGTCAAGAATTTCCAAGGCGTACGAGAAGGTCCTCAGAAACCCGATCGTTTCGTTGCAGGTCCAGAAGGTCGAAAGCAAACGCTATCTCCTGTCTGGCGAGGTGAACAAGGCTGGAGCTTTTCCTCTCGTTCGACCGATGACCGTCCTTGAGGCGATCACGATCGCCGGGGGAATCCGGGAATTTGGCAATGGAAAGAAGATCATCGTAATGCGCGGCACACAAAGGCTTAAGTTCAACTTCAACGAAGTGATCAAAGGCAAAAAGCTCGAGCAAAACATCATTCTTCAGCCAGGCGATCACATTATCGTGCCATAGAGCAGTCAGTACTCAGGAGTTATTTACTTGCAACCATTACAAGATCCACTCGCAATTCAGCACCGCGCCCTTGACGTGGAAGATTACATTGATGTCGTGCGCCGGCATCGCTCGCTGATCCTCGCACCGATGCTCGCTGGCTTGGTTATCAGCGTAGTAGTCGCATTCCTTTGGCCAGACACTTATTTGTCTAGTGCCACAATTCGTGTGTTGCCACCCCAAGTACCAGAAGGGCTTCTTTCCATGCCCATGAATGTGGACATGAGCCAGCGCGTCAACCAAATGACGCAGAGTATTCTCAGCCGTGCCACGCTCACCAACATCATTACGACCCACTCCCTTTACCCGCGCGAGCGCAAGCGTCTGCCGATGGAAGACATCATCGAGAACATGCGCACTAAAGCAGTTAATGTCAATTTGATCGGTGGCGGCGGCGAGAACAGGGCCAAGACCCTCGCCTTTACGGTTTCCTTTAAGTACGAGAACCGCGTCACAGCTCAGAGAGTCTGCCAGGATCTTGTCACCAAATTCATCGACGAAAATGTCCGCGAAAGAGCCAGTTCTTCGTCCCAGATGAAAGATTTCGTCGAAGACCAATGGGCTACTCGCAAGCGCGATCTCGACGCGATCGAAGAGCAGATGTCCAAGTTCAAATCCGCCAATGTAGGGCGAACTCCTGAACAGCAAGGCGCTACCTTCTCTGCCATCAACGGAATTGAGACCCGTATGACCAACATTAACGCCTCGCTTGGACGAGTAAACCAGGATCGGCTGATTATTGAAAACCAGATCAGCATCCTCAAAGAACAACTGAAGCAGGTTACTACTCCAACGGTTGAATCGGTTCCCATTACGCTGGTTCCGCGCAATGAACGCCTAATCCTGCTCGAACGTGAAATCGCAAACTTTGAGACTCGCCTGCAAGGATTGCGCGAGCAGTACCAGGAAACTCATCCTGACATAAAGTCTTCAATTGCCAATATTCAGATCCTGAAAAAAGAAAGGGATCGCCTTCAGAAAACCCAGGATGAACTGGAAACTACGGCTAAGAAGACGAGTGGTCCCGTTTCTGGGCTGAGGCCCGAAGCTATCCGTGAGTCCCGCGCTATTGAAGCACAGATTCAGCAGTTCCAAGGCCGCATCGAGGCTTCTAAGATGGAAGAAGAGTCATACAAGAAAGCGCTCATGGATGCCGACAGGGCTGCACGTTCGCTACAAGGCACTCTCGCAACGATGCCTTCAAGCGAAAAAGAATATGAACAGCTCCGACTGCAGTCCATGCTCGCCCGGCGCGACTTTGAAGAAATTGATCGCATGCGTCAGCGCGCCAATGCAGCCGTTGAACTCGAAAATCGCAAACAAACCGAAAAGCTCGAAGTCCTCGACCAAGCTTCCCTTCCTCAGAATCCAACCGAACCAAAGCGCTGGATGATCATTTTGGGCGGGGCAATCGGCGGCCTAATCCTCGGAATTTGCTTTGCCGGAGCAAAAGAGATGAAGGATTCCACCCTTAAAAATCTCAAAGACGTCCGGGCCTATACCCAGCTCACGATCTTGGGCTGTATTCCGCTCCTTGAAAACGATCTGGTTGTTCGCCGCCGCCGCCGGCTTGCCTGGCTGGCATGGTCTACTGCAACTCTGGCCAGTGTCGCCATCATGACTGGTTCTGTAATTTTCTACATGACCAGCAGATAACCCATGGCAAACATGAAAAATATAAGGTTGGAAGGAATGAATCGATGAGTCGAGTACATGATGCGCTACGAAAATCCGGAGTTGCCCCTACAGACTTTCAGGGGCAGCAAAAAGTTCAGGGGACGGGGTCTCGAGTCATCGAGCAACGCCACCCCACAATCAACCCCGAATTTGAGAACCTGCTCGAACGAATTCAGGAAATTCCATTCAATCCTTCCCAAGACGCGCATCTGATTGATGCTTCCCGTCCGCATGAAGCTCCCAGCGAAGAGTTCCGTACTCTTCGCACCCGCCTCAATCACTTGCAGAGCCTTCAGCCCATCCACACTGTTGTCGTCACCAGCCCTTCGCCAGCCGAAGGCAAGTCGATGGCCGCAGTGAATCTTGCACTGGCTGAGTCTCACTTGGCGGACAACAAAACCATCCTGTGCGACTTCGACTTCCGGCGTCCGCTTGTCCACAACCTTTTTCAGGTTGATCGTTCTCCAGGAATCACTGATTACCTGCTTGGCAAGGCCACCATCGACCAAATCGTCAAGAGGGTCGCTGGCACAAACCTAAGTATCCTTCCCGCAGGCGAGGCAGTCATCAATCCGCTTGAACTGCTCAACCTCGATAAGGTTCGAGACCTTCTAACCAATCTTCAAAAGGTTTACAACTGGGTGGTTCTCGACACCCCGCCGCTGCTTTTCGCAGCCGATGCCAACCTGCTCTCCACGATGTCCGATGGCACAATTCTTGTTGTTCGCCTCGGGGTAACCACTGTGGATTCCATCACCCGGGCCATACAATCCCTCTGCGAAAACAACATCCTGGGCACTGTAGTGAACGGCGCTCGACGCGGCGAACTCTACTCCAAGTACACCTACTATCACACCTATTACTACTCCAAGCCCGACTAGTCTTTAGTCCACAAGTCCAACTGCAAGAGCTGCATTCTTGCTCCCGAAAGCGATGGTGTTCACCATCGCTTTTTTGATTTTGAGCTCCCGGCCATGCTGAGGGATATAGTCCAAATCGCACTCGCCCGCTGCCTCTTCCAGGTTGATGGTCGGCGGTGCAAATCGATCTCTCATCGCCAGTAGGGTAGTCGCCAGACTCGCTGCTCCGCACGCACCTTGAGGATGACCAATCATGCTCTTGACGCTCGATCCTGGCAATGTGCGTGCGCTTGCGCCAAAGGCAAGCTTCACCGCGTTCGTCTCAACCCTGTCATTGAGATGCGTCGCAGTGCCGTGGTAATGGAGGTAGTCGAAATCCTCGGGCCGCAGCGCAGCCTCCTTCATCGCGAGTTCCATGGCTCGCGCCGGCTCAATCCCCACTTCTTCGAGCCTTACGCGGTGAAAAGCCTCGCACGTGGCACCGTAGCCCAAAATCTCACCATAGATCCTTGCTCCCCGGCGGCGGGCACTCTCTTCGCTCTCCATCACAAAGAACCAGGCACCCTCGGCTAGCACGAATCCATCACGATTCCCGCTAAACGGCTTCGATGCCTTCTCGGGCGAATCATTCGCACCTGTGCTCATGATCCGCAGTAGCTGGAAGCCCCTCAGAGTCAAAGGCGCAATTGGCGCGTCCACGCCGCCGCACACGGCCATTTCTGCCTCGCCATGCTTTACTGCCCGAAATGCATACCCAATCGCGTCAGTCGAACTCGTACAGCCATTGCTGAACATGTGGCTCAATCCGCGAAAGCCGTATTGCATTGAGATTTCGCTGGCCAGCGTCCCAAGCGTGCTCGATGGAATCACATACACACTGCATTTTTTTTGCTGCCCGCTGTAGTAATAGGAATACTGCCGCTCGGTAAATTCCTGATTGCCGCCGCCGCTGCCTACGTATACGCTTACCTGCCGCAGCGCATCCAGATCCATCGACGGCCAATCCACTTTTGCGTCCGCAAGAGCCTCACCGGCGGCAGCAATCGCGTAGGGAGTAGCAAGGCCAGTCCCCTCGAGTTCTTTGGCCGGCATGTAGTCAAGAGGATTAAAACCAACTACTTCGCCCGCAATTTGCACTGGCTGGCCCGAACAATCAAAGCGGGAAATCCTTTTGACACCACTATGCCCCTGACGCGTATTGCGCCAGAATTCTTCCCGGCTCAAACCATTCGGGCTGATGGCACCAATCCCGGTTATGCATACACGCCGCTTTGTCATGGCTGATAAGAACTCCAATGCTACCATTAGGTTGCGGCATGATTGATACGCCTCTTCCGGATGCACACCAACCACTAACCACCCGCATCGACAGGCTTGTGGGTGCCGTGCAAGCAGCTTCTCTTGCCTCAATGCTCATGATCTTTTGGTGCGGAATCGCATCGCGCTCCAGCTCTCATTCTTTCTGGACACTCCCCAATCTCATGGCTGGCCTCTTTTATGGGCAGAACAGCCTTCGCCCGGAATTCAGCTTTCAAACGCTCTCCGGTCTCGCTCTGCATCTTCTTTTTTCAACAACCTTTGCGCTGCTTTTCGCATTGGCGATTCCACCGACATTACGTCCTCTTACCTCGCTCATTCTCGGAATCCTTGCCGCCACGAGCTGGTTCTACCTTTTAGACGGTTTTTTTTGGAGAAAAACCTTCCCACTAGTCTCACTTTATTCACGTCGTCCGTCGATCTTCTTCTCCTTCGTCCTCCTTGGCATTTGCGTTGGTTTATACTCAGTATTTGTGCGCTCTTCAAAAGAGACTCAAATCTCCACTAGCTAGGGCCCGGCCCTAGACGTGAGAATTTCCCTTGGACCAGGTATTTCGTTTGAAACCCAACCAGATTTGGCTTCGTCTCTTCAAAGGCGCAGAGTGGAAAGGAACCAGCTTTAGATGATGTCTTA
>JAYSVS010000175.1:0-38195 GCA_043718395.1 Acidobacteriota bacterium
CTGCAATTGCTCTTGGCTCAATGTCACTCTCTCTTTTCGGCAGGGGGTGACAGAATCCCTGAGCAGTTAGGGGGTGACAGAATCGCTGAGCAACTTCACCCGAGATGAAGCCGCTTGACTTCAACTGGCCTAAAAGACTATAGTAAAGGTCTTGTTTTTAATAATTTAGCTACTACTTCTCGTCTCCCAAGGAATCCAGCCCATGATCAAGCTCGACATCATCAACGAAGTGGTTTCGCGAACCGGCATCACCAAAACCAAGGCTGAAATGGCCGTCGAGACGGTGTTTGAAAGCATGAAGCGAGCCCTCGGCCAAGGGGAACGCATCGAACTGCGTGGCTTCGGAATTTTTAACGTTCGTCCTCGGAAGACCGGCATCGGCCGCAACCCTCGAACAGGCGACGAAGTCGCTATCCCGCCCGGCAAGGCCGTCCGCTTCAAGCCCGGCAAAGAATTGCAGACCCTCTAACTTACCCGAGTGATTATCGAAGAGCAGCAGCGGCCAAGATACTTTCTTGCGGCATTCCTGTTACTCAGTACCCTCTGGACAACCTGCGCAGCAGGTTCGCGCATGGTCTACAACTTTGAAAACAATCTGCCGGCTTTTCGTTTTGAGCCTGATGCGATTTCTCTTTTTCAAGCCTTCCTTGATCCTAAAGCCCTCTTCGCCGGGCTGTCCTTCGCTCTGCCGCTTCTGGTAATTCTGCTCGCCCACGAACTCGGCCACTACTTTGCGTGCCTCTATTACCAGCTCGACGCCTCCCTGCCTTTCTTCCTCCCTGTCCCAACTTTCATCGGCACCTTCGGCGCTTTTATCCGCATCCGCTCCATCATCTATTCGCGCACAGTTCTCTTCGACGTTGGAATTGCCGGCCCGCTTGCCGGAATGGTAGTGCTGATGCCCTTTCTTTTTTTTGGAGTCTGGATGAGTCATGTCTCCCCGGCCGCAACAGAGGGCGATCTCGTATTTGGCACCCCGCTAGTCATCAGATTCTTCGAGTCCATCTTTTTCCCCGGAATTCCTGCCGATTCGATCTATCTCCATCCCATGGCCCGGGCAGCCTGGGTCGGAGTCTTCGCAACAGCTCTAAATCTGCTGCCGATCGGCCAACTCGATGGTGGTCATATTGTCTATTCGCTCATAGGCCGTTGGTCCAAAAAAATCTCGCTGGCTGCCATCTCAATTCTGATCCCCCTCGGTTATTTTTATCCGCCCTGGTGGTGTTGGGCAGCCGCCCTTTATTTTTTTGGACGAAGGCATCCGCAGATCCACGATGATTCACCGCTGAACACGCAACGGCGGGCCTTTGCCGTGCTGGCGGCAATCATTTTTATCCTCTGCTTCATGGTTGCTCCGTTACGCTATTAATGTCGATGAAGATCTCGGCCGCCATCATCACCCATAACGAAGAGCTCAATATTGCGAGAGCGATTGAGAGCCTGCGCTGCTGTGACGAAATAGTCGTAATTGACAGCGGCTCAAACGACCGGACCGTGGAGCTTGCGACGAATCACGGGGCAAGAGTCGTCGAAACCCACTGGCGTGGATATGCGGCTCAGAAAAACTTTGCCTCTGCGGCCTGCGAGAATGACTGGGTCCTTAGTATCGACGCAGACGAGGCCCTAAGCGAGGCGCTTGAAGGCGAGATCTGGCACCTCAAGAAACATGGCTCGCAATTTGATGGCTACACCATGCCCCGTCTTGCGCAATACCTGGGGCGGTGGATCTTGCACTCTGGTTGGTACCCTGATCGCAAGGTGAGATTATTTGATCGCCGTAAGGCCAAATGGGTGGGAGACTACGTGCATGAAAGCGTAGCCGTTTCTGGCCCCGTAGGGCATCTCGAAACGAATCTGCTCCATTACACCTGCGATTCTCTTAGCGAGCACCTTCGCACCATGGATCGATATACGACTCTCGCCGCCGAACAACTCATCGACGACAAACGCTCCATCACCTGGCGGCACATGGCCATCGATCCTGCTTGGACTTTCTTCAAGAGCTACATCATCCAACGCGGATTTCTCGACGGCCCTGAAGGTCTCGCCATCGCATACATGGCCGCCATTTACACTTTCCTCAAATACGCCAAAGCAAGGAACATGGCTCCCCAGCGATGAAGATTCTGCTTGCTGATTCCGGTTGGAAAATGCGCGGTGGACAGTGGCAGACGCTCTATCTCGCCGAGGGGCTGCGCGAACAGGGCCACCAACTCATTCTCCTTGTTCGTTATGGCTCCCTGCTTTGGGATCTCTGCCAACAGTCGAAGCTTGAAACAAAGCAGATTGGACTAAGCACGATGCTGGCTTGCAGCCGCCGCCAGGATATCGTGCATGTGCAGGATTCTCATTCCCATAGCTTGGCCGCCATCGCCAGCCTCAGCCCCTTCCTTGTCTCGCGAAGGGTTGCGTTTCCAGTACACCAAACCTGGACCTCTCAGAAGAAATACGCCCGGGCCGCTGGCTACCTCGCCGTCTCCGAGGCCGTCGCCAGAGAGCTAAAGCGTGTGAACATTCCGCAGGAACGCATCCGCATTGTCTTTGATGGCGTTCCTGACATCCAGCCCGCCGCGCTGCAACCGCATGTCGCCGGCCTCAAAAGCGAAGACCTGGGCAAGATGAACGCCCTGATGCAACTGGCCTGTGAGCATTCTTCAACAGAACTCATCCTGAGTGAAAATCTCGCAGAAGCGCTTCAGGGCGGGCTACTCTTCCTCTACCTCAGCGAAAGTGAAGGACTTGGCTCAGCCGTGCTGCTGGCCATGGCTGCCGGTATGCCCATCGTCGCCAGCCGCATCGGAGGCTTGAATGAGGCGATCGATCAAGGCTTCTCCGGCCTTCTGGTTCCTAACACCAAGACCGCCGTAGCCAGGGCCATTCAAACCATTCGCGATGATCGTAACCTCGCCCTTCGCTTCAGCGAGAACGCGAGGCGTCGCTATCTCAAGCACTTCACTTTAGAGCATATGGTGGCCAATACGCTGATCGCTTACAAGGAACTTCAGAATGCTTGATCCCATAATCATTGCCCTCTTTGCCGCGCTTTTTGGGCTACTGATCGGCAGCTTCCTCAACGTCTGTATCTTTCGGTTGCCCCGCGATTTGAGCGTGGTCGCACCCCGGTCCTTCTGCGTCGCCTGCGAAAAACCGATCGCCTGGTACGACAATATCCCCGTCATAAGTTACTTCCTGCTCGGTGCCAAATGCCGAGCCTGTGCTGCCCCAATATCATGGCGTTATCCAGTAGTCGAGCTGATATCTGCCTTCCTCTTTTTCGCTTCCATGATGAGATACGGTGCAACACCAGAAGGCTTCAAACTTTGCGTATATTGTGCTCTGATTGTTGGGCTTGTTTTTATGGATTTCGAAGAACGCATCCTCGCCGACGAACTTACCGTTGGTGGAATGATCTTCGGTCTTTTACTCAGCTTCTTTATTCCGTTGCCTCGCTTCCTCGGCCATTTCATACTTCCCTCTGAATGGAAGGAATCATTTCTCAGTCTGGGGGAAAGTCTGATGGGCGGCCTTCTGCCGGCTTTCGTGCTCTGGGGGATTGGTGAGCTTTACTACCGCATTCGCGGACGCGAAGGTCTGGGCTTTGGCGATGTCAAGATGATCGCCATGATAGGTTCCTTTTATGGATTGCAAGCTTCGCTCATGACACTGGTTTACGGTAGCCTTACTGGCTCTGTCCTCGGTCTGCTCTTCATTGCTCTCAACAAAAAAGCGGACAGTTCTTACGAGCTTCCCTTCGGCTCCTTTCTGGGCCTCGCGGCACTGCTCCCGCCCTTCTTCTATCTCGAAGCCTCTAACGGCCTCGTTGTACCATGGTGAGTTGCCATGAATGATCTCTTCGAGACCCTCAGGCTCGGATCTGAGGAATGGATGCTGGCCAAGAACCTGGATCCTTCCCGATTGCCGCGACACATCGCCGTCATCATGGACGGCAATGGCCGTTGGGCTAAACTCCGTCATCTGCCCCGCGTTGCTGGACACAAGGCAGGGGTCAACAGCGTACGCGACATTGTCGAGTCTTGTGCCCGTATCGGTATCGAAGCCCTCACCCTTTACGCTTTCTCCACCGAAAACTGGAAGCGTCCAACCCTCGAAGTGCAGGCCCTCTGGCAACTACTCCGCCTCTACCTCCGCTCTGAACTCAGCACTCTCCGCGAGAACAATGTCTGTCTCACAGCCATCGGCCGCATCGAAGAGCTGCCCGCCTATGTCCAGAACGAGCTTGCTCACGTCACCCGCTTGACTGCCGCAAATACCGGTCTCAAACTCAATCTCGCACTCAACTATAGCGGTCGCGCTGAAATCGTCGATGCGATCCGTGAAATTGTCTCCTCCGGTGTCCCGGCCAACGCAATCGATGAGGAACTGATTGATCGTCATCTTTACACCAGCGGCCTCCCGGAACCTGACCTCCTCATTCGCACCTCAGGTGAAATGCGGGTCAGCAACTTTCTTCTCTGGCAGATTGCCTACAGTGAGCTAGTGGTCTCAGCAACGCTGTGGCCAGATTTTCGATGCCGCCATCTCCTCGAATCACTGCTTGAATACCAGCGCCGGCAGCGCCGCTTCGGAGGCGTAGGTGAAGCATCAACAGTTTCCGGCGAGCCTGATACCGTAGCCGTCAGTGTATCCTCGCGATGAAACGGATCATTACCGCTGCCTGGCTCGTTCCTATTGGCAGCTACAGCATCTTTTTCGCTCCCTCCTGGCTCTTCGTTATCATCGTCTGCCTGCTCGCGATTCTCTGCTTTCGCGAATTTGTCCGGATGGTTGAAAACCAGGGTCTGCTCACCTTCAGTCTTACCGGTTACGTAGCTGGTCTCGCGCTGCTGACACTGCCCGAAATCGGCTGGCCATCAGTCGCGCTGCTACCGCTTCTCGCCCTTGGGCTCAGTCTGCGTGCGGAGGACTTCAAGACAGGCTTCGCCAGTGCAGGCGCGTTTGCCCTCGGCATTCTTTACGTGTTTGGTGCCTGGCGCTGCGGCATCGCGCTGCACGCAAAGAGCTACCACTGGCTCTTCTTCGCCGTGGCCCTCAACTGGGCTGGCGATGTTGCCGCTTACTACACAGGCCGGGCGCTGGGCAAACACAAACTTGCTCCGATTGTCAGTCCGGGTAAAACGATGGAAGGGGCACTGGGAGGCGTCGTTGCCAGTGTTCTCTTTGGTTGTCTTTACCTCCCTCGCGTGCTGCCTGAAGTCAGTCTGCTCGAAGCCGCAATGCTGTCGATCATCGGCAATGTTGCCGGCCAGGTTGGCGACCTCGCTGAGAGCGCGCTCAAGCGTGGTGCCAACATGAAAGACTCCGGTAGCATGCTCGCCGGCCACGGTGGATGGCTTGATCGTCTCGACTCCAGCCTCTTCTCCATGCCAGCCATCTACTGGACCCTGATATCCTACTCGCGCTGGCATTAACCTCATGTCCCTACTCAACCCCGAGCCGATACTCTTTCTGATCGAAGCCTTCCGCCGCTCGCAGGCCATGTTCACTGCAGTTGAACTCCGCGTCTTTGACCATCTCGAACATGCGCCTCTCGGCACCCATCAGCTTGCTTCGCTGATCAAGGCCAACCCGGACGCACTCGAGCGCTTGCTCAACACCTGTGTCAACCTCGAACTCCTCACGGTCAAAAACGGCATCTACGCCAATCCGGCTTTGTCCGCCACTTACCTCACCCGAAGCTCGCCCAACTCGCTGATCGGCTATATCGAGTACTCCCAGAAAGCACTCTGGCATCTCTGGGCCAAACTCCCCGATGCGGTGCGAGAAGGCACACACCGCTGGGAGCAGGTCTTTGGCGGGCAGGGAGAACTCTTCTCGCACTACTACAAGACAGAAGAAGACAAGCGCCGCTTCGTCATGGGCATGCATGCCTTCGGTCAAATCAGCTCTCCCAAAGTGGTCCAGGCCTTCGACCTCTCCAGCTTCCACCACCTGGTCGATCTTGGCGGAGCCACCGGCCACCTGCCAATTGCCGCTTGCCACGCTTATCCCAATCTGAAGGCCAGTGTCTTCGATCTCCCTGCGGTTCTCAACGTCACCCGAGAAGTCATCGACGCAGCCAGCCTAAGCGAACGAATCGATACCATCGGTGGGGACTTCTTCGCCGACCCCTTCCCGCAAGCCGACCTCTTCGCCCTGGGCCGCATTCTGCACGACTGGACACGAGCCAAGATCGACCTGCTGCTAAAGAAAATCCACGCGTCGCTGCCAGAGGGAGGAGCAATCCTGATCGCCGAAAAATTGCTCGATGAATCCGGCGTCAAGCCGCTCTGGACCCTCCTGCAATCGCTCAACATGCTGGTCGTTACGGAAGGCAAAGAGCGCCGTTTCAGCGAGTACAAGGAAATTCTCGAGACCGCCGGCTTCCGCGACGTTCAGGGTATTGTCCTCGAGCATTCGCCCCTCGACGCGATACTTGCTAGAAAATAGGCCACGCATTGAAATGCATTTCGGAGTCACGAATACTTCAACTGGACCTGAAGACACCTAACGACTTGACCTGCGCCTTCAGCCCGGACAAAGCTCTTACGATTACTGGCATTGTGGGTAAGTCACTGCGGTTATGGGACCTGGATTCGGGCCGTTGCATTCACGAATTCCAAGGGCACCGGCAACGCATCTGGGGCCTGGCTTGGCGTAGAGACCAAAAGCAAGTGATGTCCGGGTCATTCGACAATACCGCTCGCCTTTGGGACGTGGCATCAGGCCAATGTTTGCAGGTGCTCGAGGGCCACAACGATTTTGTTCGCGCACTCGATTTTAGCGCCGATGGCAAGCTCGCGATTACGGCCTCAAATGATAGGAGCGTTCGAGTTTGGGATCTCGCCAGTGGACGCTGCGTCAATGTCTTCAAAGGACACACCGATGGTGCTTATTGCGTCGCGTTCACCTATGACGACTACTCTGCGGTTTCAGGCTCACGCGACGGAACTCTTCGACTTTGGAATCTCGATTCCGGCGACTGCATTCTTTTGATTGAAGCCCATCGAACACACGTTCAATGCCTGGCAATCGGCCCCCAGCCAAATCTGATTCTCTCGACTTCCATCCACACTCGCCTTTGGGACATAAGTTCTGGTAAATGCGTACAAGAGTTTGATGGACACACTGATACTGTGCGGACTGTTGAGTGGAGCCCCGACTGGAAGTCGATCCTGACCGCTTCGCATGACCGGACTCTTCGAGTCTGGAATGTCGAAACAGGCCAATGCACCCACATTCTTCAAGGACATGAAACTCTGGCAGTAAACGCAACATGGAGTCTGGATGGACTCCATGTCATATCTTGCGACGAAGACGCCTGCATCCGCTTTTGGGATCTCTGACCCTTAGTCAGCCTGGGGCTTGCGGCGATTTTTCTTCTTTGCCCCAGCTTCAAACTTCTGCATCTGTTCTGCGTTGAGAACACCCGCAAGTTTGTCATGCGTCTTCTGATGAATCGCTTTCAGATCGTCCTTCGAAGCATTGTTCTTGCGCGCAGTTTGCATCGCTTCTCGCTGCTCCTTCAAGATCGACTCCACTTGTGGCTTCTGGTCTGCACTCAGGCCAAGTTGCTCTGCAATCCGGCCTCCGCGCTTGCCACCTTGAGCAAAGCTCAAACCAGCCACCAGCGTCATCATCATCATCATCTTTAGAATTGTGTTTTTCATGTATTCTTTCGTTCCTGATGAATGAAACACAATCCATCGCTTCGAGTTTCGGGGCTTGCTCGCTGGCAAAGTAAAAGTGATGTAAAGAGCAGGACAAGATCACCAATTGGAACTTGCCCCGCCGCCGCCCGAATCTCCGCCACCGAAGTTCGCGTCTGAACTGGCTGTTTGCGGGCTTGGCACAACTGTGTTCGGCGCAGCGAGTCCAAATGCAGTAGCTGCGGTATTCATCCAAACTTTGTCCTTTCCTGAAAGACGACGAGCGGTAAAGCCATGCCGGGTTTCATTCGCGCCCTGGGCAAGCCAGCGCCGGATGACAAGCGCAACAACGATCAATATTGCACCAAGGAGCATCGGGTCCCAGGTATGCCGCTCCCCCCCAAGATACAGCTTGTTGGTGATCATGGTCAGAATCGTAACGATGACTCCTGCTGCGATGACGAACCGGTCTTTTTGACGCAGCCCGCGCGCGAGCACCACTGGCGGCAGGCACCAGATCAACACCCAGGTGGCCCAATAAAAGGGCTTTGAGAAGGCAGTGATGGCAACAGAGCCCATCCACCACTCACCGCTCAAGTTCAAGGCCGATAGTTGGAGGTTGATAGCCAGGTAGATGCCGAGCCAAAGCAGCGCTTCGGCAATCGAATACCGGTGGTTCAAATAAGTGGGGCGATAGCGAGGACGTGCTGCAGCCAGGGTCAACAAACTGCAGGCGTAAAGCACAGCGACGCCAACATGACGCGCCGCAGCAGACGGGGCCAAAGACAAAGGCAGCCATGCCGCAAAAATCATGGCTGGAAGAAAAAAGTAAGTCAGCCCGAAACGATGCCAGATCCACAAGGACACGATGGAACCAATTGCGGGGGCCAGAAATTCCGCAACGCTTCTCCCTGACGAAAACAGGAATGAACCGCTGGATAAAGCGAGATAGATTCCCGCGCAAAGTAGCCCAACTGAGCAAACGAGGAGGGCTTCTTCGATCCCGTAGCGATAGAGCCGGGCCTGAGTGATAGCGCGTTCGGCGGCGAAATAACAAGCTACGGCAAAGGCAAGCAGGGTTACCCCCGCTGTTTGCTGCGACGATGCTTGAAAAAACAAAAGGAAAAACAACCCCAATGCGGCACCCACGATGATCAAGGTGAATAAGAACAATACCAGCCTGAGGAAGATATTCGTACGGCGGAGTTCGCAGACAGATCCCTGCTCCATCTGTTGATGCTGCGATTCTGTGAGAAAGCCTTCGCCCGCCCAGTCCTTCAGCAGTTTGCGTGCCAGCAGCGATTCCTCATCGGCTGCGCTATAGGCTCTCATTGCTCCCTCGCGAATCGGCGTGAAATCGAGACCAGCACGGCAAGCATTGCCACTCCAGTAATCAGGAAGTACATCATGGCAGTAGTGAAATCATTCAGGTTGCGCAGCAAGGTCGAGCTGACCCCTATGTAACCGTAGACTGCAGCATAAGCGACGAAGGAAAATTGCCGGCGCGTAAGACCCCAGGCGAGCGACGCGCCACAGGCCGCAAGAAGCAAGACAAACCAGACGATATGTTCCTGCCGCTCGAAAACTCCAGACAGCAGCGCCCAAAAAAGCACATTGGCCGCGATATTCAGATAAGTATCCAGGAAATGAGGCTTCAGGCCGCGACGCTCAAGCAGAAATCCCCCACTACCCACCAGCAAGCTGTAGAGCATCGCATACTGCCGGTACGCTGAGTCGTGATGGAATCGCCAGTGTGAGATGGTGAGGCCGAAATATCCAGCAAGCGTAGTCAGCGCAAGCGAAAGCACAAAGCGATTGTCGAAACGATAGGCCAGAAAAAAGTACAGGCCGGCAGTGGTCAGCAAATAGAGATCCCACTGTCCAGAGAGTAGTCGAAAGCGATTCTCAAGATAGGCGAGTTCCACAGTCCAGATCAGACAGCCAAGGTAGAGCACGTAGTCGAAGACCATACTGGGCGAAGGAGTTTCGCGCTCTGACCAGTCTGGCGCACGCGAGAAGCAGTACCAGAAGCAAGCGCCAAGCATAACGGTGAGAAGGGTCAACACGAGCACGTCACCTAGCTGCTTTGACCAAGTGCTTACGGTCCAGCCAAGGCCGCCTGCAAAAAGCAAGCTGCCTGCATAGAGAAGTATATTCAGCTCAAGAAAAACAGAAAACGGTTCTCCCTGCGCAAGACTTGCCAATAGCGCGTGCTGTTCTGGCGCGATGATTCCGCGCGATTTCCAATGCTCCAAACGAGTGAGAATGGTCATGGAACCCCTGACTTCCTGTGTAAGAAGGATTGAGCAAGCGTTAGCCAGGCAATTTTGCAGTGTGGCGGCCTACTAGAAGCCAGTCTTCTCCAGACTTCACCCACATCATCATAAAATGCAGTGCCACGATCACGCCGCCAGGATTATGAGCGTCCATCTTGCCATGAACCATGGCACATGTGCCGCCGCTATAAACCAGGACGGTCCAGCCGTCGCGCATTTGAAAATCAATATTCGAATGCACCAGTGCAGCAATGCACTCGGCCTTGTTTTCTACTTTGGCGTTGGAGTGGCTGTACATAAGATCTGAAGCGAGCACAGCGTCAAGCGCGGCAGCGTCTCCAACCTTGGCGGCGGCGTTAAAGCGCAGAAGCGCGGCGCGAACAGCCTCTTCTTCAGAAGCATTTAGGATAGGTTCATTCATCGTCGCGTAGTCTAACATGGCTATCTGATGACTGACTGAAGCTTCACCAGCCTAAGCGACTCCGTAAAGTACATATTCCCTTTGCGGCTACCTTTCTCATACAGAATCAAAACCTCACCCCGGGCATTCACAGCCATATCGGAATACGCTGAAACCTCCGGGTCAATCACTTCAATCACTCGCCAGGATTGCCCTTCGTCCCAGCTTCCTTGCAGCGTGAGATTGCGCCTCTGTGAATTGCGCCCCTTCCTGCCCGGTGCCTCATCATCAAGGTGATCCGGATTTGCAAAAAGCAACGGCTTCTTCCCAACTGGATAACGCAAAAGACTGGCCATGCAAACCGGCTCTTTTAGCTCAGTCACAAATGCAGGCGTTGACCAGCCGCTCACCCCATCCCGGCTATAAACAACCGCACGGCGCAAAGCATCGCTCTCACTGCGCAGATTCATCATCACGCGGCCATCCTTTAGCTCAACCGCAGCAGTTTCACTCGGATTCCTAAGCGGGCCCAATATGATCTCGCCAGTCTTCCAGATCTTGCCTTCATCGTCGCTGTAGAGAGTTGAAACGACGCTTGGGCGGTGGGCCTTGCCACCGGTTGACAACCAGACAGGAATCAAAAGACGCCCCGTCTTTAATCGAATCCCGTGCCCAGGTCCGGTCGCAATCACATTCCAGTCGTACTGCTTGCGCAGAGGCTCAAACGCACTGGTAATCTCAACCGGCTCAGAGAAGCTTCGCCCCGCATTCACGCTGTGCCGGTAATAAGCACGTGCATAGTTCACGCAGTAGACCAGATGCACTTCATGCTTGCCCCGCCCGGCAATCGCCACGACGTTATTGACAGTCTCGGTACCGATATCGGCCAGCACAACCCGCTCAGACCAGCGATTGCCGCCGTCTTCACTCCGCCGCATCACAAGATCGATATCGGCCCAATCCCCCGCCCCGTCCTTACGCGCCTCGGCATAGGCAAGCAAAGTGCCATCTCCCAGCCGTACCATTCCAGGGATGCGGTAGGTCATATAACCTCCCTGCCCTGCCTCAAACAGGTCCAGAGTCGCAAATAGCAATGCCGCACTAAACCAGAGCATACCTGCCCTCGCGCCCAACCACCTCCAGCTTCGCTCCAAACAACTCACTCATCTTGGCGCTAGTCAGCATCTGGTGCTTCGGCCCGTCATCGACAATCCGGCCGCCCTTCAAGAAGGCGACGCGCTCCATCTCCGGAAGGATGTCGCTCAGATGATGTGTCACCAGAACAATCGTCTTGCCCGACCGCGCCTGTGCGCTCACCAACTCATTCAGGTGCAATTGCGCGGCAAAGTCGAGACTGGTTCCTGGCTCATCCAGCAACAACGCCCTCGGGCTATGAACAAGAGCCCGCGCCAAGAGCA
This sequence comes from Acidobacteriota bacterium, assembly GCA_043718395.1. Taxonomy (GTDB): domain Bacteria; phylum Acidobacteriota; class Terriglobia; order Bryobacterales; family Bryobacteraceae; genus Bryobacter. Next base: position 11,741 of record JAYSVS010000175.1, read on the forward strand.
CCCGCCGCCCCTCACCACTCGACAACTCATCCGTCCACCGGTCTGCCAGATGCGACACACCCATGTCGCTCAAGGCTGCCTCCGCCATCTCCCGCATCTCAAGTGTGACCTCGTGATAGGGCTCAATGACAACACTATTGAAGAAGCCACCCAGCACCAACTCGCGCGACTTCACATCGCGCGTCGCCTTCGCCTGCCAGTCATTTGAGATTATCCCCAGCCACTTCCGCAACTCATCAAGATGCCAGCGCTCTTGCCCATAGATCCGGATAAAACTATCGGGCCGTAAGAGCGGATACTCCTCGCGAGTAATCACTTTGAGCAGCGTCGACTTGCCACAACCATTCGGCCCCAGAATCGCCACATGCTCGCCATCTTCAATACGCAAAGAGAGGCCGTTCAGGGCCGGCCTCTCTCCGCGTATTACTGTGATGTTTTGAACTTCGAGTAACGGCGGCGCCACTAAAGCTTGCCTTTACTCCGTGAACAAGCCGTGACCGCTCCGGTTACGTCTACCGCCGTGTTTCCCTCTTCGATGCTCGTGATCTTTCCATCGATATCCACCACAAATGTGGCTCGATTGGAGATCCCACGATCCTTCATCAACGTGCCGTAGGCTTCAGCCGTCTTGCGCGTTGCGAAGTCGCTTCCAAGCGGAAAGTCAGGCTTGATCACATTGTCAGCCCAATACTTCAAACTGGGCACGTTGTCAGTGGACAAACCAATGACTTCAAAACCCATATCTTTAAACTTTTGGATACCAGCCTGGTACCCGGTCATTTCCTTTGTTCAACCACCGGTGAACGCAGCGGGGAAAAATGCAACCACCACTCCGTTTTTACCCTTGTAGTCTGAAAGTTTGAATGGCTTGCCCGCTGTGGTGGGCACGCTAAAGTCCGGGGCCATATCGCCAACCTTCAGATGCGTTTTGGGCGGAGCCGGAGCCTGCCCCTGCATCATCAATGTTGAAGATAGGGTCGCGGTCGTGAGAAAAAACGATCGACGTTCCATAATGAGAATTATGTCAGACCCGCGCTATCCAGTTGGGAAATTTTCCTTCACCCCTTTCACTCAGGAATCAGAACGCCAGGCCGCCATCGCCGAACTGCGCGACCTCCCCAAAAAAGTGAGAGCTGCTCTTATCTCACTGGGCGAAGACAAATTCGACACCCCTTACCGCGAAGGCGGCTGGACCGTCCGCCAGCTAGTCCACCACATTGCCGATTCCCACATCAATCTCTTCATCCGCCTTCGTCTTGGTCTCACCGAAGAAAAGCCCACCATTAAGCCTTACGATGAGAACGCCTGGGCGCAACTCCCTGACAGTGCGCTTCCGGTCGAGCCCTCCCTCGCCATCCTCGACAACATTCACCACCGCATCACAGTTCTGCTTGAACTCACGCCCGCAGAAGCATTCGCACGCGAGATCAACCACCCCGTCAATGGCGTCATGTCACTGGATCAGCTCTTGCAGCTCTACACCTGGCATGGGCGCCATCACACCGCTCACATCACAAATACTCCACGCTGAGACGACCGGCCGCCTTGCCGCACTACAATCGGCTTCGGGCCCAAGCCTGCAAAGGGAGTGGTGAATTCCAACTGGAATACCCCCGCGCCCACCGGCTTCACCACCACGACTCCTACCTCAAAACCTCCCACTTCCACCCAAACCGGCAGAGCCGGATCGACCCCTGTAACGTACACCTTTCCGTCGCTCACCGAAACAATCCCCGGAGCACTCCGCTCTACCAGGACTGGAATTCCCCGCCCCGGACCACTCTCCACATCGACCACTCCAGACCTCACCCCATCGGGAACCTGCACAACTGAAAAGCCAGGGTTGTAGAACAGAATTGGCGCAGCCAAGCCACCAAAGCGAACGGGCCGAAGCAGCCCTGAACCCAGGATGATCGCCTGCGAGCCCGGAGTTACGATCGTCTCAAGACTACCTGCATTCAAACTCGTCAGGATCGCCGGCGCATCCACCGTCCTCCCCGGTTGCGTCAAATCGACAACTTGGCCGCCCACCCGCAGTGCGATTCGCCGCGCAGTTCCCGCATTCTCGGGAACCTGCAGCCACACGACACCTGGACCAAATCCCAACTGCCCCACCACAACCTCCGCCGTTCCGCTGATTAACTCAGCAGTCCAGGGGCAAAGTAAGGGGCTACCCACTCGAACCGGAAACAGTCCGCCTAACGCAGTCAAACTCTCACCCGGAACAACCTGATAGGCGCAGCCTGCCGCCAGTGTAGCCGTCCCCCGGTAGTCGATCGGTTGCGAGAAAACGCCATCCACGCCAATCGAATAATCAAGTGTCATCGTGTCGAAGACTCCGCCGCGTGGTGAAATTCGCCCTCTCACCTGAGCCGTCGTCACACGCAATCCCGCAACGCCCGTCCCACTCCCCACAAAGCTGCAATCCACTGCCAGCGATCCACCCATCGCAAAGAATTGACCCTCTGGGGCCCCGCTGCTGCGGATTTCAAACTGATCTGCGCCCAATCGACGAAAGACAAGCGTGATGCCGCTTCCCCACCACGCTCCGCCAAAGCGATCAAACAGCGTCTGGTCACCTCCGCTGACATTAAATGTAGCCCTGTAAGTGGCTGAATCCGGGCAGCTTGTAGGAATGCTTCCAGCGATGGTTGGCCCAGCTTCGGCAACCTGCACTGGAACATCCCCAAATACCTTGCCGTCATGGCTGCGAAGCTTCAATCGCGTCCTGCCCGCTTTCAATCCTCTGACACCAATCGGAATATTTCTCTCCCCTCGATTGTAAGTGTATATTTTAGAATCGATTGCAGCTATGGTTTCATCCTGAACTTCAATGAAGCCATGCCCGCCTACCTCATCTTCAGCCACTGGGATATTCCGCTGCATTTGACCCAAGCACTGCGTCTGACTCACAACAACCAGGCAGGTGCGGATACTCGAATCGCCCAGGCCGACCCGAATCACGGCAATCCCCTGAAACCCGCCACCTACAACAACCAGATCTGCTCGTCCAGCCGCTAAGCCTTGCACAAACAAACCTTTACCGGTGACAACCGCAAGTGCCACTTTCGGATCACTAACACTAACCGAAGCCCCCTCCAACCTCGGATCTAAAACAAACCAACGTGCGCCACCTACATTCGAAAACTCTACGTCTTCAAGCGGTGCCCTTTTCATGCCCACAGAAACCAAACGCTGAATCTGAGGGCGAGCACTCCCAACAGTCAACTCGCCCCGCTGCGTTTCAACTACGGCTAGCTCAAAATTCCCGTTCAACCGCTCCAGCGTCGGCAGCAACCCCCTGGTCACATAGCCACCGCGTAAAGGCTGCATGTAGCCAATCCTCTGGTCGTCAGTAGAACTCACAACTACTCCAGACAAACCCAGCCCATTCCACCACTTCGCAGCAAAACCACTTTGATTGCTTTCGACTACCACCGTTAGCTCACCCAGATTCTGAAGCTTCTGGCCCAGTTCTTCCCATGAAGTCCAGCGGTCCAGCCAGACACCGCCAGCATCTCCCATTCCGCTCACCAACACGAAAGTCCTCTTGCAACCCAAGGCAAGACTTGGATCGGAATAAATCCGCGTCACGCCTGTCTTTTCCAGGTAAGCTTCGAAGCCAGAGAAAGATACTGGATTAGTGGTTAGCAGAATTCCGCAGCTATCGCCCGAGCCTGCAAACAGACTGGTACGTGCAACCAACTCACCAACTGGGCTACTCACCCGCCCGACGCTCTGCCAGGCTCCATCCGGCTGACGGACTTGTGGCCACCACATCTCCCCCGAAATCCTCGCCTGCGCCACATCGCCGTTTGGCACCAGATAGAACCGTGTCGGCTTCGCCCAGCTTTTCGCGGGCCCATCGTCCACCCAGAACAACCAACTCCCTACTTCTGCTCTCCACAAGCCTCCAGCTTCCTTGTCTTTTCCCCATCGCGCCGGACGCACAAGGCTTCCCGCAGGCAACCAGTAAGGCCCCACAAGCTGCAGGTTGCTGCCGTCGGCTGCATTCCTGAGCAGTACCCTCCGCACCTCTGCCTTGATTGCTGACGCGCTGCCCGTTGGGGCAAGCAAGCCGTTAGAAAAAGCAAAGCTCGCCACAGCCCCATCACCCATCTCAGCAACGGCATCCACGTTGAAGTAGCCTGGCGTTGCCGGAGTCATGTACGTCGTCGAGGCCCTACCGCTTGCATCTGTCCGAACCGTCACGCCCGGCTGCCCGGCGGGCATTACAAAACGGACATTGACACCCGTCACACCCCCACCCAGACTGGCCGCCGAGAGCACAACTTTTAACTCCACTGTCGTTCGGGGCGGAACCACAAACGCGCTCTCACCCTCAATCAAAAGCACCTGACCAAAAAGGCATGAACTAACGAAAAACAGCAATAGGCGCATCAGATCCCTCGTCCGTTGATTTTTCTCCGTAACACGCCACTATTGTAGGCCCAGTCATTCACAGCTTTTTTACAAAAAGGCCATGGAGCAACCATCACGCCCCAACTAAACTGTAACTATCCAAAGTGACAACAATTCTGGTTATCGATGACGATGAGAGCCTGCGGGACACGATTGCTGTCTTGCTTGAGCGCGAAGGCTTTCGCACGATCACCCATGCCGACGGCAAGTCAGGCCTTGATGCCGCCCTCTCAGCAAAGCCCGATCTGGTTCTCGTCGACCTGCGTCTGCCCGTGATGGGAGGAGTTGAAGTCTGTAAGCAAATCCGCGCCGCACGCATGGATACTCCAATCATTGTCCTCAGCGCCGTGGGCGACGAGATCGACAAAGTTCTGATGCTCGAAATTGGAGCCGACGACTACGTGGTCAAGCCCTTCGGAACTCGCGAGTTGATCGCCAGGATCCGTGCCGTCTTGCGACGGGCCACCGCTCCTCCCAACCAGATATTTTCCTTCAGCGATGTTCGCCTCGATTTTGATCGCCGCGTTGTGACCAGAAACGATGTCGAAGTTAAATTCACCCCTGCCGAATACAACCTCCTCACCTTCTTCGTCCAGAACCCGGATCGGCCTCTATCCCGCGAACTCATTCTCAACTCAGTCTGGGGCTATGAATCCTTCCCAAACACTCGAACTGTAGACGCCCACGTAGTGCGCCTCCGCCAAAAACTCGAACCTCAACCAGACTCGCCGCGCTACTTCCTTACAATGCACGGAGTCGGATACCGTTTCCTGCCGTAGGCAAAAGATGCAAAGACTGATCCTGGTTGTCGACGACACCGCTTACGCCCGGGAGGCCCTTGCTCTGGCGTTGATGTCCATCCCGGGTGTCGATGTCCAAACCGCAGGCTCTATGCTGGAGGCAATGAAGATTCTCGAAAGCAAAGAAGGCGTGCATGCTCTTTGCACAGACCTCAACATGCCTTTTGGCGATGGCTTCCAACTGATCCAACGAGTCCGCTCTGATAGCCGTTACAGCCACATCCCGATCATCGTTATCAGCGCCAACACAGAAGAATCTACTCCCGCACGAGTCAAGTCGCTGGGTGCCGACGCCTTCTTTGCCAAGCCCTACTCGCCACTTGTTTTGCGGCAAACCCTGGAGCAACTCTTCGATGCAAAGCAAAACCTTAGCGCTTAGCACGCTCATCGCCTGGCAGCTTGCCCTGGTCCAAGCCCCATTGGCTGCGCAACAAAAAACACAACTTGAATTGATCCTTGAGCGCCTCGCCAAACTCGAAGCTCAAAACGAGGCGCTGCAAAAAGAAGTGACGAGTTTGCGCCAGCAGCTCAATCCCGGCAATGTCCCGCTGGTGGAATCGGTCGAAGTGCAAAAAACGCAAATCCGCGAACAGGCGCAAGCCAAAGTGGAATCCACTTCAAAGCAGCCCCTGGCCATCACTGGCACCCTTCTTATGAATAGCTACTGGAATGGCCGCAGCAACGGAGGTGCGATCAATTCCCCCTCGGCAGCTTTGGTATCCTCCCCTCACTCCGCCGGTATTACCTTCAGCCAGACGATCATCGGCCTACGCTTCGAAAGCCCGCAAACCGTCCTCGGTGCCGGCGTCACCGGCTATGCAATGATCGATTTCTTCGACACAAATGCCCGCACCGGCACACCCCCTCGCCAGCAAAGCCGTCACCTCGCCGATTATCCACGCCTGCGTGTCGCCAATGTCGAGCTGGCCTGGAAAAACACTAGCCTCTCTTTCGGGCAAGAAAAGCCACTCATTTCCCATCGCGACCCAACCACCTTTGCTCAGGTCGGCATCGCCCCTCTAACCTCAGCGGGCAACCCCTGGCTCTGGCAGCCCCAGGTGCGTATCGAACAACGATTCAACCTGAACGAGTCTACACAGATCAAGGCGCAAGGGTCGATTTATCAAACTGCGGAGGAGTCCGCAGCGGTGCCTGCCGCTTTCTCTGATAGCCTCGCCCCAAGCCGCCCGGGCTGGCAAGGCCGCCTCGCTCTCAACCGGAGATCAAATGGGGAGACAAGTTGGGAACTCGCCCCCGTAATTCACGCCAGCACAACCCAGGTTGCTGCAACCAGCGTGCCGTCGAGACTCTATGGCGTCGATTGGCTTTGGGCTCCAACTGACCGCCTAACCTTTACTGGCCTTCTCTTCACAGGCAAGAACATTGCCCACATGGGTACAAATCGGCAGGGCTTTACGGTGCTCGGCTCACGATTGATTCGTCCCACCAACACCAAAGGGGGATGGGGCCAAGTCTCGTATCAATTCACGCCACGCCTGGCAGCCAACATCTATTCAGGCCAACACGACGACAGAAACCGCGACTTGGCCACGGGTGCCATTGGCAAAAATTTTCTCTACGCGGGAAATCTCATTTATCGCATCGCGACAAACGTAACAATCTCGTTTGAAGCAAGCCAGGTGCGGACTGACTACATCCGGCTGGGCCGAAGACTCAAGAACCACTATGACCTTGCGCTGGCTTATCAGTTTTAGTCTCCTCGCCATCTGCGTCCAGGCGGCAACGATCTCAGGCACAGTCGACCTGCAGGATTCCCGCGACCAGAAATCAAAGAAAGATAAAAGCGGAGTAGTGCTCTGGCTGACTCCGCTCGAAAGCGTTGCCACCCCGCCGCTGACCACGGCCAAAGCCCGCATTATCCAGAGGAACAAGCGTTTTGAGCCGCACGTGCTGGCCGCCTCGGTAGGCACAACCGTAGACTTCCCAAACCTCGACCCAATCTTTCATAACGCCTTCTCCAACTTCGACGGTAAGGTCTTCGACCTCGGCCTCTACCCTCCCGGCCAATCAAGAAGCGTCCGCTTTGACCGCCCCGGAATTACCAGGCTCTTCTGCAACATCCATTCCGCCATGAGCGCGATCATCGTTGTGCTCACAACTCCATACTTCGCCACATCTCTGGCAGATGGCCGTTGGGAAATCTCAGGCGTCCCGCCCGGCAACTACCGGCTTGAGCTTTATCATGAGCGCAGCACCGGGCCAACGCTTAAAGCACTCGAACGGACGATCCGCATTACCGAAGCGGGTGTCAGGATCCCCACACTCGTAGTGTCAGAGACCGGCTACGTTCCCGTGCCTCACCCCAACAAATTCGGCAATCGCTACCCGCCCGCAGACAGCAACCCGATTTATCCCGGAGCGAAACGCTAATGAGAGGCTGGCCACTCACGCGAAAAATCCTGATGGCCGTTTCCATCAGCATCTCCTTGCTGGTGGGGGCCACAAGTTGGCTTGCCTTGCGTTTCGCGGTGAACACAACCTCACGCGGTCTTGAAGGCGAAGTCACTGCCAGCTTGCGGGCCTACGAAACGCTTTGGCGCGCCAGGGAGAACATGCTTGCCTCGGTCAGTTCGCTGATGAGCAATATGCCTGAGGTAAGAGCCTCATTTCGTACAGGTGATCAGGCCACCATCCGGGACTCGGCCTCTGAAGTCTGGGCCAAAGTCTCACAAGAAGAAGCGATCTTTCTGGTGTCGGATCCATCTGGCGTCGTAATTGCCTCTCTCGGCGGCGGCCCGGCCCCGCCTCTGGCTGATCTGATCCGCGCTGCGGCACCACGCTTTCCACAGCAAAGCAAGGGCTTCCTGACCCACGCTGGCAGCCTTTGGCAAATCGTGGTGACTCCTGTCTATATCGACGCGCAACAAGGCTCGGCACTCCTTAATGTCTTGCTCACCGGCTATCCTGTCAATGCAAATCTGGCCATGTCTCTGCGTCAGAATACCGGCAGCGATTTTGTATTCTCCGCTGGCGGTCAACCCATCGCTTCAACTCTCGATGCCGCCAAAGCAACTCGGCTCAACCAGACTCCAACTCCAGGCCTCGATCCCGTCCTGGTCCGAACTCAAGGTGCCGGCTTCGGCCTCCTTGCCGCTCCGCTTCTCGATATTGCCGGCAAATCCATTGGCGAGATCCGAATCGTCCGCTCCTTCGATGCAGCCCAAGATCGTCTCGACGAATTGCAGCGAGGCATGCTTGGCCTCTGGACCGTCGCCGTTCTGCTCGGTCTCGGCCTCAGTTACGGGCTCACCCGCAAAATCGTCGATCCCATAGAACGGCTCGACAAAGCTGCTGCCGAAGTGGCCAGGCAAAACTATGACACTCGACTCGTCATTGATCGCGGTGACGAGCTCGGCCGCCTCGCACAGTCGTTCAATACCATGTGCGTCTCGCTGCAGCAAGCCCGTGGCGAACTCATCCGGCAAGAGCGCCTCGCCACTATTGGGCAATTCGCCGCCTCCATTGTCCACGACCTCCGCAATCCGCTCGCTGCTATCTATGGCGGATCCGAAATGCTGGTCGATACCGGCCTCAACGAGTCACAATCGAGACGAATTGCCCGTAACATCTACCAAGCCTCGCGCAGTATCCAGTCTCTGCTCCAGGACCTCTCCAACATCTCATCTGGAAAACTCTCTCCCCTCGAGCGATGCAGCCTCGCCGAGGTGGTTTGCGCTGCTGCCGAGCGCCTCTTATCCTCCATCGATTCCGAAGCCGTATCACTTCACATCGATATTGACCTGGCCACAACTGTCTCGGTTGAGCGAGCCCGTATGGAGCGTGTCTTCTTCAACCTCATCGCCAATTCAGTCGAAGCCATGGCTGGCTCGGGTTCAATTCGAATTCGCTCAGAAGAAACAGCAACCAATGTAATCTTGCGAGTCTCAGACACCGGTCCCGGCATTGCCGATGAGCTAAAGGCTCAGCTTTTTGAACCCTTCGCGACGGCCGGTAAGAGAAATGGCATGGGTCTGGGCCTCGCCCTCTCGCGGCAAACTGCTCGCTCACATGGCGGAGATCTTTGGTCAGAATCGGTTCCGCGAGGAGCTTCTTTCTGCGTGCGGCTTCCTCTCGTTGGCTCAGCACCTCTATCCCCCGGGTTTCACAACACTTTTACAAGCTGAATATGACTTCCTGACGCCATGGTGCCAAAGATGGTATTTCACGATCTCAAGCTCTTCCTATGGTGGGAGGAGAGGGTAATTGCACACCCTGATTCGATTGTCTTCCTAGAGGCGATTGGAGTGTTTTACCCGGCCCTCGCCCTCAAAGCGGGGGCTCTTTTTTCAATAAAGTTGCGGAGCTGCCCCTGAGTTCAGCCCCGCCACACGGTTTACCAACTTGAAGCCATGGTGCTACTTCGCATTGGGAGGCTCAACCGCGATCCCGCCAAACTGTTCAAAAAACCACAAGTTGCCGATTGGATTGTGATCACCTGTTTCATAGTAAATTTCGTAGAGCATCGACCGGCTTGAGCCTGCCTCACGCATCACCAGATAACCGCGATTGGTCACAGGCGAGATATCAAATCCAGCCACACGGCTCAGGTCGATATTCACCAGCGGCTTCACGTTCCCAAGCACTCCATCATTTGGAGGCGCTTGAGTTACGATGGCCCGCTTGGCCAGATCGAGGTTAAAGAGGGTGGTGCTGGTGGACCCGGCAAAGCTGTTTGTATATGCACTCGCCACCACTTGCGGTCTTGTGCCATCGGCATAGTTCAACGCAGCATCAGTTGCGGCAACGGCACCAGTATCCGGATGCAGTCTCAGATTCTGGCCCGTATTCGAAGTTAGGCGAATCCGGTCAACGGTCGGATTGAAGTCGAAGCCAAACTCGGTTCCATCCAGCGCCGGTGTAAAGGCCATCCCCATCCCTACGGCCTTCGCCTGAGCCGTCTCCCGGTCGATCGTGTAGATCCTTGACGATGAACCCAATCCATAAAGCTGTCCCGTTGCTGGCCGGAAGTCGATGGCGAGCAACTGTTCACCAGGCATTAATCCTCGAATCAATTGCAAGCTCGTTGGAAACTGCGGCCGATCCGTATCAAAACTAACCAGCAGGGCTTTCGAGTCGATTCCCCAAGCCTTCTCAGCTCGCGCTTCCCCGCCAGCAAGGCCGCACAACAGGCCCAGTGTCATCATCATTGGTGTCGTTCTCATACACTTCAAAACGACAGCGATGGAGAATCGGATTGAAATCCATCAGTTTTTTTGCGGCAACAATTTCTTCAACTCCTCAACCACTGCGGGAGCTTCGCTAGCCCAGTTCTTCTTCTCTGACGGATCCTGCACCAGATTGCTCAGCCACAGCTTCTCTTTCGGGGTCCCAAATGGATCGTCAGGAAACTGAGGTGGATTCTCGATCAGCTTCCAGTCACCCTTCCTGACCGCACGGCTGCCCAGATACAACCAGTGGACAATCGCGTGAGCACTCTTGCCACCACGCATCACCAGATCCCGCTGATCGCGTCCATCAAGCCCCTCTGGCGCACCCAAACCTGCCATAGCCAAAAACGTAGGCAGAATATCCATTGCCATCCCCACGCCATCCACAACTTGCCCTGCCCCAATCTTGCCCGGCCAACTCATGATCGCCGGCATCCTGACGCCACCTTCAAACAACCCCTGCTTCCAGCCCCGGTACGGCGCATTGCTCCCGCCACGGTACGGCCTGCCCGCATGGTCCGCACGCGATTCCTGCGTTGCTCCATTGTCACTCTGAAAGAAGATTACTGTGTTCTCAAGCAAGCCCTTCTGCTTGAGAGTACCCACCACCAACCCCACTTGCTCATCCAGTTCGGAAATCATAGCCAGGTGCATTCTCCGGTCGCGGTCCATCGACTTCGGAAAACGCGCCAGACTCTTTTCCCGGGCAATCATCGGATAGTGTGGTGCCCCAAACCAGAGGTTCAAATAAAAGGGCTGCGCCTTGGATTGCTGCTTCACAAAAGCTGCCGCTTCGCTTCCCAAAACTTCAGTCTGATATTGGCCGTCCCGCGACACTTCTTGATCGTTGTGCCAGAGGTCATGCAGGATCTCGCTCTGCCCGCGGCCCAACGTGTAATAGCGATGCGAAATCGCATCGGTCCAGCCCGAGTAGAATCCGAAGAACTCATCAAAGCCCATCGCCTTGGGCCGTGAATGCGCCGCACTTCCCAGATGCCACTTGCCGAAGTGCCCGGTCTTGTATCCGGCCTTCATTAGTTCTCCAGCTAATGTCTTCTCCCCGGCCTTCAAACCCGGCGTATTGAACTGTGCCGTAGAGGTCAACACGTCTTCAATACCATGCCGCTCTGGATATTGCCCCGTAAGCAGACTGGCCCGGGACGGCGAACATACTGGTGAATTTGAATACCAATTTGTAAACCGGGCACCGCTCCTGGCTAGCCGGTCCAGGTTGGGCGTCAGCACTTCTGGATGCCCGTAACAACCCACATCTCCAATGCCCTGATCGTCGGTATAGATCACTAGAAAATTAGGCCGCTCAGCGGCTGCAACTAAAGGTACCGCCCCAGCCGCAGAAAGGAAGGATCGTCGAGTCATCCTTCAGATCATATCTTCAACGCCGCAAATCCACGCTGGCAGAATCCCCAAACGCAAAATTCCGCGGTCCGCCTGGCAATCCATGCACATAGATAAGCCGCTGCTTCGCCTCTGACACCAACTTCTGCCCATATCTTGCATTAAGCAGCTTTTCAAGTTGCGCATCAGTGAGCGAAATCGTCGTTCTCACCAACTTGCCATTTTTTGACACTCGTGACGCCTTTGACAAATCGATAACCACCGCCTCGCCGGGCTGAGACTTTAATTGCTGTGCCTTGGCCAGCACACCCACCATCTTCTCCAGTTGAGTCGCACCCGCGTCGGTTGGTGCTTCCATATCAATATTCAATTCAAGCCGCTCATTGAGGCTCACCCCAAACAGCACTCCACTTAATTCCCGCTGCATCGCCTCAGACAACTCCAGCTTCTTCAGCGGCTTTTTGCGAGCAAGAACCCGGGGCGCGTCCACACAATTGGAATCTGTCTTGCGCTTTGCCCCAGTCTTGGCTTTACTCTGAGTCGAAGTTTTTGCAGGCGTCTTTTTCGAAGACTTCTCTGGTGCTGCATACAGCAAGCTCACGGCCAGCAGAAAATGGGTCCCAAGTCTCATATTCCGATCATGGGGGACAAGAATCCAACCCGCAATGGTACCTAAGATAGGGTATTACCTCAGGCCCTCAATCAATAGTTTCGCTGGCCGATGTTTGTCCAGAATTCGCCTCATCCGGTCAAGACCGAGCCTGATTCGAGTCTTGATTGTGCCCAGCGGCAGCCTCAAAATTTCGGCGATTTCAGTATGTGTAAGGTCGCCATAAAATGACAATTCAATGACTCGTCTCTGCGTTTCTGGCAATCTTGTGATCGCAACTGCCAGTCGCTTTCCCGATTCGCTGGCAATCATCCGCTGCTCTTGCAAAGGCTCCAGACGCCCGCTGGCATCGGGCTGTGCAGCGCTGCTGCCCCCGCCCTCGATGCTGATGTGGTGCCGTCTCCACATATTGCGCCGGCGCAACAGATCGATTGCCCTGCTCCGCGTGATCAAAACCAACCATCGCTTCACGCCGCCATAGTTCGGCTCAAATTGATTCGCCATCTTCCAGACACTGACATAGGCATCGATCAAAACCTCTTCAGCATCTTCTCGATTGCCAACGATTCCAAGAGCGAATCCGAACAGCAGCGAAGAGGTCTCGTCAAAGAGATCCCCCATTGCATCTTCATCTCTCCTTTGAATGCGAACCATCAAGCCCAGCAAAACCTCGATACCACTGAGCATTCGTTCATTGCTGGCAGGTACTGAATTCACATGTCCACCCCATTACATGCACGCGATTTTTCTCCTCCAGGTAGTGCTACGAATCAGAGATAGATTCGGATTGATCTGTTTCACTTCTGGATAAAAATCGGGATGGGGAGCAGTCTCTGCTGATATGATTTCGACCATGCGGATTCTTGCACTGTTGTTCTTCGGAGCTTTGGCTGCTGCTCAGACAAGACCGGTAGTTGGCATCGGGGGAATTGTCCACGAAACCAATACCTTTAATCCTCAAAAGACTACTTTCAAAGATTTTGAATCTGGCATAGGCGGGGCCGACGGCATCTTGCGCGGGCAGGACCTCATCACCCGCTCGATCAAGGCGAACAACACGATCGCAGGATTCATCGAAGGGGCCAAGCTCTCACATTTCGATCTTCACCCCACTCTGGTCGCCGGCCCCCAAACGATTGGCCTCGTTCTCGATTCTGCGTTCGAAGCCTTAACCAATGAATTGATCGACAGACTAAAGCAAGCCCCGAAGCTCGACGGCATCCTGCTCTTCCTGCACGGAACCATGGTCACAGAGACCTATCAGGACGCTGATGCAGAAATCGTGCGGCGCGTTCGCAAAGCATTTGGAAACAAGATACCGCTGGTAGTCGTGCATGACTTTCACGCCAACATCACTGAAGACATTGTTCGCCACACAACGGCGCTTCTCACCTATAAGGAATGTCCTCACCTCGATGCCCTCGAATCCGGAGTTCTTGGGGCCAAAATCATGGGTGACATTATTTCTGGCAAGGTAACGCCGGTGCAGGCCTTGGTAAAGCCTCCCATGGTGCTAAACATCCTCTTCCACAACACCTATGCAGCTCCGCTCAAGGCCATCACCGACGAAAGCAAAGTTCTCGAGAAGAATCCAAATGTGCTCGCAGCCAGCGTTGCCGGCGGCTATCAGTACGCCGATATCGCAGCCATGGGCCCAAGTATAGTAGTGGTCACAAACAACGATCCCGCTCTCGCCAAACGGGAAGCAGAGCGGCTGGGGGGAATGCTCTGGGACCTGCGTGAAGATCTGAAATTGAAAGCACCTACTCCCGCCGAGGCGGTAAAGCTTGCAATAAACAATGGCAAATGGCCGGTCTCACTGATGGATGCAGGTGACAACATCGGGGGCGGATCGGCAGGCGACAGTACCTATATCCTTGCGGAGTTGCTGAAGCAAAAAGCCGAAGGATGGGCAGTGGTGATCTCTGATCCTGGAGCAGTGCAAACTGCCATTCGAGCCGGTGTTGGAGGGGTATTCGACATGCCTGTCGGAGGCAAAACCGACAACATGCATGGTGATTCCGTACGAGTGAAGGGCCGCGTGAAAGGGATTCATGACGGGCGCTTCATTGAGACCGAGGCACGCCACGGAGGCGGCCGCTATTGGGACATGGGCATATCGGTTGTGATCGAAGTGGAAGGCTCAACGGCCGATATGCCGAACTACGTCTTGATCACTCCAAAGAGAATTTTGCCCTTCAGCTTGAATCAATTGATCAGCGTTGGAATCTACCCCGAGCGTATGAAGATTCTGGTAGCCAAAGGCACGATTGCCCCGCAGGCTGCCTACGCGCCTGTCTCGGCGCGGATCATTATTGTGGATTCAAGTGGTGTCACCGCAGTGAATCCAGCAAGATTTGAATACAAGAAGATTCGCAAGAATCTATTTGGTATCAACTAAAGAAATCGTGTACGATAAGGGAGCAATGGCTCTGGCCCACTCATATCGATTCTGGTATTGGTACGTCGCTTCCCGCGAACGAGTGGACTTGCATGCCATGAAGAACTAATCCCAATTTTTTCTGGTTTCGTCAAAAGGCCCGCTCGGTAGTCCCGAGCGGGCCTTTTGCATTCCCAGACAGGAGTTTTGTTGTGAAGTTATTAGTAAGTCGAGACGTGCAGCCTGAGAACAGTATTGTTCGAGTCGGCGATGTGGCGTTTGGCGATGGCGGCTTTGTTGTAATGGCCGGCCCGTGTAGCGTCGAGAGTGAAGAACAACTGATGGCCTGTGCCGAAGTGATCGCCGGTTGCGGTGGTCAGTTGCTGCGGGGAGGCGCATTCAAACCGCGAACTTCGCCTTACGAATTTCAAGGTTTGGGTGAACCGGGCTTGAAACTTTTGGAGCTGGCAAGAGAGAGATTTGGCTTGGGCATTGTCACTGAAGTGGTCACCGAAGGGGATGTAGAACTAGTTGCCAACTATGCGGATTTAATGCAGGTTGGTGCGCGGAATATGCAAAACTTTGCCCTCTTGAAGGCTCTGGGCCGTTGCGGAAAGCCTGTGCTCTTGAAACGTGGCCCATCGGCAACGCTGAACGAATGGCTGCTGGCAGCTGAGTACATTCTGGCAAACGGAAATCCAGATGTAGTGCTTTGCGAGCGCGGAATTCGCAGCTTTGATTCCCATACTCGAAACGTATGCGACATCACGGCGGTGCCAGCGATGAAGGAGATGACCCACCTTCCGGTGATTCTTGATCCGTCTCATGCAACAGGCAGACGAAGTCTTGTGGCACCTTTGTCTCGCGCTGCCGTTGCTGTTGGGGCCGATGGATTACTCGTCGAGTGTCACCCCAATCCAGGCGCCGCACTAAGCGACGGGGCGCAAAGTCTTGATCTCGTGCAGTTTCGACAACTAATGATGACGCTGCCGTGCCGTATCCTTAAGGCGTGAAAGCTTGGTTACTGACAATTGCATTGTTGGCCCTGGGGGCTCTGTATTTCTGGAGTCAACGGCATGGAATGAGTTTGGCCGAGCAGGTCTCGCACCTGCCCAGTAGTGATGGCATTTTTGTCATCGCCGACGCGGCAGTGGTGAAGAAGATTGCCGGTGATGCGGCAAGCGAAGAAGCCGAGTACAGAGACTTTGTCACAAAGACCGGTTTTGACTATCGCCGGGATCTAGACCGGTTGGTTGCTGTCATCGGTGAGCCAACCAGCTACTACGTAGTGACAGGCCGTTTCGACTGGGCCAAGATCTCCGCCTTTGTTGGAACCTGCGTGAAAGGAGTGTGTTCGATGCCGGCAAGTCAGGCAGGCAAATGGATATCACTCATGCAGCTTGGCAGCGGAGCCATCGCGATATCGGTTTCGCCAAAGCATTTAGCCGTCGGCGAAATGGAGGCCAGTAGAAAGCCAGTGGTGGATTGGAGCGAAGTTCCATTCCTCGTCAAAGGCCGCGCTCGCCATTTTGCTCGCTGGGGCTTGACGGGCGAAGAACTCGTCGAAGTAAAACTGGCCGGTGATGCAATCGAATTGAAGGCTGGCACTGTTATTCGCCGCCTGCCTTTGGGGAAAATCTTCGAATGAGGATTCTCGTCGCAGGCAACCTGGTTCTCGATCTGCTGGCCTGGCCAGTAGAAGAGATCCGGTGGGATGGCACGGTTTGGGTGGAACAGTTCGCCCGCAGTGTGGGGGGCAATGGGGCAAATACTGGCTATACACTGGCCAAGCTGGGTGTAGATGTGTCTTTGGCCGGTGCCGTCGGTAACGATGCTGAGGGCGAGGAACTGCTCGAAATCCTGAGTGGCGCAGGCGTGGACGTGTCCGGTGTTAAAAGCTTGGGGCTCCCAACGCCAACCACCATGGCGCTTGTGAAGAGAACCGGACAGCGTGCCTTCGTTCACCGTCCGGGAGCAAGCAAGGCATCGTTGAAGTCAGTGCCAAACATGAAGGGCTACCAGCACTTTCATTTGGCCAACCCGTTCGGCGTGCCAGCTTTGCGCACGCTGGGGCCGAAGATGCTCGACAAAGCGCGACGGGAGGGCCTGACAACATCGATGGACACTGGCTGGGATTCACGCGGGGAATGGGGCGAGGTGGTGCTTCCCTGCCTCAAGCATGTAGATATCTTGTTTGTGAACGAAGAAGAAGCCAGGTTCATCACGGGAGCTCAAACTTGGCAGGCCGCACTCAAGCTCTTGCCAGCCGGGCACGTGGTAATGAAACGCGGCAGCAAGGGCGCGGTGGTGGACGGAGATCCGGTTCCGGCTTATCCGGTTGAGGCAATGGATTCTACCGGTGCCGGCGATGTATTCGCGGGCGCATTTCTGGCCTCCTGGACACGCGGGTATTCGCTAGCGCAAGCAGTAGACTTTGCCAACGCAGCAGCCGCGATGAGCGTTCTTGAGCTTGGGTCAGTCGCTGGTGTTAGAAGTTTCGCGCAAACCTTGCGATGGAAAAAGGCTAGGCGCGCAGCGATTGGATGACATGGCCATGCACGGCAGTGCGGGCGCACATTGCCTCTATTTTTCAGACTCCATCATCCGGGCGACGGGTTTGGCAAAGCAGGCAAACACAGCCGCAACAATGATGCAGAAAGCACCAATGCCGCCGAAGAGTTGCGGCAGGGGGAGTTTCTCATAGAGGCCAGCAAGCCGTCCGCCGATATAGTTACCACTTGCGATCGACATAAAGAAGACACCCATGATGAATCCAGCCATCCGGGCGGGAGCCAGCTTGGTCATGGCACTTAGGCCCACGGGCGAAAGCAGAAGCTCACCGACCGTATGTAGAAAGTAAGTTCCAATTAGCCAAACCGGCGACACTTTGGCACCGCCGGTAGTCATTTGTGCACCAAACATCAACCAGATATAACCAAGCCCGACGAAAACCAGGGCAATGGTGAATTTGATCGGCACGCTAGGCTGGCGGTCACCCATCTTGATCCAGAGTGCGGCAAAGAGTGGAGCGAGAGGAATCAGGAAGGCTGAGTTGAAGCTCTGATACCAAGTCGAGGGGAAGAGATTGACCGTGTTCTGTTCGGCAAAAAGATTAAGTGTGGAGCCAGCTTGTTCAAAGCTCGACCAGAACAGCGTCGAGATAAAAAAGAGAATACAGACCACAGCGAGGCGGCGGCGCTCGTGTGCGTTGGGACTCCCCTTAAACAGCAGGAAGCCGAGCACTGCAATGACTATCGTGAGCAGTACGGCCCCGAATGAATCAGCCAAACCCTCGGCGGTAGGAGAGATCAAAAAGACAATTGCCGCGATCGCTATGATAGCGGCAAGTCCATACTTCAGCCACTGTTTGTTCGATTCCTGCTCGATGATGTTAGATGGGGGGACGGCTTTGAAGACACGTTCGGGGAAGTTCTTCGAGCCAAGGTAAAACTGCACGATACCGATAATCATGAAGAGCGCGGCGACAGGGAAGCCGTAGCGCCAGTTGACGCGTTGGGCAAGGTATCCAACCACCAGCGGCGAGACGAGCGCGCCAATGTTGATGCCCATGTAGTAGATCGAAAAGCCGGAATCGCGGCGGTTGTCGTTCTCACGGTAGAGCGTGCCAACCATGGTTGAGGCATTAGTCTTCAGAAGGCCCGTACCAAGCACGATGCCAACAAGGCCCAAGTAAAAAGTAACGTGGCCAGGGAAGAACATCATGCCATTGCCAATAGCGATCAGCAGGCCGCCCAGAAGAACGCAGTTGCGTAAACCGAGAAACTTGTCAGCCAGCCACCCGCCAGGCAACGCGAGCAGGTAATTCATAGAAGCATAGAGACTATAGATGGCGCTCGCCTTGGCGATAGAGAAGCCAAGCCCGCCAGTTGCCGGATCCGCCACCATGTAAAGCAATAGGATGGCGCGAAGGCCATAGTAGCTAAATCGCTCCCACATCTCGGTAAAAAAGAGCGTAGAGAGGCCTCGGGGATGCCCGAAGAATGCAGTGTCAGTGTTTACGGTAGCCAAGCTACTTATCCTAATGCAGTTGGGTTCGGGTAGGTATCGCGATCTTCAGCGCTGTCGCGTGCTGTGGTGCAGGCCCAGTCCTTCTCGATCAGGATTTCGAGGTTTTGCGTCTTGGCTGAGCGGCCTACTTCTTCGTTGTTAGAAGCCCATTGGGTGGCCCAGTCGCGGGGCACCTCAATCGTAAGCGTGTCGTCCTTGAAGTTGGCCATCAAATCGGTAACGTGACTGGAGTGTACAGCAAAGTGAAAGGGCCGGGGCGTGGGCAGCGTCTCCACAATAGTGTGTCCTTGAGCGAGTTGGTCAACTTCTCCCTTAACGAGTCGAAGGCGAATAGTGTTGGCGCGCAGACGGAGTTTCATAATTAGTTGAGGTAGTAGGTTCGATAAAGAGTGTCGCGCTGTTTGGGGACAAAGCCGGCGTCGCGAATCAAGCGCCGCAGGTCTTCTTCACTGGCATGAAAGTTGGCACCAGCCTGCGAGACCACATTCTCTTCAATCATGATGCTCCCGACATCGTTGCCACCAAAGCAAAGGCCCATCTGGCAAATCTTAAGGCCAGGCGTGACCCAACTCGTCTGGATGTTGCATACATTGTCGAGATAGACGCGGCTCAAGGCAAGCATCTTAAGAAACTCAACAGCAGTAGCTTCTTCTTTCACGAAACGTCCAAGCGATGTGCCGTCGCGCTGGAAGGCCCAGGGGATAAAGGCCGTAAAGCCGCCAGTCTCATCCTGGAGCCGGCGGATTTCCTCCAAATGGTTGAGGCGGTGATCGATCGTCTCCCCAGTGCCAAACATCATCGTCGCCGTGGTACGAACACCCAGCTTGTGTGCCGTCCGATGCACATCGATCCACTCTTCGGTGTTGCACTTGAGCCGGGCAATCCTGTGACGCACTTCATCATCAAGGATCTCCGCGCCAGCCCCAGGAATCGACTGCAACCCCGCATCTCGCAGACGGGCAATAGTGTCGTAAATAGTTATATCTGAAATAGCCGCGATGTTGAGAATTTCCGGTGCACTCAGAAAATGAAGCCAGATTCGATCCCCAAATTTACTTTTGATCGCCCGGCAAAGGTCTTCATACCATTCGATCTTGAGCTCTGAATGAAGGCCCCCCTGCATCAGCACACCAGTACCGCCCAGGTCGATTGTCTCCTGAATCTTCTGGTAGATGGTCTCCCTTGAAAGGATGTAGCCTTCAGGAGAATTCATCGGGCGGTAGAAGTTGCAGAAACTACAGTATTCTGTGCAGAAATTGGTGTAGTTGATGTTGCGATCTATGATGTAGCTGACAACCTTCTCTGGGTGCCAGACTTTGCGAACAGCGTCGGCCTGCATTCCGAGGCCAATAAGATCGTCTGACTGGAAAAAGTCGTGGGCTTGGTCTCGATGGATACGAGTGAGACTCATCAGCTTTACTTCGATTCCATTTTCATTGCTTCTTCGATGTAAAGTTTCATGCCTCGTTTGTGGTCATCGGTTAGCTCATACTGAATGATCGATTTCATGTACAAATAAGCGAGTCCAGGCCAGATGCTACGTTCTGCAGCTTCAGCCATAACAATTTCGTCGAGGTGGGCTTTGCCATATTCGTAGGATTCATCAAGGATCTTGGCAAGCCCGGCGTCCTGCTTGTGTCCGGCCCAGATTGCGAAAACCATAGGAAGGGCCGTAAGCTTGAACCATTCCTCGCCAAGGTCCAGGGAATGCAGACCGTTTGCGCTGGGATCTAGGCGAAGCGCAGGATCGCCAATGATCAGGGCAGCATCACACTTGCCAAGCATGGCTGCAAGATCAGGCTGCATGATGGAGGTCTCTGGAGTGACTTTATATCCTTGGTCAAGAACAATGCGGGCAAGCATGACCGAAGAGCGTGAAGAAGAATCCAGCGCCAGGGTGCGAATTTCTGGAATTGGCACTTTGCTCATCAGTTGGATGCTCCGGACGGCACCGGTGCAAGCAATGCCGAGCGAGCCGATCTGAGTCAGATGTTGCCGGGCCGCCTCGATTACCGGCACCAGTCCAGCGTCAACTTCATGGTTGGCCAGACGTTGGGCGCACACCGACGGGAGGTCGAAATCGAGTTGAATCTGGCCGCTTTGTGGACCAGACATAAGGCCCCAAACGAGGGGGCGGGTGTTGAGGTAGCTAACCGCAGAGAGATGCATCACTACTAATAGGATGCGAAAATTATGGTCGCGATGGTGAACCTTGTTGCTGGAACGGTAGATGGCAGTGGCGCGTCTTTGAGTTTGATGCGCAGTTTCCTAATCTTTTTGATGATTTCGACCACTTTGCTCGCGGATGTCCGCTACCAGTTGCGCTGCGAAATTGACAGCAGCGATAAGGTAATCAGCAAAAGTGGTGCGCTCGCCGATGCAATGAAAGACTGCTCATCGGAAATTCTGCAGACGGCAGACCGGCAAATGATCCGCAACAGCAAGACGACACAGATCATCGAATTTGGTTCTGAGACAACGATTTTAATGGATCACCTGAAGAACACTTGGACAAAGAATGGGGCCGGGCAGGCAGATCAGGCGGCGCAGGCGGCGATGGATCAATTAAAACAAATGGGGGCTGTCTTCAAGATGACTTCTAGCCAAATTTCGGATACGAAGCAGATAGCCGGCTTTGAATCAAAAGGCATGGCGAGTATGCTCGATATGAGTTTTAACTTTCCAGGCATCGATAAGGGCATGAGTTCCAAAGCACTAATGGAATTCTGGGTCAGCGAGACGGCCCCGGGGGCAAAAGAGATCTTGGCGTTTGCATCCAGAAACGGGCCTGGCGCATCGCCAACATTGCGAATGATGAGTCAGTTCTTGTCCACAGTTCCTGGGGGGAACCAGTTACTAAAGGACGGTTCAGGATTGATCGGGCAATTGATGGAAATGACAATGACGATTGAAACGAAAGGGCTGGCCGATACCTTGAAGCTGAAAATGACATTGAGGGCCGAGAGCTTTGATGAAGAGCCGATCGCGCCCGGCGAATTTGAGATTCCGCCTGGTTACAAGGAAGTGAAATAGGTGCGGTTGCTGCTGGTTGGGTTACTCGCGACAAGTCTTTGGGCGGATGCCCGCTACAAGCTGGCCTACCGCGTGAAGGCCAATGTATTGATACAGCTCGTCGCGGGCCTGGCGGGTTTGAGCAAAATGAAGAGCGAGGGCGAGGAGGTGATCCTTAAGGGCAGCCGCCTCATGGTGCGGGGTGAAAAAAGTTCACTGGTCCTCGACTATGCGACAGGAAAGATGATTCTGATCGACCACACCGACAAAACTTTCGAGCGCTTGCGGATTGAGGACATGCAGAAGCGGATTGCGGCCGACATTCCAGGCCCAATGGTGGAGGGTCTCAAGCGGATGTTTCCGGGTGGGGGTGGCGGAATCGCAAACGACGTGAAGGTTGAGCGCGCCGGAAACAAGGCCGGGATGAAGAGCATCGAGGCTTTCCGGGCCAGGCATGGTTTGAGTTACCTGCTGCCGGCGATGGAGAGCATTGTTTCGCTTACGCCTACAGTAGCCAGGTCAATTGATGTGGTGCGCCAGGGCGGCGAATTGGTAGAGGCTTTACGGATCCAGATTGGCGTCAACGGCAAGGTGGTCGATGCGCTCGTGGAAATTAGGGACTATAGAGAAGGCGCAGTTAAGGATAAGGAATTTCTGCCGCCTGCCGATTATACGGAAGTAAAGTGAAGCGTTTCGGCTAGCTGCTGCCGCTAACGCTGTTGATAGAAAAGTTCTGGAGGCTGATTGTCATGAAGATTTTCGCAATTGCTTTGATTGTTCCCGGCTTGTTGATGGCGGATTTCCGCTACGACCAGACGACACGAGTCACAAAGGGGATGGTAACGAAGATGGCTTTTGGAAAGAAGCCAGAGCCGACGGCGACTTCGCATTTCTTCAAGGGATCGAGAATGGCTACTGTGACCAAGGACAGCAAGACGGTCATTGATTTCGACAAACAGATCTTCACAACCGTGAACATGGCAAAACAGCAGTATTGGCAAATGACCTTCGAAGAAATGCGCCAGATGATGGCCGATTTGCAGGCTGACATGAAAGAGGCAACCAAGGGGCAAGATGTCTCGCTGAACATGAAGTTTGATGCTAAGGCGACTGGCGTTGAGAAAGAAGTTGGGGGATACAACGCCAGGCAGGTGATCTTCACGGTCGAAACTGGAGCGGCTAGCGGCAAGCAGAACGGGACGATGATGAAGATCACGAATGATAGCTGGCATAGCGAAGCTGTGCCCGGCTATGGGGAGTACAAGGCATTCTACGAAAGGCTGAAAGACAAGGCCAACTGGCTTGGTGCGGGCGGCAACCCAATGGCACAGATGGGTGGCCAGCCAGGCATGGTGGAGGGTATGAAGAGAATGGCCGAAGAGATGCAGAAGACACCGGGTATCGCGGTGCTGACGATCTCAAGGATGACCATGCCTGGGATGAATCTGGACATGTCGGGTGGCGGTGCCGCTTCAGGCGGACCTGCCAATGTTGGTGATGCCGTAAAGGAGGCCGGTGGCCGTGCTGGTGGAGACTCTGCTGGCCGTGCGGTGGGAGGTTCGATGGGTGGCATGATTGGTGGTGCGCTAGGGGGCAAGCTGGGCGGTTTTGGCCGCAAGAAGAAGGATGATGCTGCGACACAAATTGACGCAACTGCCAAGCAGGCTGAAGAAGTAGCGCGAAAGACCCAGCAGGCTGCGGCCGAGAGCAAGACCGCAGACGGGATGCTGATGATGGAATCGTTCTCAGACTCTAGCGGCTTCTCAACGGCTGCAATTGGTGAAGACGTCTTTGCCGTGCCGGCAGGATTCGCCAAGGTCGAGCCAGAGATGGGCAAGCGTCGCAAAAGGTAATTTGCGTTCGATTCTCAAAGATGTGCAGCACGATTTGAAGCTCCCTTCGCCTTCGTTGAAGGGTTTTCTCCGCCTTTTGCGCATCTTCAATTGAACACCAATGGCTGCCAATAATTCTCACTTCTACCTCGATGTCACCTATTCTCATGACACCCAGTTCTCATTTTGTTTATTGATCACCGAGCAGGGTGATTGGAAATTGATCAACGCATCTCCGCCGGGCGCATATGGAAAAGACCCTAATTGGCAGCGTGGAACTTTTAAGACATCCCCAGGATGTGCGGACGACTTTAAAGACTTCCTGACGGCCGACGGCAACATGGTCGCCTTCCGTATGGGTGATATCCGGTTTCCGCCGTCAGTATCGAGCGAAAAGGGCTTCATGGTCAATGTGTTCAGCGTGGGCCCGCTCTGGGCCGAACAGCTTGGCGTCAAGCTTGCCAAATGTAAAGGCACCTGGGCTCCCATCGCCACAGGTGCTCTCATCACTGACGTCAAGCAACGCGCAGAGGAAATGCAGAAAGAATTCCGCGAGGTTTGCATTATGCTTGGCCTTGACGTGGCGGCCTTGATTGACCCCACCGGCCTAATGAATTTTCCAGCAGCCGTTCAGGCTTCAAGGATGGGCGATTACCTCGGTTGTGCGCTCAATTTGCTAGGTCTTATCCCGGCTGTCGGTAAGATAGCAAACGCCGCCAAAAATGGCCGTGCGATCGATCGTGTCCACTACTTGAGCAGCGAACTCAAATTCATTGAGAACTGGCTTCGGCTGTCTGTCAAGGCACTCAAGAGAGGTAATGGCACCAACACTGGCCTCGAGCTTTCCATCCAGGGCACCACTCGCGTCACCAGAGCCGTGCGCACGGCAGAAGTTGCTGTCGGGGCTGTTAAGCCGCTTAAAAATAGCGGTTGGCTCCGTATCTTGGGGCAAGATGTAGCCAAACAGATGGGTATCTTGCCTGAAGAGCTAGATGCCTTCCGCCGTCTCGCCGATCAAGGCTACTATTTTGTAGTTCGCGCCTGCAATCCAGACAGACTTCGCTGGCTAAACTGGGCGAAAAAAGCTGGTGCACGCCTGCTGTCAAAGCCAATGTGGATCAAGTGGAAAACCCTGAAAGGCAGCAAAAACAGCAACGGGCTTGTCGGTGTGCTCAAACTGGATTTCGCCTACGCCAACGCGATCGAGAAACTACGCCCGGTGTCGAAAGCCCATCTGCCACCTGGGTTCGATCTGAGGTTTCTTGAAAACATCGCCGGCGCTTATCCTAAGCCCCCCAAGATCTATCAGGTAATTAAGGACTTTAAGGTCGAGGGGATCGATGACGGTGAGAGATTGCTGAATCATTACCTCGTCGATATGGGCGACGCCTTGATTCTGGTTGACTCCAAAGGCGCCGCCTACATCGGCGATCTGGACATTGTCTCTATCCAGCGCCGTCTTGCGAATGGAGCTTTCGGCCCGCCCGGATTTAATGTTGGCCCCGCAGTCCAAGGCGCGTATAAAGGAGGTAGCGATTCAGCCGAACTTGAGAGTTTCTTTAACACCTTCTTCAAGAGCGTCGGCTATCCGCCTGGCTACGACGTTTTCCAACATGGCGGACGTTCCGGAACCGCGGGTTTCTTCAAGAAGCTGAAAGAGAATTTTGACTTGCTTGGTAAAGCCGCCAAACCTGGGTGGAACCCGGGTAAAGATTGGGATTCAGAATGCCTTCTCGTTGCAATTCGTGGAGTGGGTGACATTAACGGTGTAGGCTTCGCCAAAGGCTGGGATGCCCTCAAAGCATTTCACAATGCCAATCCGATGGGTGAATTCCGATTTTCCAAGTAGGCTCGAAGAAAAAAAGAGAGCTAATCGTGTGCTGCCAGTCCCCAATGTGTTTTTGCCTCTAATGGTCTGGGGAGTGAGCGCGGTTTCCCTACCCCAGCGAGACCGTCTGGTTTGGGAAGACACCGCGACCGTGCGGCGTAACGAGGGCTGGGTGGACTTGAACTTCGGCGTCGATAACCGGGGTTAGGCTCTTGACATCAAGGTTAACGATTGGGCACACCTCGACTTTGCAGCAGTACCTTGCGATAGCGGCCAAGCCTCATCCAGTATCATGGAGCGGTGTCTGAAGCTCAGAATCTAAACCGGGGCCGCTATGCAGTTGCCGCAATTTTCATGCAGGTGCTGCTGGGGATCCTCTATAGCTGGAGTGTATTTCGGGGCCCTCTCGAGCAACTGCATGGATGGACGCGGGCACAGAGTGTGATGCCTTATCGATATTCACTGCTGGCCTTTGCCGCTGGGATGATCGTGGCCGGGTTTTGGCAGGACAGGAAAGGCCCGCGCATTGTGGCCAGTGTAGGTGGTTTCCTGCTGGCGCTCGGGTGTCTGGTAGCAGGAATGCTGCATCAGACGGTTGAGGGATTGGTGATTGGATACGGGTTGGTTGCGGGCGTGGGCGTGGGGTTTGCCTATGTTACTCCGATTGCGATGTGTGTGAAGTGGTTTCCCGATAAGCGTGGCATGATTGTGGGTCTGGCTGTGATGGGCTTTGGCTTGGGACCGCTAGTGTTCGGCCCGTGGCTCGAATGGATGATCGGCAAGGATGTAGCGGCGATGAATGCTTCGATTCCGCAGACTTTCTTTGTCCTGGCGGGGGTGTTTCTGGTGGGTGTGGTGGGGGCGGCGCAACTTTACGCGGTGCCTCCGGCTGGGTGGAAGCCAGCGGGATGGAATCCTGTCGCTGGCAAATTGGCTGCAGTGGAATTGTCTCCTGGCCAAATGGTCAGAAACTGGAAGTTCTATGTGCTGTGGGCAT
>JAYSVS010000176.1:0-12309 GCA_043718395.1 Acidobacteriota bacterium
AACTCCATCATCGCCTTGCGATGTTGCCAACTAAATGGCAGATTCGAGAACTATTGGGAAGCCCGGGCCGCCTGATTCCAACTTCTACGTCGTACACCCGCCCCCATGCTAAATCTCCACACAATCAAGCCACTTTCCGTGTTTTGCGGCGCGGACGTCGAACTTGGTGTACAGTCTTGCCTGAACGCGACAGATTCATCACCACCGGCCCCCACCCACCCGCTAACCTATATACAATGGGTCTTCTCCTTTCGGTGCAATCGCTGTCCAAGCAATTTGGCGCAACCATCCTTTTTCAAAACGTCTCCCTCACAATTGAAGACAATCAGCGCCTCGGTCTGATCGGCCCCAATGGCGCGGGCAAATCAACACTGTTGAAGATCCTTTCTGGTCTCGACGATTCTGATGCCGGCATCCTTGCCCCCAAAAAAGGCCTCAAGATCGCCAACGTCCCGCAGGACCCTGTCTTTCCTGAGGACAGCATCGTCAAGGATTACCTCTCCACCGACAATCCCTGGTTCGGCCTCGCTGGCTTCACCGACGCCAACCAGGAATGCAATAGCCTCTCCGGCGGCTGGAAGAAGCGTCTGGCCATCGCCCACGCTGCCAGCCAGACGCCCGACCTTCTCTTTCTCGACGAACCTACCAATCACCTCGATCTCGAAGGCATCCTTTGGCTGGAACGCTCGCTCCAGCAAGCGCCCTTTTCTTGCGTGCTGATCTCCCACGACCGTCAGTTTTTAGAGAATACTGCTACTCATGTTGCCGAACTCAACTCCGTCTACCCCGATGGCGTCTTCCGCGTTGAAGGTAACTACACAAAGTTCCTCGAGCGCCGCGAGCAATACTTCGAGGCCGAACGCCGGCGAAAAGAAGGCCTCGAAGCGGTCGTCAAAAAAGAACTTGCCTGGCTGGGCCGTAAGGCCAAAGCCCGCACTCGAAAAGCGGCCGCTCGTATCAACTCGGCGCATGCTTTGATTGATGAGCTGAAGGACATGGACGAAAGAGCGAGAGTCTCGAATGCCTCAATCGATTTCACCTCTTCATTCCGTCAAACCAAGCGCCTCATAGACGCCAAGCAAATCTCCAAGTCGATGGGCGGCAAGCTCCTCTTCGAAGACCTTGACATCGTTCTTGTCCCCGGCATCAAACTAGGTATCGCCGGTGCCAACGGCAGCGGTAAGTCCACTCTGCTCAAGATGATGATGCAGCAGCTTAAGCCAGACTCTGGCGAGATGAAGTGGGCTGACAACCTCAAGATGGTCTACTTTGACCAACAGCGCGAACAGCTCGATCCTAAAGCCACGCTCAAAGAAGCCCTCGCGCCTAACGGCGACTCGGTGATCTTTCAGGGCAGCGTCATTCACGTTAACGCCTGGGCCAAGAAGTTTCTCTTCGAGATTGCCCAGCTCCAACAACCTGTCCATCGCCTCTCTGGCGGGGAACGAGCGAGAGTGCTGCTGGCAAACCTAATGCTCCAGCCTGCGGACGTTCTCTTCCTGGACGAACCAACCAACGATCTCGATATACCCACCCTTGGCGTGCTGGAGGAATCGCTGGAAGAATTCCCCGGAGCCCTCGTTCTCGTTACCCACGACCGTTACTTGATGGACCGTATCTCCACCCACGTCCTTGGTCTGGACGGCAAAGGCGGGGCAACTCTATTCGCTGACTACGAGCAGTACGAGCAAGATCTGTTGAGCAAGAAAGCCCCTGTTGCCAAGGCAAAAAACACGAGCCAGACCCAGTCCAACACTGCCCGCAAAAAGCTCAGTTACACTGAGCAGCGCGAGTATGATTCGATGGAAGCCAACCTTGCCGGTGCCGAAGCCCGCCTCACAGACAAACAAGAAGAATCAGAGCGTCCCGGCATTGTCAGCGACCATGTCCGAGTGCAGCAGGTCTTTGCAGAGTTACAAGTAATCGAACAGGAAGTCGACACGCTCTACGCCCGCTGGGCGGAGCTGGAAGCGAAACAGTCGCAGAGCTAATTCTAATTGGCTGTGACGACGAAGGTGTTGGGGCTGCTCAAGGGGTTGCCCGTGCCATTGCGCAGGCGGATTGTGTAGGCCCCGGCAGGGATGTTGTTGAGGAAGACGAGATCGCTTGTTGAGGCTCCGGCTGGCTTGACGATGCAACCCACGGTGCCGCAGACTCCTCCCGTCAAGAAGGCTTCGATAGTACCTGGAATGAAGCTGCTCCCTCGAAAGACAATTGCGAGTGGCCTGGTGGCTACCGGATTGGTAGTGGCGAGTGCGAAGTAGGTAGTCACTGGAGTTGCAACTGTAGGTGCTGGGAACGGTGCTGTCGGCGGAGGCGTTGTGGTGGCATTTGCTGTTCCGTAAAGAGTCACGAGGCCGTTTTTGTCACCGGGCTCGAGGCTACGCTTCTTCGTCTCGCCCACGCCAGCGCTCGACCACATTGTTTCTTCTCCGCACTCGGCGGCACCAGGATGGTTGAGGCCGAGAGCGTGGCCGAGCTCATGCGTGGCTATATTCTGAACGTCAAACTGACCAGCCTGACCCGAAATCGACCAGGTGTAGCGATTGTTGAAAGTCATCGAGAAGCGAACCATCTGCTGGCTGGTTTGGTAGTACTCAACTCGGGTAGATGCCAGGGTTGAGCCGCCACCAAGGTCCGCGAGGCTAATGGTGTGGGGGCTGGTGGCGTTCAGGCTGAAAGCAAACCTGGATCCGCCCTGATTCCAGCCTTGTGCGGCGGCCTGAATGGCTGAGGCCCAGGTGGAGGGAATCGAAGAAGCGAGGCTGAAGGTGGTGGCGGGCGTCGACCATTTGGGGCCCATGTAGGCGGAGCAGGCTGTGACTGCTGCGTTCAGGTGAAGTGCGTCCAGGTCAAGGATATTTTCAGGGTCGTTGCTGAGCTTGTCCTGACGGTTGAGGAAGCGATTGAGGCGGCTGCTTTCGAAATCACTAACCGGCGAGCCCGAGTCTTCCCGGTATTGACGCACTCGCTGGAGCGCCTTGACTCCAGCTCCGTTAGAGAGGTTTATGATTTCCTCCGGTTGGCTGGAGGAGCCGAAGAGAAGGAGGTCAGAGGCGCCTTCGAAGCGAGGGGCATCGGTGAATAGTACGACACGATCACCTACCTGACCACCCTTAACCTCAAAGGCGAGCTCAGTGGGCTCAGATGCGCCGCTGTTCTTGAGGATGGCGGCAATTTCAAAGCGAACGCGGGTATAAATCTCGCCGTCTTCAGCCACGTAGCCGTCAGCCGAGATCACGCGGCCAGCGACAATCAGCGGGGAATCTTTGGTGAGTTCTTCGAGATTCTTATGCTGTGCGATTAGTGGAGTTAACAAAAGGAGGGGCGCGAAGACCAAGAGGCGGTTCATAGATTAGTTCCAGCTTGTTGCCGTTAAGGGTTGAATGAAATCAGGGAAAACGCTTGGATGGGGCACAGCAAATGCTGAGGGGAAAGAGCCACCGGGCCGAGGGTGGTAGGTGCTTACAGTTTGCTGATCAATTGCTGAGGATTTGAGCTTAGGCCCAGGTGCACACTGTGGGTATGTCCGTAGAAGCGCATTCAAAGCAAACGCTGGATCGACTGCATAAGCTGATCGCGTTAAGGGGGTGGATAGCGCACTCGGAGTTCTTTGCTGAGGATGGCTATCGGGCAGTTCTTGCTGATATTCAGGGGGCCTTTCCGGATGCGCGGCTTGAGCTGATTCGGTTGATGGTGGAGGGGGAGTGGGCGATGGGTCAGTATTGGTTTGAGGGTACGCATCTGGGAGTGGCACGACATCCGCATGCGCACTATGGACTGCTGGCGGGGTTGGCACCGACTGGCAGGTCTGTTCGGGTTTTGCAGATGAATTTGTATCGAATCGTGAATGGCCAGATTGTCGAGCTCAGCGAAACCTGTGACGTTGTCGCAATAGTGAAGCAGTTGGGGCTGGAGTTAAGTATTTTTAGCGCTGCAGAAACTGACTCATCCACCGCTTGAGGTGGGCAAGGGCCTGGGGGTCGCGAGAGAAGCGAGCCTTCTCATAAAGCGACGTGATTTCAGATTTTTCGAGATCACGAGCGGTCTGGCTGATTGTCCGCCTTCGTTTGGAAGCTTTGAGGTATCGCTTAAAGAGCAGGGTGGCTTCGTGCGGGGCGGGAGTGTGGTTGTATCGCTGCCGCCAAAGAAGCCAGGCGAGGGGAAGCGAGATTGCGGCCAGGAACCAGGGCCACGAAATATCTGGGCGGTTGATATTGGGCCGCCTGAGGCCGTTGGTTCCTCCCATCCATTCTTCACTCATCACAACAAAGCGATCCTGCATACGGAGCAGCCATTGCATGGAGGCGGATAGTCGTGGCTGGTTGCTGCCCGGCGGTGTAGGGTCAAAAACCTGCCAGCCTTTCCCTTCGATCCACACCTCTACCCAGGAGTGGGCGTTGGAAGAACGGATCACATACCAGGGGCCGATTGGCTCGGGGAGGGAAGCATAGAAGCCGGTGACGACACGGGTAGGGATCTTGAGAGTTCGCAGCATTACTGCCATTGCGCTGGCGAAGTACTCGCAGTGCCCGGCTCTGGTATTGAAGAGAAAGTCGAGTAGTGGTTCCCGGCCGGAGATGTTGGATTCGAGGCTGTAGGAATATCTCGTTTTGAGATGAGTCTCGATCCTGTTGGCTATCTCGACAGGATCGGTGAGCTTGGCCGTGAGGGCTTCGGCAAATTCCCGGATACGGGGGTTGACGCCGGGGAGACGGAGATAGCGTTGCCGGAGCTGAGGGGTCAGGATGAAACTGGATTCCGAGGCGAGCGGATGAATCGCCGCGTCCATCCAACCCGAGAAAGAGTATGCAGGTAGACTGCTTTCGAGCGAAATTTGCTTGAAGGCAGATTCGGTGTTTCGACGGAGGCGGCCTTCCGGAAGGTAGATATATTCTGGGATGCCGGTGGTGAAAAGAACGCGGTCCATGGCGGCGAGTGTCTGAATTTCGTAGAAGAGTCGAGGCCCGGGCCTGCGGCGCTGGTCGTCAGTGCCCAGGACAATCTTGCCCTGGTTCGGGAATTCGTGCCAATTCTCGATGGTATTGGTCCAGGCAGAACCGTTGAAATCAGCGAGGGCGGCTCCACGCCAGCGGACCACAGGAGGGGGAGTGCCGCTGAGGAAACGGACACGGAAGGCCGGGGTGCGGTCGTCCTGAAGCCTCCCAATCTCGCCGAGGCGGACGGAGCCAGAAAATCCGACAAGCCGGCGGAAGGGTTGAAAGTTGAACTGAAATGCCGCGATGGGGTTACGGGGGAGCAGAAGGTATAAGCCGCCGGCAAAGACAGCAATGCCAAAGACCATGATCAGGGCAAAGCTGGCCAGGGGGCGAAGCAGGGGCCAGCCATCGAGACCACGCCATTCTGCTAGTTGATCACGGTTGCGGCGTAGCTCGTTGAGGCTTTGCACGATCAGGAACCAGGTAAACAAGATGGCCAGCAGAAACCACTGCTGGGGGCCACTGGAGGGGAAAAGCGAGGCCATCATAATCCAGATGCAATAGCTGGATACGGCAGCGAAGTCGCGGCCGCTCTGGGCGCTGAGGAGGAAGACCATCAAGACAGTGAGGAGAAAGTCCTTGATATTGAGTGAGACGATATTGCGGAGGAAAAACCAATAGACAGGGGCAGCAGCAGCCACCAGAACCAACGTAACGCAACCCGAATTTGTGCTGAGAGTGAGACCCGCAAGCCGTAGTATGGCGATTGAGGCGCAGAATAGAAAAGTAGGCCAGGCAAGACCTTCTGTTGTGGCAACCAGGAGAACGGTACCTACGATCAATAGGTAAACGGCCATTTCCTGGATGCGGGGGAGCGTAGTTGAATGCTTGGGCGCTATCAAACCAGAATAGCGCTGTGGCATAGTTCTGATCTCCGTTTCAAGAGTTTTGCCGGATCCAGCACCAACGCTTTGAAGATCCTAAGTTGGAGTGGAGTGGCCCCAACCAAAGCCAGGCAAAAGGGAATTATCTGGCCAGACTTATTCGTAATTTATTTTTTCTGTATCTGCAAGCAAAGCGGCAGATACTGGCACTTCGCTTACTCCCACTTTAGGGTGCCAACCAGAAAACCGAATTCTTTACTAACTAAAAAAGGCCTCTGGGCCTCTTGATCGCTGACGATTTCCACTGAATATTCACAAACTGCGGGGAGAAGAAAATACTAGCCCCTAAATACGTAAAGGGCAGTTTCGGTACTATTAGTACCGCTCTGCCCTCCGGGTAAAAAAATAGCTGTTGTTAAGCGGCTGAAGCTTTACTCTGCTGCATGCTCACTTGGGTCATACGCGGCTGTGGTGGGACATCGCTGGTTGCAATGGGAAGGGATACTGGCGAGGCATCTAACTTCTTCAGTGCATCCAGAACAATGCCGCGCTCCTCAGTGCGTCCTTGCTCTTTCAGTTGATTGTCGAACTGCCGGAGCAATCCTGACAGCGCCTGTACGTCGGCGCGAACGGGTCTATGGTTGGACATATCTAATGCTACTAGCGTCTTATCAAAACGAGTTGACTCATTTTGCTATTTTTTTTTTAGAGACCTACGTAGTTTTAGTCGAACCAAATTCTGTATATCCCCTACTTCAAAGGCGGCTGGGGTCGATCCTCCACACTGTTTGTTGCCTCAAATTGGATAACCAAATAGACATATGTCCATGGCGTATAGCATCCCCCCCAGGTCCAGTCCACTGCTTGGAGACCTGGTTCGTCTTCTCGTCGATGAAGGTGATCGGAATATCGAAAACCGTCACCCATAGCCCCCCACCGCCGAAGCTGACCTCGCCGCCACCTCCGGGTATTCCGGCCTCTATCCTGGCTATCACAACGCCCGTTTTTGCGTCCACACGGGTCACTGTGCCATTTCCTTGGTTCACAGTCCAAATACTGCCCCCTCCTGACGTCAAAAAGCGCGGCTCAGGCCCAACCTCGATCTCCTTAAGCACCGTGTTCTTCTTCGCATCAACTTGGATCAGTTTTCCATTCTTGTTGGCTGTCACCCACACTGCACCCTCGCTGTACTCGACAGCCACGCTACCGGCCGGCACAGTGATTTCGGCCCTCACCTTGTTGGTCCTTGGATCGATCCTAGTTAAGACACCCTTTGTATCACTAACAATCCAAATGGAATCCTTGCTGGCAGTCAAACCTCCTTCACTGTCGGCAGGCCCAACAGGTATAGTCGCAATGACCTTGTTTGTCATCATGTCGACACGCGCCAGCCCTCTGCCAGCACCTGTGCCACGAGCGCCGCACAGAGGAACCCACACGCTTCCAAATCCTGTCGTCAGCCCAGAGCAAGGCCTTGGCCCAACCTCGACAACGGCGACAACCTGGTTCGTTTTCGCATCAATTCTGTGTACAGTGTTCTTTGGTCCATTGGATACCCAGAGGGCATCTTTTGTTACCACTTGCCAGTCTGGTACTCCTGGTACGCTGATTTCTGCAACTGGCGTAATCGTGGCCATGCCGCGCTTGACGCCAAAAGTACTAACGCCCGGTTTCACTACTCCCGGTCCCTTCTTCTTTTCAGACTGTGCTGCGGATTCCTGAGAGAACAGCAATGCGCCCATCAAGCCCAGCAAACTCAAGTTTTTGAACATCGAATTAATCTCCACGTGCGGCAACGGCTTCCATAACTACCGCCGTCCGGCGCAATTTCATTACTGTCACAAATACAACCCAACTCATCATTCCCGTTCGCCTGAAGTCATCGCTTCACCGCTTCCCCAATCAAATGTGGCCCCGCAAGCCAGAGAGGCAGATCAAAGTAGTCTCTCCATTTCATCTCAAAGCCAGCCGCCTCAATCAAGGATCCAGTTTCCCGGTTGGGATGGCATCCTCCCGCGCAGCAGCGCCAAATGGGCAGCCAACGATCTTGCGCCACCCGCAACCGCGTTCCGCGAACTGCTGCCACATGCTCAATGAAGAGGAGTCGTCCGCCCGGCCTTAGACACCGGTAGAGACCAGCCAGAACCTCACTCGCATTCTGTACGCTACACAGGACAAGGCTACAAATCACGGCGTCATAAACCCCGGCCTGACCCTTGTAATAATCGACTATCAGTTCCCCTCCCTCAGGTACGGCAATTTTCGCTGCAAGGTAACGGTTAGGTTCGTAGCCAGTCCACTTCACCTCGCTTGGTAGATACTGCAGGTTGACACCGTTGCCTGCACCGATCTCAAGCACATCGCCTGAAAGCCCTGCAAAGAGTGCACGTTTGCGCTCGGCCACCATCGGCTCGTGAATACGACTCGCTATTTGCATCAGCAAAGCGAACCACATTTACTTCAGCTCGACAGTGATCGTGCGGTATGGAGTTTTGCCCTGATTGGTCAGTTGCGGAGCGGCTTCACCCTTGTCGTGCCAGATTACCTCTCCAGATTTGCGTTTGCGGACGGTCAATTCGCCGGTAACTGGATCTTTTCTCTCGTATGCGCAATCTTCGAGAAAGACAATCACCTGATCGCTCCCGCGCACTCCTGCTTCCCTTGCAACTCCAGGCAAATAAATGGTTTCCACCACTTTTGCCTTCTTGTTCTCAAGAACCGTCCTGACGGGTAAAGCAGCATTTAGCAGCCAACCGCCCATAAAAGCCACGAATAGACATACGCCACGATTTTCCATAACGATTGCGTTTATGCTAACCTGAAAGGCGAACAAAAGGTTGATTAAGGAACGAAGAGGAGTACCCCCCTTAAAATGGCATTGGCAGTAGAAGCGAAAAAAGAAATCGTGGCGGCAAACGCCCGACACAAAAAAGATGTTGGTTCGACGGAAGTTCAGGTGGCGCTGTTAAGCGCTCGTATCACGCAGCTCACCCATCACTTCCAGACTCACAAAAAAGATCACAGCTCCCGTCGTGGTCTTCTGTTGCTCGTCGCTCAGCGGCGTAAGCTGCTGGATTATCTGAAGGGCCGCACCCCTCAGGCTTATCAAGCGCTGATCGCCAAGCTCGGGATTCGTAAGTAACCAATTAAAACCAAATTTGCAGCCGGAAATCGCTTCTCCGGCTGCTTCCGTTTTTGGGGTATTGCCTGATCTCTGTCCCGGAGGACAGGGTAAAAAATCAGTATTCAAATCGTCTCCTTGATCTTGTTTCAAGATCACCGCGCCCTACAGTAGTGGCGCGCTCAGGAGGAATCAAATAGATGATTCATACAGTTGAAATCGATCTCCATGGTCATAAGATCACCATCGAGACCGGCAAGATGGCCAAGCAGGCCAATGGTTCCGTCGTAATCCGTTGCGGCGATTCAGTAGTTCTTTCCACCGCTTGCTCGAATGTCAAGCCAAAAGACACTGCAAGCTTCTTCCCACTAACTTGCGACTATCGCGAGTACACTTACGCAGCCGGCAAATACCCCGGCGGCTATATCAAGCGTGAAGGCCGGATGAGCGAGAAAGAAACGCTCAACGCCCGGCTGATGGATCGTCCGATCCGTCCGCTTTTCCCCGAAGGCTATTTGAACGATACACAAGTGGTTGGCCTTGTTATTTCGGCAGACCCCACTCGCGACCCGGGCATCCTTGCGCTGTCTGGCGCAGGTGCAGCGCTTGCTCTCTCCGATATCCCTTTCCACCATTTGCTCGCCGCTGTTCGCGTTGCAGTTCTCGATGGCAAGCTGATTGCCTTTCCGACCTATGACGAAGCCAAGCGCGCCGAGATCTCCATCGTGGTTGCCGGTACCCAGGAGGGTGCCATCATGGTGGAGGCTGGTGGAGTTGGCGCTCCTGAAGCCGACGTGCTCCGTTGTGTGGAGTTTGGCCTCGAATGCTGCCGGACGATCATCGCAGGCATCAAAGAATTGGTTGCCAAAGCCGGCAAGGTGAAGCGTACTTACACCCCGCCCGAGATGGATAAGTCTGTGTTCAGCGTCATCGAGAAAGCCCTTAAGGTCGACCTCACCGACGCGATGGACACCAAGAAGTACGCAAAGCTCGAATCGTACGCCAAGGTGGACGAATGTAAGGTTAAGGCCAAGGCATTGTTCGAAGGCACCACCGACGAACTCAAGGCCAAGCAGGTGCTGGCCGGCAAGTACTTCGACGTTCTGAAGGAACAGATCTTCCGCGCGGAAATGCTGGACAAACGCCGCCGCCCCGATGGCCGCGCCTTCGACGAGATTCGCAAGCTCGAAATTGAAGTTGGCATCCTGCCCCGCACCCACGGTTCTTGTCTCTTTACCCGCGGCGAAACTCAGGCGCTGGTCACCACCACACTCGGTACCAGCGACGACGAGCAGAAGATCGAAATGCTCGACTTCACCGAAACCTCAAAGCGTTGGACGCTGCACTACAACTTCCCGGCCTTCTCGGTTGGCGAAGTCGGTTTCATGCGTGGCGCAGGCCGTCGCGAAATCGGTCACGGCAATCTTGCCGAACGTGCGATCGCCGCCGTTCTGCCGCCCGCCACTGAATTCGGCTACACGATGCGTTGCGTCTCGGACATCCTCGAATCGAACGGTTCTTCTTCGATGGCCAGCGTCTGCGGCGGCTCGCTGTCTCTGATGGATGCCGGCGTTCCGATCAAGGAAGCGGTAGCTGGTATCGCGATGGGCCTGGTGAAGGAAGGCGACAAATACGCCGTACTTACCGACATCGCAGGCGCTGAAGATCACTACGGCGACATGGACTTCAAGGTCACAGGAACCCGTACCGCCATCACCGCGCTACAGATGGATCTCAAGATTCTGGGTGTCTCGAACGAGTTGTTGACGGAAGCTCTCGAACAGGCCCGTCGGGGACGCATCTTCCTGCTCGACGCGATGGACAAATGCCTCGCCGAACCGCGCAAGGAAATGTCTCAACATGCACCGCGCATGTACATGGTCACCATTCCTACCGACAAGATTCGCGAGCTGATCGGCCCCGGCGGCAAGGTCATCCGCGGCATAGTCGAACAGACGGGTGCCAAGATCGACGTTGAAGATGATGGCTCAGTGAAGGTATTCGCCTCAGACGCGGCCGCCGCGCAGAAGGCCCTCACGATGATCAACAACATCTGTGCTGTCGCTGAAGTGGGTAAGACCTACCTCGGCACGGTGACTCGCATCGCCGACTTTGGCGCATTCGTCGAGATCATCCCCGGCACTGATGGCTTGTTGCACATCAGCGAAATCAGCGAAGCGCGTGTCCGTCAGGTCCGCGATGAGCTGAACGAAGGCGATCAGATCATGGTCAAGGTTCTCGGAGTTGAAGGGAACAAGATCAAGCTGAGCCGCAAGGCACTGCTGAAGGAGCAACGCGAGAAGCTCAAGGGTGCTGCAGTCGCCGAATAGGTTAAAATTAGTGAAGCGCACCTGTAGCTCAGATGGATAGAGCATTTGGCTTCGAACCAAAGGGTCGGGGGTTCGAGTCCCTCCGGGTGCACCATTGATCCAAGAAGCCTGGCGCTTAGCGCCGGGCTTCTTGCTTTAGATGTGAAAGAATCTAGATGGCATGATTCGATGGTTATTCGTTTCCGGTTTTGTGTTTGACCTGTTCGGGCAAGGGCCCGAATTCAACCGGCAGGTACGTCCGATCCTTTCAGACAAGTGCTGGACTTGTCATGGGACAGATGCGGCGGCGAAGGGGATCAAGTTGCGGCTCGACAAGGAAGAGTCTGCCCGTGCAGCTCGTCTGTTGATTCGAGACCGGGTTGTGGCGAAGACCATGCCTCCGAAGCATATTGGGAATTCTTTGAGTGAGGGTGAGATTGCGACGCTGAGCCAGTGGGCTGAGGCTGGGGCGCCTTGGCAAATTCATTGGGCCTATTTGCCTCCGGTGCGTGAGGCTGGTGGAAGTATTGATGAGTTTGTTCAGGCGAGATTGAAGAAGGAAGAATTGAAGCCAACACCTGAGGCTTCGCGCGAGACTCTGATTCGGCGGGTGAGCCTGGACTTGACGGGGTTGCCGGAGGAGCCCCGGAATGAGTCTTATGAAGCTACGGTGGACCGGTTGCTGGCTTCGCCTCGTTTTGCGGAACGGATGACGGCGCGGTGGCTCGATGCGGCTCGCTACGCCGATACGAATGGGTATCAAACCGATGGCGAACGAATGATGTGGCGTTGGCGGGATTGGGTGATCGAAGCCTTTAATAAGAACATGCCGTTTGACCAATTCATTGTCGAGCAAATGGCTGGAGATCTGTTGCCGAACCCTACTTTGTCACAGCGGATTGCGACTGGCTTTCAGCGGAACCATCGCGGGAACGGTGAGGGTGGGATCGTCGCGGCCGAGTATCTGGCCGAATATGCGGCGGACCGGGTTGAAACGATGTCGACCGTCTTTCTTGGGTCTACCGTTGGGTGTGCCCGTTGTCATAACCATAAGT
>JAYSVS010000177.1:0-3867 GCA_043718395.1 Acidobacteriota bacterium
GGGGACCAGCCAAGGCAATGGCGCATCTAATGTTCGGAGTGATTGCGCTGACAGTCGACCAATTGTTAAAGCTGATTACGTAGTACAGATAAACGGCTAAAATTTGGAAGAAAAAGCAAGGTCCGAAAGCGGGACCTTTTCTACGGCTGCCCGCAATCGAGCCAGAAGGCCGATCCTAGCCAATAAAATCAAGTAAACGAGGCCCCCTGAAACCAACGATTGCTCACCGTGCGCCCCACGCACAGCTGGCTTCCCCCGGTCAAATCCATTTCCAAATCTTTTTGCAAGTCGTTCACTACTATTTTCGAACCCGATTTCCTTTATTTCTAACAAAACCATCCCCACCTAAAATCAGAGTCCTCCATCCGCCTGTTAACTTCTCACTGGAGATATGCCATGACCGAAAAACCTGATTTCATCGAACCAACGACTGTGGTCCAACCACGCAAGAAAACCATGACCGAAGCTGCCCTTGCCGCCAACCGTGCCAATGCAAAAAAATGCACCGGCCCTAAAACCCGGAC
The DNA here is from genome assembly GCA_043718395.1 of Acidobacteriota bacterium. GTDB lineage: Bacteria > Acidobacteriota > Terriglobia > Bryobacterales > Bryobacteraceae > Bryobacter. The sequence continues at coordinate 525 of JAYSVS010000177.1, forward strand.
CGGCAAATTTAAAGCCAGCCGCAACGCTCTCAAGCACGGCGTCTATAGCCATACCTTCATCATCAAAACCGAAGATGCCGCAGTATTCGAAAGCTTCTCCAAATCCTTCATCGAAGAATTCCAGCCCGCGACTCCATCCGAGCTCGAACTCCTCAAACAACTCATCTCCGCCGCATGGCGGCGCAACCGCATCGCCTCGCTCGTACAGCTCCGCCTCGATGAGGCTATCGACATGATCGCCGCCATGCCCGCTCCATCTTTGGCCGGACTTTCAAATGAGCGAATCGCAGCAAACATTACCCTTCGCGCTTTCGAACATCTCGAAACGCAAAGTCCGTCCTTCGCACGCCAGGAAGCCCAGGAACTCCGCCTCTCCGCATTATTCCAGCGCATCCTCGGCCGGCTCTCTTTGATCGGCGACAAAAAAATAAGGAACGAAACCAAATCCCGCTTGGACGATTTGTTCTGCGCAGCCTAAGCAAGCTTGCAATATTAACCTTCAAATACCAATTGCTCCAATAGCAGTCTTTGCATGGAAGCCTCCCAAAAAGAATGGCTGCCCACGTGCTGAGAGATACAATGAAAGCGCCATGGGAAACCTATCTACCTTTTTCAAAGAGTCTGAATCTTCGTTGGGAGTATTCCATCCCAAGGACTACGTCATCGCAACCTTCCCTGCCTATTCCGCCGCAAATAGTGCCTATCAAGCTCTCCGGCAGGCCGGCATTGCCGAAGACGAAGTCATGCTTTGCACCGGAAAAGAGATGCTTGAGTACTTTAAGAACTTTCGTGAAGACGCTGGCCTCTGGGGCGATTTGATGCGGCCTCTTTCGAGGTTTCTCGGCGCAGAAGCAAACAATGCCGACCTCAACATAGCGCAGGCCCAGGAGGGCTCTGGCTTTCTCGCAATCCATTGCCCTACCGAAGAAGAGGCCCTCCGAGACATGGCTCTAATGAAGCCCTATAACCCAAGCTCCGCTGACTGGTATCTGTGGGGTGGGATTCGCAGTCTCATCTAGACCACCAAAATGATATAGTCGCGACAACTCTTATGAACCCGCGCATTCTGCTACTCGTAGCTTCTACTTCGCTCATTTTCATTGCCTATACGCAACAGAAAGATTGGGGCACTGAAAAGCTGGAACGGTCCCAGGCAGCGGAACGCAAGGCGAACCTTGGCGAAGGCTTTCGCGGGATTACTTCCAAAGGAACGGTTGAGCCGAAGCTCTTCAAGATACGCTCTACTGGGGTTTCAACTGCCCCCGTCCTCAAGGCCGCCAACGCATTCCTTGACAGCCTCAATGAAGAACAGCGCAAGAAGACTCAATTTCCAATCGATGACATCGAATGGCGCAAATGGATGAATCAGGATTTCTATGTCCGTCAGGGTATGGGCTTTGCGGATATGACCGGGAAGCAGCGCGAAGCTGCTTTTGGAATCATGAAAGCCGGGCTCAGTGCCAAGGGCCTGCAGCTCTCGCGTGACATCATGCGGTTGAATGAAACTCTAGGGGAGCTCACCGGTAACCTGCCTCGCTACGGCGAGTGGGCTTACTGGATCACGATCATGGGCGAACCTTCCGCTACCAAGCCCTGGGGCTTCCAGATGGACGGCCACCACCTGATCATCAATTACTTTATCCTTGGCGATCAGGTGGTGATGACACCGCTGTTTATCGGCTCTGAGCCAGTGATTGCTTCCAGTGGCAAATTTAAGGGCCTCAAAATCCTTCAGGAAGAACAGGCCGCTGGCCTGAAATTCGCTCTAGCCCTTAATGACGCTCAGCGCAAACAGGCTGTGCTAAATCCCATCAAGGGCGACAATAACAACCTGACGGAGGCCTTCAAAGACAACGTTGTAATCGATTATGCCGGGGTCAAGGCGAAAGACCTCGATGCGGGGCAGAAGCAGCAGCTTCTCAAGCTCATCTCGATGTTCATCGATAATATGGAAGCCGGTCACGCCAAAGTGAAAATGGACGAGGTGCGTCAGCATCTGGACAACACACATTTTGCCTGGATCGGCGGCACAGAGGCTGAAGGCGTCTATTATTACCGCATCCACAGCCCGGTGTTGTTGATCGAGTTCGACCACCAGCGCCCGGCTGGCCTCGCGCAATTTTCAAAGAACCCGCGTGAGCCGAATCATGATCACATTCACATCGTCGTGCGCACGCCCAATGGCAACGATTACGGCAAAGATCTTCTGCGGCTGCACCTGCTTGCTCAAAAACACTAACCAACTCTGATGTGTCTAGAACTGAAGTCTAGCGCCAACCTGGCCACTACGGCCGGCACCGAAATCGACGCCGCGTGCTCCGCGGATGAGACCAAATGCGGCATCGTTGACGTTGAGCACAGGGTCGCCGAGGTTGGTCCAGTTCGGTACGTTGGTGAAGCTTCCTTCGAGGCGGAAGGAAACCTTCTCGGTGAGGCGGATCTGCTTCATCATGCCCATGTTCCAGCCGAAGGTTCCGGGGCCTACGACGATGCCGACGCCTGAGTTGCCGAAGCGGCCAAGAGGAGCGAGATCACGTCCAGGTACAACACCGACATTGCAGTCGTACTGGTTTGCTGCTCCTGGTGCACGGCCTGGGCAGATGAAGTCGGAGCGATTGAGCCACTGAGTGGCAGTGGGCTCGGAGACGCTGCCAAAAGCCGTACCGACACGGTCTGGACGCTGTGAGCCGCGGCTGGCAGCAAGGGTGCCTGAGGGATCACCGACGCTGACGGTCGGCGTCAAGAAGGGCCCGCTCTGCAGAGTGACAATCGAGGAAATCTGCCAACCCCCGAGGACAGTATCGATGAGACGGCTGGTGTTGCTCATAAAGCTGCGGCCCTTGCCGAAGGGCAGTTCGTAGACGAGGTTGAGCAAACCGCGATGGCGGCGGAAGGCATAGACGTCGCCACGGTCGCCAGCGCGATTGTAGGAGTTGGTCACGCGGCCGCCACCTGTTTCACCAGCGAAACCGCCTGGAGCGGGGCCGGCGTTGTCGGCCAGGGATTTGGCCCAAGTGTAGGCGCTGGTGAAAGACAAGCCTTTTGAAAAGCGGCGATTCACTTCGGCCTGGAAGGAATTGTAGTTGGAGTTGGCACCTGCGTCGCGGCTGAAGATTAATCCCCAATTGGGGAAGGGACGGTCGGTGTTGGGACGCTGGGAGAAGAAGCGTGTGTCAGATGGCATCTGGTTGAGGTCAGGTGCCCAGGGCATGTGTGAACTCTTGTTGCCGATGTAGCTTAGGCGGAGCCCGGTATTGTTGCTGAGCTGACGATCAATCGAGAGTGACCACTGAGTCATTTGCGGGGGACGGAAGTCGATCTGATTGGCTGTGCGGAATTCAAA
>JAYSVS010000178.1:0-37536 GCA_043718395.1 Acidobacteriota bacterium
AAGCGAGCCCGGACACGACAGAAGCGCATCTTAAGTTAACGCTTATGCCCTGGCCCCTCTCCTTTGCCTTAGGCGAAAATCCTCGCTCCGTATTCGCCCCGACCCCAACCGCCATCATCTGGATCAAAGACTAACGACGCGCTCCACCTGCACATTCTGCACCCCCTCAACCGCAGACAACGCCCGAACCAATTCCGGCATCGTCACCCCGCTCTTGGGCTCAATCGTGTAGTTGCCCTCAATACTCTCCCCCTGTTTCACCATTGCGATAGACAGGAGTTCGCGCTGCTCAACCATGCCACCCAGCGCCGCACCGACGATCTCATCCAGCTCCAGCCCTGCCCCCACCCGCACCTTCATCTGATACTCAACCGCAATCGGCTTTGATCGAACCCCGCCATACAAAAACACCACCTCCGCCAGGGTCACCACCGCAATCCCAATCGTTGCCACCCACAAACTCCACGCGCCTACTGCCATCCCCACAATCACGGCCAGAATCACATAAGCCGTATCCTGCGTATCCCGAACCACCGTCCGGAAGCGCACAATGCTCAGCGCCCCCACCAAACTAAAGGCCCGTGCAATGTTATCCCCAATCACCTGCGTAACCATCGCGATCAAGACACTCAACAACAACAGAGTCATCGGAAAGGTAGTCGCTGGAGCATGAGCCCCCCTTGTCCATCGATAAACAAAGGCGATCACCAGTCCATAGCCAAAGGCGACCAACAATCGAAGGAGTACGTCAAAGGGGGCTACCGCCGGCCCCCCAGTCACAATTTGAGTTAGAAATTCGGGCATCAGAATTTGCCTAGAGAGGAGGCATCATCCCTGGAGGTGGACCAAATACTTTATCGATCCCGGCCTTTAATTGCGCTTCAGTCAAAGCGGAAGCGCCGCCACTCCATCCGGCAAACCACTTCGCAAAGCAACGGTCAAACTCAGCCTTGCTAACGTTGCCATCCTTATCCTCATCCATCGTTCGCATAAACACCGGAGCAATAAAGTTTGCTGGCCCAAATCCACCAGGAGGTCCGCCCATGCCCATTCCGCCACCACTGCTTTCGCCCTTCGATTCCCCACTTAACTGCGCCGCTACAGACTTCGCCCGTGGCCCAACAAACGCCTTGATCGGCAGACCGCCAAAACCACCAGGCCCACGCCCAGGTCCGCCGGGCCCCATCGCCCCACCACGAGGCACAACTTCTCCAGCCACACTTTTCTCAAAACGGCCAACCTTGTCTTCAGACTCTTCTTTCACCGCAGCGCGGATCAAAACTGCCGTCTCATCCACCTGCTTTGAAATCCGGCCCGGCTCAAAAATCGTCTTCTGAAACTCGCCCATCCGTGCCATATAAATCTTCTTGAAAGCCGGTACGGCGAACAACCGTTCGAGGAACCGGTTTTCTCCGCGCCACGGATGTTCAATGCTCAATTCCGTTCCCCCGCCCATGCCCCCAAAAGCGAGGTCCAGATCCCAGGGCCAGATTTGAAAACGATTTGTTTTGGCATTGAGGAAGAGGTAGTAATTCTGTCCCATCGCAAGGATGCTGTCCATGTTCGCCAGCCACACATTGATCGCGAGATACCTCGCCACCTCATCCAGTTCAAGATAAGAAGCAATTTGTGATTCAAAATCGGAATCACTGCCGCTGGTCACCAGCTTTGCGAAATCCATCACGCGTTGCTTTTGCGCTGCTGTCAATTCCGTTTTTGGATCATACATCTGCTTGTACTTCTTCCAGTCGTCACCGAGATAGCCAAACAGATTTCGTGTCGAAGGCTTGAAGATCGCACCTTCTATGCTCGAATACCGGTCTTTCAGCATCTCCTCGTCCACATTCTCAACCACCGAATAGAGCCCCAGATACTGCTTCTCGTATTTGCCAGCCACAGTCAGATAGACCCGGGCATAAGAAGTCCGGGGTGCAGGCACAACTCCATCACGGAACAGCCGATAGGAGACAGGCTCATTCATCGAGGTAGCGTCGGTCACATTGGAATGCAGGTTCAACGTGGTCACGCCCGCAATCTTTTGCCCCTTCACGTACTTATTCAAATCCACCTTGAACGACTGCTTCAAAGCCCCCCGCGACTGCATATACGTACCGTTGCCCTTGTAGCGCACCGCCACATCCTGAAAAGCCCTTCCGTTAAAGTTGATCGAAGCATGCGCGTATTTAAAATCGATCCCCATCATGCCCGACACTCCATTGCGCCCGCCCTCGGGCCCAGTCAAGCCACCGCCGGGCCTGCCGGGGCCTCCGGGTCCGCCCGGACCACGGCCAGGCATTCCGCCAAACATCCCGGTAGGCATAGGTATCGATATACCAAGGCCCTTCCGGAGCTGAGCCTCGGTCACCTTCCCAGCCTTTGCCTCATCCCAGGCTAAGAACCAACCTTCACCGAGCGCGCGAAACTCTTCACCCGACAGCTTTCCGTCTCCGTCCTTGTCACCCTTGAGAAAGGCAGGCATCACCAACATGGAAGGGCCGAATGCCCCAGGCCCGCCTGGTCCACGCATTCCGCCAGGCGCACCCATCGGCGGCCCACCGGTAGGCTGCATCTCAGCCCACTGGTCAGCACTAAACTTCAAATCCACCGACCAGATCCTGGTGGCATCAAATAGCGCAGCCGGATTTTTCGGGGGCTTCTTTTCAGCAGCCACCATCCAAACAGCACTGAGGGTCAAAGCAGCAATGAGTCTCATACGTTAATCAAATCGTAACCGAACTGAAACCCTGAAATAGTAATAATTTGTAAAGCCACCATCGGCTTTTATCAGGTATTCACACGATCTCCCTTCCAATTCTGTCTAGATTGCAAGGTTGAGGCTCAGGGCTAGTGCTTCTCAGATCCCTCTGTAGGCGCAACACCCTTCTTCTCCCCACCAACACCCCCACCCAAACTCAACTTTATCCCCTCCAACAGCAAAGTGGTCTCACCAGGTGCCTGAAAGAAGCTATACCCCTCACGAGTCGCTTTCCACGCCACTGGCCCCGCCACCTTTTTTCCGGCCTTCAATACCTCTTCCTTCACCTTTGTAACAAGTGCCTCATACTTCGGGTCGCCCTGCGGCAACCCAGTAAAAGAACTCAAATCCGTACTTGCCACAAACACCACATCAACACCCGGAATCGCCGCCATCTCCGCCGCCAATTTAACTCCAGCCGGGGACTCGATCATCGCCACAATCATAATGTTCTCATTGGCAATCTTCCGGTAATCCGCACCCCAAACTTTGCCGTAATTGCCGCCCCCCTGGCTTCGTTTCCCCACCGGCGGATACTTAGCAAACTTGATCGCATTCCGGACCTTTTGCAAGTCCTCCACCATCGGAATAATGATCCCCGCCGCGCCCATATCAACTGCTTTCTGAATATCTCCTTCGGTCGCATCCGGCACGCGAACAAACGGCATCGCCGAAGACCCCTTACAAGCCAGAATCATATTGGCAACTTCCTGATACGTCATCGGGCTATGCTGCATCTCGATCCACGTAAAGTCATACCCGGAATTCGCCATCGCACAGTAAGTATCAATGTTCGGGATACTCACAGTTCCACCCACAACCTGCTTGCCAGCGGCAAGCTTCAGCTTCACCGTATTAAAGATGCGACCGGGTTTATCGGGAGGAGCCTCCTGCCCCCCGAGAATGCCGAAGCTCAAAAACAGTAGTGCAAGTGGTTTCATAGTATTTATCCTTAAATTTGTGGAATCCGTTCCCCGTAAACATCCGTCAACCGCATATCCCGTCCATTGAATCGATAAGTCAACTTGGTATGATCGAGTCCCAGTAAGTGCAACATAGTCGCATGCAGATCATGAATCGAAATCGGCTGCTCTTCCGCCTTATACCCAAACTCATCGCTTGAACCGATCACCTGTCCACCCTTAATCTTCGCCCCCGCCATCCACATCGACATCGCGCCTGGATTATGATCCCGCCCCATCCCACGCTGCGAAATCGGCATCCGTCCAAACTCCCCCTGCCAGGTCACCAGCGTAGTATCCAGCAACCCGCGCGCCTTCAAATCCGTCAGCAAAGCATGAATCGGCTGATCCACCTCTGCCGCATGCTTCATATGATTCGACCGCACATCTTCATGCGCATCCCAAGTATCAGTATTTTGATTCCCCAGCCCGCCGTGATAAAGCTGCACCATTCTCACGCCGCGCTCGATCAACCGGCGCGCCATAATGCACTGCCGAGCAAAAGGCTCAGTCACCGGATTGTCAATGCCGTAGAGCTTTCGAGTCGCCTCACTCTCAAGCGAAACATCCACCGCCTCCGGAGCGACCCCCTGCATCCGGTAAGCCAACTCGTAAGATTCAATCCGCGCCGCCAACTCCGTATTCCCCGGATGCGCCGCCGCATCCATCTCATTCAACTCCCGCAACAAATCAAGCCGCTCCCGCTGCCCCGGCGACGCCGGCTTCAAATCCACAATCGGCGTCCCACTCGCCTTAAAAACAGTTCCCTGGTAGCTCGCCGGCATAAAGCCCGCACTCCAGTTCGCCGGCCCACCAAACGGAGCCCCATGCGTGTCATATAAAACCACAAACGCGGGCAGGTTCTTGTTCTCAGTCCCTAACCCATAACTCACCCACGAACCAAGACTTGGAAACCCCATCCGGATCATCCCGGTCGAGATCGCAAAGTGCGCCTGTACATGGTCATTCGATTTCGAGTACACAGACCGCAACAGCGCAAACTCATCCGCATGAGACCCCATCTTAGGGAACAACTCCGACACCTCAAGCCCACTCTGACCATGTCTGTGAAACCGAAACGGCGACGGCATCAACGGCCCTGGAGGCCCCTGGCGAACCACTACTTCCCCGCGGCCCGTCAGTGGCTGCCCTGCATACTTTGTCAGTGCCGGCTTTGGGTCGAAGGTATCGATATGACTCACCCCGCCGCTCATAAACAGCGAGATCACACCGGTGGCGCGGGCGCTAACAGAAGCACCCTCCGCCAGCATCGACGAAAGCGCAACGCCGCCATATCCGCCCAGGGCAGAAAACAACATCTCACGCCGCGACTGGAACTTCGGTCTCATTGGATATACAGAAACTCATTCAAATTCAGAAGCACATGCGCAAACGCATCCACCGGCTGTACTGCTAAGAACTTAACACCAAGCTCAAGTTCCCGGGTATTCGGCCTCCGTGCCAGAACCCGCAAATAAGCAAGCTCCACCTGCCCCGCCCGATCCCCAGGCCGCGACTCCTCCAGATAGCGCCCAAAGTGTTTCGAGTGCGACAACACAAAATCGTTGTTCAACAAAGTCAGCGCCTGCGTGGGAACAGTAGTCGTATTCCGAGCCCCGCAGGAAACATTCTGGTCCGGCAAATCAAACACCTCAAACATTGGAAACGGCAAGCCCCGCTTGCGGTACACATAAACACTACGCCGCCATACCTCCGGGCCATCCTTGTCCTGATTCCAGATGCCGTGCGTCATCGCACTCAATACCTCCGGCTGCAATACAGGAAATACCGCCGGCCCACCCACCTTCGCATTCAGAGTCCCAGCCACGGCGAGAATCGAATCCCGAACAATCTCAGCCTCCAACCGGCGGACTGGGAACCGCCACAAGCTCTCATTCCGGGGGTCCGCCTTCATACTCAAAGCATTCTCAAAGCGCGACTCCATCCGGTACGTTGCTGAGTTCAAAATCACCCGGTGCATCTGCTTGACACTCCACCCCACCCGTACAAACTCAGTCGCCAACCAATCCAGTAACTCCGGGTTGATAGGCAAATCCCCCATTTTCCCGAAGTTATCGATACTCTTCACAATCCCCGTCCCAAAGTGGTGATGCCAAATCCGGTTCACCATCACCCGGGCCGTCACAGGATTCTCAGCCGACCCCAACCACTGCGCCAGTGCCAAACGCCTCCCAGAAGTTTTGCCACTATCGGTCTCAACAGCAGTCTTCACGGGCCCGTCAACCAGCACCGCAGGAAATCCCGGCTCCATCCGAGGCCCCTTGCTTTGTACATCCCCGCGAATCAAAAAGTAACTCGCAGGCACCTGATACCGCTCTGGCCCCTTGTGCAAAAACGGCCCGGCATCAGGATCTTTCCCCCCACCTTTACCAGGAGCCGGTTCATCGCCAGGCCCATCAGGAGTGGAACGGTAATCTCCATCGGTGATCCCCATTGCGACAGGAAGCGGTGCGGGGCGCTTCTTCTCGATCTCGGAAATTTGCACAAGCAACGCACGTTTCCGAGCCAAATCCTCAACACTGGCAACACGATCAATCTCTGCACTAGAAACGCCAGTAGTGCGAATCACCTGATTCGCCAGCAATATCTGCCCGGGCGTCCGTTGCGCCTCAGGAGTCCGAATCGCCTCCTGAACATTTTCCGGATACCGCGCATATTTGGCCGGCAAAAGCCTATTCCGGTATTGCAACTCAAGATCACGAATCGCCGCTCTTAGAGGCTGGATCCGCGCATCAACAGCTTCACTCAACCGTTTGTGTTCCGCCGAAGGCACCAGCGGATGATCCACCTCCACATACCCAAACAACGAAGCCTGCAACCGGTAATAATCCTTCTGCGCAATCGGATCAAACTTATGGTCGTGGCACCGCGCGCACTGCACAGTCAAGCCCATCACCCCGCGTCCGATCGTCGCAATCATGTCATCGAGATACTCAAAGCGAAACTCCGGATTATCTTTCTCGCGATAACCCACCTTCGCGTGGCTCCGTAAGAACCCGGTGGCCGTTAAAGTCTCCGGCGTAGGCTGATCCACTTCATCTCCAGCCAACTGTTCCACCAGAAAACGATCAAAAGGCTTGTCGGAATTAAAAGCCCCAATCACATAGTCACGATACCGCCAGGCATTGGGCCGATCATAGTCATGCTCATACCCACTTGAGTCGGCATAGCGGGCAAGATCCAGCCAATGGCGGCCCCAACGCTCCCCATAATGGGGAGAAGCAAGCAAGCGCTCCACCAACTTCGACCACGCATCAGGTGATCGGTCCTCAGCAAACTCAGTCACCTGAGCCGGAGTAGGTGGCAACCCAATCAAATCGAGATAAGCCCGCCGAACCAAGGTCTGCCGGGAAGCCTCACCAGCAAAATCAATAGTGCCCCGGTGACGCCTCACCAGATAGTCAACAGCATTCACTCCAACAGGAACCACTGGCCGCACCGGCTTCCTGAACGCCCACCAGTCCCGAGCTCCGGCAGGCAGCGGCGCATCCACAACCTGTGAAACAACCGGCGGCGCAGCCTTGGTAACACCCCACACCGCCCCCTCAGCAATCCACTTGCGAACCGCTTCAACCTCAGCCGGCTCAATAGCTCCGTCCATAGGCATCGTTGGCTTCTCAAGCCCAGCCACCATACGGTAAAGCCGGCTCTGTTCAGGCTTGCCGGGCACAACGACAATTCCACGCTCTCCGCCAGCCAGCATCGCTTCGCGCGAGGACAAGTTCAATTGTCCAAGCTGAAGCGACTCGCCATGGCACTTCCAGCACCGGATCCTCAACAGCGGTTCAATTTCGGATTCAAACAAAGGTCCGGCACCAGGCAAGCAGCCTGCTACCGCAACCAACATTCCGAAATTCAAGCGAAGATTCATCTAACCCGCCGGAATCATATCATGCGGATCACGCAGACAGGCGAATCAAAACTCCAAACGCAGGCTCAATTGCACTGCACGGGGAGTGGCAAACTGCTGCGTCAACACCCCAAAGTTCGCGGCTTGCTGCAAATTGAGTGCAGGGTCCACAAACTCTACTCGATTAGTCAAATTGATAACATCAGCAGTAAAGACCAATCCAAACCTCTCCCCAATTCTGGTCTTTTTTCCGGCACTAAGATCGATGTTCCATCTTGCCAGTCCACGAAGTGTGTGGCGGCCATTCCTGCCGTCTGAAGCCAACTGCACGGGGCGAAACCCACGGAAGGTCCCTGCCGGATCAGCAAACAAATTGAGCCCTGACCCACCGCTTGCCGGATTACCGGTACTACCAATCCCACTCGATCCGGCCACACCACTGTTGACGGTAATGCTATCGGCCGGGCGCACTGGAATCGCACCTCCAGCGACACTTCCAATTTGCGGCGCACCTCCGAAAACGCTGGTCGATTGCACGAGTGATAAGGGCAACCCTGAACTCGCCGTGTATATGCCCGACACATACCATCCGCCGAGAAGCAGCTTCGCCTTTTGCTTGCCAAATGGCATTTCATAAAAGAAGTTTGAGTTGAAAACATGAGTCCGGTCAAAGGCAGAACGCGCATTGTCCAACCGGAAGTCAAACCCATTGGAGATCACGCTCTCCGCCTCTTGATTAAACCCGTGTTGATCCGTCGACCGGGACCGTGTATAGTTTGCCTGCAAGGCCAGCCCATTGGCAAATCTCCGCTGCAAACTCAAGAAGCCTGCATTGTATTGCGATGTCCCTCCATTCGTTCTCATCCACAAAGAGCTCACCTGATAGTTCGTGATCGGCCCTCCAGGACGCTGCGCATTGATCACATTAAACAACGTGTTCAACAATCCCTGCGTCAATGCTGCATTTTGTCCAGCCGCCAAACCTGCCGTGCAGCTTGCCGTACATAAGGGCGCACCACGCAACTGATTCTCAAACCATGGCTGCACAGGCGTAGTCGCCGCCGTGCCACCACTCCGCAAGTGCCCAGCCACAGCGTCATAGGCCTGCGCAAAAGTCTGCCCCGAAGCACTATCCTTCATAAAATATGGCACCGCATTGAGATCCACGCTCTGCAACAGCTTTTGCCCAAAGTGGCCCACGTAGCCAGCCTCCATCACGAAGCCTTTGCCCAATTCGCGCTGCACAGTAAAGTTCACGGCCCGTCCAAAGCCCGGTCGCAGATTTGGGTCAACCGCATAGCTGGTCGTCTCAGACAAGCCATTGGCTGGCGTCAGATTATTGCCGGAAAGTTGCGCCGACAGCGGAATCGTGCTCCCGTCAACACCCAAACGAAATGCCGTATTGGGATCCGCACCGCTCAGACAATTGCCTGTGCGGCGCGGCCCAATACAAGTCAGCGTTTGCGCATACCCGACACTGAGGGCCGGGAAAAATGCATTAGTCGATCCGTTCAACCGGTCGTAAACTATATTGAAGCCGCCGCGAAGCACCGTCTTCCGGTCTCCAAATAAGTGTCCCATCCACCCATCACGAAACGCCGGGTTCCAACTGGCGGCAAGCCTGGGCCCCAGGTTAGTCCAGCGAGTGTTGTACACCGAATCGATACCGCCACTGCCAACCGGCCTCCATGTCAACAGGGGGTTCCATACTTGACCCTGCTGGGCAGCCTCACGTCTCCGTCCAAACACATAGCTCGCGCTCAACCGTTCATTATTGGACGCATCGATAGGCACAGCCTGCCGGGCGTCATCTCCCTTGGGCGGCGTCTGAATGGACCAGTTCAACCCCAAAGTAACTGTCAGTGAATTTGTGACTCGCCAGGCATCGTTGAAGTAGAGATCGACCGAGTTCCAGTTTAAGCGAGTCCTCACCGGAGTGAACGGTGCCAGTGGATTTAATTGTGAATCCCGCACCGCCACCACTCCGCCAGAATCCACAATCCCTAAAGCCCCGGCAAACAAATCGTTCCATTGCGCCACCGCTGCAGATTGCAGACAATTCGTGGCCACTGCACCACCGCATGTCGCAGGCCGTGCCGTGGCAGGAATACTCACACCTGTTCGAGCATTCAGGTTGTAGACAAGAGAAGTCAATTGTGTTCCCACAATCTTGTCGTCTCTTTGGTGAAATGCCCTGATGTTCTGCCATCCGGCCCCGAACTGTAAATTATGGCTGCCCTTCACCCACGACACGTTGTCTCTAAGTTGATAGTTATGGTTATTCCAGACGCGGCTCCGCGCCGCGCCTGCCGTAACATCAATTCCCTGGTCTAGAAAATTCCCCGCCACTGCCAATGCTCCACTCGTCCCCGCTACTTGCGGGCGAGGTGCCGTTCTTTGATCGGCCCAGAAATTCCGCGCATCGCCAATCGTTAGATCATTCAACAGATTGGGTTTGAAATTTGTGCTTAACTGCAATCCCAACGTCCGGGGCTGCGCATTCGTTCTTGCCCCTGGCGCGCCCACCCCAGGGCGGTTTCCGCTAGAAAAACCCGCAATATCCACCTGGCTGGTATTATTCGCCCCTTGCGAGGCATAGCGATAGCTGACATTGGCCCGCCACTTGTCATTGAATACGTGGTCCATCCGCGCAGTCCCAAAATTGGACTCAACACTTGCGTCCACTGGCGTCAAAAATCCGGTCGAATTCAAACCATCACCAGCACCCGCGTTATTCCCCTGCGGCAACTTACTCCATAAATCTCGAACCACCGGTGACATTCCGAGTCCTCGCGGATCGAAGGTGCGTACGTCATAACTCCTCACCACCCCGCCAGCATCAGCAAATCGCAATATACCCTGCTTCAAAGCTTCGGTCGGAACCAATCGATTCACAGCAACTTTTTGTGGCAGCCTCCGCCCCTCATAATGGGCAAAGAAAAACGTCTTGTTTTCTTTCAGCGCCCCACCAGCGCTAGCTCCAAAGCGATTGTCCCGCAATGCCGGCCGCCGGATCCCGGTTCGATTGAAATCCCAACGATTGGCATTGAGCACATTGTTCTGTAAATACTCATACGCCGATCCGTGCCAGCCGTTGGTTCCACGCTTGGTAATCAGGTTCAGTTGCCCGCCTCTGCCTTGCTTGTAACTTGCATTGGTATTAGTCGTCGATAGCCGAAATTCATCAACGCTCTCGGCAGGAGCAGGAATCATCGGATTAGGTCCACCAAAGTCTGTGGCCGCCCCGCTATAAAAGTTCGTTCCCGCCGTGATGTCGCTCACGTCGAGACCATCAATTGTGAAGGTGTTTTGGTCAGCTCGCGCCCCTGCAACCTGCCCCGACAAATGCTGCCCGGCTCCTAAAGAAATCTGGCCTCGAGATGGAGCAACCATCGGTTGCAATGCAAAAAATGTCATTGCGGACCGGTTAATAGCTGGCATACGCAGCAACGATTCTCCTTGGATCACAACACCCACAGCCGCATCGAGTGTCTGCAATTCGGCTCCCGCCGTTGCCATTACTTCAACACGCTCACTTACTTCTCCAACACTTAGATTCAGATTCAGTTTATAACTCCGGGCCACATCCACTCCAAACTCAGCGATCAGGGCAGTCCGAAAACCAGGCTTGCTTGCAGTGATGGTGTAGCGGCCTGGCGCTACACCGCTTAAGGTATATGTCCCATTTTCGCCGGCACTAATTTTTCGCCCTAACCCGGTCCCGGTATCACGAATCTCCACCACGGCACCCGCCACCACGCCACCGCTCGAATCATAGACTTCTCCCACGATCGTGGCCGTGGCCGCCGTTTGCGCCACTCCTGGCAGAGCCAGCAGCAAGCCAATCGTCAATATCAGCAATTGCCTATTCATGTTGTTACGTCTCTTATCCTCTGCCTGTCAAAACCGATTCTCTGTCCACCAGCGCGACCGTTTTCTTCTTCTTTTTAGACAAAGAGCGGTTCCACCACAGGAGCAATGACGTGAGGAATAGAATCCCCGGCAACAGGCCGGCCAAGACCCACAAAATGCGGGTCGTATAGCCGCCAAAGGTGCCGTAATGGATCGGCGTTATCAAGCGCATGACTTGCACTCCCAAAGGCTGTTCGGTAAACCGGTCTACTCGCAACACTTCCGCAGTGCCAGGGTCTACATAAGCCCAGTTCAACCCAATCCGATGCGGGTCGCCAGGCAATTGCAGCCGCAGCATAAACGCATCGCCCGGCTTGGCTGGCCACAGCAACATGCTCAGCTTGGACCCGGGCAATGCAAGAACAGCATTGGCAACCATTTCATCCAGACTCTTTCTCGGCACGCCATTGCTTTTTGCTTTGGGAGCCGCAATCACTGCAGGGCCTCCCGTCAGCGCACTTACAACCTCCCCATATGCCTGCTGGTACGCATAATAAGCACCAGTTACAGCCAAAATCAGCAGCGGCAGGTAAAACAAGAATCCACCCAAATTGTGCATGTCCCACACCTGTCTTTTCCAACTGGCTTGAATGCGATATTCCAATCCCAACTTCCACTGCTTCAACCCGCGCCACCACAACATCAAACCCGTGAGAGAGGCGGCAACCAGCAAGAAGGCAAACCATGCATTGACAGCCCTGCCGTCATGCCCGGCAAGCAAATCGGCGTGCAAATCATAGAACCACTGCAACCATGTGTAGCGGTAATTGACGCTCCCCAAATTCACCGCCCGGTATTGATCCACAAAGGAATGGATCCGGTCGCCATTAGGCGCGACTGTCCGAAAGTTCAAAGCCCAATTTGGTTTGAAATCCCAATAGATACTGAAGGGCCGATCTCCAGGCCGATCACGCAGCAGGCTCTGCACTACGTCCTCAATTGGCTTTGGCCTTTCTTGCTCCACTATCTTCGTCCAACCCGCTACCTCAAGCCTGCGCAATTCAGGGATAAAGACCAGTATGCTTCCAGTCACACCAACTACAAGCCACACCAAACCAGCGATCAAACCTGCATAAAAATGAATTTGAAACGCCCATTGCCGCAGTCGGGTCTGTCTCGGCTTCCGCAGAAACGATTGGCTCATGGCTTGATGCTCCCAACGTAAACGTCTCTCAATTTCATAGAGTGGTGCAACTTTTTCCCATGAGCGGCAACTTTTGAACAATGAACGGCTACTTTTCGAGATGAGACCTGTGATTCAGCCCGGCGGAATGACGAAGAGGCTTTCACACAAGAAAAAATGTTTTTCCAACAACAAACTGACCGTACAGCGTCATTTGCTCATATTTGGACACCGCTGCAATGGCAAGGCAACTAGATCGCTGCACTTTCCTGCTCCGCAAATGGAAGGCTACGTGCAAGAACTCAGACAGGAGCAACCCAATTCACATGATCAGCTTTTTCTCTTGGATTTTCTTCGGCATAATTGTCGGCGCATTAGCGAAGTTTCTTATGCCAGGCAAAGACCCCGGCGGCATCTTCATCACAATGATTTTAGGTATTGCGGGAGCGGTCTTTGGCGGCTGGATGGGATCGATCTTCGGCTTCGGCCGTCAAGGCGAGTCTGCAGGTTGGCTTTTGTCGATCCTCGGTGCCGTCACTATCCTTGCAATTTACCGGTTTATGTTTAATCTTAACCGCATCTGACAGGCAAGAAAGCGCGGCCGCCCTCCAATAGGCGGCCGCGCTTCTTCTGAAGTCAGGCGTTTACCTAACTTGCAGTGGTGGCGTAAGGTTTATCCGACTTGTTGTAGTCGCTAGTGGCCTCACCGCTTGAAGAGACATCCTTCGCGCCTGTCGTATCCAGGATCTTTTTTGCCTTAGCAGCCCACTCGCTGTCGTCACAATGAACAGAGATTAGAATGCCACCGGCTTTGACTTGGCCTTCATAACGCTTGGCCTCATATTCAGGCATGCCCATACCAATTAGGCCTCCCGTGACACCTCCTAAGGCCGCCCCTGCACCCACGCCAGCCAATGCCGCCATGATCGGTCCTGCAGCAATGAAGGGCCCAAGGCCAGGGATAGCCAGTGCGCCAATACCCAGCAGCCAGCCCAGTGTGCCACCTACCAGGGCACCCGTTGCACCGCCCGTCGTGGCACCTTCTGGAGCTTTTGAATTCAACTCGGTAGCCAATTCTTTGTTGCCGTCGTTGTGAGGCATCAAAACGCTGATGTCTTCATGCCGGAACTGATTGCTTCTTAGCTGGTCGATTCCGTTTTCCAATTCTGTCCGGTGGGTATAAATTCCATATACAGAAGTATTTTTCATAACTATTTTTCCTTACTTTTTTTCACGAGCTCAATTTCGTTGATTACGTTCTCTGCTCCAGCGACAGCTTTCGCCAAACCATCAATTTTCAACTTTTCAGCTTCGCTGTCGACGGGTCCTTTCAAAGTCACTTTGCCGTTCCGCGAAATAATCTTCACGTTCCTCGCATAGGTCGAAAGCAATTTGTCATCGGTAACAGACTTCCGGATCTTCCTTGTGATTTCAAGGTCGCTCTGATTCTCCATCTGGTGCTCAGCGGTCAATCCTTTGCCAGCTCCGTCCCGCTTATTGGTTTTTGTATTGTCAGCTTGGCTGAATCCCAGCGTTGCCGTCAATAAAGTAAGCATTCCAATTTGTAAACTTTTCATGCCGTCCTTTCCAGGCAATTGGACTTAATGTCCGCAATGCCCTCAGATCTGTTTATGCAATCGCCGGGCCAATCACCAATTCTGTTTGGCCCTATGGTTGCACAGCAATAGGAACGTGCTGTTTAGAGCTCGAAACTAGGAAAAATGAAAATGAAAACTCCAATTCCCTTTCTTCGCTGGATAATAATTCCGTCGCTACTTGCAACAGTTGGCATCGCAGCGGATAAGACATCAGAAAGTGCTGAAGCCAAATTGATTCGCCAGGTCCGGCACGAACTCATCATGCTGCCTTACTACGGAGTCTTTGACAACCTGTCTTTCAAATTGAACGGCCGAACAGTCACTCTGATGGGTCAGGTAGTCCGTCCATCACTCAAGCCGGATTCCGCTCGCGTCGTCAAGGATGTAGAGGGGGTAGAATCGGTCGTGAACGAAATCGAGGTACTCCCAACGTCACCCAACGATGACCGAATCCGGCTGGCTACCTACCGCGCCATATACAACGACAATATGCTTTACCGCTACGGTCTTCAGGCCGTCCCGCCGATCCACATCATCGTCCGAAATGGCAACGTCATCCTTGTCGGAGTAGTCGCCAATGAAACAGACAAGAACGTTGCCGGTCTCCGCGCCAACGGCGTTACCGGCTCATTCAGCGTCAAAAACGAGCTAATGGTCGAGTCTGCCTCCAAGTGAAAGTTGCTGAGTGAATCAGCCGGGCACGCACCGGCAGATCAGGCAATGCAAATCCCGGCGTCATATCATGATGGTTGAGGCTTGAGCCCCCCAAAAGGCAAGCCAGCCATCCGAAGCCAATTGATGCCCCTCAATGGCAAAGCAAAAGATCAGGACCCAGCCATCATTCCGGTGGTCAAGTTTTGGGCAATTATATTTGCCGGCACGTTTGCCTGGGGCTTTATCGCAAATATCCTGATCCTTTAGCCACCATACCGGAGCAACAGTAGAGTCGCATCGTCATGCGGCTCTACACCGTCCAGATAGTCCGTCAGGGCCTTCCTCAACCCATCATGAAGCCCCTGTAAGCTCAACCTCGAATTCTCAACCACAGAGGCGGCAATGCGCTCCCGCCCAAAGAATTCCTGTGGGCCTCGACGGCCTTCTTCTACCCCATCGCTAAACAACACCACTGTATCCCCGGGTTCCAACTGCACCTGCTCGACTGGATAAGTCGCCACATCCAAAAGCCCTACCGGAAAACCATCTTTCTCCAGTGCCTCCAGTTCAGGCCCGGCCGGCCGTTGCGAATGTAACAAAAACGGTCGCGAATGCCCTGCATTCACATATCGCATCATCCCGCTTGCATCTACGCAACAGGCAAACATCGTCGCGTATTTTTCACCCGCCGTCCGTTCGAGCAGAAATCGATTCAACCTCGGCAGCCACTCATCGAGAGCAGCCCCTGCACTCGCGGCCTCCAGCATCACTCCCTGCAATAACGACGCGAGTAACGCCGCACCCACGCCCTTGCCGGACACATCCGCTACCGCGGCCAGCCAACTGCCGTCCGGCCGCCGCAACACATCATAAAAATCTCCACCCACCTGGTGCGTCGGGATGGACGAACCAACTGCCGCCAGGTACCCTTCTGCCACCAACTTGCGTGGCAGAAGGTTGGCCTGGATCGTCCGCGCCAACGCCAGTTCCTGCTCAAGCCGATGCCGCTTCCTCTCCTCTTCGAGCAACCGTGCATTTTCGAGGATCGTCGAGGCCTCAAGCGCTAGCGTTTGCAACAGCTCCCGGTTCCCCTGTTGGTTCACTATTTCGGTGACCTGCGAATCCATGTAAATCAGCCCCACAGTGTCATCCATCGTCGCCGACATGGTTTCGCCAGCCCCAACGCTTCCACGCAGCCGCAACAAAGGAACACACAACACACTTCGCAGATCGAGACTGCCCAGGGAATCGTTAAAGCGCGAAGACCAATCCGCTAGCAGATCAAACTGAAAGCTCAGCAAGTCCTTGCGTTCTTTGAGTGCCCGCTGAATCAGATCCAAAGGCACCGGCAACTGCGCTGCGTCAAGAGGACGTCCGCTCCCATCACGGCCCAGTTCAACCGTGAGCGTGCCTTTATGTTCCAACAGCAGGAAGCCTCTCTCACACCCTGTAACCGTCAATGCCGCCTCGATCACTGCCGAAAGCACATCCTGGGTCGACATCGCATGCTCAAGACTTCGCGCAACTTCGGTCAACGCGCGCAACTTGGAAAGCTCTGTAGTCCCAGCCGCCCCAGAGCCAGGCATACGTCCCATCAATCGTCGAATCTCCGCTTCGCTTTTCTCAACGATAATAATGCGGTATCCATCCTCGAGTCCAAAATCGACTACATCCCCACCGGTGAGCTTCTTCGCTTGGGCCACCTTAACTTCATTGACACGCACGCCATGGAGGCTCTCGAGGTCCTCAAGCCACAGCTCTGCCCCTCGCTCTAAAATCACTGCATGTTTGCGCGATACCCGGCTATCCCGTAGGATCAAGTCGTTCTCGCTATGCCGACCCATCGAAAACGGAAAGTGATCCAGTGGCACCTGGATCGAATTCCCCGAGGGATTCACTACCGTAAGTTCGTAAGGCACTGACCCTGAATTCTAGGCGCTCTTGGCCTGTTCCATTTCCTCAGTGCGCAAAGCCTGACAGTGCGAACAATATCCACCAATCTCCGTCCGCACCAGCAGGATTTCAAACCCGAATGTCTCTTCCACTTCCTTGCGCAATCGCGCCAGAGGTTCGCCGAAATACTCTTCTACCTTGCCACACCTCAGACAGATTACATGGGCGTGCTCACGCTTCATTCGCGTTTCGTAGTAGTGCTGGTCACCGTCCTTGTGAAGCAAATCAAGCTCATCTACGAGCCCGGATTCTTTCAACATTTTCAAGGTACGGTAAACGGTCACCCGGTTTAATTTCGGATCAGTCTCGCGAGCCCTTGTATAAAGAGTTTCGGCGTCGAGATGCTGGCCACTCTGATCGATCAGATTCAGCAAAACCTGGCGCTGGCGGGTTAGCCTGACGCCACGTTCTTTGAGCGAGCGTGTCATTTCCATGTGAGCATCCTCTATTCTCACATTATGGACATGCTCGCGACATTACGTGAAAGGATTCTCTCCTTCGCGGCATCTCGTTATGGGAGGCAGATCGCTGAAGACGTCACCCAGGAGGTCATGCTCGTGCTCCATCAAAAATACGCTCACGTAACGGAACTCACCGAACTGATCCCGCTCGCACTTCAGATCACTCGCTTCAAACTCGTCTCCCAGGCCCGCAAGTCGGCGCGCCGGGGCGAAAATCGTTCGGTTGACATCGACGAGCAACCGATCCCCGACCATCAGGTCAACATCGTCCTCGCGCTCGAACAGAAGGAAGTCCTCGATCTCCTCCACCATGCGCTGCCCCAACTTGGTGATCGTTGCCGCGAGATCTTCCGCATGAAACTCGAGGGCCTCTCTTTTCCGGAAATCCAGCAAGCCCTTGGTGTCAGCAGTATCAATACCGTTTACACCTGGGAAGCCCGCTGCCGCGAAGATCTGAAACAGTTGATGACAAAGACCAGGAGGCCACAATGAGCGATACGCGTCTGGACCCTGAAATGCAGGCCCTGCTCAGCGGCCATGCCGCTGGAACACTCACACCAGAAGAGAAAAAGCGCCTTCACCAAGCAGCCCTCTACAACCAGGCGATCTTTGATGCCATGGCCGAAGAAGAACCCCTGCGTGCGGCCCTCACAAACAGCCTCGCAAAGCAAGGCCTCCTCCACGCCCTGAAGAAGATCGATGACAGGCGAGGCCCGATCAAAATCCGCAAAGTCAACAACTGGCTGTGGACCGCCCTCGCCGCCTGCCTGGCGATCAGTGTAGCTACTGTCGTCTATTGGCCCACATCAAAACAAGCGACTCAGGAAGTCGCCATAGCCACCAAGCCACAGCCCATGTCAGAACCAACACCCCCAATACAGTCCAAGCTTGCACCCAGAGCCAGAGCAAATGCACCGGCTTCTCCGCCACCACCAATACCAATGCCGGCACAAGCTCCAGCAGCCGTTGCCGAATCAACACCAGCGAAGCGCGAAGCTGAATCCATCGAAGCCAAAGCCATCGAGCAGCCGCTAGCCCCGGCAGCCGATTCTGCCCGCCAGGAAACGGCATCCCGAGCAGCCACAGGAAATTCTTTCCGGCAGTCAAACCTCCCTCCGGCCGCCAAACTCATCACGGCAAATCGACTCGCGCCAGCAGAGATTTTCAACGGCAACCTGATCCTCCGGGCAGACGACGACAACAAAATCTACGCCTTCCTCATTGATGGCGAATCCATCAAGCCCCTATCAACTGAAAACGACCTTCGCCGTAGCATCCCGCTGGGCACTCATTCCGCAAAAGCGGAAGTCTGGCTCCTGATCACGGCAACAGAAGACCCCGTCCTTGCCCGGGCCCTCGCCGGCGTGCTACCGCTCCCATCCCGCGCCTGGATCAAACTAAAGACCAATCCTTGATTCAGGTGCGTCTTTAGCTACACGACATAGCTAGAAAACGACAACTCTCAAAAACAATCAAGAGAGTTCGCAAATTGAAGCGCGATAGTCTACTAAGTAATGCTCTCCCGCCGACAGCTCCTGGCCGCACCCTCAATCCTTGCTGCCTCCTCTGATTCATCAAGACGAATTACCATCAACGAAGACGCCAACCACTTCTTTGTCAACCGCCGCAAGCAGCGCCTCACCAGAGAGTCCATCCGTCAATGGGTTGACCAGTACGCCAACACCCAAGTTGCTGAACTCGTTCTCAACGTCAACGCCATGCGCTCCAGCTTCCCATCAAAGCACCGCGAAGCCTGGTGGACCGGCTTTGATCCCGCAGGCGGCCCCCAGCAAGCCTTTCTTAAACCTATCCCCGAATCAGGCCGCCAAACCTTTTACGAATGGATTCGCTGTGCCTGGCAGATGAACGAAGACAAGCTGGATCTCTACGAAATCTGGATCCCCGAAATTCGCCGCCAACGGATATCCCCCTGGGTGAGCGTACGCATGAACGACCTCCACGATGTCGACAAAGAGGACCACACAATGCACACAGCCTTCTGGCGGGACAACAAGCAATACCGCCGCGTACCCTACCGGGGCGAGCAGCGAGACAAAGCCCTTGACTACAGCCAGCAGGCCGTTCGCGATTACTACTTCCGCTATATCGAAGAAGTCTGTGAGCGCTACGACTTCGACACTCTGGAGCTGGACTGGATGCGCTTCGGCTACCACTTCCGTCCCGGTCACGAAGACACCAAGATCCTTACCAACTACCACACAGAAGTCCGCAACCTTTTAAACCACTGGCAACGCAAACGAAGACACAAGATCGGCCTCGCCGTAAGAGTTCCCTCCACTCCAAGAACCTCAAAACGACTGGGGATGGACGCTGAAACCTGGGCCAGTCTCAACCTGGTCAACTACGTCACACCAACCAACTTCTGGCGCACGGTGGACAACAACATGCCTATCGACGAATGGCGCAAACTCCTGCCCAAGACAACCACGCTAGCCGCCGGCCTGGAGCTAGGCTGCAACGCTTTCCAAGGCTCCATGGGAACCGGCAACAGAGTCTACCAATCCAATTCATTAGAGACAGTCAGAGGCTCAGCCCTGGCCTACCTCCACATGGGGGCAAGCAAAATTTATTTATTCAACTACATGGATTCTGACACTGCACTGGACGACAACACCAGGTATCCAGATGTGCTGAATCAACTAACAGACTTAACCAAACCCCGGCGCCACGTAGTGACATACAAAGATACCTGGGCACCAGGCGAAGTCCCCAACCACGCCTTGCCGGTTAACCTCGAACCCAACAGTTGGAGAGCCTTTCGCCTCCTAAGCGGCCCCACTCCCGCCAACGCTAAAGTCCGAATCGGCCTCACCAACCCAAGCGTAAAGGTACGAGTGAACAACGCGGAAACCAGCCCAGGCCAACAAATCGACCCCATCCACCCAGGCCCCAACACCCCGGTCTACGAATACACTGTCCTAGCCAACACGCTGAATCAAGGCGAAACTGTAATCGAAGTCACCGCCCAAGCAGCAACGAGAATCGAGTGGGTGGAGCTAGCGACGTAATCAAACCCGAAGCTCATTCATACAGGCCCTCCCACTCCTCACATTCAATCCTAAGCGCTGCCCTCAAGGCCAGCCGCAAGTCAGCAAGTTTAGCCCCGCCAAGCTGTCCAACATAATTGGTCAAAAGGCTTTTCGGCAGGCTCAGTAACTCATTACAACTGTCCACGTTCAATCATGTGACTACTCGGGAATCACTTGGAACTCTAATGCATTCATTGCTTCTGCATTCAGATATTCCATCTCTCGCGCATAGATCTCTTCATCGCGTTTTTCGTGAAGTGCTCTGTTCAATCGTGCCAAATATTGCCGGGCGGCTCTCTCGAGAAATCCTGATCGGTTCTCATCCACTTTGTCGATTGCCGCCAAAACATCTTCCGGCAAAGTCACAGAAGTCTTCACACGCATACTGCTTTTGTACCACCGCTAATCCTCGCAGCCAACCGCGATAGACTAACCAGAACCATGGTCAGCACCTCAATCCTTGTCCTCGCCGCCACTGTACTCTCCGCCGCCAATCCAGAAATCCTCTGGGACAAATTCGGCGTCCCGCACATCTTCGCCCAAACTACGGAAGACATGTTCTACGCACACGGCTACGCGCAAATGCAAAACCAGGCCGACCTGCTTCTCAGCCTCTACGGCGAATCCCGGGGCCGGGGCGCTGAATACTGGGGCGAAGACAAACTCATGCTCGACCGCTGGGTCCACACCAATGGCGTCCCCGCCCGCGCCCGCGAATGGTATGCCTCCCAGACAGCAGAATTCCGCAAGTACATCGACGCTTTCGCCCGAGGAATCAACGCGCACGCCAAGGCCCACCCCAACCACGTCAGCTCTCAGTTCCGACAGGTTCTCCCAGTCACCGGCACCGACGTTATCGGCCATACCTTGCGAGCCGTCCACTACATGTATATGGGCTCGATGAACCGTATGCGCACCGAGATTGCGCCGCTGCTGAGCCCGCGCACCAGAGCCGCACTCGAACAGGCTATCCCCGACCCGCAGGCCGACGCAGGCTCTAACACCTGGACGGTCGGCCCCAGCCGCTCCGCCTCCGGCAAGGCGATGCTCATCATCAATCCCCACCTCGCCTGGGACGGCTTCTATTCCTACATGGAAGTCCACTTGAGCGGCCCCAACTACGATCTCTATGGCGCACCCCAAATCGGCTTTCCCACCGCCGTCGTCGGCTTCAACAAGCACGCCGGCTGGGGCCGCACCGTCAACACCATCGATACCGTAGACTTCTACAAACTCAACGTTAAGGGCAACCAGTACAAGTTCGATGGAGCATGGAAAGACTTCACCAACACAACCTCCACCATCAAGATCAAACAGTCAGACGGAACCCTCAAAACAGAAATGCTAACCAGCCGCCACTCCATCCACGGCCCCGTCGTCTACGACAACCTCGGTGTCACGGTAGCGATGCGAGTCGCCGGGATTGACCGCCCCAAGATGCTCGAACAGTGGTACCGCATGGGTGCAGCAACAACTCTCGCTGAATTCAAAGACGCACTCCGTATGACCGCCGTCCCCATGTGGAACGCCAACTATGCCGACGACAAAGGCCACATCTACCTGGTCTCCAACGGGACAATTCCTCGCCGCAAAACCGGCGACTGGGAAACTTACTCCAAGGTCCTCCCCGGCGACACCTCCACTTACCTCTGGACCGACTATCTCAAGCTTGAAGAACTGCCCCAATCTGAAGACCCCGCTTCCGGCTTTAACCAAAACGCCAACGAGCAACCCTGGCACTTCTCACTTCCACAACTCAACCCCGCCAACTACTCACCAAACGTAGCCCCAACCAACTCGCGCCCCGTCACCTTCCGCACCAAGCGCAGCCTCCGCATGATCTCCGAAGACAAATCGATCACCTATGACGAACTTATCGGATACAAGCACAACACCCGTGCAGAGCTAGCCGATGCCGTCCTTCCAGATCTGCTCAAAGGCGCAAACACCATCACGGACGACCTAACCAAGCGAGCACTTGCAGTCCTCAACACCTGGGACCGCCACCTCGACACCAACAGCCGCGGGGCCGTCCTCTTCCAAGCCTTCAGCGACAAATACTTCGGAACTGGCGACTTCATTAACGCAAGACTCCGCGTCCCATACAATGCTGCAGACGTCTTGAACTCCTCCTACGGCATCGCAGATTTGCCCACCGCCTATGAAGCCCTCAAGCTAGCAGCCGAAGAAACACTCAAGAACTATAACGCCCTCGACGTGCCCTACGGCGACGTTTATCGATTCGAGCGAGGCAACAAAGACATCCCGGGCAATGGCGGCGCAGGCCGCCTGGGACTCTTTCGCACCATGACCTACGCAAAGAAAAAAGGCACCCGCTTCTACCCCACCCACGGCGAAACCTTCGTCTGCGCCATCGAATTCAGTTCGCCCCAGAAAGCCAACTGCCTCCTGGGCTACGGTAACGCAAGCCAACCCGGCAGCAAACACATCGACGACCAACTTCAGATGATGGCCGACAAAAAGCTCCACCCGATCTGGCGGACCCGCAAAGAAATAGAGGGCAACCTCGAACTCAAAGAATCGCTGCGGTAGGATTCTGTTCCACGGCTCTTCAAAGCAGTCGTTGGTTGTTGCAGATCAGCCAGAACGGGCTCGGTATGACTTCAAACAAGGCCGGGCTAAAAATTTTAACTCAAACGGCTATGCCACGGCTTAGCCGCCCCAAGCGCTTGATTCACCGCATTGATGTTCTTGATGCCTTCAGTGTCGAGCCACTGCTGCAGGGCAGCAACGCCTTGCTTCGCGTACACGGGAATGCCTTCCTTCCACGTCGCACGTCCGCAAAGAACACCGCTGAACGGCGTACCCGCCTCTGATGCCATCGCCAGGCTCTCTGTGAACTGATCATTGCTCACGCCAGCGCTCAAGTAGATGAACGGCAGATCAGTAACATCAGCAGCAGCACGGTAATGACCCAGTGCCTCGGCACGCGTGTAAGCAGAAGCGCCCTTATAAACGCTCGAACCCTCCACATACTCAGCGTTCACCGGTACTTCCACCTTCAACACATCCACCTTGTAACGGGGCTTGGTAAATTCCGCCATGCTCTTGAGCACAACCTGCGGCTTCAACTTCGCAAACTCAAGACCTTTCTCATCCTTGCCATCAGCGTCGTAGCCAATGAACTCGAGGAAGAAAGGAATCTCCTGATCGGCGCACTCGCTGCCAATCCGCTCAATGAATGCGTGCTTGATCACGTTCACTTCCGCGCTATCAAAAGGAGTGTAATAGATCAAAATTTTGACTGCATCGGCGCCTAGTTCTTTGATTCGGCGAACACTCAAGTCAGGCAGCAAGTCAGGCAAGCGGCCTGGCTGGGTGTTGTCATAACCCGACTTTTCATAGGCCAGCAACAATCCGGCATTCGCCGAACGCGCCTTCGCAGCTGGCAAACCAAACTCGGTATCAAGCAAGATCGCGCTGGCATGCGGAGTCAATGTCCGCACTACTGTGGTCTTGAACTCCTCCATCGTCGCCTGCGAAATCTCGCTCTGTGCGACGCCCTTGGCTGCCGCCAGGCTCTTGGCCAAGCTACCTCGTTGGTCCATCGCCGCCGCAGCAATAATGCCTGCTGCGTTCGACAACTTGTCCATATGTGCTCTTTTTCCTGCGCTCAAACTCATGTTCTTCTTCCTACTCTCTCTTTAATTTAGAAATCTAATGCCGGGCGGGTCCATCGTTCCCGTCTTCGCCAGTATGCGTGTGTACGTCCCACATCCCGGAGGATTTGCGCCTTTAGTTCTTCAGGGTTCTCAAACTTCCGTTCTGCACGGATCCAGGCGCGAAAATCAACTCGAATCTTCGCCGGGCTCTCAC
This sequence comes from Acidobacteriota bacterium, assembly GCA_043718395.1. Classification (GTDB taxonomy): domain Bacteria; phylum Acidobacteriota; class Terriglobia; order Bryobacterales; family Bryobacteraceae; genus Bryobacter. The sequence continues at coordinate 24,177 of JAYSVS010000178.1, forward strand.
CGGCTAAATCCTCAAGCAGATATGTTTCAATACTCAAATCGTTACCCGCGAACGTGGGGCGGTAACCGATATTTGTGACCGATGGCCAGGTGCGGCCATTATTCAAATCTTGTGTCTGCGTGACATAAACTCCGGATCGCGGAATCACACGCTCGCTCTGCAGAAGTGGCTTCACATCCAAGTTCAAAGTGGGCACAGTCTGCTTGTGTCCGATCCCTTGCCCGCTCACCACGTTTCCTTCCAGGCAAAACTCATAGCCTAGCAAGCGATTGGCTAGTCCTGCACGGCCATCGGCCAGAAGATCCCGAATCACAGTGCTCGACACCACTCGTCCCTTGGTCGATACACTCTCTGTGATCTCCACCTCATAGCCAAACTTGCATGCCAAATCTTTAAGCAAATCGACGTTTCCGCTAGCTTTGTTGCCAAACCGAAAGTTGTCACCCACCAATACTGCCTTGGCGTCCAGCTTGCCCGCGAGAATTTTCCGGACAAACTCAGTCGCGCTCAATGCCGCAAGTTCCAGGTCAAAAGGCAGCACCACCACCTGAGTAATTCCGGCTTCTCCCATTCGCTCAATCCGCTTCTCAATCGGCTCCAAAGACTCTGGTGCCACTTCTGGCGCAAGCAATTTCTTTGGGTGAGGGTGAAAAGTCAGCACCGTTGGCTTCAACCATCGATCTGCGGCAATCTGCTGACATCGCTGCAGGATCTGTTGATGCCCCACATGCACCCCGTCGAAGTTCCCTACCGCCACAGCACTCGGCCCGAAGTGATCAGGAACGTCACTCAGATTCCAGTACACCTTCAGTTCAGCATTAGCTGGACGCGCGCTCGTTGCCGGAGCAGCCCCAACAGAAATCTCAAGGCCGTCATAAGCTAGCCTTACATGCGGCGGCAAAAGGCTCTCAGTCCTCACATGAGGCAAATCGTGACAGATGTGCGTCAAGTAAGCCCGCTGCGGATTCAAGCGCTCTATATTTTGCAGACTCCGCGCCACATGCGAATGCGTTGAATGTGGTTTATAACGAAGCCCGTCGACAAACAGCACATCAAGGTTTTCCAGCATCGACATGCTCTCTTCAGGAATCAAGTTGTGGTCTGTCAAGTAAGCAGCGGCCCCAAAGCGATACCCCGTACACCGTCCCTTACCGTGATGCAGTGGAATCGGTTGAAACATCATTCCACCAATATCAAAGGGGTCCCGGTCAATCTCTTTCATCACCAGCTTAGGCTTTGTCGATTGAGTAGGAGCATCAGAAAATGCATAGGAGTAGATGCGCTCCACTACTGCAATGACTTCCCGTGTCGCATAAATTGGAATGCTCTCGCGCTGCATGAAATTGAAAGGACGCACATCATCCAGGCCGAGAATATGGTCGGCATGTTCGTGCGTCAGCAGGATGGCGTCAATCCTGGGCAAGGCAGCCCGCAAAGCTTGCTCGCGAAAGTCAGGCCCCGCGTCGATCAAAACCACCCGTCCGGCAAAATGCAGCGCAACACTCGGCCGCAAGCGTCTATCCCGGGGGTCTGCACTCCGGCACACACGGCACTGGCAACCAATCATGGGCACGCCCACACTGGTCCCCGATCCTAATACTGTAATGCGAACCGGCTGAGCCAAGACTCCTACTTCTGCTCCCCGGCGATTGCTTGAACGTAACGGAACCGCAGTTCTGTCAGCGAGTTTTCCAGCATCCGCTTCTCCTCCTGCGACAGGTTCCCCCTCGTCTTTTCCTCAAGCATTCCCAACAAATCAATCGAATGTTTGGCATAAGCCAGATTGGGCTTCTGCTGCTCTCCACCTTCGGTACCAGGCATCGCAAACATTCCCATCTGCACCTGTGCTTGCATGATGAATGATGCGATGAGAAATTCGAAACTTGCCGGCGGAGGTGTTGCCTCGTTTTCACTCATATTTTCCTAGTGTAGCGAAGCATTCCCGAAGGCGCTAAACTGTCGTAAATATGCGGTCTCTACGTCTGCTTCTCTCTGTTGCTGTCATCTCCTCGGCGCTTGCCCAGCCAAAACGCCCCATGACTTATGCTGACACCGATGCGTGGCGCTCTATTTCAGGGCAAAAGCTCTCCTCTAGCGGTACGTTTCTAGGCTACGCTCTCTACCCGCAGGATGCAGACGGCGAAGTCGTTATCCGCAACCTCGCCAGCAACTCAGAAATTCGCGAACCTGCGGGTTTGCGTCCACCACCGCCGGCACCAGATCCAGATCGCGAAGGTCCGCCGATTCAGCGAACCAGCCTCATTGCCTTCACTCCCGACGCCAAGTTCGTAGCCTTCACTACCTTCCCTAATAAGGGAGTCGAAAAGGGCAAAGCGGCCTTCGTCCTGATTGACCTCGCCACCGCAAAGAGCACGCGAGTCGAGAACGTAAAGTCCTATCAACTGGCATCTGAAGCCACCACAGTAGTTGCCTACCTCAGAGACGACTTAGAGAAGACTCTCACGGTCCGCCGCCTGTCTGATTCTGTCGAAAAAACAATCGCCGGCGTCACTGACTACGCCCTAAGCAAAGATGGCATCTCGCTCGTCTACGCAACCGTGGATGGTGTGTCTGCCATGAACACCGCCAATTGGGACGGTACTCCGCTCGCCCTCGTAAGCACCAAAGGCAAGTACTCCAAATTCACCTGGGATGAGAAGCAAACCCAACTCGCTTTCCTCTCTGCTGACACCGTCTATCTATGGGACCGTAAACCAGGTGCCGCAAGGGAAGCCGTCACCAAAAACGTCACGGACCGCGGCACTCTAAACTTCTCCCGCGACGGTGGCCGGCTGTTCTTCCCTACAGCGCCAGAAAAACTCCAGGCCAAAAAGGAAGACGGCCCCAAGGTCAACTACGACCTCTGGCACTGGAAGGACGAAGCCATCCAGCCCATGCAGAAGGTGCGCGCCACACAAGACCGCAACCGAAGCTACCGGGCGGTTCTCCACATCGCCGACTCCAAAGTGGTCCAGCTCGCTGCGCCCGACCTGGCCGAAATCATTCCTAACGAAAGCGGCCTTTTCGCCTTCGGCACCGATGATCGCGCCTACCGCGCCAGCGCCGACTTCGAAGACGCCCGCACTGCGGACCAATACCTCGTCAATACCCTGACTGGCGATCGCAAGCTCCTCGGCAAACAGCGCAGCAACAATTATTCCTGGTCGCCCGACGGCAGGTACGGCCTCCGCTTCGATTCGAAAGACTGGCTCTGTCTCAGCATCTCAACTGGCGCTGAAGCCAACCTCACCAGCGGCTTAAGCGTCGCTTTTGCCAACGAAGACTACGACTCCCCCGGCCGCCCAGGCCCTTATGCAGGAGCCTTCTGGACCCGCGACGGCAAGTTCATCCTTCTCCACGACCGATTCGACGTCTGGCAGATCTCTCCTGATGGCCGCCTCGCCAAGAACCTCACTGACGGCACCGGGCGCAAACGCTCCATCCAGTTCCGCGTCGTCCGCACCGACACTGATGAGCGGCAGGACGGCCTCGATCAGAGCAAGCCAATTCTGCTTCGAGCCGAGTCACTCGATACCCGCGAGACAGGCTTTTTTGTCGATATGATCGATGGCTCGGCTGATCCTCGCCAGCTCATCTGGTCCAACAAAAACTACTCCGCTCCCGTTAGAGCTAAATCTGCCAACGTCCTAATGCTCACCGCCGGCACCTTCCGCGAATACCCGGATATCGTCGTCACGAACTCCGAAATGCAGTTCTTCAACAAGGTCACCGACGCCAATCCACAGATTGCCGGCTTTAACTGGGGCAACTCTGAACTGATGAACTTCCGCTCCACCGACGGCCAGTCCCTCAAGGCAGCCGTTTACAAGCCAGAGGGCTTCGACTCAACCAAAAAGTACCCGCTCATGGTTTACATCTATGAGCGCTTGAGCCAGAATGTCAACACCTTTGCCGAGCCACGCCCGACAAACTCGATCAACATTCCGATCTATGTATCAAACGGTTATATTGTAGTAACTCCAGACATCGCCTACCGCATGGGCTACCCCGGCGATAGCGCCATGGCCTGTGTCATCCCTGCTGTTCAAAAGTTGATCGATCAGGGCATCGTCGACGAGAAGCGTATCGCGATCCAGGGCCACTCCTGGGGCGGCTATCAGATCGCGTACATGCTCACCCGCACTAATCTCTTTCGTGCCGCCGAAGCTGGCGCCGTTGTCACCAACATGTTCAGCGCCTATAACGGCATTCGTTGGGGCCCTGGACGCCCCCGTCAGTTTCAATATGAGCGCACTCAGAGCCGCATCGGTGGCACTCCATGGCAGTACCCGCTGCGCTTCCTCGAGAACTCGCCGCTTTTCCGTGCCGACCAGGTGCAGACTCCGATCCTGACGATGCACAATGACGCCGACGACGCAGTGCCGTGGTATCAAGGCATCGAATTCTACCTGTCGCTGCGTCGCCTGAACAAAGAGATTTACCTCTTCAATTACAATGGCGAACCGCACAATCTGCGCATCCGCGCGAACCAGCGCCACTTTTCTGCCCGCATGTTTGAGTTCTTTGAGTACTACCTCAAAGACGCTCCAAAGCCTGAGTGGATGGAGAAGGGCCGCCCCTTCCTGGAACGCGAACCAAATGGCCCGAACCGCCCTCCCATAAGCGACGAACAACCCTAAATGCTGGCTCAACTTCGAGACGAACCTCTGGCGAGGATCTACGGCCAGGAACTAACCGAGGTGGTCTACATACAGTCCACAGCTTTGATCGCTCGCCTGCGACTCGGGGCTCAATCTGATGTTGAGCGGCTGGTCTTGCCTTTCGTTAGTGGAGAAAAGGACAGCCTCGCGAAACTCACACCAAGCCATCTCTCGGGCCATCTACTCTTTGATGAGTTGCACAGAATGACGGGCAAGGGTGCTTACCGCGAACGTGTTCTGGCCGCTGCCGCCAGGGCCGAGATTTCGCTTTACAACGAAATGAGCGACGGCGTCTTCATGGGCTGCCCGATTCTGGCGCGCGCCGGCCAAATCGAAGCGTGTGTCGCGCACTACGAGGGACTCGAAAAACTTTGCCTGCGCCGGGATGGCCTGTGGCGCCACTCCCCACTGTGCGATGCGGCCTGGGGCCGTGGCAATGCCTTCCCTGCCCTCGGCCTCGCTCTCACTCTTGAATCTACTCCAAGACTGCTGCCCGCATTTCAACGCCTGTGCGCAACTCTCGCCAGGCATCAGACCGCGAGCGGTCTCTGGAGGCAGGTCATCGACCACCCCACCGCCTATGAAGAATACAGTGCAACGGCGATGATCGGTGCTGCGATGCGCAAAGGTGTGCGCAACGGCTGGCTCAACAAACTGGCTTTCCAGCCAGTCATTGACCGGGCACTCAAAGCCATCGCCGCCCGCACCAGCACCAACGGCGATCTCGTCGATGTCTGCGAATCCACTGGCAAGCAGGCAACCCTTGAGGCGTATTTGAACCGCAAGGCTATTCGCGGCCGCGACCCTCGTGGCGGGGCCATGTATCTTTACCTGATCACAGAACCGTAATCCGTTCAAGACCATTCAAGATCGCAGTAAACTCAACTGATGCTCCTTTGCCCTGTTCGCGACTGCCGGCAGCCGCTCATGCGCGAATCGCGGCAGCTCGTCTGTTCACGCGGCCACTCCTTTGACCGGGCGAAAAGCGGCTACGTCAATCTGCTTCAACCGCAGGATAAGAAGTCCAAAGACCCCGGCGACAGCGCGGCAGCAGTAGCGGCTCGCCGCCGGCTACATGATCTTGGCGTCACAGCCCCACTGCTTTCGGCGATCTCAGAACTACTGAATCTGAACGAAAATGACGTAGTACTCGACACCGGCTGTGGAGAGGGTTTCTATCCCGGCAATTTGGCCAGCCAATCGCAATGCCTTGCCCACGGGGTCGACATTTCTATCCCCGCAATTGATGCTGCCGCCAAGCGATATCAGCTCTGCGAATGGATTGTCGCCAACGCAGACCGGGGCCTGCCCTATGCAGACAAGAGCTTCTCGGTAGTCATGTCCATTACTGCGCGTATGAATTCCAGTGAGTTCGCCCGGGTACTCCGCGAGGACGGCCGGTTACTGGTTGCCATCCCCGCACCGGATGATCTGATCGAGTTGCGAGGTACCGGCAGGGAGCGAGTGGAGCGAACGATCGAATCGTTTGCCAGCGACTTTGAGGTCATTTCTACCAGTAGAGCGAGTAGCTCGGCAGAGCTCGATGCTACAGCGGTCGAAGACGTCTTACTGGCCATCTACCGTCCGATGCAAGCACAGCCCGCGGTAGCCTCTCAGGTCACTTTCAGCTTCGACCTGATTCTAATGAGACCCCGCAGCGCTATCCTTGAAGTATGATCCGATTCGCCGTCGCCATTCTCAGTGTCTCGCTCCTCGGAGCTGCCGATATGACCGTCTATAAGACGCCAACCTGCGGGTGCTGCTCCAAATGGGTCGATCTCGTTCGCGCCGCAGGAATCAAGGTGAAAGTGATTGAAGTCCCCAGCACCGCCGCTGCCCGATCCAGCGCCGGAATCAAGGAAAAGTATGGCTCCTGTCATACCGGAATGATCAACGGCTATGCTATCGAAGGTCACGTCCCGGTGGCCGACATCCAGCGATTGCTCAAAGAAAAGCCCAAGGCCAAAGGCCTTGCCGTTCCTGGCATGCCCATGGGTTCGCCCGGCATGGAAGGGCCCTACAAGGATGCCTACTCCGTGCTGCTAGTCACCGATGAAGGCTCAACGGTTTTCCAAAAGTACGCCGGCTCGCGCTAAGCCATCCAGGCTGGCTCGCCGCATTGGCTGACGTTCGAGAGCCTTTTCGAACTTCTTGGCCGCTTCTGCCTTCTTGCCCATCTCAAGCAGGATCTCACCCGCCAGTTCGTGCGAGGGCTTGATGATATCTGGAGGGCCGCTCGGCTTTTCCTTCTCCTCAAGAACGGCAGCTTGGTCCAAAGTGTCTACTGCCTCGCTGAGCTTTCCAGCCTTGCGCATAGCCACAGCTTTCACAATCAGTTGTTGAGCTTCAAATCGACCTGCCATCAGCAACTGATCTTTTTGAACCGCAATCAATCGCGCCTGCTCAATTTGATCTAGCCAGGGAGCAAAATCTTCTCCGGCTTCAGCGGCAGCCCAACCGCGAGTAAAGCCCTCGAGCGCCCTGGGGGCACCTGCTGGAAGATGCGCATGCGCATCGCCTCCGGCGCGGCGTATCGTTACTGGATCGGCGAAAACTTCGGCAGCCCGATTCCAGGCACCCGTGCTTACGACGAGTAACGCACCAAGGTCGGCCCAATACCGGTACACTTCGCCATCGCCTTTGCTCTCGATAATGTCCTGCTTTTTGGTTTCCCAAACCTTCCATGCATCGTCAGGCCGCCCCATCTGCAGATAGCCGTAGGCCAGCCAATACTGGCTGTGATAATCGCGCAGTGAAAGATTAAGATGCTTGCGGGTCTGCCAGGCAACCGAGGCAGCCCAGGATTTCTCATTTGATGCAATTGTCTCAGGCCACATTCCCAGTTGAAGGAAAATGTGCGAGGGCATATGCAGGGCGTGATGAGCTTCTGGGGCGATGCTCGAGTAGCGTTTGGCGGCGGGCAGGGCGAGGATGGCATGTGTGGGATCGTCGAAGGCGTGGATGATGTAATGCGCGGCCCCCGGATGCTCAGGCTGCTTGCCGTAGACCTCCAGCGCAATCGCACCAGCCTCGACTGACTTCTTTGTCGCGATCAAGGAGAGTGCGTAGAAAGCCGCCGCTTCAAGATCATCGGGATGCTTCAAATAAATGGAACGCATCGCTTTGGCATAAGCCCGTTCGCGTTCACTCTTGTTGCCCTTGCCAAAGAGCAAGCGGACTGCATCGATATAACTTTGCTCGCGCGCGGTTAGCTTCGCTGTTGAGCCGATTTTCGCCAGGCTGGCGCGTGCTTCCTCTGGCCACACTCGATTCCATAGTGAGTGGTTATAAGTCATCGCGACACCCCACCAGGCCATAGGAAATTCCTGATCCTGTGCAGCGCAAGCTTGAAACTGTTCGCGCGCTTCTTCAAACCAAAAGCTGTGTAGCATGGCGACGGCCCGATTGAAACAGGCTTGGGTGCCGGGCTTGGAGGCGGTGACCGGGAAGTCCACCACGCCAACAGTGGCACAGTTGGCAATAGTAGCAATCGACAAGAGGCTGATCAGCACGATTCTCATGGCACTATATTACTCGTTATTACTCTCTGCCCATACTACAAGCTGCTTCCAATAGTGGATTTTGCTCCAATTTGGCTTTGTTCGCGATTTTTCGCACTTGTTCGAGGCGGCTGAGGGTTCGCTGGAAAAGAGCCATGAGTCGAAGTTCAAGAGTTTCCTGGCGAGCAAAGGAAGGTTTTAGATTTTCGAGCTTTTCGATGGCGAGGACCGTGATTTGACTGGGAGTGGGTCTGGTTTGTTCAGGTTGGACCAGAGACTGCTCCATGTTGATTTGATCACTGGCTGCTTGCTCCGTGACGACTTCGTCGATGGCCTGATTGAGGCGCATGTGGATTAAGGCGGTGATTCGGCGGCGTCGCCATACGGTTTGGATGAGTTGGTCGACCAGTTCGAGTTCGGTTGGAGTTTGAGGCTGTAGCTCGTCGAGAATTTCCTGAGCGAGATTGCTAAAGATGGCGGCATCTTCGGTTTTGATGATGTGTGTTTCGCTGTAGACGCCGTGGCGCAGCGCGTTGAGGCTGGATTTGAATTTACCTTCGCGTGTTTTGGGGCCAGTGCTTTTTTGGGAGTTGCGGCGATTTGCCGCGATTTGCTTTTCGGTTGCCATGAGGCTTCATCCTTCGAATCGTTGCGTATTAAATCGGCTCAGCGAGAGGGCTGACCACTCATTGTTTTCGCATTCTGGCTGATAGAAGTTGGCAGGTAGCGGGACGGATGTGATTGAAAAGAGGGGCGAAATAATTTTCAGCCGGGCCTGAATCAATTTTGAGCTAGTGAAGGAAGAGGGTTTTGGTCAAAATCGACGTGTGGAGAGTTCGATTCAAGACCTTGCGTATTGGCTAAGACGCGCATCGCAGAATTTCGATGTTTGTATGAGTGTCTGGGCAAGGCGGCGAGTAGGCCGGAGGGAGTCGAGCACGACCTTGAAGAGATGTGGGGGTATCTTGGGCGGCGTCTTCGACGGCGAAGGCGATGGTTTTGCCGGTGCAATCGCTGAGGCTTTTGTGATGCTGCTGCCGAAATTACGGAGGCGGGCGTTGAGGCATTGGACGACTTGGCGGGTGCTGGGAGCGTGGACTCAGTGGGCGCTGGCTTTAAGTCGACCCGTCCCTTTGCGTTTTTTGAAAAAATTGGGGTGTTTGGGAGGTTGGAGGTAAAATTCAAGGAAGCAGAGTATATTCAGTCTAAAGTGCTTATTATGAAAACTTTAGCCGCGCATTCCAGCAATAGGTGAGAGAAGCTCGTAATGGTTGGCTTGCGGTTCTGCTGGGAGAAAATAACAAAAAAGTCAATAAATTGCATGGTGAAGGGCCAGGCTGTCGCCAAGGCTCATGGTTGCGAGCGGGAAATGTCACTCGACTCGCAGTACGTTGGCAGTACAATGGTTTTGGAGGCAAATATGGCCCTATCCACACCCGAACAACAGCGCGACCGCCGGTTCCAACTCCGCGCCACCGCTTCAGAAGAAGAATTGATCAAAGTGGCGGCGGACCGCCAAGGCGTCAACATCACCGAGTTCATCATGCGCAGTGCTTGCGAGAAGGCCGAGCAATCGCTCGCTGAGCAAACCCGATTCGTACTCGATGAAAAGCAATGGAAGGCGTTTATGGCGGCACTGGATCGGCCAGCGAAGGACAAGCCGCGGCTGCGCCGGCTTTTCAGAGAGCCCCACATAGCCAAGCGCCGGTCATGACTGCGGGAATAAAGCCCGAGTTCGTCATCGAAAAGCTCACGCGGGAACAAGATCTGAGTGGGTTCGATTGTGCCAACTCAACCCTCAACGATTGGCTACGAAAGTTCGCGTGGACGAACCAGCAGGCGGACTCCGCCAAGACCTACGTGGCCCTCGACGGCAATCGCGTTGTCGGCTACTACGCGCTGACGACGGGCTCGGTACACAGGCACGAGAGCCCACAGCGAATTGCCAAGGGCTTAGCGAATCATCCAATCGGCGTCGTGCTGCTCGCCAGGCTGGCGGTGGATCGGACACAGCAGGGGAAGGGCGTGGGCAAAGCACTTCTGTTCGATGCATTATCCCGCATAGAAGAAGCCGCAGACATTGTGGGAGTGCGGGCCGTGCTCGTGCATGCAATCGACGAAGCGGCGCGCCGTTTCTACTTGCATTTTGAATTCGAGGAGTCGCCAGTCGATCCGTACCAGTTGTTGCTGCTCCTCAAGGACCTTCGGCGGGCGATCCACGCGGAGTCGTAGAGATGGTACGCAAGTTGAGTTTGGCCTTCAGATCTGGCTAGTTTGTTTTGAAACATTAGCTGCAACGCTTCAATTAGGCCCCATCCCTTCGGATGAGGAAACGAATTCTCTGTACTGCACAATCTGGCCAAAGTGCTCGCTTCAATTAGGCCCCATCCCTTCGGATGAGGAAACGTTGCGGGCGGCGCACGGCTTAGGATCTGAAGGTTTTAAGGTGATTTTGGAGTTGGTGCGGGTGGACCCGTCCCTACCGTGATTCTTGTGAAATTCTCCTTTGTTGGAGCCTTTTGGGGTTGTGGGCTAATTGATTGATTCTCATTGATTTTAAGTCATCGGGCCGAATTTGATCGGGAATCTGAGGGTCTGCTGAGGCGGGGATTGGGAGAAATGATCTCAAAAACATTGAGGGAAATAGGTGGATAGCGTTGGGACACACCAGGCTGACGACATTCCGACGACATTCCAAGGATCGCACCATCGGCTGCTTAGATGCAGTAGGCAATCACTTGCTTATGGACATCGAGTCCCACAAAATATTGGTAGATTCTGTTTTCTCCAGGATCAAGATCGGGTAGGCTTCAGTCCTCCCTTTATCGATTGTGGAGCCGTAGCTCCTACCGACGCATTCAAATAGGCTGATGCTTTTTGGTTGCTTTCCGAATAAATCTGCACTAGACGCCCCTGATCTGGTACTACAGAAGGAGTCCATGGCAGACCAATCCCCAAGCACTGAGACCTACGGAGCTCTTCTCGCGAACATCAAGACGCGAATTCAGGGCGCCCAGGTGCGGGCAGCGCTTGCAGTCAATCGGGAGCTGGTGTTGCTCTATTGGGGAATCGGCCGCGAGATTCTCGCCCGCCAGAAGCAAGAGGGATGGGGCACTAAGGTGATTGAGCGCCTTGCAAAGGACCTTCGTTCGGCGTTCCCTCATATGAAGGGTTTCTCCCGAACAAACCTTCTCTACATGCGAGCATTTTCAGAGGCTTGGCCGGAGGAGCCAATTGTCCAGCAGCTTGCTGGACAATTGCCATGGTTCCACAACTGCACTCTTTTGGACAAGACGAAGGACCCCGAGGAACGGGTCTGGTACGCGCAGGCAGCCGTTGAGTGCGGCTGGAGCCGGAACATCCTCGTCATGCAGATCGAAAGCGACCTCTATCGGCGTCAGGGGAAGGCGACGACCAACTTTCAGGCGACACTTCCAAAGCCGCAATCCGATCTCGCACAACAGCTCCTCAAGGACCCTTACAACTTCGATTTCCTGACCCTCTCAAAAGACGCTCACGAGCGAGAAGTGGAGACCGGCCTGGTCGCCCACATTCAGAAGTTTTTGCTTGAGCTGGGAGTAGGCTTCGCGTTCGTTGGCCGACAGGTTCCAATTGAGGTGGCGGGCAGTGAATACAGAATCGACCTGCTTTTCTATCATTTGAAGCTTCGCTGCTTCGTGGTCTTTGACCTCAAGGGCGGTGCTTTCCAGCCGGAGTACACAGGCAAGATGAACTTCTACCTGTCTGCCGTCGATGACCTGCTTCGCCATCCTGATGACAAGCCCAGCATCGGACTCATTCTGTGCAAGGAGAAAGACGGCGTCGTTGCAGAGTACGCGCTGCGCGACATGACGAAGCCGCTGGGTGTTGCTGAGTTCACGAATCTGGTGAAGCTGCCAGAGGAGTTCAAAGGTACACTGCCGTCGATCGAGGAGATCGAGGCCGAGCTGGGCAATCCCGAAGAGCCAACAAGCTGAGCCAGGAATCGTTTCCCCCTCCTGACCTGCCCCACTCGCTGCCGGGCAGGGGATCCTGTGTTCTGCCCTTCCGGGGACGCCCCCGCCGGTCGCACAAACGCCTGCTCGGAACGCATTCAGTCTCAGGAAGGTGAGCGTTGACAATTTGAGGGGGGGTTGCGCTGAATGCCTGGATTGCGCACAAGATTTTCGAGTTGCGGACCGAGGTGGGATTGAGGCCGCAGGAATTGGCACATTTGGAATTGGCAGAGTGGGTGGGACGTCAGCTTCGGCGGGTTGCCGGCTGGAAGATGCCGATTGCGAGGAGCATTCGCTGATGCTGCTCAAGAGGATTGCAGATGCGCTTGAAGTCGGGTGGAAACTTGCTGTGCAGATTCGTTTCGTGCCGGTGAAGCGGCGTCGCACGGATTAGGGGCTAGTGGTCTCAGCGTGATTTTGGGGATGGTACGGGTGGATGTGTCCCTACCGTGATTTTTGCGAAATTCTGACTTTTGGGAGCGTTTTGGGTTTTGGGCTAAGTGGTGGATTCTGATCGACTTCTGGGCATGGGGCCGAATTTGATCAGGCAGGCCGAGGGCCAACTGAGGCGGGGATTGGGAGAAAAGATCTCAAAAACATTGAGGAAAATGGGTGGATGGCGCTGGGACAGTTCAGGCTGATGGCCTTCCGATGGCCTTCCGATGGCCTTCCCAGGCTGATGGCCTTCCAAAACTTAACTGAAGGCCGGGAATAAACCCTTCACTAAAGATACTGAATAATGCACTGTCTGTGATTGCAATTCCGGTCCCGAGTGATCCAGTTGCCCCACCAAATAAAAATGGGCCGCCAAGAGCACTTCCCGTACCAAAATTTATGCCGTTAATGGCAATCGAATTGTTCGCGTCACCATAGCCTTCACCGTCATTGAAAACGACAACGACAGAAAAAGGTCCAGCGGGATGGCTAATTAATCCCGAGGTATCCAAGCTGATGTCATAGAGTACACTTGCAAAGCTAAAATTACATAATAGTCCGAGGGCAAGTGAGAGAATAGCAATCTTTGAGAGATAGAGCATTTGAGTCCCCAATTATCTTGATCAATCCATTTGGCGTCCAAGTGAGTCCGGCATTTGTCGATTTGAAAACGCCCGCTGCGGTGCCAGCGTAAACGATCATCCTATTTCCGGCAGTTGACCAGCCGCGATTGGATGCAAGTGATGGATACTAAACGGGATGGAAGACA
>JAYSVS010000179.1:0-3836 GCA_043718395.1 Acidobacteriota bacterium
CACATAGTCCCATTGCTCAGCGCACAGCGGTAGGCTTTCCATGCCTCATAGGCTAACTCAAAAGGCTAACAAGGACAATCGTTATTTTAACGCCTATGCCCAATCCACCGCTCCACCCCCGTTGAGCGCCTCAACGATCCTTGCAGCCAAGTCGGAGTCTGGATCGCGATTCGGCTATAGGCCCTGGAAGAACTCGTTTGCTACTTCGATCCTCGGGAAGGCTCCAGCGTCTGACACGTTTTTCCAATTATCTATAGTCGACTCTCGCTATCCTGAACTCACTGGAATTTAGACCAATGTATACCCTCACCATAACAATCGTCTCGGCATTCGCCATGCTGCTGGCGCAGGCTCCAGCAAACACCAACCGAACCAAGGAGAAACCTCGAATTATGAAATCCGTCACTGGTACTTTTGAAGTGAAAATCTTGCCGCCTGCCGGGCCGCCCGCAGAGGGCGACTTTGTCCGGTTGTCGCTCGACAAGACCTTTGCAGGCTCACTCAGTGGCACGAGCCGTGTCGAGATGATGGCTTCCGGTGACGGCAGCAATCCGTCTGGTGGCTACGTGGCGCTGGAGCGCTTCACGGGCAAACTCGACGGCCGCGCCGGTAGCTTCATCATGCAGCATAGCGGCATCATGTCTCCAGGTGCGATGGAGATCAAGGTGGTAATTACGCCTGGCTCGGGAACACAAGATCTGGTAGGCCTTTCTGGCAACCTTGAAATTCGACGCGAAGGCAAGCAGCATCACTATACCCTCCACTATGAAGTGCCTGACAAGGACTAGCCTCTGCAGCGGTATTCTATGTGGAATGGAGAACGAAATCCGCGAAGCCGAGTCCGTTGGGGCGGGTAGTTTTTCCGAATGGCTGCAATTTGCGAACGGTTCAAGCCAAGTGCCCTGTGGGAGCTGCAACGCCTGTTGCCGTTCTTCGATGTTTGTTTACATACAACCTGAAGAAACGCAGGCCATAGAAAGAATCCCCGCAGATTTGCTTTTCGATGCCCCTGGCAGGCCTGAAGGACATCTTCTGATGGGCTACAACGAACAAGGCCACTGTCCCATGCTGGTCAATAATCAATGTTCCATTTATGAACACCGGCCGCAAACTTGTCGCGATTACGACTGTCGATTCTTTGCGGCAACCGGCGTTGCGGTAGACGCCAAGTCACAGCCGGACATCGCAAACAGAGTCGCATTGTGGGTCTTCGAACATGACTCGGAGGCGAGCCGCGATGAACAATTCCGCCTGAAATCAGCAGCCGCATTTCTTTGCCAGAATCGAGACCTCTTTCCGCCTGAATCGATTCCTTACAACCCGTCCTCAGTAGCATTGTTGGCGCTACAAATCTACAAGGCATTTCCTGGCGACTCAAAGCTATCTGATATGGAGATTGCCCGCGCCCTTACTTCTGAATTGGACCAGGTTCAAAATCCCTGAGATATTGAGCAATCTCTGCTTTGCCTGCATGTTCAGCCCAACCAAGCGGAGTAGAATGATAAATTTTGTCGCGAACGTCCAGCCGTGCACCTCGCTCAACCAGGAGTTGAACTACTTCAAGATGGCCTGACAATATGGCTTGGTGAATTGGCGGAGTATGGCTATGAGTCCCTTCTGGATTGAAGCGATTCGGATCTTCTCCAGCATCAAGCAGGATTCGTGTTACCTCCAACTGCCCAAGTTGCGTAGCAAGGGCGAATGCATAGTGTCGGGATCGTGAGTCCGCCGCCGGTAACAACAAACTGACTTCATCCACTCTTCCAAGACCTGAGGCTGCCACAAAAGACAGTGGTGCCCCATGACGAAGCAATGCCTCTGCGGCTTCCGCAAAACCGAAGACCAAGGCCGTTTCTAAAGGCGAACCCCAGTGCCCTTTGCCCAACTCATGAATGGATGCGCCGCGAGATACCAGCAAGTCAATCAGTTCGATCTGCACGCCAGCAGCGGCGGGATGGCTACTTGAGACAAGAAGACTCATGGTCGTCCACTCGCCGCCATAGAGGCTCGCAAGTGCATCCACGGCGGCACCGCGATCCAGCAGAGCCGTTGCGATCGCCACTGCGTTGGCGGGAGTTCGCTGCCGGTAGCATTCAGTGCCATTGGCCGCAACATAGTGCAACAGCGTCGCACCGTGGATTGATGGCTCAAAATGAGTCACACGCCGGGATCGCGCATGAACTAGCTTCGGCTGCTGGTCAAGCAAAGATTGCAGAGTCTCCAAGTCTCCATTGACAACGGCCTCTATTGCGCACTCAAATGGCTGGATCTCTGGATCCTGAACTTCCATCGCAGCGGTAAAGGAGGCCAGCGCATTCCAATCGAAGAAATCGTAGCCTCTGGCAACCGCCATCCGGGCATCCTCAAGACTAAAGACCTCAGCACGAATTGCTTCCTCACTCAGTGGCTTCGGCACCCAGCAAAACTTGTCGTCCAAGAGTCGCGGCAAGCTCTTGAGAAAGTACTCAAGCGCTGCGGGCTCGCCATTGCGCCAAGCCTCAAGCAGGCTCCCAGCTTGACTCTCATACTCAGCAATATGCGCCGTGACTGGAAGGGGAGTGAAATTCATAAAGAACTCACTCAGAATACCAATCGGAGGTGGCTCAAAAATCCGCCTCCCTTCTGGGATTACAATTTGAGGGTGCTGCACTTGAGCCCGATTCTTTTATTCACCGTCGCCCTCGCTCAAGAGTCGGCAAAATTCTCTCTCGCTTCCAATTGGGAAATCGTTGTTGATTTGTCCGGATCAGCAACCCAGAAAATCGAAGTCCTCCCGCTTCTCATGATCGAGGTCAAAGCAGAGCAGTACACCAGCATTCCGGTCTTCAATCCCAAGGCCGGCGGCTGGGTGAGAGGCACCCAACTCAAAGGCGTGCGAGCGCAAGAGACAACCAGCCCCCACCTGCTTGATGCCATCAGTTTCACCCTTCGCGCTGGGCCAGAATCAGACGCGCTGCTTTTTACCAAAGGAGTCGACTATGAAATCGATCTCACCTGGGGCACCTTCGGTCGATCAGCGGAGAGCCGCATCGAGCCCAACCAAGCTGTCTACGCAACATACCGTCATGCCCAGCAACGCCTGGATGCTGTAGTGCTCACAGCCGAAGGCAAGATCGAGTTGCGAAGGGGAGAGCCCCGCGCCGCTGCCCCATCTGCGCCTCAGCCCAACCCGGGCGAACGTCATCTCGGCAACATTTATCTACCCGGCATGACCACAAAGCTGCAAGCGCACAATCTCTTCCCGGTGCTTGAGACGGCCTATCCAGAGTCGCCAATTCCTACCAGTGCAACGATCACTCGCCTTCGCAAACGCCTGACAGAAGGCGCAGCTTTGCGCATCCTCGCCTGGGGCGACAGCGTAACCGATGGCTCATACATCAAAAACCCGGGCCGCTGGCAAGAGCAATTCGTTGCTCGCCTACGCCTGCAATTCCCCAAGGCCCGTATTGAGCTAATCACCCAAGCCTGGGGTGGCCGCAACACCGGCAGCTACCTTGCCGAACCTCCCGGTAGTCCGCACAACTACAGTGAAACTGTATTGGGCGTCAAGCCGGATCTGGTTATCTCAGAGTTCGTCAACGACGCAGGCCTCAAGCCAGATCAGGTGGAAGAACGCTACGCAAAGCTGCTAGCCGACTTCAAGCAAATCGGTGCGGAATGGATCATCCTCACACCACATTACGTTCGCCCAGACTGGATGGGGCTAACCAGAGAACGCGACATAGACCAGGACCCACGCCCCCATAAGCGTTAACTTAATAATTGCCTTCGACGCGAGTGTCGGGTATCGTTGATGCATGGAACGCGAGCGAAGCAATCAATCCGGCGAAGAAGAC
>JAYSVS010000180.1:0-78542 GCA_043718395.1 Acidobacteriota bacterium
CCGGCTTTGACTGAATTGAACCTGGCCTGGGCCTGATCGAGATCGGCTTGCGCGCCGATTCCCTGGTCTCGGAGTTCACGGGTTCTCTTGAAGCGCTGTTCGGCGTCCTGCATGTCAGCCTCGGCACGGCGGACGTCGGGGGTAGTCTTTACGTCCTGGACACGGTCTGTGTCGTTGGTGAGGCCGAGGCGCTCCAGGCTGGAGCGGAGTTGGGCTTCGTTTTGGGCAAGGAGATAACGTTGTTCTTCGTCGGAAATGTGGACCATGATCTGGCCCTTGTTGACGAAGTCGCCGAGGTCGGCATCAACGCGATCAACCCGGCCATCAATTTCGGCGCTGACGATGGTTTCATCGAGCGGGAAAAGCGTACCGACGCTTTCAATACTGCGTTTGATGACGCGTTGGGTGGCGGTGACGGCGCGAACCTTCAGAGGACCCGTTTCTTTTTTGGTCGCCGCGACCTTCTGTTCCTTATTGCAGGAACTGAGGAGCACCAGAAGTGCCAGGACGATGGGTGTGATAGGGCGCAGCATTGAATTATTAAAGGATTCTTACCAGTGTAGCCCTACCCTGAAGCTTGGGTTGGTGGAAGATTCAGACTTGACCGAACTGTCACCTGTCCGTTGTGATGGCGTCATTTTTGGAGGCCATGCTCATGCCTAGTGAAGATCATAAGGTCAGAAGTAACGCTTCCAGCCCCGTTTCGCGGAGCCTTTGCCAAAGCTTTCGCCAGCCAGATTCCGCAGCCGGTTTTCGATGCGCTGATGAAGGTGTTGCAAGTAGAGAGGACGGATGGCTTTTACCAAGGGTTACACCAAGGCCCTCCAGAGACCTTCTGCCAGCGCTTGCTGGAGGCGCTCGGAGTTGAGGTGAACGTTAGCCAGGAAGATCTGAAGCGAATTCCGAAAACTGGTGCCGTTGTGGCCGTCGCAAATCATCCGTTTGGGATTGTTGAGGGCGTGGCGCTGGCACAGTTGTTGCCGAAAATCCGGCCTGACGTCAAGATTATGGCGAATCAGTTGCTGGGGGAGTTCACTGAGATCGCCGACCGTGTGATTTGTGTCAATCCGTTTGGCGGCCCCGAGGCGCGCCGGGCCAACGCCAAGGGGATCCGTGAGGCTTTGACCTGGCTCTCGCAGGGCGGGATGCTGCTTGTATTTCCGGCGGGCGAAGTCTCGCAACTGCAATTTCAGTTTCCGCGCTGGCAGGTGGCGGATCCGGTATGGAGCGAATCCATTGCGCGCCTGCTGCGGAAGTCGAAGGCTGCGGCGTTGCCGTTGTTTGTGGACGGCCGCAATAGTGTGTTGTTCCAGTTGGCGGGCTTGGTGCATCCTCGGCTGCGCACGGCTCTGTTGCCGCATGAGTTGTTAAATAAGCAGAAGTGTCAAATTGAAGTGCGCTGTGGCGCGGTGATTGGGGCAGGGCGGATTGAGCGGTTTGGGTCAGATGAAGAACTGGTCGGCAATCTGCGGTGGCGTACTTATTTGCTGCGAAAACGTGGCCGGCGGAAGCTAAGCCGAGTCACCTCAGGGAAGCCGATTGCGGCTGCAATGCCCAGAGAGTCCCTGCTGCTCGAGATGCGCCGCAATCCGCTGGTGGAGGCGGGCGAGTTTCAGGTCTTTGCAGCCAAGGGCGAAGAGATTCCAGTGACTCTGCGTGAAATAGGGCGATTGCGCGAAGAGAGCTTTCGACAGGTGGGAGAGGGGACGGGCCAGCCGCTCGATCTGGATCGCTTCGACGAGAGCTACCATCACCTCTATTTATGGGATCGCGAGAAGCAGGAGATTGCCGGGGCCTACCGCCTGGGATTAGTAGACTCGATTGTGGAGCGAAGCGGCGTGAAGGGGCTCTACACACATACGCTTTTCGAATATGACAACGCTTTCTTGCGTCGCATGAGCCCGTCGATTGAACTTGGCCGCAGCTTTGTTCATCCGGTTTACCAAAAGAGCTATCAGCCACTATTGATGCTTTGGAAGGGCATTGGGACCTTTGTGCTGGATCACGCCCCGGCGCATGTTTTGTTTGGCCCGGTGAGCGTGAGCGCTGATTACGCCAGGGCCTCGCGAGAATTGATTGCCAGTGTGTTGAGCCAGCAGAACGGGAATCTGGAATTGTCGAGTTTGGTGAGTGCGCGGAGGCCATTGCGCCCAGCCTGGGATTCACTGAAGCCGAGTACCTGTGATCTCGATGAGCTTGGAGACCTCATTGGGGATCTTGAAGCAGACGGGAAGTCGATCCCCGTGCTGTTACGGCAGTACTTGAAAATGGGTGGGCAGTTGCTGGCCTTTAACGTCGACCCAAAGTTTGGTAACTGCCTTGATGGATTGATCGTGGTGGATCTGGCGCGAACGGATAAACGCTTGCTGGAACGCTATATGGGACCAGGCGGGGCGGCCCGCTTCCTAAACCAGAATCGTGAACGCAGTATCGGGTTGGAAGCTGCGATCAACACGCCGGTAAAGGGTGTCGCGCTCCACCGGCTCCCGGCCGGCTTCACGAATTAGCCTGACCAGTTCTTCGCGGCGCAGGCTCTGGCTAGTGGTGGCCCCGGCGTCGTGGTAGATCTTCTCTTCAACCACCGTGCCGTCCAAATCGTCCGAGCCAAAACGCTGGGCGAGTTGGGCCATGCGAGGGGTCATCATGATCCAGTACGCCTTGATGTGCGGGATGTTGTCGAGCATTAACCGGGAGATCGCGATGTTTTTGATGTCGTCAAAGCCGCTGGTGACAGGCACGTGATGGAGAGGAGTGTTGGCCGGGTGGAAGGCAAGCGGGATAAAGGTTTGAAAGCCCTTGGTGTCGTCCTGAAGCGTGCGCAGGCGTACAAGATGGTCGACGCGATCTTCTTCCGATTCAATATGACCGTAGAGCATTGTGCAATTGGAATGGAGACCGAGATTGTGGGCCTCGCGAGCGGTTTCGATCCAGACGTTGCCGTCGATCTTGTGGTCGCAGATGATGCGTCTTACAGGCTCGGCGAAGATCTCGGCACCGCCGCCGGGCAGCGAATCCATGCCGGCTGCTTTGAGCTTTTCCAGCACCTGCCGGATACTCAGTTTTGTGCGAGTCGCGAAGTAGCCGATCTCCACCATCGTAAAGGCCTTGAGGTGAACTGTGGGGAAGCGCTGCTTCAAGCCGCGCAGCAGTTCGCAATACCAGTCGAGGGTGAGCGTCGGGTGCAGGCCGCCGACGATATGGAATTCCGTGACAGCTTCAGACCAGCCTTTACCTGCAACTTCCCAGGCCTGTTCGTGCGACATGGTGTAGCCATCGGGGTCGCGCACCTGTTTGCCGAAGGCGCAGAGCTTGCACTGGGCAACGCAAACGTCAGTGGGGTTGATGTGGCGGTTGACGTTGTAATAGGTGTCGTTGCCGTTGATGCGTTCGCGGACGATGTTGGCCATATGGCCGATGGCGAGGATGTCTGGGGAGCGATACATCGCTACCCCATCTTCAACGGAGAGCCGTTGTCCATCAAGAACTTTTGTGTGAATGGACTCAAGACGAGTATCGTCAAACATTTCTGTAAACCTCGATTGCCATGCTGGCAAAGTATGTAATTCCGATGAAGCCATTAACGGTGAAAAAGGCCATGTCGACCTTGGAGAGGTCGTCTGCCTTGACGAGCGAATGCTCGTAGATCAGGAGGGCGGCCACTGGTAGCACGGGCCAGGGCGAGAGGCTGAGGGATTGCGAGAGTGCTGTAAGTGAAATCAAAGTCAGGATGTGAAAGCCACGGCTGAGGTTGAGCGCGCGCAGAATGCCTATGCGGGCGGGGATGCTGAAAAGGCCTTCGCGACGATCAAAGTCGGTGTCCTGGCAGGCATAGATGATGTCGAAACCCGCTGTCCAAAGCATGACGGCGAGGCTAAGCAGGCCGATGCGCACATCCAGCGAACCAGTAACGGCGATCCAGGCTGCGCCAGGGGCGATCCCCAGGCTAGCGCCGAGTACTAAATGCGCCAAGGCTGTGAAGCGCTTCGTATAGCTGTAGAAGAGAATGATCGCGAGCGCAACTGGGCTGAGCATAAGACAAAGAGGATTGAGAAGACCGCTGGCAAGAAAAAATACAGCGCTTGAGACGATCAGGAAGCCCCAGGCAAAGCGCAGACTAAGCTGGCCGCTTGGAATATGACGCATGGCGGTGCGCGGATTCATGGCGTCGATCCGTGCGTCCAGAATGCGGTTAAAAGTCATCGCGGCGCTACGGGCGCCGATCATCGCAAGAACGATATAGAGCAGTTTGAGAGCAGGCGTTTCGGCATGAAAGCCGAGGTTGCGCCAAGCTAGCAATGCTCCGGTCAGAGCAAAAGGCATGGCGAAGATCGAGTGTTCAAACCTGATCATGTCGAGCGTGCGACGAAGCCGTTCGAGAAATCCGAGTGCAACCGGGATTGTTTCAGTTTGCGCCATGCGAGGAATCAACTACCATTTTAAAGGATGCGATCAATTGTTCTCTGCTGCACGATTATGGTCATGATGATTTCCTGTTCAAACAAAGAAGAGGCGGAACGGTATGGCCTACGGGCCGTAACGATGCCGAATGGCAGCATTGTGTATGCAGAGATGGCGATTCAATATGCCGAGATGCTGCGGGGCCTGATGTTTCGCGACAGCATTGCCAGTGATCGTGGAATGCTCTTTCTACACAACAGAATGGGGAAGTACCCTTATTGGATGTATCAGGTAAAGATGCCGCTCGATATTATCTGGCTGGATAAGAACAAGGTAGTAGTCGAAATTCTAGCGAAAGTACCGCCTTGCCCGTCGGCGAAATCGAGCGAGTGTCCAACTCATGGGGGAGCGCAGGAATCGCAATTTGTTCTGGAATTAGCAGCAGGTATGGCAGAGAAGTACGGTGTGACTCCAGGGTCCAAGATAGACTTTTAAGTATATGAATCAGCAACAGATACGAGATTTATTCGAAAAGGTGCGTCAGGGTGAACTAAGCTCTGATGCGGCGACAGAACAGTTAAAGCACCTGCCGTTTGAGGATATCGATTTCGCGAAAGTAGATCACCATCGCGCCTTGCGTCACGGCATGCCAGAGGTGATTTTCGGGCAGGGGAAAACGCCAGAGCAGATTGCGGCGATTGCCGGGCGGCTGGCTGCGCATGGACAAAATGTTTTGGCGACAAGAGTGGACGCGGTGTCGGCACGGGCGATTCAGGAATTGCTTCCAGAGGCGGTCTATCATCCGCTGAGCCGGTTGTTGATGCTTACGCGGGAAGTAAAAATGCTTGGTAAGGGCAAAATTCTCGTGATGTGCGCTGGCACGGCTGATTTGCCGGTGGCCGAAGAGGCTAGGCTTACCGCCGAGCTGATGGGCAACGAGGTAGTTGCCGTTTCTGATGTCGGCGTGGCCGGCATCCACCGATTACTCGAACAACGGGAGAAGCTGTGGGCGGCCCGCGTGATCATCTGTTGCGCCGGTATGGAAGCGGCCCTGCCCAGCGCGGTGGGTGGCCTGGTTGGGTGCCCCGTCATTGGCGTGCCCACCAGCGTCGGCTATGGAGCGCACTTCAATGGGCTTGCTTCCTTGCTATCCATGTTGAACTCTTGCGCGTCCAACGTAACGACGGTAAATATAGATAACGGTTTTGGCGCCGCCTATGTGGCGACGCTGATCAACCGGATTTAGAGGTGAGATGCAAGTTTGTCTGTTCTTGATAATTGGGATGGCAGCGTTGGCCCAACAGGCAGCCAAGCCGCCAGCGCTGGTGCCGCTGGAGAAGTTGAATATTCCGAAGTCTGAGGAGACTTTTACTGATGCCGACCAGCCGCAAGCGGGCAGCCTCAATGGCAACGCGCTCTTTGGCGTTAAGGACAAAGACGGCCGGATTGCAGCCGCTGTAGCCGCATTGACAAAGAATCCCAGCGATGCCGAACTGATGCTGGCTTTGGGGCGTACCCAGGATGGGTACATGCGATTCAGCGAATCCATCGGGACCTACTCGGATGGAGTTGAGAAATTTCCCAAAGACTTCCGATTCCTTCGATACCGTGGACATCGGTTGATCTCGGTGCGAAAGTTTGCCGAGGCAGTTGTGGATCTGGAGAAAGCATCTAAGTTGGTTCCGAATTCCTTCGATGCCGCATACTATTTGGGCCTGGCCTATTACTTCAGTGGCGAACACGCAAAAGCAGCCGTCGAATTGGGCCGCTGCGAAGCACAGATCACCAAGCCGCTGACCGGGAAGAAAGATTTGCTCGGTGGCCGGAGCTGCGAAGCACTTAAAGAGGACGTGAACTGGCTGGTTCCTTTGCAATACTGGCGCTATCTGGCGCTTAGACGCAGCGGGGCGATGGCCGAAGCCAAGAAGTATCTGGACGAACAGGTGAGCGGCTCACACACAGTTTCCAGTTCAAAGCCGTTCTATGAGTCGCTACTCTTCTTCAAGGGCATCAAGGAAGTAAACGAGATGATGGCCGGAGCCAATGAAGGCACTCGTGATTTTCTATTGAGATCAAGCGGCGTAGCGACCTATCTGTTTACTGAAGGCGAAAGATCGAAGGCCTGCGGCATCTGGGCGCGCAACGCAATGGATCAGAATTGGGATCACCTCGGAGTAATCAATGCCGAGAGTGAATATTGGCAAAACAGCCGTGCAGCCTGTTCGCTTTACGGGGCGGCTCCCAAGCCTCAGTAGCTTTGATCGATTCGGAGTGCTAGCGTCGCTCTAACAGTGAATGACATCCCTGGCTTTTCTATTCCTTCTTGCACAAATCCAGCATACGGAGCAATCCGTCCTTGGCGGGGCTTGTCTTGTCGAATCAAAACAGAGCTTGGCGGAGCTCCAAACCTGGAATAGTTGGGTCACCAGGTATCGCGAAGATAAACAGGCGGGGCGTAGCGAGCAGGCTCTGGCTCTTGCCAAGAGGCTTGTGCGCAACCGCTGCTCCAATGAACATTGGCGTTTCCAACTTGTTGAGTTGCTGGTGGAAATGAAGCGCCCTGAGGAAGCTGTGGGCGTGATCGAGGGCTTCTATGATCGCGGTAGCAATGGAGTTGAGAGCAGGATCGAGGGGCTGAAAACGCTTTTAGATTCTCAAGTATTCAAGAATTCGAAGTTTGCAGCAAAGCTCGAAGCAGACCGTCGAGCGGCTTTACAGCGCAAGGCTGAGGCCAGGCAGAAGCTGGCAACGATGAATGGGCCGGCAAAGCAATATGTCGCAAAAAACGGGTGCCCGTTTGAGTGCTGCCATTTTGGGCAGTGGCAGGCAATGGAGGGTATTGTGCTCTATGATCGACCCGATGGAAGTGCAGAGATCGCACGAGTAGCCAAAGGGGAAAAGGTTGTGGCGGTGACTGGAGAGGTGCATCTCGAGCCGATTCCAGTGGTGATGCGTTTCGGTAACCCTTATGGCTTTACCGCGCCTGTGGGTTCGATAGTCTTCCTGCTGGATCGCAAGGGTGAAGGCTTTGGCAACATCTGGGTGAACGGGAAGATCGTCAATGCCGAACAGATGTGGGTTCAGAATGTGTGCCGGGTGGGCGGGCGCGAGTGCTGGGGTGAGTATGTGGTGCCAGAAGAC
Organism: Acidobacteriota bacterium; assembly: GCA_043718395.1. Classification (GTDB taxonomy): domain Bacteria; phylum Acidobacteriota; class Terriglobia; order Bryobacterales; family Bryobacteraceae; genus Bryobacter. Next base: position 7,540 of record JAYSVS010000180.1, read on the forward strand.
GAGCGGAAGGTGCAGGAAGAATCGGAGTGGTGGGTCTTCATCCGCACGCGTAGTGGGAAATTGGGATGGACGAAGGAAGGCAGGAACTTCAGTGGTGTCGCCGGTTGCGGGTAGGATACGGTAATGAAGACTTCGATTGTTAGCGAGGCGGATCGCCATGGCGTGATTGCTGTTCCGCCGCTTTGCCGCCGTCTTGATGGGGTGCTCGATTGGGATGAGAGCGCAAAAATTGTCGCTCACCTGAAGGCGGGCGGGGTGACGCGCCTGATGTACGGCGGGAACGCGTTTCTGTATCACATCACGCTTGCGGAGTACATCGAGTTGCTGGGTTGGTTGAGTGGGCTGGGTGATGAGTTTTGGTGCATTCCGGGGGCGGGGCCTTCGTTTGGGCGATTGATGGATCAGGCACCCTTGCTCAAGCGGCATCGCTTTCCTTGTGTGATGGCTTTGCCGTGTGCGGATCCGCGGGATGCCCGTGGGATTGAGGATGGCTTGCGGCGGTTCTCTGCTGCGGCAGATACGCCATTAATTGTTTACCTCAAGGAAGAACAGAATTTTGGCGGGGATTTGATGGCCGGGCTGGATGCTGTGGCGCGGCTTGTGAATGATGGTGTTTGTGTAGGGATCAAGTATGCGGTTGTGAGGGCGGATCCATCGAAGGATGCGTATCTCGATGAGCTGTTGAAGCGGGTTGACCGTAGTTTTGTGATCAGCGGAATTGGGGAGCGACCGGCTATTGTTCATCTTGAGCAGTTTCAGCTCGCAGGCTTTACGTCGGGGTCCGTTTGTGTGGCGCCAGCCAAGACGCAGGCGATCTTTGAGTGTCTGGACAGAGGCGACTTCGGAGGGGCAGTGCCGCTGCGGGAATTGTTTTTGCAGCATGAAGATTTACGCGATGCCTGGGGACCGGCACGGGTTTTACATGCATCGATGGAATTGGCCGGGATCGCCGTATCTGGAGCAATCCCGCCCTTTGTCAGTACCTTGTCTGCTGAGCAGAAGGCAAAGTTGGCACCAGTGGCCCAGGCCTTGCTCGCCAGTCAGGCCTGATATTCGCGCAGGAGAGTTTGAAGGTGCCGGAGTTCCGGACGTTTGCGGGCGAAGAGGTCGAAGAGAAACCAGCCGATTCCGCTGATCAGGATGATTCCAGCCATTGCAGTGGCAGACGACGCCTCGTGTGGGCGCATCTTGCCGCTTAGCTGCAATTGCTCGATGGCAATGGCCAGCAACGGGATGAATGAGAGGAAGAGACCAAGCAGAATTTGTGTCTCGCGGTAACGGCTCCGGGCGCGATCCAGTAGCGTTTCGAGAGTGATTCGAGTTGAGTTGTAGGCCGATGGCGGGATGGCTTGCATTCTTCTTTTGTAATGAGCCGCCATGGCGATTGCGGCAATCCAGATGGCCGCCAGCATCAGATGGGCGTACCAGGCTTCGATGCCTTCTCCGTTTGCGCTGAGAAGTTGCCAGGCGGAGAAGCCAGTGGTGGCCACCGTCATGCCGATTACGTAAACACTCATGCCTCGTGCCTGCGTGCGTTCACGTTTAAGAGACTGAATCGCTCTATCGATGAAGACACGCTTGCTATCGGAGCTTGGGGTGTTCTCTGGTGAATTCCAGAGAGTTTTCAGTTCAGCGAGATCCATGATTTGCCTCTTTCATTTGGTCCATCAACTTGGTGCGAGCGCGCAGCAGCCGGACGCCGACCAGGCTCTCGGTGATCCCGTGAATCTCGGCCATCTCGCGGTAGCTGACCATGTCGAGCGAGAGCAGCAACAAGGAGCGGTCGAGTGGCGGAAAGGTCTGGATCACTTCGTAAAGCTGGTCAAGTTTTGGGTTTGAGCTGGTCGGCCTGGGTAGATCTGCCGGCGGCCTCGATTGTTGTTGTCTGCGCCGCCACGTCATGGCAGTGTTGTGAGAGACGCGATAGATGAAGGTGGTGGGTTGTGCTTCGCCCCGGAATGAGGGGATCGACTTCCAGACGGCGAGCAGAACTTCCTGCATCAGATCATTTCTGTCGTCACCTTGAGCGAATGCGTTGACTGCATGATGCAGGATGGCCATGTGGGCGTTGGCCCAAAATTCAAAAACCGTATTTTGTTCTTCTCTTGTCACTGTCTAAACCGTTAGTAACGGCTCGACTCTGGTTTCTTACAAGCAGGGGCAAATTAGAGTTTCGTGTTGCCGCCCGGGCGAGTGAGGTCGAAGCGATGGCGCGTGTCGCAGTAGCTTGTGCCGCCCATGCGTCCGACAGCATTCAGCATCGCAGGGTCTACTTTGAAATTGTCAACGAGACCTTCGGCAAAGTGAAAACACAAGACATCACCCAATACCAGAATGCCGCTAGTAGGGCGGTCGCCAAGAGGGATAATCTGGCTAACGCGGCATTCCATTTTGGCCAGGGCTTCTTTAACCATCGGTGCCTGGATCATCGTTGCGGGCTCAACGCTCACCCCGGCAAGGGCGAATTCGTCGACCTCAGGTGGAACGTCTGCTGCGGATTGATTCATGGCCTCGGCCAAATGTTCGCTAACAATGTTGACGACAAAGACACCGCTCGATTCGAGGTTGCGAAGCGTGTCTTTTTTGTTGTCGCCGGCAGGTTTACGCGATGGGGCGAAACAGACCACTGGCGGGTCGCCAGAAATCGCGTTAAAGAAGCTGTATGGTGCAAGGTTGTTGGTGCCGTCTTCGCTTATGGTGGAGACCCAGGCGATGGGTCTGGGGACCACTATGCCGATCATGAGCTTGTAGAGGTCTTTAGGGCTGGTGTCTTCAGATTTGATGATCATTGTGGTGCAGTCTTCAGGCTAACGCTAGATTGGAAGGAGTGAATTACTTAGGGCATTTGCTGGTGCTGCCGGACGCAGGGTTAACTACGCTGGGGAATCTATTGGGAGATTTCTTCAAGGGGCGCGTAGAGGGGATTGAGCCGCTCGAATTGCGCCAGGGCGTGGCTTTGCATCGAGAGATTGACAGGTTCACGGACAGCCACCCGGTAGTCATAAGAAGTGTGGCGCGTCTGAACCCTGGGAGGCGTCGGCTGGGCGGAGTTTTGGTGGATGTATTCTATGATCACTTTCTGGCGCAGGGCCTCGATGTGGATCAGCTACGGGGCGGCTTGATCGATCACGTTGGCGGCTTGCCGGCTGAATTGCAGGCCCTTCCGGACAGAATGATTACGGGGCGATGGCTGGGGAGCTATGCGACTGTGGAAGGCATTGGAATGGTGCTCGAACGGATGGAGGCTCGCCGGAAGCGGATTGTCGGATTGGCGGGAGCAGAAGTAGAACTCCGCCAGCACTATATAGCGCTGGCGGAGGATGTGGCGGAGTTCTATCCAGAGGTGGAGCGGTTTACCAAAGACGCGATTCATCGTCTCCGATTGGCATCCCTGGAGGAGCCTCGACCGGGCGCGGAAGCGGGATAACCTTTGGGTTTTCGATGAAGCGTTTGATCTCGTTATTCAGCCAGAGATCGTAGCTGATGGTAGAGATTTGAGTCAGCGCAGTGAAGGCGAGTGATCGCGCTGTGGGGGCCGAGTGTTGGTTTGAGGCCAAAGCCATCAGGTGGTAAACGATCGAGACCTTGAGCAGGTTGCGCAGCTCCCATTCCATGCCATACTCGACCGGCTTGCCAGCAAAGGCAGCGTCTTGCAGGGCTTTGACCACTTCGCCTAGCGCCGGGTATTTTCTGTCGCGGGCGTTGTGCTGCGCGATACGGCTGGCGCGCTCGGGATGCAGGATGAGGCTGACAGCCAGGTTGATTGCGGCTTCGGCCGGGGCCAAGACATCGAAGGTAAGGCCTGTGCGGCCATTGAAGCTTTCTCTGGTGCGGGGGTAGCCGATTGCGGGTGGGGGCATCAGTGTGAGGATGCGTTCCGGTAGAGCCAGGACTTCGGGTTTCAGGGTGTCAAGCAGCGCATTGAGGGCTCTGCGCTGTTCTTCTGGCGCAATGATGTTGGCGATCGGTTGCTTGTCGCCCCGTATGGCGTAGCGATAGTCAACGCCGCCGATTACCTTGGCCGCTGCCTCCACCTGATAGCGATGGCTCAAATAAATCGGCACCAGTTTGTTTTCGAGCTCAGACATCGGTGTCCACATGGTGATTACTTTTTCGCCAAAAGTTTCGAGGGCCTTGGCGCGGATCTTCATCATGCGATTCAGTTCATCGACGGCATTAGCCCCGTTGTCCCAGAGGTGGCCAGTGGGGTGAGCCCCACCGGTGGCACGCGAGTCTGTGTCGGCAATCAGGTACATGCCTCGCTGGTGGGCGCGGTCGAGAACCTTGCGCAGTTCGGCGGCTTCGTCGGTGCCGTTTGGATAGTGCTGGTAGCCATATTCGATCGTGACCTTGTCCCAATCGCCTGCCCCGACTGCATAGGCTTCACTCAAGTCAATCGAGCCGTCGGCCTTAAAAGTAAACAGGGGTGCGGGGTAATCCATCACACTGGTGCGTCCGAAGGCGCTGGCCGAGAAGTTGTGTACAAGGCCGAGCGTGTGGCCGATCTCGTGAATCGAAAGCTGCCGGATGCGGGCGATAGACATGTCCATCATCCGCTTGGTGGAGGCGTCGGCACCAATGTAGGGGGCGAGCATGCCTTCGGCAATCATGAAGTCCTGACGGATGCGAAGGCTGCCGAGGGTGACGTGGCCCTTGATGATCTCGCCCGTACGCGGGTCAGTCACGCTGGCCCCATAAGACCAGCCACGTGTAGAACGGTGTACCCACTGGATGATGTTGTAGCGTGCGTCCATCGAATCTGCGCCTACGGGCATAATCTCAACCTGAAAGGCATTGCGATAGCCGATGGCTTCGAATGCTTGATTCCACCAGCGGGCACCTTCGAGCAGCGCAGTGCGGATTGGCTCGGGCGCGCCACGGTCAATGTAGTAAACAAGCGGCTTCACCGGGTCACTTACTTTTGCACCCGGGTCTTTCTTTTCGAGACGATGGCGCGTGATGAAGCGCTTGTCGATGGGTTGTTCCACCGGAGTTGCGTAATCTTTGTAGCGGAGTTGGTTATAGCCAGAGCGCGGGTCAAAGGCACGCGGTTTGAAGCCAGGGGGCGGTAGTTCGAGAAAGCTGTGGTGGACGCGCAGCGTCATCGAGTCTGGGGTGGGGGTGACGCTTGAGACAAAGTTGCCGACCCCTTCACCGGCAAAGGTGATGGTCGCCTCGGCCTCGGTGTTTTTGGGAAAGGCCCTGGTGCGCGGCATGTAGATGGCGCTGCGCGTGGCATCCAGGCGGAAGGTGCCTTGCTTCATCTCCCGCAAGCGGCTAGCTACGTTCATCGCATCGCGGACCACGAAGTTTGTGATGTCGATAAGAACCTTGCTTTCTTCTTCCGCCTCAACGGTAAATCCGAAGAGGATGCTTTTGGCAAAGCTGTCGGCGACAGCCTGCCGCTCTGTAGCGTCTGCAGAGGTGGCGCGGTAATCGAGATTTTCCTGGACAAGCATGACCTTGGGGCCGGTACGCTCAAAGTGGACCACGCGCTCCTGCCCCAGGAGGCCCCGGTCCAGGCCGGTTTCATTTGAGCCAAGCCCAGCGGGGAGACTCTCATAGTAGAGGAAGTCGATATTAAACTTGTCCACCAGCAAAAAAAGCTTGCCGGCCTTGGTGTCGTAGTAAAGCGGGAAGTAGCCGTCCTGCTTTTCGAGATTGGAGGTTTTGGCCGCCAGCGTCGATTGACCGAAGGCCGCGCAAGAAAGCAGTAATCCAATAAGAAGCGCACGCATCATACTGGTTATTATGCGGGTCGGATTAGTGGTTTTGCTATTGTCTGTTGCGGCGTATGGGCAGAAGGTCTGCCCGGATACGCTGGTCTACAGCGTTTGCGACATTGTGTTTGATCTCGATGAGGCAGAAGCGAAGGCTCATCCAGACCCCTGGAAGACCGTCAAGATCACGGCCGAGGTGAAGAGCCCTCGCTTTCGCACCTTTCTTGCCGATGCGTTTTGGGATGGCGGCCGCAAAATGGTGGTGCGCGTGGCTCCTACCGACGATGGCATCTGGGAACTGAAAATTACAAGCAATCTTGCGCGCTTTGACAAGCAGACGCTGAAGTTCAACGGCCTCGTAAGTGAATTGACCGGATTCATTCACAAGGCGAATGTGCATCACTGGCGCTATTCGGGCAACCAGAAGGCGCACCTTTGGCTAGGAATAGAAATCTGGGATTGGGCCAGTGCGGCGGAGGAATCGTTTGAGACGGTGAAGGCCCAAAAGGCAACACACGTACGCACCCTCTTTGAGCCGGTTTGGCCTCCAGACCCGAAGCGCTTTGAAGCTTTTGAGAAGCGTGTGCAAAAGCTGAATGCCGACGGGATCATCGTCGATATTGTGCTGGCCGGGCCGAACGGTGCACTGGTGAAAGCCCTGCCCGATTGGGCCACGCGCGAGAAGTACTTTCGCTATGCGATGGCGCGGCTTGCGCCGCTGAACGTGACCTGGGAACTGGTGCAGGATTGGGAGACCTACAAGGATGCCCGCGCGCTGCTAAAGGATCTTGGGCTTCTGGTCATGAAGATTGACCCCTACAACCATCCGCGCAGCGCCTATCCCGTCGGCAGCACTTCGGCCTTTGTGCGGGATGGCTGGATGACACACATTCTCTGCAATGGCGAAGACCCCGCCGCGCCGGCGATTGAGCATCAGTTGTATGCGATGCCGATTGTGACCGTGGGGAAGAAGATGAGCACGAAGGTGCTTTGGAATGCAATCACCGCTGGAAGCTATCTGGGTTATGGCGCGACAAGGGCGATGTCTGAGATTTTGGAGAAGACTCGCTATTGGGAACTCGAACCTTACTTTGACGTGTCCAACGGGCGTGGACTTTCGCTCGAAGGAACCGACTATCTTGTCTACGTCGAACGGCCCGGGATTGTGGAAGTGGAAGTCGAGAAACATACCTACGATGCGGCCTGGGTGGATGCCTCCACTGGCGAACGTACTCCGATGAAGGAGTACAAGGGCGAGCATTTCATTGGTGAGCCGCCAAGTAAAGATCGCGAGTGGATCTTGCACCTGTCGCGCGAAGGGCGCAAAGAGGGGATGCTTAAGAGCTACAAGTTTGAAAGCCAACCGGTACTGATGCAGGAGTTTGAAGTGGACCCGAAGCGAATCCCCTTCACGGTTGATATCAAAGACAACGCAGACCTCAAAGCCGATGCTCCGGTACCGTACACGGTGACGATCACGAAGGATTCCCGGGCCACGCGGTTCATGCAGTACCTGATCACGGCGGATGTTCCAACTGAGTTGCAGGGCATGCGCGTGATTACGACCAAAGTCAAGGGGCCGATGGTGCTGCCTTCAGGTCTCGCAACTCGATTCCCGGCCGTTTTGAATGTGCGTGTCACGGGGATCAACTCGAATGGCAAGGTCTACTTTGTGGACCGCATTGTGAGGCTTGTGAAATGATTCTGGCGATAGACACGACTCATGAAGTAGGCAGCCTGGCTCTGGTGGAAGGCGGGCAGGTGATCGAAGAAGTGACACTCGATGGCGGAGACGGCTACGGACATTTGCTCTTCGAGGCACTCGGGGCTTTGAGCGTTCCGGTGAAGGACGTCGATGGATTTGCGGCCGCTTGTGGGCCGGGTACATTTACGGGTGTGCGGATCGGGTTAACGGCAGTGAAGGGCCTGGGCGAGGCGCTGGGCAAGCCTGTCTATGGCGTAAGCAATCTGGATGCATTGCTTGGGTATGGCTCCGGTCTGGTAGTGCCGTTTTATGATGCGCGGCGGGGCGACGTTTATGCGCGGCTGCTCGACGGCAGCGAAGTGGTGATGCCGCTCGAACGGGTGCGGGCCTTGGTGAATAGAGATGTGGAGTGGGTGAGTTTTGATGCCGTCGAAGGGATGGCGGTGACGATCGCCCCTCGAGTGCTTGCAGGTGCAGTTGGCAAGCTGGCGGAGAAGCGCTGGCTCGATGGCGAGCGGCCTGATCCGGCGGCTCTCGATGCCAACTATGTGCGGCGCACCGATGCCGAACTCAATTGGCGGGAAGCGTAACTTTGCCAGTGGCAGTCCACTCGACGGCGCGCACCAGCAGTCGCTGGAACTCAGGTACTTCTAGGTTTGGATTGGCTTCGTTGGTCCAGGTGTGGCCCAGCATCGTTGTGTAGACGCGTCCCTTGCCGTACTTTCGCACCCAGTCCATGGGCTCGTTCCGCTTCGAATCTTTGCTGTAGGCATAGGTGAGAATACGCAAGTGCTTGAGAGCCTCAGAAGGGCCATGCTGGCCGTGCGTCAGTTGCTCCGCCTTGTGTTGCCATGACACCGGAAGTCCCTTGGTGATCGGGTGCTTCGTGTCGAGAATGTCAATGCGGAAGTCATGCCGCGGACCGTGACCAGGAGCAAAGCCTTCTCCTGCGGGCACGATCATCGGCTTCTTCTGGATGTCGATCACCAGACCTGGGCCAAAGGCCTTGTCGCGCCAAAGGAGCCCCACGATCTCGTTGTACTCAGGCCACATAAGGAAAGCATTGTTAGCGGCGTGAAAGATGACGACACCTCCGCCCTTGTTCAGGTAGTTGAGGAAATCCCGCTCGACTTCCTGAGGCCAACGGATTCCGTTCTCAAGGTGGCCGCCGTTGAAGTTGTTGATCACTACCTGGTACTTGTCGAAGTTGGGGCGCCACTCTGCACCGCGGAGAGGGGCAGTTGAGACATCCACCTGGAATCGCCCGGTACGTTCAAGAGTGGTTTTAAGGAAAGCCGTCGCTGCCTGCCAATCGTGATTGTTGACGCCGTCGATGATAAGGGCGCGGATGGGTTGCGCATGGAGCGGCAGGGCAAGTGCGAGGACTAAAAATAGGCGCATGGGTTAGTGTTTGGGTGTGATGCGGGCTTCTAGCAAGTCAATGTCGCGCTCGATTTCATGGAGCGCTTCGTCTCCGATCTTATATTGTTTTCGCAAGTCGAGCACTGCGGCGCGTTCGATTTTAACCAAGCTATACCAGAGGCGTTGCTCGGCGAGGTTTTGAAAGTCTTGCGGTTCATCCCGTTGCTCGATACCGGTTTCGATTTCCAGCCGGGCGCGCAGTCCAGAGAGCCGATCTTCGTAATAGCCACGGATGCGCTCAAAAGCAGAGCCGGTACAGTTTCCGCTCTCTTGCAGTTCAAGCACATGTTCCAACACTCGCTCGGTTGCATAGATGCGGGCGTTCAATTGTTCTTCTTCGCTAGCTGTGTCGGCCGGTAGGCTCAGCCAGCGCACCAGCCAGCGTAGCGAGAGGCCCTGAAAGAAGAGCGTGCCAAGGATGACCGCAAAGGTGAGGAAAAGAATCAGGTTGCGATAGGGGAAGGGCAGGCCGCGATCGGTTTCAAGCGGAAGCGCGAGCGCAGCGGCAAGACTGACGACGCCGCGCAGGCCAGTCCAGCCGACAATCAAGACCCCGCGCCAGTTGGGCATCGGCTCGCCCTTAGATAGCAGTGCCGGCAGATAGGCTGCGGGAAACACCCAGATCAAACGCGTTGCAATCACGCCGAGCAGGATGATGCCAGACCACCAGGCAAGATGACTGAGCGGATAGCCGCCGAGGCCGTCAAGCACGGAAGGGATTTGCAGTCCGATGAGCAGAAAGATTGTCGCATTGACGATGAAGACAAAGGTCTGCCAGACGGCAAAGCCACGGATGCGGGAGTTGGCGTTGAAGAGCTCTGGCGCGTACCAGCCGAGGATGAGCCCGCTGGCGACTGTAGCGAGGACGCCTGAAGCGTGTACTTCTTCAGCAGCAAAGTAAGAAAAGTAGCTGAGCAGAAAAGTCGATAGGATTTCCACTTCAGGGTCACGCAGAAACCGGTAGAGCTTTGTGAAGGCATAGCCCAAGAGCACTCCAATCGCCGCGCCCCCGAAGACGATCCAAAAGAAAGAGAGCGAGGCGCTGGACCAGGAAAAGCCTCCGCCTGCGATAGCGATTACAGCAAATCGATAGAGCGTGAGGCCAGAAGCGTCATTGACCAGACTTTCCCCTTCGAGAATCTGGACGACACGCTTGGGCAGCCCAAGCCCTCGAGTAATGCTGGTAGCCGCAGCAGCATCGGGCGGGGAGATGATCGCCCCGAGCAGAAAGCCGGTGGTCCAGTTCATTCCAGGGATAAATCGAACACACAAAAATGCCACTACGGCGCTGGTTGCCGTGACCAGGCCGAAGGCGAGAAGGAAGATCGCGCGGCGCCAGCGCCAGAAATCACGCCAGGAGGTAAAGAATGCTGCTTCTGTCAGAATCGGAGGAAGAAGCAGGAAAAAGACCATGTTTGGGTCGAGGGCGATGCGCGGAGCGCCCGGAATTAACGCAAGGCCAAGCCCGCCCAGCACGAGCGCGATGGGGTAGGGCTGGTCCAGCCGCTTAGCGATCAATGCAATCAAGATGGCGGCAAAAAGTAATCCTAAAAAAATCTCAATCGATGTCATGGCCCGGTTTGTGGCAACCTAATAGATGGTATCCCCGTCTCTTTTTGTTTAATCATGAATTTCTTCGTTCGCTTCTCCGCTTTGATGATCGTTTGCCTTGCTGCGATGCAGGGCCAGTCTACCAGCACTTTGGGCTGGTCTCGTTACCTTCCGGGTGGCGATTTTGATGTTGCTACCAGCGTGGTGGTGGAGCCCTCTGGCGATGTCTGGGTGGCCGGACACTCCTCCGGCAAATACGAGGCGTATGGGCCAAACGAACCGTTTCAAGTAAGCAACGCCGGGCGCACCGACATTTTTGTAGTCAAGTTCCGGATCAACCCCGATGGCAGCGCGACGACGCTCTTCTTTACCTGGATTGGTGGCACAGACGTCGAAGAACTAGCTGACATGAAACTGGACGCCCAGGGGCGTGTGGTCTTGACCGGTATTACGAATTCTGCGAATTTCCCTGTGGCTGCTTCGCCATTCCAAAATCAGCTTGGTGGTGATTTCGACGCATTTGTCGCCATTATCGACCCGAATCAGGGCGGGGCCAGTTCTATGGCTTACAGCACTTATTACGGCGGCACAGGGCGCGAACTGGCCAAGGCAGTCGCAATTGGGCCAACAGGAAATATCGCCGTAGTTGGTACAACCTCAGCCGATGGGCTGCCGGGCGTGAGCACCGGTGCGCAGCCGGTGCGCCGTGGCAATTCCGATGCCTTTTTGTTCTACTTCAATCCACGCGAGAGCACCTTGAGCTACGCCTCTTACCTGGGTGGCAATGGTAACGATTCTGCCGTAGCAGTTGCGATCGACACAAGCAACCGGATCTGGTTCGCCGGATCCACCGGGTCTGATGACTTCCCGCTTACCGACAACGGCGTATCGATGTTCTCAACTGGATTCTTTGACGGTTATGTGGCCGCAGTAGATCCTTCACGCACCGGCTTGCCTTCGTTCTACTACGGCTCGCTTCTGGGCGGCAGCGGTAGCGATGAGGCTCGCGGCCTTGCCATCGATCTCACTGGCAGATTGTGGGTATCGGGAATCACTTTTAGCAAGGACTTGCCAGTAACTGCCCGTGCTGCACAGCGCACATTGGCCGGTGGAACTGATGCCTTTGTGATGCAAGTGGACCCGCTCCTAAGCGGCCCTGGTGCTCTGCTTTACTGTAGCTATGTGGGTGGCACTGGCTACGAATTTGTATACGGACTGACCCTCATTGACAGCAATCGCGTCGCCGTCGGCGGCTACTCGATGTCGGGCCTTCTTCCGACCACAGTGACAGCAGTAAAGAAAACTCCTGCCTCCGCTTTTGCTGACGGTATGGTTGCGGTGATTAATTCCTCTTTAGAAGGAAACGCCGGTCTCGAATACCTGTCTTACTTCGGTGGATCTTCAACCGACGTTATCAATTCTGTCAGCTTCGATCCGGCGAACCCGCGAATCCTCTACATTGCCGGTTACACTGCATCGGGCGACCTCCAAACCACCGACGGTACGACGCGCCCCAATACAGCGCCTTCGCCGAATGCGTTTGCGGCAAGAATTATCCGGTAAGCCCCAACTCCTAGTACGAACGGCCCATACAATATTTTTGTTTTCGGTTATACTTTCAGCAAGCCGAAAGGTAACGGGGAATTACGATGTTTAAAAATCAGCCTTCATCGCGAGGCCTGTCGACCCATCAGTTGACTGCGATCCTGATCGCTCTCAGCATCCTTCCATCTTCCATCGCCCAGGAACAAGAGGCCCTTCTGCCCTTGACCGAAATGGGCGGTGCCAATTGCACTTTTAAATCCGATCCAGACGAGTACACCGCACGAGAATCACGTGTGCGCGAAACCGTTCAGCAGCGGGCCATGAACTTCAAGGCTGGCCGGCAAATGTCCTCAAGCCGGACTGCTGCACCCGGGTCGATCGAACTCAAAGGGATCATTGACCAGAATATCTTTGGCAAGCTTGCTTCGGCAGGGGTGCCAAGCGCTCGCCTGACCACCGACGAGGAATTCGTGCGGCGCATCTATCTCGATTTAACAGGGCGCATTCCCACGATCGAACAATACCGCGCTTTTATTGAAGACAAGAATGAGCGCAAGCGTGCCGATCTGATTGATCGCCTGCTTTACTCACCCGAGTTCACGGATAAGTGGACGATGTGGTGGGGCGATCTGTTGCAGAATGCGGCATCGAATTCGTATCGCAACCAACTGATTGGTGCCCGGAACAACTTCTTTGGCTGGATCGCGCAGAGCGTTTCGCAGAACAAATCGATCAAAGATATTGTCTTTGAGGTCATCACTGCGAAGGGAAATACGGAAAGAGGTGGAATCGAAAGCCCCTCTACCTGGTTAAATCGCTGGCGCACTCCAGGTGGGCCGATCGAAGATACCTACGATACTCTTTTCTCTCGGAGTGCCACCTCATTCATGGGCATGGGGCACTATGACTGCATCATGTGCCATGACGGCCGGGGGCATCTCGAGCAGTTAAGCCTGTGGGGCCGCCGTGCCACGCGAATGGAAGCCTACCAGATGGCTGCCTACTTCTCGCGATTTCGCTTTACTGACCGCAATCAAATGGCGGCTGAATTTCCGAGTTCCACCGACATCTCGGATGCCACCACAAACAACTACAACATGAATACGACCTTCGGCAATCGTCCTCGCCGGGTTCAGATCGGTACACTTCGCACTGCCAACCCCGCATGGCGGATGGGCGAAGCGGAATCTAATAGTTCTGATTGGCGTGCGCAGTTCGCCACGCGTTTGGTAAATGACAAGATGTTTGCCCGCAACTTCGCGAACCGCCTTTGGAAAGAAATGTTCAATATGGCGCTTGTCGAACCAGTAGATCAGCTCGATCCGGCCCGCCTTGACCCTAAGAATCCTCCCACGGGCGAATGGAGCTTGCAAGCCACTCATCCCGAGTTGCTTGAGAAGCTGGCCGATGATTTGATCGAGAACAACTACAACCTGCGCGAATTCATGCGCAAGCTTGTGGAATCGAATGCCTATCAGTTGAGCTCTGACTACGGCGACGGATGGAAGTCAGACTATGTGCCGCTTTTCGCCCGCCACTATGTGCGCCGCCTTGAAGGTGAAGAAATTCACGATGCAATTCAGACCGCAACCAATGTTGTTGGCCGCTACATGATTAATGGATGGGCGGAGCCAGTGAGTTGGGCAATGCAGATGCCTGAACCGATCGAACCCTCCAACAACCTGGGCGGCTCGCGCGACTTCATGAACCTCTTCCTGCGCGGTAATCGAAACATCCAGCAGCGCAGCCAGGATGGCAGCATCCTTCAACAACTAAACCTGATGAATAATGGCTTCGTAACGGGGAAGGCAAAAGTAGCTGCCTCCACGTCGCTACGAAGCATCGCCTTGATGACAGATCGCGGCTCGATGGCCGACGAACTCTTCTTGCGTTTCCTTGGCCGAATGCCGAGCGAAACAGAGAAGACAAAGACCATGGCGTTTCTGGCAAAAGCCGGCACAGTACAATCCGCCAAAAACACGGCTGTCGAAGACATGGCTTGGGTGATGATGAACAAACAAGAGTTCATCTTCAGCTATTAAGCGCAAGGGAGGAATCGTCATCATGGATCGAATTTTCGGAGAACAACCAACCGGTAAAGACCGCTTCGGCAAAGACTGGAATGGAATCAAGGGCACCTGGTTCTGGAAGGCACCGCATTTCAACCGGCGCATGTTTTTCAAGCATACGACCTCGGCCGTGGGCGGCTACTTTCTGATGCCTTCGCGCCCGATGGAGACCGTGGCCAAGGCGGCAGTGACGCCGATCAACCGCGCCAAGAACGTCATCTTCATCATGATGGGCGGGGGCCCGAGCCACATCGACACCTTCGACTTAAAGGAAGGCCCGTGGCTTCCTCCGTCCTACGAGCCAACTAGCTACGGTGATGTTCGCTGGCCTCGTGGACTCTTTCCGAAGATTGCCGAGCAGATGGAATCAGTGGCCCTGGTGCGCAGCATCAAGCCCTGGGCTGCCGTCCACGAACTGGCCAGCACCTGGCTGCAGATTGGACGCAATCCGGTAAGCAGCCTGTCACGAATTGCCCCTCATATTGGTTCGGTGGTTTCGCTTGAGTTTGGGACACGTGGTGGTGACAAGACTCTGCCGCCATTCTTCAATCTCAACGCGGGCGGTGGCGTTGGAAGTGGTTATCTGCCACCCGCTAATGCACCCTTTTATTTCAGCCCAGGCGGAAATCCTCCCAGCGGCACTACCCACCCCGATGGCCAGCCTGCCTTTGATCGCCGTTTTGCTCTTTTGAACGATCTTGATTCAGAGATGCGTGGCAAAGGCGCACTGGGATCGAGGGGCGACGAGATGTCGGCATTCAATTCTTCGGCGCGGCAGTTGATGTATCGAGCTGAAATCGACAACCTGTTTCGCTTCTCGGCCGATGAGCGGAATCGCTATGGCAACACTGGCTTTGGCAATGCCTTGATCGTAGCCAAAAACCTGCTCGCCTCAGACCGTGGCACACGTTATGTTCAGGTAAATGTGGGTAGTTGGGATAACCACGCCAATATCTACACCGGGGCCTTGAATCCCTCGAACGTAAATTCATTGGGCCGCCAGTTTGACACGGGTCTAGGCACTCTGATTGCTGACATGAAGGCCAGCGGTTTGCTCGACCAGACTTTGATTGTCGCGATGGGAGAATTTGGCCGTACGATCGGCACTCCAAACACCACCGTAGGCCGCGATCACTTCCTGCAGCAGGCTGCTCTGGTGGCTGGTGCCGGCATCAAGGGTGCACGGGCGATTGGTAGCACCGACGCCAATGGTAGAGATACGGACAATCCTGGCTGGCGGCGCAATCGCAGCATTCGTGCCGAAGATATCGAAGCGACTATCTATTCAGCGCTCGGCATTGATTGGACGACGGTTCGCCGGGATGACCCACTCGGACGCGGCTTTGAATACGTGCCCTTCTCAGATCAGGATCTCTACGGGCCGATTCACGAACTCTGGCAGGGCTAGGCTTCCGGTCTGGAAATCTGATACGCTGCTGGGCAGCCATGCCACCAGACCCAATACCACCGCCGGGCGTAATCGATGATTCCGCCCGGGAAGCGTTGCCGCCGGGGCACAAGTTTGTCAATGCGGACAAGAGCATGATGGAAGTCTTGCGGCGATCCTACCGCATGAAAACATCAGAAAACGACAATTTGTGGGAAGCTTTTGGCAGGGATGGCAGCCCGGCTAGCACAACGTTTGTCGAGGCGATCGACAAAATGGAAGAGAGCGGTCTTGTCACCATGGCGGGGCAGGTTTTCAGCCGGCTCGAGCGTACCAAAGTCGAAATCTTCGACAACATCTTCACCATCACAAATCTCTACAAAGGCACTTCTAGCTGGGGCTTTTACTGCACGATGAAAGATGTGCCCGCAGCCCGCACCAAGCTGATGAATTCTTCTCAGTTCTGCCGGGACTTACCACCAGGAGAGGCGACGCATCAGCGCAACGAACGCAACCAGCAACGGACGTGCTTCCGCGAGTTATCTGGAATTGGAACGCCCGGCCTCCATGTTTGCCTGGTCAAAGATGGGCAACAGAACGAGCGTGGCGGATATCACAACATCCACATCGATCCGCATCAGATCGCAAAAGAGCGAACCAAGCGCTGTTCTTGCTGGTATGCGGGAATCCAGCATCACTTCAAGGATGTCGGGGATTACATCATCCGGTCGTTTGTGGTGAAGCCAGCAATCGATGCATTGCGAGCAAAGAAAGTCGCGCTTTTCATTCCCAAAGCTGTCTTGGATTCGATTGAGGATGAAGCGACGAAAATGTTGCTGGCAATGCTCTTGAGCGTTAGCGGAGACTTCGACAGGCTCGAAGAGAAACTCTCCGATCCGAATACCATTTTTCCTGCCGGCCTCATCAGGATTCCGGGTGTGCGCGAAGAACTGGTGACCAGGTTGAAAAGTCTCAAGGGCTGGTACATGGAGAATGTCTAGCGTTCGCGCTTAAACATCAACAAGCTGCAGAAGAAGCTCCCCAGGGCACCAACCGCAAGTGCGGCGGTGCTCTGAAATGCGTCTGCGTCGGCAAATCGATAACCCTGATAGAAGAAGCCGTACACCATAAGGCCGAAGAAGATCAGTGCCATCACAGGTAACAAGCCCTTGAAAATGTTAAAGAAGGCGAGAATCACACTGAGCCCGCCGAGGATGCCCAGGATTAGCATGGCCTTTGAGAGGTCTTCACCGGTCCAGATGAAGGTATCGATTTTCCAATTGTGCAGCCCGGAAACATAGGCGACAACGCCGAAGCCGGTAAGGAAGACAGAGATGAACAGCGTGAACAGATAGCTGTAGAAGCGCATCAAAGCGTGGAGGATCTTCATGTTCGTATGGTTGCGAAAGACCTATCTTAGCCCAAACTGAGGCCACAATTGCCGTATGCTGAATCTCGTGCGCAGAAACTTTATCGTTGTTTTCCTCTTGGTGTCGATCACGCCTCAAATCTTTGGGTCTGAACAGTTTCAGCAGCAGCTCAAGAGGATCTTCTCGTCAAGCGCCTTCGCAGGGCGCACTTTTGGGCCTGCGCGGTGGATCGAGAAAGGTGCCGCTTATTCAACTGTCGAGAACTCTGAAATCGTTCGCTATGACACTGCGACGGCCAAACGCAGTGTAATTGTCTCGGCCGCTCAGCTTACCCCAAAAGATGCAAAGCCCCTGCACATCGACGATTACCGCTGGTCTGTGGACGCCAAGCGGTTGCTCATCTTTACCGGGACAAAGAAGGTCTGGCGGCTGAATACCCGCGGTGACTATTGGGTGCTCGATCTGGCTGCCAACACGCTGAAGAAGATCGGCGCTTCATCGCCCGCGTCTTCGCTCATGTTTGCGAAGTTTTCGCCCGATGCAACCAGGGTCGCCTATGTTCGCGAAAACAACATCTATGTGGAAGACTTGAAATCGGGCGACGTGAAGCCGCTAACCAGCGACGGTTCGTCAACGTTGATCAACGGTACCTCCGACTGGGTGTACGAAGAAGAGCTTTTTGTGCGCGACGGCTTTCGCTGGAGCCCGGATGGAAAGAGTGTAGCCTTTTGGCAATTCGATTCAAGCGGCGTTGAAGAATTCTCGCTGATCAACAACACGGATTCGCTTTACCCGAAGTTGACCAGGATTGCTTACCCGAAGGCGGGCACCAAGAACTCTTCGGTGCGCCTGGGTGTTGTGCCCGCCGAGGGTGGCCCGGCCCGCTGGATGGAAGTGCCAGGAGACCCGCGCAATCACTATCTGGCTGCGATGGAGTGGCGAGAAGGCAGCCGCGAAATCGAGATCCAGCAATTCAACCGCAAGCAGAATACGCTCATTGTCTTTGCCGGTGATGTGCGCACCGGCCAGGTGAAGGAAGTCTTTCGCGATGTCGACGAGGCATGGGTAGACAAGCATGAACTTGACGACGAAGCATTCACCTTAAATGGCGGCAGGAACACTCTTTGGTTGAGTGAACGCGATGGTTGGCGGCATGCGTATTCCGTGCCCGCTGCCGGTGGCGAGCCGGTTTTGTTGACGCCCGGTGCAAGCGACGTAATCTCCGTCCTGGCTGTTGATCCAGAGACCCGCTGGCTCTATTACACGGCCTCTCCAGACAACCCTACGCAGAAGTATCTATACCGCGTACCCGTTGATCGTAGCGCACCTGCTGTGCGCCTGACGCCGGCTGATCAACCAGGTACGCATGGCTACCGGATCTCGCCAGATTGCCGTTGGGCCTTCCATACCTATTCGCGCATGGACCGGCCGGTGGTGACTGATTTGATTCGACTGCCGGATCATCAGGTTTCTCGAGTTCTGGAATCGAATGCTCCCTTGCGCGGGGCCATCGCCACGATCACTGATCCGCCCTCAGAATTCTTTAAGGTCGAAACGAGCGAAGGAGTTTCGATGGATGGATGGATGCTGAAGCCGCGTAGCTTTGACCCAGCGAAGAAATACCCCGTCATCGTGTTTGTCTATGGCGAACCGGCAGCCGTCACTGTCACCGATGCCTGGGGCGGTTCACGAGGGTTGTTTCATCGTGCCCTTGCCAATGAAGGCTACCTGGTGGTGAGCTTTGACAATCGCGGTACGCCAGCACCCAAGGGCCGGGCCTGGCGCAAGATGATCTATGGCACTGTGGGGCTGCTGTCAGCCCAAGACCAGAGTGAGGCTCTGCTCGCCCTCGGGCGCGCACGCAGCTATGTAGACTTAAGCCGTGTTGGTGTGTGGGGTTGGAGTGGTGGCGGGTCGAATACTCTCAATCTAATGTTCCGTTCGCCTGACCTTTACAAGGTGGGCGTCTCGGTAGCATCGGTTCCCGATCAACGCCTCTACGACACGATTTATCAGGAACGTTACATGGGCTTGCCCGATGAAAATGCCGCTGGCTATCGTCTGGGTTCACCCATCAATTTCGCCGAAGGCCTGATGGGCAAGCTGCTGCTGATCCATGGTTCAGGCGACGATAACGTGCACTATCAGGGTGTCGAGAAACTCGTCAACCGGCTGATTGAACTTGGCAAGTCCTTTGACTTCATGTCTTATCCGAACCGGTCCCATTCGATCAATGAAGGGCCTGGTACAAGCCTGCATCTGCATTCTTTGATTGGCCGCTACTTCCTTGAGCATCTACCTGCTGGTGGCCGTTAGCGTGCTGGATTGGCTTCGATCCACGCTCGCATGCGGCGGGCCGCTTCGGCGAGATTTTCGCGACTGTTGGCGTAGCTAAATCGCAGATAGCCTTCGCCGTATTCGCCAAAGGCCGTCCCAGCCAGCGCCGCTACACCTGCTTCATTCAGCAGCTTTGCCGCCAATACTTCGCTGGTGTAGCCAGTGCCAGTGATATTCGGGAAGGCATAGAAGGCACCATTCGGCATTCGGCACTTCACGCCCGGGATCTCGTTCAGCATCCCGATAAAGAGCTGCCGCCGCTCGCGGAATTCGGCCATCATCTTGTCCACATCCGACTGGTCGCCGGTGAGTGCGGCCAGCCCCGCCCGCTGCACCATGCTCGCCGTGCAACTGATGCCATTCACCAGCAGCTTCTGCATTGCATCGATCATCCAGGTAGGCATCACGCCATAGCCTAGACGCCATCCCGTCATCGCATAGGTTTTAGAAAAGCCATCGAGCAAAATAGTGCGCTCCTTCATGCCGGGCTCAGAAAGAATCGAACGGGGCGGGGCATCGAAATACATCCGCGAGTAGATCTCATCAGAGAAAACATAGAAGTCATGCTGGATCGCGAGCCGTGCGATCTCGGCAATGTCTTCCGGGGGAATTACGCCGCCAGTTGGGTTCGCCGGCGAATTGAGGATCAGCAGCTTCGTGCGCGGTGTGATGCTGTCCTTCAGGCGCTGCATGTCGAAGCTGAAGTCGTGGGCCTCGATAAGCGGAATCGAGACCGGCGTGGCCCCGGCAAATCGAACGGCGCTGGCATACGTAGGGAAGCTTGGGTTCGGGAGAATCACTTCGTCGCCCGGTTCTACCAGCGCCAGTATCGGAAAGAAAATCATCGGCTTGCCACCGGGTACAACACAGACTTCAGCGCTCGACACCGGCACGCCGCGTGTCGAGGAAATGTGTGAGGCGATCGCCTGGCGGAAGTCTTCGTAGCCGAGCGTCGGCCCATAGTGTGTCCACCCGGCATCTAGAGCCGACTTTCCTGCTTCAATCACGTGTGCTGGTGTATCAAAATCGGGCTCGCCAATTTCCAGATGGATGATGTGCTTGCCTTGCGCCTCTAGCGCACGGGCTTTTTGCAGAACTGAGAATGCGCCTTCGAGCTGTAACGCATCGACGCGGGAAGCAGGTTTCACGAATGGACCTCAAAGATGGGGTATGTCAGGGTAGATTCGACCTCTCGGACAGAATCGCCGATCTGGACGCGCTGGCCCGAGATACGAACCAGAAGTCGAGTCTGATCTTCAAATGTAACAACAGCGATCTGGTAGGGGGCCTCAGCCGCAAACTGTTCGGGCGCAGAGTGGATGACGGTTTCGGTATAGACGATGGCTTGGCGCATGGAAGTTAAGTCCTTTGAAGAATAGTGACGACACTGGTGGCCCCGCTGCCACCTAAATTCTGTGCGAGAGCCGTGCCTGCCCGCGCAACCTGACGGGGCCCTGCCTCACCACGCATCTGCACGATGAGGTCGCAGATTTGAGCAACTCCGGTTGCGCCGATTGGATGGCCTTTCGCTTTGAGCCCGCCCGAAGTATTTACTGGAAGAACACCGTTAAGCGCGGTAGCTCCAGACGCAACCCATGGCCCGCTGCCTCCCTTTTCGATGAAGCCGAGATCCTCCACCGCGATCAATTCGGCGATGGTGAAGCAGTCGTGTACCTCAGCGATGTCGATGTCGCTGGCTTTGATTCCTGCTTGCTTGTAGGCTTTGGCTGCCGCGAGTTTGGTGGCCTCAAGAGTAGTGATGTCAGCTTTGTCCGCAAGCGAGACTGGCCCAGACGCCTGTGCGCAGGCAGCAATTCGAATCGCCGCCGGCTCAGAGGTGATCCACAGCGCTGCCGCCCCGTCGCTGACAAGCGAACAGTCGTAAATCGTAAAAGGCTCTGCAACCGGCTTGCCCGCCAGAGCCTGTTCGATCGTGATCACTTTTTTAAGATGCGCATGGGGATTGAGACTTGCGTTGTAGTGATTCTTTACCGCAACTGCGGCCAGGTGTTCGCGCGTGGTGCCGTACTGATGCATGTGCCGCCGGGCGATCATGGCGAAGACCGCAGGGAAGGTAGCTCCGGCGCTTGACTCCAGTTCGGCGTCACCCGCCCCAGCCAGAATCTGCGCCACTCGAGCCGTCGTTTGCGAGGTCATTTTCTCGACGCCGCAAACCAGCACGTGATCGTAAATTCCGCTGCCTACTGCTTGTGCCGCGTGAAACAAGGCACTGCCACCTGAAGCGCAGGCAGCCTCGAAGCGCGTCGCTGGAACTCTATGAATTCCAGCCGCCCCGGCAATATACGGAGCCAGGTGATTCTGGCCAGTGAAAGCCGGCGAATCAAAATTTCCAACATAAACAGCCTCGACATCCGCAGGCATCTTGCTGGCATCCAGTAGACAGGCCTGGATGGCATCAACCGCCAGATCCTTCAGGCTGCGACTGGCAAAAGCCCCGAATGCTGTCTTGCCAATTCCTGAAACGTAGACAGGTCTCATATAATTCAATCGTAGACCTGATTCGCCGCTTTGCACGCTTTCCAATCTTTGAGCGTCTAGTAATGGTAGATGAAGATCGCGGCGATAGAAGAGGAAGTGAAGTCACTAGTGTCGGCCAAATCCGCACCTAACTCGACCCCTGGCGCCGAAGAGCGAGAGTTGCAAGATCAATTTGTGCGCGATAATCTTCGCCGTGTCTTCGCTCTGATCTATCGCATTGTCGGCAATGTTGCAGATGCGCAAGATTTGACTCAAGACACGTTCATCAAGGCTCTCCAACGAAAAGATCAACTGAAAGACGTCGACAAGGCCAACCATTGGCTGGGCCGCGTGGCTAGCAATACGGCGATCGATTTCTTACGGCGTAAAGCACGGGTGAACTTTACCGGGATTGATTCGATCACTGAGCCGCTGCCCGACCCGGCGAACCGTCGCGCCGACACAGAAATGCTTCGTAGCGAAGAAGCCGCCTATCTGGACCATTGCCTGGAATCACTGAGCGTCAGGGAGCGAACCGCTCTCGTCTTGCGTGATGTCGAGGATATGCCGGCGCATGAAGTTGCACAGATCCTTGGCTGCTCGCCCGCTACCGTGCGCTCGCACATCGCAAACGCCCGTACGAAGTTCCGGGCAATCTACGAAAAAAGGCAGGAGGCCCGATGAGACACTTTACTAGCAACGAAGCAGCATTGGCTGCCAGCGACGATCTCCCTTTCCTGCGCAAATTGCGAGTTCAGGCGCACTGCGTGATCTGCTCTTCCTGCCGCTATCGGGTCGAAGCGTATCGATCAGATCGATCACGCGTGAAACTGGCTGTAGATGAATTTGAACTGCCCCGATCCATGAAGTGGGCAGAGCTTGAAGGTGAGATGTTTGGCAACATTCGCCTTGGCCTCGATGTAAGTGAGATTCGCCAGGATTTTGGCAAGGAATCAGAAACTCAATACATCCCATGGCGCGCAGCAGTGGCCGTAGCGGCAATGACTGTTATCGTGATGACCGGTTGGTTCCTTACAGGCCCTGGTTCGAGGCCACCTGTCTCTGCAGTAGCTCAAGTCCGCAGTGGCGGAATGCTGCTCAAAGGAGACGAAAATGGTGTTGGTGTTGAGAAACAAGGCGTCGGAATGATTCTGCGTAATGTAGCATCGCGCTCCGGTCGCATTGAAGTTGGCCTTGAAGGCAGCGTTCGTTCCTCGGTTGTCGATCAGGATTCTGACCAGGTCACAGTGAGTCAAATCTATGTTGAATAGGACGCTGTTTGCTATCGCTATGATGGCTGTGCCGCTTGCGGCTCAAGATGGTTTGCGCGTCAACTTTCCTTCAGATTCGCCAGTATCGGTGGTCAGCTCTGGCTGGGGCGAGTCGCGTGCCGTTGCCCGTGGCGGAGCTTACGTCGTTGACGTGCGTACCTCGCTCAAATTGAAGAACACCAGCAGGCTGAGATTACGCGGCATCAGCTTGCAAGTGACTTCGCAAGAAGTTGCCGCTGGTGGCAAGGCCAGTGTTTCTGTGCCAAGCCTTGATGTGTACCCGGGGCAGGAGTTTCCGGTAAAGATCGATCTGCGCCTCTTGCAGCCCAACAGCGGTTCTGCCGCTTCGGTTGTTGAGGTTCAGCTCGATGGGGTTCTCTTCGAAGATCTTTCGTTCTTTGGCCCCAATCGTCTTGGAAGCAAAAGACAGTTGACGGGGTGGGAAATTCAGGCTCGCCGCGACCGGCAGCACCTGCGCCAGATTCTGGCCCGTAGCGGGGAAGACGGTTTGCGCCGCAACATGCTGGATGTATTGGCACGAGACAACTCGCGGCCCATTCTAGACGTGCGACTGGCGCGTTCTTCTTCCACGCTCGCGAATGCACGCAATATTGAAACTGCTTTTCTCTCGCAGCCCGATTTGCCTGTAGAAGGGGTGAAGGTGGTGGCTGTCAGCAGTGGCAATCAACTGCAGATCCTCGAGCTTGCTTTTGAGAATCGCGACAAGCGTGAGGTTCGTTTGATCGAATTGGGGCTGCTGGTGCGTGACCAGGAAGGACGTGAATTCTCGGCTGGCTCCTTGCCTGCAGCCCTGTCGATGAAGCCCAAAGGTTCCGCCGCAGTGCAGCCTTCGGCAACTGTGACTCTTAACCGTCCACAGGGCCTGCCAATGAAGGTCGAAAGCCTGACGGGCTTTGTACAGCAGGTAGAGTTTGCCAACGGTGATGTCTGGGTTCCGCCCAGTGCCTTTCGTGACGAAGCGCGCCTGGCGAAGCTGATCCCGGGCAGTATTGAAGAGCAACGCTTGTCTGAAATCTACCGCCGCCGAGGCATCCATGCTCTGATCGAAGAGCTGAACAAGCAATGACCATTCAGGATGCCTTGGGCCATGCTCCCGAGGAATTGAGTCTCCCCTTACGAGAGCAGCTTACTGGCTATTGGGTTGCGCTTGAGCTCTACGATGTTCATCGATTGCCGCTACGCAAAATTGCTGCGATTGCCAAGACCCCAACTGAATGCTTCGCCACTTTGAAGTCGAATGGAAACGAGCTTTCCCACTTTGAAGTGATCCAGTTGCCCGCAGCCTACTAAAGTCGCCGATAATAGGATCTTGGACCTCGAAAAAACGCTGCTCCGAAAAGTCGGAGAGGCTGTAACCAAATTCAAGATGATCCGTGAAGGAGACCGAGTCGCCGTCGGTGTGTCTGGCGGTAAGGATTCGGTGACTCTCCTTGAGGCTCTTCTTGCACTCCAGCGGCGGGCCCCCATCCACTTCAGTGTTTGCGCCTTTACGATTGAACAGGGCAAGTTCCTGGCCCCGATTCAGCCTTACGGTGAATGGTTGCTGTCACGCGGCATCGATTGGCACTGCTTTACCGATCCACCGAGTTTGCGATTGATCGATGATGAGCCCGATCATGGCTGCGACCTGTGTTCGCGCTTTCGCCGTCGCGCTGTTTATGAGGTCTGCAAGGGTTTGGGCGTAAATGTAATCGCACTCGGACACACTGCTGACGATTTCTGCGAGACCTTGCTGCGCAATGCGATGTTTACCGGCGCTCTCAGCTCACTGCCGCCCATCACCTATTCTAAGAGCAAAGATTTCCGCCTGATCCGGCCGCTGGTTTTCACCCCGGAGACCCTCACGACGGCCTATGCGCAGATGCTGGGTTGCCCGGTGATCCCCTGCGGTTGTTCTCAAAAGACGGGCACGGTGCGCCGCAGCGTACGTGACTTTTTTGCCGAGATGGAGCAGGATCACCCGAATCTCAAGGATTCGCTCTTGAGCGCCATGGGTAACGTGAAATTGCAGCGTCTGCTCGACAGCCGCTACCTTGATCCCGACGAGGGCGACGACACAGAAGTCGTCACCACCGCCGGGCCATTTCCAATTCTGACTACTTGATCTGTTCGAGGATTGCGAAGTCGCCCGGGTTCCAGGCCTGCGCGATGATGTACATCTTGCCGTTTAATTCCTTCACAACCGCGTTGTGGATGTGTTGGAAGTTTGCAAGGCCCAGATCTTCCTTGACCATAACGGTCGAAATCAGCTTATCGTTTTCCAGCAGGTAGATCGGTGCGCCCTTGCTCCGATCCGGCCCATGCAGCGAGCCTACAACCGCGTAGTTATCCATGTAGTAGATGTCGCAGGGAAAGGAGCCAAGCGGCAAGCGCAGCGTCGAAAGATACTGCCCGTAGCGGGTGTAACGATCGATCTCGGAATTGGGGCGATCTGAAACGTCGATGCGAGTGGTGCCGGGCGGGATCGTGACGCCGTGGCCAGTGCCAAGTTGCCCGGGGGCACTGCCGCGTCCGCCAAAGGCCAGGTCATGCCAAGCGGCCTTAAAGGGATTGGTGCCAGTGATCTTTGCCGTCAGTACGAAGTCGAGATTCGAGTAGCCGGTGGGGATGTAGAACATGCCGTCCAATTGTTCGACGTCGGTTGGGATAAAGTTGCCGCGGCCAGCATAGTAATCGGTAGCCACGGGGTGGCCCATATCTGTCTTACCGTCGGGTGCGTTCAGGGTGTGAATCAGCTTGCCGTCGATGCCGGTGGTGAAGACTTTGCCAACGCCATTGCCAGGGAAGGTAAGGAAGGGTGTGCCGTCCTTGGCCTGCCAGAACATGGCGTTGTGCATGTTGGTGTCACGCATTGAGGGGTCGGTGGCCAGCATCTTGGCGGTCTTCAGGTCAGAGCTGATCTGAACGATTCCCGCGCCGGGCAAAGAGAAGTAGACTTCCCCTTTTCCTGGGCGGCGATCAACTGCAAAGCCGCCATGGGCCGCCTTGAGTACCTTCTGTGCCTCTTCAGGCAAATGGGACGAAGTATAAAGTACGCGGAACTTGTACTTGCCCTCGCCGCTCACTCCGGCTCCGCCGGCTTGGCCCATTGCTGCATTGGGCGCTCCAGGGGACAAATGCCACGCCACAACTAATAGAAAAACCCACAGGGTCGCGCTTGCGAATCGTTTCATTTGGTTCAAAAATCCTCCATATCATTCAATCACATTCCGGCGGCCGGTTCTTCTGCGATGAGGTGAGTGCCGTGAGTCATAGCTGCCCCGGCCCGCAAGGCCGCCGCAACCAGTGCCACCTCTGTGAGTTCTTCCTCGGTGGCACCTGCACGCAATGCCGCTTTGCGATGGATCTCGAGGCAGTACACGCACTGCGTAGTCAGTGCTACGGCAAGGGCCATCAACTCTTTATACTTCTTCGGAATCGCTCCCTCGGCCATTGCCGCCTTGTCAAAGGCGGTAAATGCTGCCATGGCTTCTGGCGCGAGCTTCCCCATCTTGGGGAACTTCTTCATGTTGTCCATCGAATACATAGGCTTGAATCCGTTTTCTAGAAAATTTTCGAAGTAATCGCGCCTTCGCTTGCCGAACCAACGGTCTTGATGTACTTGGCGAAAACTCCCGTCTTGTACTTTGGTTCCGGAGCCGTCCACTTCGCTCTGCGGGCAGCTAGCGTAGCTTCATCTACTTCGAGATCGATCTTGCAATTCTCAATATCGATGTTGATGATGTCGCCGTTTTCGACGAAGGCGATCGGGCCTCCGTCGACGGCTTCAGGTGCCACATGGCCCACCATAAAGCCGCGGGTTGCGCCGCTGAAGCGGCCGTCAGTCAAGAGTGCTGTTGTGTCTCCCAGCCCGACGCCCATGATGGCACCCGTTACGCCTAACATCTCGCGCATCCCAGGGCCGCCCTTGGGGCCTTCGTAGCGGATTACAACCACATCCCCATTTTTGATCTCTCCGCCAGTCACGGCCTTCATTGCGTCTTCTTCGCGCTCATAAACCTTGGCCGGCCCGCGCTGGCCCTTGCGCTCAATTCCTGTCACCTTGATCACGCAGCCATCGGGAGCGAGCGAACCACGCAAGATCACCAATCCGCCAGACTTCTTGATCGGGTTAGTCGTAGGCTGAATCACTTCCTGTCCAGGCGTTGGCACGGCCTTCATGGCTTCTTCGGCAAAGGTCTCACCGGTGACTGTCATTGTGGTGCCATCCACATAGCCGCCCTCAAGCAGGAACTTCGCAACTACCGGGATGCCGCCGGCGGTGTGAACGTCGGCTGCGGTAAATTTGCCAGCAGGCTTGAGATTGCTAAGCAGCGGCGTACGCGCGCTGATCTCCTGGAAGTCGTCAATCTTCAACTCAACGCCAGCCTCTTGCGCCATTGCGAGCAAGTGCAGCACGGCATTGGTAGATCCACCGGTCGCCGCAACGCTGGCAATCGCATTGTTGAAGGCAGCACGGGTGCAAATGTCACGGGGCTTTAAGTCGCGCTTGACTGCTTCGACAATGATCTTGCCGCAACGGATTGCGACATCGTTTTTCGCCGGATCCACCTGAGGTGTGCTTCCGGTGAACATTGGCGAAAGTCCGATCAGTTCCATGATCGTGGCCATCGTGTTGGCCGTAAACTGACCACCACAGGCACCCGCCCCCGGGCAGGCCTTGTTTTCGATGTCGAGCAATTCCTCATCCGAAATCTTGCCCGCTGCATTGGCGCCTACGGCTTCAAATACGTCCTGCAATGTGATGTCGATGCCATTACGCTTGCCAGGCATGATTGTGCCACCGTACATGATGACGCCAGGCACGTTCAGCCGAAGCAGCGCCATCGCCGCACCAGGGATCGTCTTGTCGCAGGCAACCAGAGCGATGATGCCGTCAAACATATAGCCGCGAGCGCAAAGCTCGATCGAATCGGCGATCAGGTCGCGGCTCACCAGGCTCGCCTTCATCCCCTCGGTGCCCATCGTCACGCCGTCTGAGATCGCGATCGTGTTGAATTCCATCGGCGTTCCGCCAGCGGCGCGAATGCCTTCCTTTACCTTCACGGCGAGGTCGCGCAAATTGTAGTTGCACGGCATCGTTTCGATCCAGGTATTGGCAATGCCAATGATCGGCTTGCGCAAATCTTCGTCAGTAAAGCCAATGGCCTTCAACATGGAGCGCGCCGGCGCTCGGTCGCGTCCTTGCGTAATCGTGTAGCTTCTGAGACTCATAAACCATTGATCTTATCAATCCCGCGCTTTCATGCTGCATGCGAGAATAGTGATTTCCCACTAAACCCATGAGAATTCTGGCTATTCACGCCCATCCAGACGACATCGAGATCCTCGCAGGCGGTACTCTTGCCCTTCTGGCACGCACCGGAATCTCGCTTACTATTTGCACAATGACCCCCGGCGATTGCGGTTCTGCCGAGTTGGGCCCGCAAGATATTTCCGCCGTCCGCCGCATGGAAGCAGCCACCGCAGCCGCCATGATCGGTGCCGATTATCTCTGTGCCGAATTCCGCGATCTCGCGATCTTTAACGACGACGCCGGCCGCCGCCGAGTCACCCAGATTCTGCGGGAAACCCGTCCCGACATCGTCATCACATCTAACAATCCCGACTATCATTGCGACCACGAAGCTACCCACGCCCTGGTTCGTGACGCCTGCTTTGGTGCCTCCGCTCCAAATTACACGACAGGCGAATTCACGGCAATCGACCGCATCCCCCATCTCTACTTTATGGATTCCGCCGACGGCATTGATCGTGACGGCAACCTGCTCCGCCCGGAATTTATAGTTGACGTCGCGGAAGTGATCGAACTCAAACAAGCCCTCGTCGGTTGCCATGCTTCACAACGCAACTGGCTCAAAAAACAGCACGGCATGGACGACTACGTCGATACCGCCACGCGCTGGACGGCCAAGCGCGGCAGCCTCGCTGGTCTGGCCTTCGGCGAAGGCTTCCGGCAGTACCACGGCCATCCCTATCCGCAGACTCCGCTGCTACAGGAAATTCTTCAACAACTCACAAGCGTCGTAGGCCAATGAATCAACACCACAACCCTGACAAGCGCACCGTCATTACTAAGCGCGTCGACCAGTGCAACAGCCTGCACGAAGTTTTCATCAACTGCCTGCCCGCTTTCGGCGGTGCCTTTCTGCGTCGTGTCTATTCGATCCTCGACACAGCCATCGGCGCGGGCTGTCCTCTAACGGTCGCCATCGCCGGCCCCATCACCGTCAGCGGCCAGCACCAGACCTGGCTTCTTCCGTTGCTTGAAACCGGCTGGGTCGCCTATCTTTCAACCACCGATGCAGTCTGCTATCATGATGGCCATCGCAGCCTCGACGGCCACAAGAACCCCGTCCACGAAGTGCCTATCTTCGGCGACGACGGAGCCCTCCGTGACGAACGCACGATCCGCGTCACCGACATGGCTTTCGACGAAGATGTTTTGCTGGATCAGGACCGCTTCCTCACGGCCATGCTGCAACTGCCTGACTTTCAGCGCAAGATGACCGGTACTGAGCTCCGCAACTTGCTCGGCAAATTCTACGCCAGGCAAGAAAAAGCGAACGGCGTCGATGAAGGTCTGCTAGCCGCCTGCAACCGGCTCGCCGTGCCAGTCTTCGTAGGCGCACCCGGTGACGGCAGCGTCTTCCTTAACTCAATGAAACTCTGGGCCATGAAGAAGGCCGGCCTGATCGACGACTACGCCTTCGATCTCGACCTCCACGCCGAAGTCTTCGAAGCCTGCGCCTATCACTACTGGGGCCTCTTCCAAAACCCAGTGCAGGCCCTCGCCACGCTGGTGCTAGGCGGTGGCGTACCCAAGAACTTTAACCTGCAACCAGAACCCGCTCTAGGCCAGATCTTGGGCCTCCCCAACGTGCGCGGCTACAACTTCGACGTGCAAATCGTCACTGCGCCCGTCACCGACGGTTCGCTATCCAGTTGCTTCCCGGCAGAGGCTGTTACCTGGGGTAAGGTCGATAAAGATACCTACACTGAGGCCACCGAGAGTCTGCAAAGCGACTACTCGCTACTCATGCCCTTCATTATCAAGGCTCTGCTCGACAATCGTGCTTACTATCAGAAAAAGGCCGAAGAAGTGGGCGAAGAGCACTTCTTTGAGCACAACCCCAAGGCGCGCGGTTATCTGCGCCCCCGCATCGGCTATCGCCTCTACGAAAAACGCGAAGAGCTGGTACAAACCCTTACCGAGGCTGTCCAGCTCAATCGCGATTGGTTAATGGAAGGTCTAACTTATCCGCTTGCCCGTTAGGGCAGCAGCTCCATCACCATCGTTGCGCCATTCATCGCCGGCATGATCGAGGTCATCTTCACTGACTTGCGGCTTGCCTTGTCGATCCAGATGGTGGCCTTCTCTGCGCCACCGTCGGCCGAACTTTGCTCCACCTTGTAGCACTCAAAAGTGCCCGCTGGCACCGTGACGCTCTCAGTGCCTGCTACTTGTAATTGCATCAATTTCTGCTTCTGCCGTTGCAAGTCAAAGTTGCGATAAGTCGCCTTGTAGCCATCGGCCAGAGGCAGAGCTCCAATCGAGAATTGCGCCGCTGCCGCATCAGCAAACAGAGCGCCACCGGTAGCGGCATCAATAGGTCGATCCTGCCCATTCATGACCATCTTGCCTGTGGCTTTGCCGTCGGCGTAAGCGACATCAAGAGCCAAAGGACCCTGCCGCACGCTTCGCTTCTTCACCTCAAGCGTTGCCTTGTCGAGTGTTGCCTCGTCTGTCATCTGGCCCATCGGAGTCTCCATCGAGTCGGTGGCGACATATACTCCGCCTTCTTCCTTGATCGTGGTCGAAAGCTGGATCGGAATCTCCTGGCCAGCGAGAGAAATCTTCGCCTGATATTTGTAGACGCCCGGCGTCAAACCCGTCGCCGTCTTTGGCATCGTGGGTGTGGCCTTTGGAGCTACCATTACCGTCACTGGATCCACCATAATCTCGGCCCACCGCTTCTGCACTTCGGGCGTGCCGCCTTCCTGATAGCGTCCATCAAGGTGTTTGGCTAGAAACTTCTCAATCGCCATAAACATTGCCATATTGTTTACTGGACGCTGAAAGCCATGGCCCTCATCGGGAGCCAACATGTACTCCACCGGGAACTTGCGATCCCTCAGCGCGATCACAATCTGCTCGGCTTCGGCCTTGTTCACACGCGGGTCGTTTGCGCCTTGAATTACAAACAGCGGAGTCTTGATCTTGTCTGCCGCCGTCAGTGGCGAACGTTCCTTCAGCCACGCTTTGCCCTCTGCCGTGCCAGGGTCGGCCATACGCGAGAACATCATCTTCTTGCCGGCTTCCCAATAAGGCGGGATCGCCTCAAGCAAGGTATTCAAATTCGACGGGCCGACAATATCGACACCCGCCCGGTACACGTCAGGCGTAAACGCAACCCCGGCCAGCGTCGCATAGCCGCCATAAGAGCCACCCAGAATTGCGACGCGCTTGGGGTCGGCAATGCCTTCTGCGATCAGGTGCTTGACGCCCCAGGTAAGGTCATCCTGCATCTTCTTGCCCCACTCGCCGTTGCCCGCATTTAGGAACTTTTTGCCATAGCCGGTCGAGCCACGGAAATTTGCGGCGAGCACGGCATATCCACGATTGGCGAAGAACTGAGCCAGAGCATTGTAGCCCCAGAAATCACGAGCCCATGGGCCACCGTGAGGCACAATGATCGTCGGCAGACTCTTCCCGCTCAAGCCCTTCGGCAGCGTCAGGTAAGCGGGAATCTCAAGACCATCGGACGACTTGTAGCGAATTGGTTGCATCGAAGACAACGACTCACGCGGCAGCTTCTCACGAGCCACATATTGTAAAGTCAGTTTCTTATTCTTGCGGTCGTACAGATAGCTGGAGCCAGGCTCGGTGTCGCCCGTAGCCGATACTAGCCACATCTGTTCGTCGGAGGAGTGCGACCCCATATTGATCTCGCGCCCCGGAAGCTTGGATTGTAACCACTTGTAATCCGTCTCTCGCGTTTTGTCCTTGAAGTAGCGCCGCGTCCTCTCATCTGTGTAAGTGGTTAGGGCCAGCTCTTCGGTAACCTCAGAGAAAACAACGCCCCCAAGATCCACACGCTTCATCGGGTCAGTCTCGACAAATTCTTCTTTCATCGTTGCCGGGTCAAAAAGCACCAACTCAATCCGGTCGCGGTCGCCCTTGTTGGTCTCCATGTAAACCCGTTTGCCATCTTTGTGAAAGCGAGCAGGGCCGCAGGCTTCGAATACGTCGCAAGCGTAGACCTTGGTGAATCCGTTGGCGTCCACACGCAGGATCTGTTGTTCTCCGCTATCGGCAGTGTGAGCGGCAAGCCGCAATTGACCCTGCTCATCAAACACCCAGCCCGCGATCTTCTCGGTGTTCTTGCGTAGCAGCGTCTTCTCGCCCGTAGAGATCTTTAGCTTGTAGAGATCGTGCCAGGCCTTATCGCGATCATTGAGGCCGATGTAGGCAACATCCGGGTCGTTCTTTGGCAGGCTGTAGATCTGGATCTGAATGCCCTTGACGCCAGTGAGGTCGCGAGCAACTGGGGCATCCGCCGCAGGGTCCACTGCATATACATTGAAATTCTCATCGCCGTCATTGTCTTTGACAAAAAGAATGAACTTCGAATCGCGGCTCCAGAAGAATCCGCCAATCGGGCGTTTGGTTTCGGTGGTCAGCAGCCGCGCCGCACTAAACGGCTCGGTCGCCTTCTTCACCCAGACATTGCGCGTGTCTTTGTAGGGCTTCTGAAAAGCAATGTACTTTCCGTCGGGCGAAAGTTGAGCTCCCGCAATTTCAGGGTTGCCAAAAAGCAGTTCGCGGTCGATGATGGGCGGCAAGCCAGCGGCCACCACCGGTTTCTTTTGAGCCATCAGCGGGCACAGGGTCAGCGCCGCCAGGGTCAGGGCGAGAGAAGGTTTCTTGATTTGCATGGGAAGAAGTATTGGTGTCCTAGGTAGGATACGCAATTCTGCCCTCCGAGTTTCAAGATTCTCTCGCGGATTCTTGACGAATATTTGGCACCTTCCCTGGATTTGTCAGGCAGCCAGTTCTGAGACAGTATCGGCGCGCTGGCTCCACAACACTGGCTTTATTGCATAATTCCTGAACGCATCCAGGATCTCTGCAGAAACCGGCTCCTCCTGATCGTTAAGGACCGCATAAGCCTTCGATTCGTTCGACCTTACATCGCGCGTGTCTGTCCACATGTGAATAAATGCTTGAGCCTTATTTCGGTCTGGGCGGGTGATTGCTTGCACAATCCGTTCTGGCTGGGTTCTAAACTTTGGGATGACGAAATCAAAGAGGTTGTCAAATCCGCTCGTGCCGGTGAACTTGACCTTTGGTGTATACCTCACCTCATGCGTGTCCAGCCAAGCAACAACATCTTCATAGAACAAACTGGCAATCATGGGCTGGGCTAGATAGAACAGATCATTGACTGCAAGCATGGCTTGTATTAAGTCATGCTTCCGCGAAGGAAACGTTTCAGGAGAGGCATGAACTTCAAGCGCAGTTTCGTTCAGCTTGACCCCAAATCCGTTGAGGGCCATCTTCAGTAAATTTTGCCGCTTCGGTGATCCTAAATTGCAGCCAGAAAGCTCGAGGTCATGAATAATGTAGCTGTCATCTGTCAACAGAATTCCATTGTTCTCCCGCTTAGCGTAGATTTGAAGGGCATCGTTGTGTCGATCCAGGTACGGTGTTGTAATTTCGACCCAAGACCCATTAATTTCGCGAAGTGAAGTCTTGTCCTTCATCCAGATGGCATAGGAGTCGAGCAGTTTTTTAATCTCTTCAAGCGTTTCCATTTAAAAGAGTCCTAACTGAAAAACAGGTGGTTCGATTATGTTGCAATCTCTCATGAATGCGTCGAGCGATGCCATCATGTCGCTTGGGTTTGCGTAGCGATCCATTGGGGCAGGCCATGCCCATTTGTCCCCATACCCTTCACGATAAATATGCAGATGCGGGCAGGGAATCTCAACTCCGTCAGGATTACGGTGCGGTGGTCCATCCAAGTCCAATCTCATCAAGATCACAACCTGTCTTACCCGATTCTGAAATGTGGCTTTTGTTAGCTTGATCTGAGCCCTTGAAATGTCCAGCCGAAATTCGACCCGCCCGTCCATTGAAGTGAGTGGGATCGCAACCCGCTTTCCAACATCAAAAGCCCATTCCGAATCGTCTACTCTCTTCTTTTCCAATCCAATAAGTTGGTCGGCCTCCCTTCCATTTTGTGTTGACCAAGTATCCCGAAATTGAAGTTTATCGTAGTGGCGGATGGGGAATTTTGAGCATCTGACCCACGCAAGAGTTGGCAGAACATACGGCACATTGCGATTCAATGATCGAAAGAAATCAAATTTAGATCAAACAGTGAACGCAGTGTACTATCGAAGCTCGAATCCAGCCCCGCGAATCGCCACAATCATCCCGTCGCGCTCAGCTGTGATCTCGTCCTGAGTCAAAGTCCGTTCCTGGTTGGCTACTGTCACCCGGAACGACAAGCTCCGCTGCCCATCCGGCAAAGTGAACTCACGCACAAACTGAATCTGTTCAACCGCACCTGTTGCCGAGCTACGCAACGCCTTCTCAACCTCACTGCTAAAAGTCCGCGCCGGCGTCAGCACACTCAAGTCAAACTCACTCGAAGGAAACCTGCGAATCGGCTGATACTTCTTCGGGATCCCGGCCAGCATACAAGCCAGCGGCCCCAGATTCAGATCGAGCACTGCCGCGCGGCCTTCCATCCAGTTCGGATGAAACTCAAAGATCCGTCCCAGCAACATCGTGTCGAGGTAAAGCTCAACCGAGCGCAACGGATGCTCAAACGGACGCGCCTCAGCCGCCGGTTGAAACCGCATCGTCGGCGCAAAAGCTCGCGCCAACCGCTCCAACTCCCGCAACCCTTCAGCCCCATCGCCACCAGACGAATAGAAGCCCGCCGCCAGATGAGCCACTTCCTTCGGCAAGCCTTCCGGCTGCTTGTGGATCTCCTTGCCAATCTCAAAAAAGCGGAACTGATCGAAGTTCTTCAGATTGTCTTCAAAGTTCTTGAGCACCCCATGCAACAAGGTGGTCCGCATCAAGCTCTGGTCAGCGGCAATCGGGTTCAACACCTTGATATGCGCCTCAACGGGCACACCCAGCTTCGCCGCCTGAGCCTCGCTCAAGAACGAATAGTTGTAAATCTCATGAAAGCCCTGCTGCGTCGCCACACTGCGCAGTTGGTTGTAGAAACGGCGCTCCTCATTCACCGGCGGAGGCACCACGGGCATCGCCGGGGCCACCGGGTCAATCGTCGCGTACCCAACCGTGCGGCCAATCTCTTCCACCAGATCATCAGGAATGGAAACGTCCTTGGTGGCACGCCAGGTCGGCACTGTTACCTCAAGCGCCTCACCCTGATCCACAACTCCAAAGGCCAACCGCTCCAGGATCCCGATCACTTGAGCCTTAGGCAATTCGCGGCCTAGCTTGCGATAGAGCCAGGGCAGGGAAAGCTGAATCAACGGCATCGGCTTCAGCTCGGCGCAAACATCCGTCGGCCCGCCCACTGCCACAATACCCGGGCACACCAACTCAAACAACTCCGCCGCACGTGCAATCGCACGCAGCGTATTATGCGGATCTTGCGCCTTCTCAAACCGCATTGAAGCATCGGTTCGCAGCTTCAATCGCGAACTTGTCTTGCGAACCGCGCTCGCATTAAAATTCGCGCTTTCAAAAACGATCCGCTTCGTATCCGGCCCAATCGCCGAACTTTTGCCGCCGACCACCCCGGCAATCGCCAGCGCACCAGACTCATCGGCAATCACCAGATCTTCAGTGCTCAACTCATACTCTTCGCCGTTGAGCGCAAGCAACCGCTCCCCCTGCGTGGCACGGCGCACAATGATCTTGCCTAGAATCTTGTCTGCATCAAAGGCGTGCGTCGGTTGCGGCAATTCCGCCAACACCCAGTTGGTGACATCGACGATGTTGTTGATCGAATTCAGCCCAATGCTGCCCAGCCTGTACTGCAACCACCACGGCGATTCCCCAACCGTCACACCTTCAAACACCTGCGCCGAATAACGCGGGCACAAGCCGAATTCTTCGATCACTACCGGCTGCACAGGCGCGCCAACAGGCAACATCTCCATGCTCACCGGGTCCACCAGCGGCTTGTCCAGAATCGCCGCCAGCTCCCGTGCCATGCCGTAATGGCCCCACAAATCAGGCCGGTGCGTCAGGCTCTTGTTGTCAATCTCGATAATCGAATCGGCCTCAAGCCCCAGTTCGCCTTCAAGCTCGATAATGCCGTCATGATCTCCATTGATACCAAGCTCGGCCGCACTCGCCAGCATGCCGTCGCTATCCACCCCACTCACACGCTTGACACCCAGCGGCACATACACAGTACGCAGCCCGGCCCGGCAATTGGGCGCACCACATGCCAGCGTCTTCTTGCCGTAGAGCTCGGTCTCAACTTCTGCCTTCACATTATGCGAATTCGGAATTGCTTCGACCGTCAAAACGGTAGCCGCACAAGCGCCCGTCAGCAACGCGCCATGTACTTCCACGCCCTCACTCTCTGCAGTATGCAGCGTGATGCGGCGCGAAACTTCTTTCGCGTCAATGTCGAGATCTTCGACCAGCTCCGATAGCCATTGGTAGGAGAACTTCAATGGGGGCTCCTAAAACTGTTTCAAGAAACGCAGGTCGCCCGATTGCAACCAGCGGATGTCATCAATCAAATAGCGCATCATCACCAGACGCGTCAGGCCAAGCCCAAAGGCGAAGCCGCCATACTCGTCAGGATTGATACCGCCCGAGCGCAGCACATTCGGGTGTACCAGGCCGCAGGGCAACAGCTCCACCCAGCCGGAATGCTTACAAACCGGGCAGCCTTCGCCGCCACACACCATGCACTGGATATCCAGCTCAAAACCAGGTTCGACAAACGGAAAAAAGCCAGGCCGCAACCTCACTGTCACATCGCGCTTAAAGATCCCGCTCAGCAGCGTCTTCATGAAATACAGCAGATTCGCGATCGATACATCGCGATCCACCATCATGCCTTCCAGTTGATAAAACGTGTGCTCGTGCGATGGGTCTACTTCTTCATTGCGAAACACGCGCCCGGGCGCAATCATCCTCAACGGCGGGCCCAGCCTCTGCATGCCGCGAATCTGCACCGGCGAAGTATGCGTACGCAACAAATGCCCACCCTCCAGCCAGAATGTATCCTGCATGTCGCGAGCCGGATGATCCGGTGGAATGTTCAACGCATCAAAATTATAAAACTCAGTCTCAACTTCAGGCCCATCGAGAATCGTAAAGCCCATTGAAAAAAACAGCGATTCGATTTCGTTCTGAATCTGCGTCAGCGGATGCAGGCTGCCCGGCACGATGCCCTGAGGGGGAATCGTCAGATCCAGCCACTCCCCAGCCAGCCGCGCATCCAGCGCCGCGCTCTCAAACGCAGTCTTCTTCAGATCAAAAGCTGCTTCGAGCGAAGTCTTCGCCCCGTTCAACGACTTCCCGGCGGCAACACGCTCCTCAGCGTTCATCTTGCCCATGCGCTTGCCAAACTCCGCCAGGCTGCCCTTGCGGCCCAGCACCTCAACACGCACTGCTTCCAGTTCTTCGAGGTTCACTGCTGCATGGATACGCTCAAGCGCGCCTTCGGCCAGAGCTTCGACTTCGGCGATCATAGCGCGGGCTGAAACACCGGGTGGTTCTCATCCATTTCGTGCGCCAGGTGATTCAGATAAAACACCACTAGAGCGGGCGGATGGATGGCCTTGAACTGGTCGAAAGCCTTCTGCTGCCAGCCTTCGGTCAGATATTGCTTTGGATCGGTATCTTTGGCAAAAAAACCGTCTTCATGCGGAATCGCGAAGAAGTTCAACACCTCTATGATCAATTTCATCTGCGAAATCAGTACGGCCTGTGAGAGCTCAAGCGCGAGATCTTCCTCGCCACTTTTGAGCCTTTCCCACAAGCGGCCGCTGGCGGTGCGCAAGTTTTCGGTGTTCAGTTTTGCAAGGTGGCAACGGGTCTTGACGCGATCATAAATCTGATACGTACGAAGCGTGCCGATGGATATGCCGCGTAGCTGGGACCGGAAAGAATCCTCTCCCAGGGCGACGAAAAGCTCATGTAACTTCATTTGAAGTGATTAAAACTCCAGTGTACGCGATAGAATCAAAGATTTGGACAATCCTACATGGCAAATCTAATCGTGCTCGGCGCCCAATGGGGCGATGAGGGCAAAGGCAAAATCGTTGATCTGTTCAGTGAACGCTTCGACATGGTCGTCCGCTACCAGGGCGGACACAACGCTGGACACACCGTCTACATTGGCGAAACGAAGTTCGTTCTCAAGCTGATCCCCAGCGGAATTCTCCGTCCGGGGGTCAAAGCAGTGATCGGGAACGGCGTCGTTATCGACCCCGGCGCGCTGATGCAAGAAATCGAATCGCTTGAAAAAGCCGGAATCGATGTACGTTCGCAGCTTGTCATCTCCAACCGGGCCCA
Source organism: Acidobacteriota bacterium (assembly GCA_043718395.1). GTDB lineage: Bacteria > Acidobacteriota > Terriglobia > Bryobacterales > Bryobacteraceae > Bryobacter. The sequence goes on from JAYSVS010000180.1 coordinate 45,951, forward strand.
CATCATTTTCCCCTTCCACCGCATGGTCGAAAAGGTCAGCGAATCCCGTCAAGACCGCGTCGCCATCGGCACCACCGCTCGCGGCATCGGCCCCTGCTACGAAGACAAAATCGGCCGCCGCGGCATCCGCATGGCAGACCTTGTCTCTCCCCAGGGCTTCGAGCATCTTTACCGCATGCTCGCCGAAGACAAGATGACGCTTGCCACAGCCTTTAAGGTATCGGAAGTGATCGATTTCAACGCGATCCTCGACCAGTACCGCCAATTCACCGAGAAGCTCCGTCCGCTGGTCTGCGACACCTCATGCTACGTTAATGCCGCCATTCGCGCTGGCAAGAACGTTCTTTTTGAAGGTGCCCAAGGCACCATGCTCGACATCGACCACGGCACTTACCCCTTCGTCACCTCCTCCAATGCCAGCGCTGGTGGTGCCTGCACCGGTGCCGGTGTTGCCCCCACACGCATCAACGGCATCATCGGCGTGTCCAAGGCCTACATCACCCGCGTCGGTGCTGGCCCCTTCCCCAGCGAGATCCCAGGCGAAGCCGGTGATCGCATCCGCAAGGCAGGCAATGAATTCGGCAGCGTCACAGGCCGCCCCCGCCGCTGCGGCTGGTTCGACGTGCCGCTCCTGCGCTACACCGCCGACATCAATGGCTTCGACAGCATGATCATCACCAAGCTCGACGTCCTCGACGATCTCGACGAGATCCCGGTCTGCATCGGCTACGAGGTGGATGGTAAGACCGTCACCGACATGCCTGCGACCAATGAAGAAGTGGCCCGCATCGTCCCCGTCTACCAGGTGCTCCCCGGCTGGAGGACGCCCACCAAGGGCATCACTTCGCTCGACCAGATTCCGTCCAAGGCCATGGACTACTTGAAATTCCTCGAAACCAAGACCGGCGTCGAAGTCGGCTGCGTCTCAAACGGCCCCGAGCGCAATGAAACCATCATCGTGCCGGGCTCGAAACTCGCTAGCCTGCTCGGCTAAACGCGAAAATTTTTCGTTAGAAAACGTGCTCGCCCGAGACTACCTTGAGTGTGGGAGCAAGCCAGGACGATCTCTACAGCGCCGCAGCGACTCAATTTGGCCCGGCGCTGCAGCGTCTGGCCCGCGCCTACGAACTCGATCCAGACAAGCGTCGCGATCTGGTGCAGGAGATCCATTTTCAAATCTGGCGCAGCTTCGCTCAATACGACGCTCGATGCTCCATGCGCACCTGGATCTATCGCGTTGCTCACCATGTTGCCGTCTCGCATGTTTTAAACGCGAGGCGACGTCTCTCTACTCTGATCAGTCTCGAAGATCTGGAAGCCATCCCAGACCTGGCCGCAGAGCAGAACCAGCGTATTGATCTGGATCGCCTCGCCGGGTGGATACAGGAACTCAAGCCTCTCGACCGGCAGGTGATCGTCTCTTATCTCGAAGACATGGATGCCGCCTCGATTGGCGAAATTACGGGCCTCTCTCCAGCGGCGGTAGCCATGAGAATCCATCGCATCAAGCATCTGCTCGCCCGCAAATTCCGGCCAGGAGGAAGTGATGCCGAATAATCCCTCTCCCCAGGATCCCAAACAGATCTGGCAAACCCAATCCACGGAGCAATCCCTCATGACACTCGAATCGATTCGCCTCAAAGCAATCCAACTGAAATCTCAGACTCGCCGTCAACTGTTTTCAAGTACCGCCATCGCCTGCTTCGTGCTCGTGCTGTCTTGCATCGCCATTTGGCGCGTGCAAGATACTGGCCTTCGACTCATATTCGCAATCGCGATCATTTGGGCTCTGGCCGGGCAATATCTGCTACACCGTCATATGTGGCCCACCATCCGGCCGGGGGATGCGGCCAATCGAACCGGACTTCAGTTCTACCGGCGGGCAATCGAAGACCGGCGCTACTTGTCCCTACGAATCGTGCAATGGTCCGTTGGGCCGCTCGTTCTCTGTATTGTTGGCATTCTCTTGTCTGTTGGGATGATTGCTGCCGGCTCGGGAACTCCCGTCACTCGAACGCTCCCCTTTGCGACGCTCTTCCTCATTTGGGTCATTGCCGTGTCGGTCCTCAACTCAAAGACACAACGTGAGCTCAAACAAGAGCTCGAAGCGCTCGACACCTTTGAGTGCAACAACTAGATCGGCCGCTGCTGCTCTACAAACTCTTCACCCTCCCATCGGGCAATGATTGCGGGCGCCAGACAGTTCCCCAGCACATTCACTGGCGTCCGCACCATATCGATGATCCCGTCCACTGCCAACAGCAGCGGCAACGTCTCCAAGGGCAACTGAAAGGCCGGCAACATCGCACTCAGTATCACGAAATTCGCACGCGGAATCCCCGCCACTCCCTTCACTGCCACCTTCAGCGTCAGCAACACCATCAGCATCTGCGGCCACGACAACACAATCCCCGCCGCTTGAGCCGCAAACAACACCCCCATGACCAACTGAATACTGCTACCCGCCAGATTGAAACTCAGCCCCAACGGCATCACAAATCCCAGCAACTCTCGTCGCACCCCAAACCGCTCCATCCCTTCGAGTGCCTTTGGCAGCGCCGCTGCACTCGATGTGGTCGCACAGGCAATCCCCAAAGTCTGACGAGTCGCCCGCAAGAATGCCGCCAATGGAATCCGAAACAACACGAGCAATATCCCATACACCACCACACCCATTACCAACTGCGCCACCACCGCCGCCAGTACAAAACTAGCCAGGCTATTCACGCTCTTCCATCCGCCACCCAACAACTGCGCCACCACTGCCGCAATCATCCCCACCGGTGCCAGCTTCATCACAAAATTCGCATATCCAAAAATCACCACCAGCAACGACTCGCAAAACTCAAGCATCGGCGCGGCGGCCTTCCTCTGCGCCCGTGCCGCCCAACCCATCAGCCCAAAGAAAATTATCATTGGCAGCACGAAGTTTTTGCTCATCGCATCCACCACAGAACTCGGCACCGACATCACGAGCGAATCGACAATCGTCGGGCCAGCTTGACCCACCCCACCCTTTGACAAAATTCCCAGCGCCGCGCCCGGTTGAAAGTACGCCATCGCCGCCCACCCAATCAACATCGCAACACCCGTCACCAATTCAAAATAGACAATCGCCCGTAATCCGATCCGGCCCATCGCCGCATCTCCACTCGACCTCCCCAGCGACGAAACAATCAACGCAAACAGCAGCGGTGCCAGCAGACTCTTTACCAGGTTCAGGAAAACCGTCGAAACCGTCTCCGCCACGATCTGCACTCCGTCCAGAAAAGCCATGTCCTGTCATTGTCACGCAATGCATGACAACTGCGTGTTTACCCTCTATCCTTGAAAAGGAAGGATACTGCATTTAGAAAGGAGCCCCGCCCCATGGAAGTACAACTTACCCCTGATCAACAGGCTAAACTTTCGCGCTTGGCGACGGCGCAAGGCCGCGCGGCGGAATCACTTGTACAAGAAGCGGTCGAACGGCTTTTCGGCTATGACGATTGGTTCTCCCGCGAAGTCGACAAAGGCTGGATTGCGGCTGAGGAAGGCGAAGTCGTTGAGCACGACGACGTTCGCGGAATGATCGAAGCCCGGTATCCAGCTTGAATGATCGTTCGCTGGACTCGGCTTGCGGCGGACGACCTCAGGGTTATCTGCGACTACACGGAAACGCGATTTGGAGCGGCGCAAGCTCGTCGCGCTGCTACTGTCATCTGCGACTGTGCTGACGGTTTAAAAGAAATGCCGCTCCGGGGACGCACGGGCCGCAAGCCTGGTACGCGCGAGCTTACGATTCCCGGATTTCCTTTCGTGCTTATCTACCGTGTAGGGAAAGAGGCGGTCGAAGTTGTCCGCATTTTACATGGTTCGCGGCAATGGCCATAGAGCGGACCCGCATCGCCACTCGATTTCCCGAGCGAAGAAACGATCAAAGCGAATAACTGCGGCACCAGCAAACTCTCCACCAAACTCAGGAATTCAATTGACCCCAACTCTCCGCCAATTAGAATCCCGTTCAAGAGACAATTTATCATTCTTTAATTGTTGGTTGAAACATTTGCCAACGACTCGTTTAGACGGTATCACAACGCCCATGTATAAGTTAGTTCTTTGCTTGGTGTTCACTGTTGCGTCGGTAATATTAGAATGAGATGGTCCTCGAGGCTTTTACGGCTGATACGGATATGGCCCAAATGGCTGGGCTAATGAGGCAGGACAGGACGAATGTGTCGTAAAGCCGGTAGCGGACCAGCTAAGCAATTTACTCCAGACCCCAGACACGCTATCCTGCCAGTGGAATGCCAAATGAAGCAGTCTCCGTAGTACTGCGCCGACTGATCCATCACCCGTGGCACGAGATCGCTCTTCGCTGGAACTGGAAATCGGCCATCACCAGCGCACTCATCCGCGCTGCCATCTACTTTACGGTCAATCTGTCTTCCGGCCGTAGTGCTGCTATTGGTGCCATGGAGGCTGAGTTTATCTGGCGTTTCGTCGTCGCTGGTTTCCTTGGTAGTGTCATCCAGAGCCTGCGCAAAGCCCAACCGGTCTGGCAAGCCACGCTGATCACCTCAGCAGCATTACCTGCCCTCAATCACGTAATCGAATTCACAGTGCACACCCTGCGCGGCACGCCGCACCTCAAGACCAGCTTCACCATCAGCGTTGCCTTTACTATCATCGCCATGCTCTTCAATACTTACGCCATGCGTCGTGGTGCCATGATCATCGGCAAGGACGGCCGCCCGCTCTGGCGTGATCTCCTCGATATGCCCCGCCTGATCGCGGGCTTCGTGCTCTGGGTTCTCCGGATTCAGCGCTCACCCCAAAGCTTGTGATACCGCCCCATCCAGTAAGGCAGAATAAAAGTCGTGCCGTCATCTTCTCCCCGCCCTCCATTGCCGCCATCGAGCACAAACGGATTCCCGTTCCACTTCATCACAGCCCTTTCGTCAGGCCGCAAGAACACAGTCGTCTCGCGTTTTCCAAAGCGGTTCGGCTTGCTGGATAACGGCAATTCCGTCCGCCAACTGTTCTCGACAGTCCACTTGGTCATATCCAGCGGCAACTGCTGCAAGGTCTCGATAGACGCCCGCCTCAACTCCAGATTCTCCCCTCGTCCAATCTCATAGATCGCATTCCAGAGCGGGTTCCTTTCTGGCCGCATATTTTCAAACCAGTCGTCCAGCGCCTTCAGAATTCCCTTGCGATAAGCCGGATTCTTCTCATAAACCAGCAGCGGATAAAAACTCAGCATCGCCAGTTCCTCATCGCTGTAATTCAACTCCTCCCGCAACTCCTTCAATTGCCCGGCAATCTTCAGATAGCCCATCCCATCAATCAACTTTTTCAACTCCAACTCGTAACGGGCATCCCCCGTCACGTGCTGAGCGGTTCGCAAGAAGCTGATCAGTTCAATTGCATTGAGAGGCGCATCCCCACGCCCATCCGGGGAAGCAAAGTACTCAGGAGTCCACTTGCCCCACCGCGTAGGCTTGCCCGTCTTTGTGTCGATCAGGTAGTACTTGTTCTTGATGATGTAATCGATCATTCGCCGGCAGGTTGCCTTTACATCCTGTCGTAAAGCCCCCTCGGGCAACAAATCCCAGGCCATTCCAAACAAAAGAAAATGCCCCACAATCTCATCGGAACTCGTGTCTGACTTGAACTCATACTTGCGGTCTTCGGTCCAATACCAAAACCCATCCTTGGGCTTTGCCTCTGTAGGCTCAATGTAAGATCGCGCTGGATAACCCGGCGTCCCGGTTATCTTCTCAAGAAACAATACCGCCCGCGTCGCTCGCTCTGCCCGTGCCAGGGCCTCCCTGCTTCCTGTCGACTTGAATTCAAATAGCTTCCCAACCGCATACATCGCCGTCCAGAGCCCATCATTGTCGTCCGACACGAGCTTTCCGTCCCTCATGTCGGCCACAAACCCATGACGGTCATGCCTTGCGGCAATCGCTTCATAGTGCTTCGCTTTCTCAGCCATGCGAATCGGTTCAAACCAGATTTCGCTCTCCCCGCACGAAGTATGCACCCTCACCCGGCCCTTTACCGGCTCAGAGAACCCCTTCACCTCGTCGCACGGCAAGAATCTTTTGCTGTGAAAGAGCCGGGCATCTCTCAGCGCGCCGCGCTTGGCAATGGTCCAAATCGACCCATCGGACGCTTTGAATTTGGCTTCTCCAGGGTGATTGCTGGCGCTCTGAGTCTCTTGCTTAACCCTCACTTGGGGAAAACTTGGCACTAAAACGGTGGCGGCAAAGAGGAGGCTCCCAAACCCAAAAAGGATAATTCCTAACATCCTCATAAAGATACAGGAAAACCCCAATGTTTGCCGATATGCTCAGAAGAGCCCCTTGTCCTGCTTGCTTATATGATTGAGAAAGCAAACAATAGGAGAAAGCTCTTTGTCGAGTCCTACGCGTAACGGGAATCGTAACGGAAAGAAAGATCAGGAATGAAGTTGCTCATTGCCGATGACAGCATTGTCAGTCGGCACATGCTTGAAGCTACTGTAAAAAAATGGGGTTACGAGCCTGTTATCGCTTGTGACGGCAAAGAGGCCTGGGACATCCTCCAAAGAGAGAACGCCCCTCAACTTGCCATTCTCGACTGGGTCATGCCACAGCTCACCGGCCCAGAAGTGTGCCGGCTCACCCGCCAGCAGCAAAAAGAAACTTATACCTACATCTTGCTCCTTACCAGCAAGAACCAGCGTGAAGATCTGATCGAAGGCATGGAGGCAGGTGCCGACGATTACATTACCAAGCCCTTTAATCACCACGAACTGCAGGTTCGTTTGCGCGCCGGACGCCGCATCGTCGACCTCCAGACCGAGCTTCTCTTTAGCCAGGCCGCCCTGCGCGAACAGGCTACCCACGACGCCCTCACCAAGGTTTTTAACCGCCACTCCATCTTTGAGGTGCTTGATAGAGAACTCGGCCGCGCCGAGCGAGAGAATCTTCCCGTCGGCATTGCCCTGCTGGATATCGACTTCTTCAAATCCGTCAATGACACCTATGGTCATATGGCCGGCGACGCTGCGCTTTGCGAGGCAGCACGCAGGATCAAGACAACCATCCGGACTTACGATTCTCTCGGACGATACGGTGGCGAAGAATTCCTCATCATCCTTCCTGGCTGCGACGAGGCTTGCACCCTTAGCCAGTCTGAGCGGATTCGGCGCAATCTTGCCATTGAGCCGATGCCAATCCTTGAGTCCACCCACTCTGATATCTCAATTGCGCTCACTGCCAGTTTCGGAAGCACCACTGCTCTCCCAGGCCACCACCTTTCCCCAGAGACTCTGCTTCGTATCGCCGATGAGAGTCTCTATGAGGCAAAACGAGCTGGCCGCAATCAAGTGGTTTTCCGTTCCATCCTGGGCGACACCACGCTACGCCTGACTGATGCTGCTTCCTGATCGCTCAGTAATTAGTTGCCAAGATGGGCGACGTTGAAATGGCTGAGCGAATTCGTATACTGCAACAAACCCCGGTAGAGCGACTCCGCAATCTTTTGCCGGTACTCCGGCTTTCTCAACAGGGCTTCCTCTTTCGGATTGCTTAAAAATCCGATTTCAGTCAGCACGCTTGGCATTTCCGCTCCAATCAACACAATAAATGGAGCCTTGCGCACTCCCCGATCTTTCGTCCGGTTTCCTGCCCTTACGCTGCCTGCATAGAGCGACTGCTGCAGCTTTCCTGCAAACTCCCGCGACTCGTCAATCTTGTCCTTCAGCGCAATCTTCTTGATCAGACTCCCAAGGTCCGCGACGCTCCGTTCACTGGATGCATTCTCTCTTGCAGCTACTTCAAGAGCTTCTGGAGACGATGTGAAGTTCAAATAGTAGGTCTCTACACCGGTTGCGGTCCGCGTCTGAGAAGAATTCACGTGAATAGAAATAAACAGATCCGCGTGATGCTGGTTGGCGATTTCAGTCCGATGCTCTGGAGAGATATACACATCCATATTTCGAGTCAAAACAACTTCGCTGGCCAGGTTTGCTTCTAGTAGCACTGCCAGGCGTTTGGCAACATCAAGGGTCACGTCTTTCTCGGCCAAACCTGTCGCCCCAGTAGATCCAGCATCGTGGCCCCCATGTCCGGGGTCGATCACAACCTTGGCAATCTTCAAACCCAAAACTCTCGTTAGCGATTGCCGGCCCGCGCCTGTCCGGCTCGCCGCCACTGCTTCAACCTGCTTCTCCTCCGCGCTCCGCATCGTCGCTGAAGGTGGCATCTTCACACGGAAATCTCGCAATACAAACCCGGATACCCGGTACGGCATCTGCCCAGGCTCTGCTTTAGGCAATCGATACCCGGCTGCCAGAACGGGTGGCTCCGGCATCACGTAGCCCGATTTCGGCGTGGGCTTCGATTTAACTTGCGGCACATCAAACTTTCGTGGTGTACTCCGCTCCACAGGGGCAATTACAGGCGAATTGACTGACACAATCCGAGCCGGAGCCGCCAGCGGATTCTTCAGCTTCTGGCCCCCTTTGCGTGGCCGCAACTCAACAACCAGACGATTCGGATCTTTCAGCACCATCGTTCGGTATTCCGTATCCGCCAGATCAAGGTCGAAGACCAGACGGGTCAAACCTTTCTGGTTCTCAGCCACTCGCACTTGCCTTAAGATGCGCCCACTCCCGGCAACCACCTGCATCGCCCCGCGAGCGCTTTTATCTGTCCGCCCCGCCAGTTGTGGCACCATGTCTGCAAAATCGATAAAGATACGAGCGGGATTCTCCAGCCGGTCTGCTTTGATATCGATCAAGCCTTCAACAATTACTGTCACCTTCGTCAACTGGTTCTGGCTTTCGATCCTCACATCAGTGATCGCGCCCAAATTCGGTTTATCCTGGGCTTCGAGCATCAGAGACAACAACAGCAAGAGCCCAATTTTCAGGCCCCCAATTGTGCGTGCTGTGTTGGCGCCACTCTTCATGACATCCTATGGCATCCCAATGTGAATTCGCCCACTGGCGTCCACAACTTGCTGGATCTTCGGCTGAACCGCTTCAGCCTGTCTGGCCGGTGCCGAAGGTGCTTGGAGACGCTTGGCATCACCATATCGTTTCCCCACCTTGAATACGTAATCAATCGTCTCTGGATAGGGCGGAATCCACCCATGCTTTTTCACCGCTGCTTCACCCGCGTTGTACGCAGCAAGCACCAGCCGGTCATCATCGAATTTTGATTTCAAGTAACGCAAGAACTTGACGCCGCCTTCAATATTCTGCCGCACATCAAAAGCATTCGTCACACCCAGTTGCCGCGCCGTAGCCGGCATCAGTTGCATCAAACCCATCGCGCCCTTGGGTGACACAGCATTCGGGTTGAAATTGCTCTCCACCTGCATCACACTCCGCACCAGCAGCGGATCCACGCCATGGGTCGCTGAACTCTGCTCGACAATTTCGTCCAATGCTGTCCGCGTTGGTTTTACAAGCTTGCCATCGGGAGGCAAATTCGATGAACTCTCACGTGCGATCACTTCCATCGGGGGAACCTCGCGCGCAAGCACAAGCTGGGTTCGTACTAGCCGGCCGCTTCCACGGTCCACCCGTACCGTCGTGCGCATGGTTCCTGCATCTGCACACCACATTGGCACGACAGCAAAGCAGAAGCACGCTAGGCTAAAACAAAAGCGGCTCATCTTGTTCAATCTAATCATATCTAAAAACTCTTTTTGAATCAATGAATTATGCTCCACAACCAAGCGCCTCACAGCCTCTCAGCGCATTCCTGCTTGCCGGCGGCGCAAGCTCACGCATGGGCCGCGACAAGGCGTTGATTCCATTTAGGGACAAACCTCTACTGGTACATCTGGCCGAAATGCTGAAGTCCGTCTCAAATAGTTTCCACATTCTTGCCCCACCCGGACGATACGAAGCCTTCGGGTATCCGATTCTTCCAGACTTACGTGAAAACTGCGGACCAATGGCTGCCATTGAATCCGCTCTTTCCCACTCACCACAGAATTGGAATCTCGTCGTCGCCTGCGATCTTCCATTCCTTACTCCCGAATGGCTCATCCTCCTGCGCGACACAGCCTTTTCATCCCCTTCAGTCCGCTGTGTTGCCAGCGCCACTTCCCCAGATACACCCAATCCGCTCGCTGCCGTCTGGCATCGCAGCGCTCTCCCTGCCGTCCGCACATCCCTCGACGCAGGCAATTTCCGGGTCCGCAGCCTGCTTTCTTCCATAGAAACGAAGATTCTCATCCCACCAAACCCGCAAATCTTGGCAAACTGGAATCGTCCCGAAGATATTTCGAGTGCGCTTGGCGAAAGAAAGGCAAACAGTGGCGGTTGAAGGTTTTCCCTATTACATTGAATTCCGGCACGTGAATAAGACGTTCGACAGGCCCATTTTAGTCGATACGAATTTTTATGTTCCAGCCGGAGAAACCGTGGCCATTATCGGACGCAGCGGTGTTGGCAAGTCTGTTTCCCTCGGGCACATCATGGGTTTTCTCAAGCCCGATGACGGCCGTGTCATCGTTGGCAACCGCGACATCACCTTCTTCGATGAGGCCGAGCTGCGCAAGGTTCGCAAGAAAGTCACCATGGTCTTTCAATCTGGCGCACTCTTCGACTCGCTCACTGTCGGCGAAAATATCCTTTTTTCGCTCGAGCTCCGCGACGATTACGACGAGAAGAACAAAGAAGATGTGGTCGACGGACTGCTCGATCTTGTCGACCTATTGCCTTACCGCGATTCTTATCCGGCCGATCTCTCCACTGGCTTCCGCCGCTCTGTCGCCATCGCTCGCGCCCTTGCCGCCCAGCCGGAATGCGTGCTTTACGATGAGCCCACCACCATGGTGGATCCCATCATGGCTAATCACCTGGGCAATCTGATGCTTCGGCTCAAGATGCAACTCCGCCTGACCAGCGTTGTCGTGACGCACGACCTCGAACTCATGCGTAAGGTCGCCGACCGTGTGGTTTTCTTGAGTGATGGAAACGTTGCCTATTTCGGGCCCGTCGAGGGGCTCGAAGATTGCGACAACGAACAGATCCAGGAATTCCTCAAGCTGGATCGCATTAGCTAGGCTCGAAACCTAGCCGCCGTAACCGGTGGCGATCCGCTTCTTTGCCGCCTCATTCACCTTGATCTTGCCATCGCTGATTAGACGCTTTACCAGCGTCTCTTCAAAGATATCGGCTCGCTCGGATGCCTTGCGGTTCTTCACCATGTTCACGATTTCAGATCGCCGCGCCACAAGCTGATTCATGTCCGCTGCCTTCTTGTCCACAACCTTCACAAAGAACCACTTGCCATCCACCGTCGCTGGGCCAGCAAGCTGCCCAGGGTTCTTGCTGAATGCCTCGATCACGGCTGATGCAGGGCCGATGCCATCGGCAAATCCCTGACGGTTGAATTCTTGCGTCTGCTTGATGCTCAGACCCAACTCCTTGGCAATTTGTCCCAGATCAGTACCGCCATTCTTCATCAGGTTGATGCCCTTATTCTTCTGCTCTTCGAGCATCCTCGACCCTACCGTCACCGCCTTCACAGACAGGATTTGTGCTCTCGATTGCTCGTATGAAGACTGCCGCGCGGGGATGATCTCATCCACGGTCAGCACCGCCAAACGATCCGGTCCCAGTGTGGATACCTCAGACACTTCACCCTTCTTGAGCATTCTGACCAGCGAGAACAACTCGGGCTTTGGCCCAAGTCCAGGCACTTGTGTGTTTTCAGTCTGATACTCAAAGCGCATCGGGGTTAGCCCATACTGCGCCGCAATCGAAGCGGGCTGCGTAGGACTCTTGATCAACTCGGCGCGCAGTTGATCCGCCGCCTTACCTACGCCATCAGCCTTCATCGACTGGCGCAAATCTGCTTCCAGCGCCCCGCGCACTTCTTCAAACGTTCTCATGCCCGCAGGCTGCTTCTCTTGCACTTCAATCAAGTGATATCCAAACTCAGTCTTGATCGGTGAGCTCAGCGTATTTAGTGGGGCTGTGAAAGCATACTCGTCAAAATTCTTTACTGTCTGCCCACGTGTAATAAATCCCACCGATCCTCCGTTCGCCTTCGATCCAGGATCATCGGAATATTTTGCTGCGATCTCATCAAACTTTGCCCCCGCCTTCAGTTGTTTATAGACAGACTCCGCCAGCGTCCGCATCTTGGCATTTTCGGCTTCTGGCTTGTCTTTGGTGCCAAACAGAATGTGACGAACCTTAGACCGTTCCGGCGACCGGAAGTTTTCCTGGTTCTCTGTATATAATTTCTTCAGTTCGCCTTCAGTCACCTTCATCGAAGCAACCACTGCGCTCGCGTCCAATACATAAAGACTCACGTTGCGCGACTCAGGAATCTTATAGGTTGCTTTATTCTTCTCATACTCGGCCAGCAAATCTGCTTCCGGAATTTTGACATTCTTGGTAAAGTCGACCGGGTCAAGCACAACGTATTCGAGCTTGATCTTTTCCTCGGTTTCCTTAAACGCGTCCTCAACTTCCTTCGGCGTCGCCACCGCGCTCATCAGCATCAATGTACGCAACCGCTGCGTCTCAATGTCTTTCTTCATGCTGTCTTCAAACTGCGCAATCGACAGCCCAGTCTGCTTCAACATCGCCTCGTACATCTGACGCCCAACAAACTTGCCTTCCTGCCAGAGCGCAGGTACATCCTTTTGAATTTTTGTCGCCACGTCCTTATCAGAGGCAACCAGGCCGGTCTCGTTCGCATAGCAGGCCACGCCCTTGACGGCCACATACTGGTCCACAAACTGCGGAATAAAGATCGCAGCGCTCTCTGGCGGCAGGCTCTGGCGGTTCAACATCTGTTGCACTTTCAGGCGCACTTCTTTCGAAGTTACGTCCTCGCCGCACACCTTGGCCACGCTCTCATCACCACCTCCGCCACCAAAACCGCTGGAACCAAATCCTGGAATCAGGGTCACGACCATCGAAAGAGCAACGAGACCCAAAAGGACTCCAAGTACAATACGCAAGTTGGTATCCTTGCGCCGGAACAGATCAAACATGCAAACTCCTGAACAATTGTGGTTTGGCGGGGGGTGCCGCTGTTCGCCTCTCACAGGCAAACGCTTCTAAATTATAGCGAATCGCAAGTCTTGGCATCCAATTGGGTGTGCGCTTCTATGGAATCGATCTCGGTTGGACTGGCAAACCCAGCGGATTTGCCTCGCTCGAGTGGGACGGCAAACGCCTCCACCTCATGCAACTCACCCGTCTCGACACTCATGCCGAAGTCCTCAACAACATCCCAGCCAACCACACCGCCTGGATCGGCCTCGACGCTCCCGTCATCATCCGCAACCCATCCGGCATGCGTCATGCAGACCGCACCGCCCACGAACTCTTCTCTCGACAGCGTGCCGGCTGCTATCCCGTCAACTTGCGCCTGCCCTTCGTCCCCAAGGTCCTCGCCTTCGTCGACGGCCTCACCCAAAAAGGCTATCTGACTACTCCACCCACCAACCGCCAATCCTCAACCAGCCATCTCTTCGAGGTCTATCCGCACTCTGCTGCCATCCGTCTCTTCCATCTCCCTCAAATCCTGCCCTACAAAAAAGGAACCCTTGCCACCCGCAAAATCGCCCTAGCCGAATTTCGCCATCTACTAAAAACACGCTTCACTCACCATCCAACATTCAAGCCGGTCGAACTCCCACCCGTCGGCGATACCCTGGCCCAGCTCAAGTCATGCGAAGATCGACTCGACGCCGTCCTCTGCGCCTACATCGCAGCCCACTTCTGGTATTGGGGCCTGTCAAGAAACAATATCCTTGGCCATCCACCCGACGGCTTTATCGTCAACCCCAGCTTCTAAACTGAAGGAAACCTCGTGTCCACCAACCCCTTTGCCGAACTCCGCGAAAACTATCAACGAAACGGCCTGCTCGAAGCTGACGCCTTGCCTGACCCAATTGCACAATTCCATCGCTGGTTCGACGATTGCCTGAGCGCCAATCTCCTCGAACCCAACGCCATGTCGCTAGCCACGGTGTCACCCGCCGGTCAGCCCACAGTCCGCATGGTCCTCCTCAAGGCGCTTGACGGCAGAGGCTTCTCCTTCTTCACCAACTACAATAGCCAGAAAGCCAAAGACCTCAACGCCAACCCCAAAGCCGCCATCTGCTTCCACTGGAAAGAGCTCGAGCGCCAGGTCCGCGCCTCGGGCACAGTCGAAAAGCTTACCCGCCAAGAAAGCGAAGTCTACTTCCGCCAGCGTCCCCGCATCTCCCAAATCGGTGCCTGGGCCAGCAACCAGTCCAGCGTCATTGAAGGGCGAGAAACGCTAGAGGCCGCCCGGCGTCTCTATGAACAGAGGTTCGAAGGCCAACCCGTTCCGATGCCCGATTTTTGGGGCGGCTACCTGCTTCGTCCGTTTGAGATCGAATTCTGGCAAGGCCGCCCCGGCCGCCTTCACGACCGTCTGCACTATCATCTACAAAGCGATCAATCATGGCGTATCTCCCGCTTATCACCCTAGCTCTACTTTCTGCCCAGGCCCAAGACAACCTGACCACGGTCCTCAAACGAGTCGAAGCCCGCTACAACTCAACCAAAACGCTCAAGAGCGAATTTGAACAGACCATGGCCGTAGCCCAAGGCCGCCGCGTCACCGAGCGCGGCACGCTCTACCTGCGCAAACCCGGCCAAATGCGCTGGGACTACGCGCAACCTGCCGGCAAGCTCTTCCTCTCCGACGGCAAGACCATCCACTACGTCACCCCATCGGCCAAGCGAGTCGAAGTAAGCCCAATGAAAGCCTCAGACGACCTCCGCGCCCCCCTCGCTTTCCTGTTGGGCAAACTCGACTTCGCCAGAGACTTCAGCCGCTTTGAGCACTCCCAATCTGGCCCACAATGGAAGATCAAGGCCTACCCCAAGAACTCCAAATCTCCCTACGAATACGTCGAATTCTTCGCCGAACCCGACGGCCGCCTCAGCCTCGTGACGGTAACCGGCAAAGACAACTCCAGCATGTCCTACGCCTTCCGCTCCGAACAACGCAACATTCCCCTAGCCGCCGAACTCTTCCAATTCAAAGCCCCCGAAGGCTACGACCTAGTCACTCTCCGCAACGAACCCTGACTGGGCTCAAGTGTTCCGATTGACGGAATACTCAATGCACAATAATCCAAAGATGGAATCGGAGGGGCAGTACATCATTCGGATCAATGATCAATACCCCTCCTGCTTGTCGCCCAAACGCAGGTCAAATAGAAAGCTAGCGAAGCATCGCCTCAAGAGCGTCTAGATCAGCCATCCCAGGCTTCATAATCGCCCCCTTGCGCTCAAACGAATCTCCAGTCACTTTAACAAGCGTCGATGTAACACCCACGGCCGGATAGCGTCCTTCAAGCCGCAGCACCCACTTGCCTTCTGCCGGCCATGTCCGCGAAATCGCATACAATCCGGGCGTCGACAGCGCCACCGGCTGCAAGACAACAGTCTGGCGCTTGCCCTGAACAACTCCCTCTGCCGTTGCAGTCAGCACGGCCTTCTCCGGCTCATGGCATCCAGTAAAGCGAGCCAGCACCACGGCCCCTTTCGCCTTTAGGTCAGAGCTAGCCGACGGCGAGCCCAATTCCAGGTAAAATCCCCCGCCCAGCAATGGCATCACCACGCCAAGCGCAATTAATCGATTCAGTATTTTCATGTTTGTCTCCTGACACAAGCCAGGACGAAATTCCGCTCCAAGCTGTTAACCGGCAACGGCTCACAAAAACCAAAATCGCTCTTTAATTTCAAGCCTCTGGCTCAGTAAGGCCCCAATACCCCTACTTCAACTCTCCAGCCAACTTGCTAGCCAGTGGGCTCTGTTGCCCCGCATACTTATTCCCCGGCTTCAAACGATAGGGCATCGACGATGGCGTCGACAACTCCTCAAATGTCATCGAACAAATCCTCATCCCCGGATACAGCGCCACCGGCATAATCCCCAAATTCGACAACTCGAGAGTCGCTCGCCCGCTCCAGCCCGGATCAAACAAACCGGCCGTCCCGTGTACAATAATTCCGATCCGCCCCAGGCTCGACCGCCCCTCCAGCCGCCCCAAAATATCCGGTGCCAGCTCCAGATGTTCCACCGTAATCGCCAGCGCAAACTCTCTTGGCTGTAGAATAAACGCTTCCCCATCCGGAACAACAATCGTCCGCATCAGCTTCGAAATATCCACCTTATCCCGCAGGTCAATAAAGGCGTGCTTGGAATGCTCAAAAATACTAAACTCATTCCCCAGCCGGAAGTCGACACTGCAACTCCCAATATGCTCCTCCGGCATAGCCGGCTCTACCGTGATCTTGCCCGAGGCGAGCGCTTTGCGAATATCAACGTCTGATAAAACCATGTGTTTCCGTGTGCTTTAGCGATTGTAAACGAAAAGCCCGGCGCGATAAGCACCGGGCCCTTCATGAAAGAAAAACGATTTGGTGGACGAGAAGGGGTTCGAACCCTCGACCCCCGCATTGCGAACGCGGTGCTCTCCCAACTGAGCTACTCGCCCATACCTCTTTTAGTCTACCCCTTCTTGGCGTCCAAAATCATCTCAATGTCCTCGCCACCGCTCCTTGTAGCTGCATCCCGCGCAGACAAAGCAGCAGCATGCTCAGAAGCGGCATGCCAGTCCTCGATACCCTTTTGAGATCGGACTCTCCGGCCCCACTATTGCGGTCTGCTGCGGCATAAACTCATAGTGTGCCTTACCCGATTCACCGCCCGCGCCGCTTGAGGCGCACTGAAGCGATGCGCAGTCTCGTGCGAGAGACACACCTGGAGCCGGCAAATTTCATTTATCCATTGTTTCTGGTGCCTGGCGAGGGCCGGCGCAAAGAGATATCGAGCATGCCTGGGAACTATCAGCTCTCCATCGATGAAGCCATCAAAGAGTGTGAAGAGGCGAAGTCTCTGGGGCTGGGCGGTGTCTTGCTGTTTGGGATTCCAGAGCACAAAGATGAGATGGCAACAGGCGGCTATGACCCGCACGGGATCGTGCAAGAAGGCGTACGGGCAATTAAGAAGGCTGTGCCTGACTTGCTCGTCGTGACCGATGTTTGCAATTGCGAATATACGTCGCATGGGCATTGCGGCAAGGTCGTCAATGGGGATGTCGATAACGATGCAACGCTCGAGTGGCTGGCTGATGTGGCTTTGACTCATGCCAGGGCGGGGGCTGATATCGTCGCACCGAGCGACATGATGGACGGGCGCGTGGGAGTGATCCGCGAGACGCTGGACGCTGTCGGCTTTGATCGCGTCGCGATCATGAGTTACGCGGCAAAATATGCAAGTGGCTTCTACGGACCGTTTCGTGAGGCGGCCGAAAGCGCCCCACAGTTTGGAGATCGCCGCTCCTATCAGATGGATTCGGCAAATGCTCGCGAGGCGATGTACGAGATGCAGCTTGATCTTGAAGAGGGCGCGGACATCCTGATGGTTAAGCCGGCGCTCGCTTATCTCGACATCATCGCCGCCGCCAGGCAGAGATTTGATGTGCCAATTGCCGCCTATCAGGTCTCAGGCGAATTCAGCATGATCATGGCTGCGGCACGTAATGGCTGGATCGATCAGGAACGCGTGATGATGGAAACGCTGACATCGATCAAACGCGCAGGTGCGTCGATTATCCTTACCTACTTTGCGAAGGATGCAGCGAGGCTGCTCTAATGAAAGATATGAAGTCATTCCACCGCTGGGCGCTTCTGGTGCTTGCGGTCGGGCTCCTCGTCTCGATCCACGACCCTTCACTTCAGCCCTTACAACTTGTTGCCGCTGACGCCAAGCCGGGAGTCACGACGGTGCAGTGGCGATTGCTGCGCTCTCTCGATCTGGGTTCAGGTGAGGCTCCTGCAGATCTGAAGAAGATCGATAACACGACAGTTCGCATTGCAGGATATATGGTGCCCCTGGAGAGCGACGATCAGGAAGAAGCTGACGAGTTTTTGATCGTGCCGATTGCCGGTGGTTGTATTCATACGCCTCCTCCTCCACCGCATCAGATTGTATATTGCCGTATGGTTGGGAAGAAGAAGACCAAGATCGCGATGTTTGAGCCCAACTGGTTTGAAGGCGTGATCGCGATCAACAAGACGGGGAGCCCATTTGGGGCCGTCTCATATCAAATGACTGTCGCAAATGTCACCCCCTACTCTTCCAAGTAGTATTGTGCTTGACGGCGTAGAATTCGCGTATGGGCCGCAGTTGCCCCTTGTAATTGATTTGGCTTCATTTGAACTCGGGGCTGGCGAATCCTGCTTTCTCTATGGCCCGAGCGGCTGCGGCAAGACGACACTTCTGGGTTTGATTGCCGGCGTGTTGCAGGCTCGCCGTGGAACCTTGAAGGTATTGGGAGAGGACCTGTCAGGAATGTCTGGGGCGAAGCGGGATGCCTGGCGGGGATCAAAAATCGGCTACATCTTTCAGATGTTTAACCTGATTCCTTATCTCAATGTGCGAGACAACATACTATTGCCAACTCGGCTGCATAGCTCTCGCAAAGCCAATCAATTGGGCCAAATTGCGGCAAGCCTGGGGATTGAAGACTTGCTCTATCGCAGCGTGCTCGAGTTGAGTGTGGGGCAACAACAACGCGTGGCTGCAGCACGGGCCTTGATTGGAGCGCCTCCGCTAGTGATTGCCGATGAGCCGACTTCTGCGCTCGATGCGGCGCATCGCGAAAGGTTTCTTGAGTTGCTGCTCGGGCAGTGCAAAGAGGCTGGGGCGGCGTTGTTATTTGTGAGCCATGACCAAAGCCTCGCGCCGATGTTTCACAAGCAGTTGAGCCTGCCGGAACTCAATCGCGCGGCGAAGGTGGAGCTAGCTTGATGTTGCTGCTCTTCCTTGCCTGGCAGAGCCTGCGCAACCGTCGCGTGACGACTCTATTGACTGTATTTTCGATCGCTCTGAGTGTGGCACTACTGCTAGGTGTTGAAGCGCTGCGAGTGAGTGCGAGAGAGAGTTTTTCATCAACGATCTCAGGAACGGATTTGATTGTCGGGGCACGCGGGGGCGGCTTGCCGTTGTTGCTCTACACCGTGTTCCGAATGGGCACCGCGACAAACAATGTGAAGTATGAAAGCTTTGAGGAATGGTCGAAGCATCCGGCGGTCGCCTGGACGATTCCCTATTCGCTGGGCGATAGTCATCGCGGATTCCGTGTGGTAGGAACCAACGAGAACTTCTACCGGCAATACCGGTTTCGTAAGACGCGCAAAGTGGAGTTTGTGAAGGGCCGGGCCCCGGCAGACTTCAATGAGTCCGCGCTTGGGAGCGATGTCGCAGACAAGCTCGGCTACAAAGTGGGCGCAAAAGTGACGCTAACCCACGGTATTGGCGCGGCAGGGATTATGGATCACGACGACAAGCCGTTTACAGTGGTTGGAATTCTCGACAAAACTTCGACACCAATTGATCGAAGCATCTACATCACGCTTGAGGGAATGTCAGCGATTCATGCCGGGTGGCAGGGTGGTGCGCCTCCAGAGCCGGGCGAAGAAGTGCAGTCGGCCAAGTTGAACAAGCAAGACCTGAAGCCCGAAGCAATCACTGCATTTCTATTGCGCGCCAAGAGCCGCATCGATACGCTTCGGATCCAGCGGGATGTGAACAACTATCTGCCTGAGCCTTTGATGGCGATCATTCCGGGTGTGGCGATGGGAGAGCTTTGGTCTACCGTGAAGTACGCCGAGATTGCGCTTGAAATCGTGGGTGGTTTCGTCGTCCTGGTTGGCTTGCTCGGAATGCTGGTGGCGATCTATACAACGCTGAATGAGCGGCGCCGGGAGATGGCAATCTTGCGGGCGCTGGGGGCAGGGCCGGCGAAAATTCTGGCTCTATTCTTGATTGAGAGTTTGATGCTCGCGGCCGCAGGGTGTGCTTTGGGAGTGGGCCTGATGTATGCGGGGATTGCTGCCTTGCAAGGGGTGGTTGAAAAGCAATTTGGGCTCTACCTGCGGTGGCAGGGATTCCAGCCAGAGCATGGGGTTTATCTGGCTCTTGTGTTAGCCGCAGCGGTGTTGATTGGGCTGGTGCCAGCATGGCGGGCCTACCGGAATACGCTGGCCGATGGCTTGAGCGTGCGGGTCTAGTTCTTGGGCTCGTAGGCGATACCGAGTGAGCGGGCGATGCTCAGAAGGTCAGAATCGGCGGTCCAGAATTGGTGGCCCGAGGCGAGAGCGGATGCAACTAAATGTATGTCGATCCAGCCCGCACCCCGGCCGTGGAGTTTGCGAGTCAGGACTAGCGACACCACAGCAGCGTGGGGAACTATGGGACATTGTTGCAGCCGTCCTTGCGCGCCTAAGCAGCGGGTTCGCGACGCCTCGGCACCTCCTGTGCCCTTGGCTCTGAACCCATGAAAGTGCGCATACGCTGGTAGGCTGCGTGTCGCACCAATGCCGCGAGGCCTAGGCGAACAGCTTCCGTATCAGTGCTCGCACCACTTGCCTCACGAGCTTCTTTAAGGAGCTCGGCATCAATGTTGAGCGTCTTTTTCATACATACATTTTTACCAAACTGATGTGGCTCTTTAAGGCATACGGTTATCTAGGCTTGCTTGGAGATGGGGATGAGTTGGCGGATTCTGGAATCACGAAAGTAGAGACCACCCCAGATCATGACCCCTAGCAGGAACTGGACGAACCATGCTTCGTTGATACGAAGATGAGCGGCGACGGCACCACCGAGATAGCCAGTAACCAGGATTGCGCCTAGCACAGCAGTTCGAGGAATCAAGTAAATCACGGTGATGAAAAGTTCGAGTATCGCCAGAGGGATAGCGAGCGAGCTAGGCCAGCCGAGATGCTCAAAGCCGATCGCTAGATCGGGCCCTCCTTTGAGTTTCATCGCAGCACTGAAAAGTAGAATCAAAACGGGGAGGCCAGTCAGAATGCGACCAGACCAGAGTTGGAGAGTTGAAGGTTGTTCCGCCATGACGGGTTAGATGCGGTGATTATTTATTTCGACTCGGATTTTGGAAGGCGGCTATTTCTGCCAAATCTTTCTTTGCGTTATTGAGCCAGCTCACAGATGGGCTCGCCTGCTTTGCCACGATGTCGTGCCCGCGTTGAGTTTCAGCCTGCGCCGCCTGGTACTTCTTCTGCCGCAGCAGAATGCGGCCCAACTTGATGCGGCCGATACCTTCGTTGATGTGTCCCGGTGGCAGGGTCCTGGCGTAGATTTCCAGCGATTGGCGGAAGTAGGGCTCAGCCCTTGACCACTGTTCGCGACGCATGTAGACGCTTCCGAGATTCGACTTCGCGATGCCAATCAGATAGTGCTTGCCTTTGTAGGCCTTCTCATAGATTGCAATCATGCGCTCAAAGTGAGCTTCCGCCTCGGTAAGATCGCCCCTCGAGAGGGCGTTCGTTCCGAGTTCATTGACTGTTGAGGCCACCTGCGTGTGGTCTGGGCCATAGACTCGCTCGCGAATGGAGAGGGCGCGAGTGAGCAGACCAGCGGCTTCGTCGAGACGAGTCTGGAGGACGAGCGCGCGACCGATCAGGGTAAGCGTAGAGGCGGTCTTGGGATGATTCGCACCGTAGTAGGATTCAATGATCGCAAGGGCCTGGCGATGAAATGCCTCCGCCTCTTTGTAGTGGCCAGTGTCCTGTTGAATCGCTCCGAGATTAATCAGAACCTCGGCAACAATGGGGTGAGCAGGACCTTGCGTCTGACGGTAGATTGCCAGCGCGCGCTGATTGAGACCTTGCGATTTGGAATATTCACCTTTATAAAAGTGGACGTTGCCAAGGAAGAGCAGCGCGGCGGCAAGATCCATCTGAGGCTGGCCTGTCGCGGAAAGGATGCGAATGGCTTCCTCCAGAAGCGGTATGGCTCTGTCGTAGTCGCCTTTCTCTTCGAGGACATGACCCAGGGTGGTGGCCGCCTTGGCAACATTGAGTTGAGTAGCCCTTGCAAGAGCAAGGCTTTCTCGGGCCAGGTTTTCTGCTTCTTCGTGTTTGGCCTGATCGGTGCGCAGCAGAGCAAGGCCATTTAGGTTATCGACGTCGCGCCGGCGGTCTAATGCGCTGACGAGCAAAGTGTCAGCTTGATCAAGGCGGCCGAGCTTCTGATAGACGTCCCCGAGGGTTCGCAGGACTTCCGCCTGCGCTTGTGGGTCCTGATTGAGAGCATTCGCACCGACAACACCTCGATCAAGAAGTGTTGCGACTCGAAGGTCTGATGCAGGGCCGGCGGCCATATCGCCGCCTTCAAAGAGATTGACGAGAAAGCTGCGGATGCGGCTCGAACGAGCTGCCTCAGCGAGTGCCTGGTTGCGGGCTTCTCGAAGATTGAGGGTGTAGAAAGTGACCAGCCCGGCCAAAATGGTCAGCGCAAGTGAAGAGGCGATGACGGCAGCAGCATTGCGCCGGATGAACTTCGAGGCGCGATAAGTGAAGGTGTCTGGTCTGGCCTCAATGGGCTCACCGGCGAGGTAGTGCTGGATGTCGCGGATCAGGGCATCCACTGAGTTGTATCTTCTTTGAGGCTCTTGCTGGAGAGCTGTCTCGATCAGAATCTCTAAATCGGGTGGGAGCTTGCCGGAGAGGAGTTCGCGCAGTATGAGCCCAAGCGAGTATACGTCGGTATAGACGCCAACCGGCTCGCCGCGAAGTTGCTCGGGGGAAGCATAGGCTGGGGTCATCAAGCGTAAGCCTGTAACGGTTTGGTCGTTGCTGTTATCGAGGTGTTTGGCGATGCCGAAATCCAGAAGCTTGACCTTGCCATCGCTGGTGACGAGGATGTTGGAAGGCTTGAGGTCCCGGTGGATGACTGCGTGTTGATGAGCATATTGCACGGCCCGGCAAACCTGTAGAAAGATGTCAAGGCTGTCTTGCCCGTCGTGGCCTGTAATCGGACGCCCTTCGACATACTCCATCGCGAACCAAGGCGTGCCTTCAGTGAGTGTGCCGGCATCGTAGAGCTTGGCGATGGAGGGGTGGTTCAACTGCGCCAGTGTGCGCTGCTCAAAGTGAAAGCGTTCACGACGGGCGGGCGAGAGCCATGCATCACGCAGAATCTTTATTGCGGCGTAGCTGGACAGATCCTCGCGAAATCCGAGGTAGACGAAGCCCATGCCACCTTCACCGAGAAGCCGTTCCAGCCGGTAGGGCCCGAGTTGGCGCGGGATGAAGCCTTCGCTGCATGGTAGATGGGGAATTAGCCCTTGATCGAGGGCAGGCTGGAAGCGGGCGTCTTCTGCAAGGAGTGCCTCTAGTTCATCGAGGGTTTCACCTGGGGCGCAATGCCCGGCGAGGTAGGTGGTGCGATCAACTGGCGTGAGATCCGCTACGGCGTTGAAAAGGTCTTGCAGGCGGGCATAGCGGTTGGGATCCATGAGTGATGCCTTATGAGGCACGGCGGAGTTCGCGGCCCAGCCATGCTCGGGCGGCACGCCAGTCGCGAAGGACGGTAGCTTCTGAGATGCCAAGTGAAATGGCCGTTTCTTCTACCGCCAGGCCACCGAAGAAGCGGCTTTCGACAATGGCTGCCTGACGTTCATTCAGCTTTGAGAGTTCCCTTAGGGCAGTGTCGAGCTTGAGGAATTCTTCTTCGCTCGATGCTTCTCCTGTAGTGATCAGGGAAGCCAGTGGCTCATCAAAGGTGATGAGAGCAACGTCTCGCTTTATGGCGTGGCGGCGGCGGGCGGATTCAACCAGCAGTTGCCGCATCGCGCGGGCGGCGATTCGTTTGAAGTGAACCGGGGAGGCCCAGGCCAAGTGCGGAGAACTCGCCAGTTTCATCCAGGCTTCGTTGACCAAAGCAGTGGGGTTGAGGGTGGCGGATGGATCAGAACTCCGGACCTGAGCCGCAAGACGGCGCAGTTCCTCGTAGGCGAGGCTGAAGACTTCATTCAGTGAGTTGGATTCGTCTGCCTGCATGAGAAGTTCTAGAGCCGAAGTCTAACAAATTCCGGGAAAGTTGAGGGCACCGTGACGGTTTTCTGGATTTTGTGCGCAAGGAAGCAGTGAGGAGATCTTATGAGTACTTTGTTCAAAATAACGTTGGCAGCCTTGCTGGTTGCTGTTGGGATGTGGGGACAGACGGTGACGAGTGTGGCAGGGAATTCCAGTTGGGGGGCTGTATACAACGTGACGGTGGATGGAGTCGGCAACCTGTTTGTGCCGGATCCGGTCACGCACCAGGTGTATAAGATTGACCCGCAGGGAGTGACGGTAGTGGTTGCAGGAACAGGGCGGCCAGGCTTTTCCGGAGATGGAGGCTTGGCAACGGCCGCCCAATTGAGTGGCCCCTCAGGTACAGCACTTGGGCCCGACGGTAGCCTCTACATTTCGGACTATAACAACGACCGGATCCGCAAGGTGGCCCCGAACGGCGTGATTACGACATTCGCTGGAGGCGCGGGAGGCTTCGCTGGCGACGGAGGGCAGGCGAGTGCGGCCCGGCTAAATGCACCCGCGAGCATGGCTTTTGATGGCGGAGGGAATTTGTATTTCGTTGACTTCAGCAATTTCCGGATTCGAAGGATCACGCCTGCGGGAGTGATCACAACAGTGGGCGGCACCGGAAGATTCAGTCTTTCGGGCGATGGCGGATTGGGTACGGCGACCGATATCTACGGCTATTGGCTGGCCGTGGCAAGAGACGGTACGATCTACGTTGGCGACGATGGCGATGGACGCTTGAATGGGAACAAGCGGGTGCGACGGATCGCTACCAACGGCATTGTCACGACAGTAGCTGGCACTGGGATTTCGGGCTATTCAGGGGATGGCGGGCCAGCGGTTTTGGCTCAATTGAAGTCTGTGAGTGGGGTGGCTCTTGATGCGAACGGAAACATTTACATCTCCGATGCAGAGGACGCGAAGATTCGTAAGGTAGCACCGAATGGCATCATCACAACCTATGCAGGAAGTGGGTTGGCGGGAGTGACTGGCGATGGCGGACCCGCACTGCAGGCCCGCTTTAACTTCCCTTCAGGCATGACAACAGATGCCAATGGAAACCTCTACATTGCCGATACGCGCAACGACAAGATTCGCAAGGTGAGCCCGCCTCCGGTGCCGCAGGTGAGAACTGAGAGCCCGGTGCTGACATCTTTTGGCGGCAAGGCTGGATTCTCCTCAAACACCTATGTGGAAGTCTATGGGCAAAATTTCTCCACGATCTCGAGGCTCTGGGCAGGTAGTGATTTCAGCGGAGTCAGTGCGCCCACTTCGCTTGACGGGATCAGCGTGACGGTGAATGGCAAGCCAGCATTCATCTATTATGTGAGCCCGAATCAAATCAACATCAACACGCCGGAGGATACGGCGACTGGGCCAGTGACGCTAGTGGTAAAAACGCCGCTTGGGACTTCGAATACGGTAATGGTACAGCGGGCCCGGCTGTCGCCAACCTTGCAGACCGTGCCGCAGTTTTTGATCGGAGGCAAGCAGTATGTAGTGGCGCTAACGCCAGACTTCACCACCTTTATCGGACGTGAAGCGATGTTGGCAGGTGTGGCCTTTAGGCCTGCCAGGCCAGGTGACACGATTGCAATTTACGCGTTGGGTTGCGGCCCGACATCGCCGCCAACACAGGCGGGCGTTGTAGCAGCGCAAGGGTCTTCGCTAGCGCTGCCCTATGAATTGCGCATCGGCGGGGCAGTGGCACAGGTGAGCTTTGCGGGGGTGGTTGGCGCAACAATCGGGCTTTACCAATTCAACGTCGTGGTGCCCTTTGTGCCAGCCGGCGATCAGACGATAACGCTCACAGTGGATGGCGTGCCCAATGCGCAGAATCTGAGCATTGTGATCGGGCAGTAGAGTGTTGCACTTCACGAAGTGACACATTGATGAAGCCAGGAGGAAGAGATCTCGTCTAAGTTTGCTTCATGAGCAGATTATTGAGCTGGAGTCTCTTCCTTTTGACGTGTTCAAGTCCGGCAGTGGCAGAGGACTTTTGCCAATGGGAGGACACACCGGGTTACTTTGCGAAGGAAAAAGTACGTCTTGACCTGGACCGGAATGTGACGATCGAGGGAAAGTGGATTGGGATTGACGCTCAAATGGAAAAATTCGTGGTGAGCAAAACTTCGGATCGGAAACTGTATTCGAAGGGCTTAGTTATGATCCCTAGGGATTCCATTCGAGCGGTGGCCTATCGCGGCCACGGAACCTTTGGCAAAGTACTTGGCTTATTGGGTGGCTTTATGATGGCCGGGCCGGTAGTCTTTCTATTGCCGGTTGTAGTGGCAATACCGGGCTATGTTGGGGCCATTGTGGGCAGCGTCTACGCCGGAAATGCAGTAGACCGGCGCTGGCATGCGGTTACAATCTTGCCTTGAGTTCTTCAAGAGAGGCGTCGGAGATGATGTGGAAGATCCGCAAGCCTGAGGTTTGCGGTACTTGCTTCGCGGTGAGGACGTCTACGATGAGGAAGCCCTTTGAATCGAGGCGATTTGCCCAATCGCGCTCGCGTGTATCGAGATCGCGGAGACTCAAGGGATCGATGCCGACTGCGGAAAGTACGGCTCTTGCGCCGCGCCTAAAAAGATCTGAAGCTGTTGCAATCGTAACGGTCTGATCAGAAGTTGGACGGCTTTGTCCAGCAATCGAATCTGGAATACTTCGAAGGCGCAGTTCGAGAGTTTTCCCAGTCAAGTGCTGAGTAACGCGATGCGCAAGGTGGACGATGAGAGCAGACTTGCCTGCCACTGATGCCGACACCGGAATGTGGAGGGCGGCCTCAATCTCTTCACAGAGAATAGCGGCGAGTTGAGGCTCTGGTTCGTCGACGACAACTGCTTCGATATCTTTCGATTCCAGCAGAGTCTGCAGGCGGGAGATGAGCTGTTCTGGCGCAACTCCAGATGACCTGGCAACTTCAATTGCGGTGGTGAGGATGGAGTCAATCCCGTTATCCGGAGGTTGAGCTCGAACGAAAAGTCCACTGCCGCGGCGGACCTCGAGCCAGTTGCGGTCTTGCAGTTCCTGGAAGGCGGCGATGACAGTATTCATGTGGATGCCGTGCATACGCGAGAGGGTACGAGCACTCGGTAGGCGTTCCCCTTTGGCGAGATCACCGCTCAGGATGCCGAGAATGCCCTGGCGAACGAGTTGCTCGCGGATGGAAACCCCGTGATTTTTCGATATCCAGAAGCGCATCGTTACTACTGTATCGAGACGAGTGGAAAAATATTGGGATTCGGTTATCGAGAAGACGTTATGATAAAGAAAGCTCTGATGACTGAAGAATCAACCTCGCCTTTGCCGGCGCGCTCGTTTTGGGATAAGGCCGGGATGTGGCTGTCTTATGGCTGTGCCGTTCATTGTGCGTTGATGCCATTTGTTATCGGCTATCTGGCAGTAAACGGGATGGGCTGGATTGCTGAAGAATCGACTGAATGGACAATCATCATCGCAAGCTTGAGCATTGGTATGTTTCGATTGTTCTGGAGCTATTTCAAAGAACATCGTCAGCCAGAGCCGGTTGTGTTCTTTCTGATCGGCGTGTCGCTCATCTTTTTTGCAAAAAGTGTGTTCTTTGAGACTCCCGAGCAGTTCGAGCCAGTGGGGATGGTAGCGGGCGGAATGATGATTGGCACAGCCCACTTCCGGAATCAATCGAAGTGCAAATGCTGTCAGGCAAACCTAGTCAGGGCGAGCTCGAACAGCTGAAATCTTGAATCCTGTTTTACCGTAGGGACTGTTGCCGTCTACAATTTGAAACTGTCCAAAGACACTGACTTCTTTATCCCACTCGACACGATTGGCACCACCTGTGGCGACTTCAACCAAAATGATCTGATTCGGCGGGGGTGGAGGTGTATGGATGCACATGCCCGCTTGCGGTACCAGCAGGAACTCAGTCACCTGTTCGTCCTCGTCATCGAAGGGCACCATAAAGCCGGAGATCTTTATATTGGCCCCGGTGAGTAAAGAAAGTTCGGCTGAAGCCTTACCAGTTTTGACGTCGAGAGTTCGCAATATTTTCCATTCCATACGCTGGAAGCCGTCCAGTGAAACAGGCTTCGGAGCAGCCGATTCATCAACGGGCATCTCGATACCTTTGGAGTCGGTTCGCTTGGGACGATTCGATTCGGTGGACACTTCGACGGTGCGGTAGGTGGGGCCGCAGGCGGTGAGCATCAGGCTCATTAGAATCAAAGTGATAATCTGAATTTGCACGGTGTTAATGGGTGTATAGTCGGCATCATCGCAAAGCACGGGTACTCTTTGCCCTGTCGGATGTTCTGCTTACGGCGCTAGCCTTTGAAGCGGCGTATCTGACGCGCTCGCTGTTACCGCTGACGCATAATTTCTTTTTGGCTTTGTCGCTGAAAGTTTTGCTCTTTGGTGTGGCGGCGATTTCAAGCGTGGTCTTCTGCCTCTGGGTACAAGTGTACGACCGCCTCGATGGGGCCAATCGTTATGTGATCTTTCGCGAGACTTTAAAGCAGGCAGTTTTTGGCGTGATGACGATGGTGCTGGTCGACTACTTCCTCAAGCTCGACTTGAGCCGCTTCTTCCTGCTCTGCTTCGTGAGCTTGCAATTCTTGTTTCTTCTGCTCTTTCGCCTGAATGCTGGAAGTTTGGTGGGGTTGATTCGCCGTGAGTTTGGCGGGCAACACTTCGTATTGATCTTTGGGAGCGGTGAACGGGCAGAGGAACTGGCCCGGCAGATCGAGGTGAATGCGGTGGCGGGGACTCGGGTTTTGGGAATCGTAAACGATACTGCCGAGGTGACTGCGGCCTTGCGGGATCACATCGTGGATGAGGTTTTGTTTGCGGTTGAGCCAGAGAGGTTGAGCAGCCTGGCGGAGTTGTTCCTGCAGTGTGACGAAGAAGGCGTGCGGACGCGATTGAGCCTGGAATTCTTCCCGCATGTGAATAGCGAGGTATATCTCGATCGTCTGGGACCGACGCCGATGCTGACCTTTAGCGCGACACCGACGGATGAGATCAAGCTACTGGCGAAGCGCGTTGTCGATTTTGCTGTTGCAGCGGTAGCGTTGCTGATTGTCTCGCCGGTGTTGATTCTCGCGGCGGTTTTGATTCGCTTCACTTCTCCGGGGGCGGTGATCTTTCGTCAGGAACGGTGTGGCTTGAATGGGCGGCGGTTTGTGGTTTATAAATTCCGTTCGATGGTAGTGAACGCTGAGGCATTGAAGCAGCAGTATGCTCATCTAAACGTGAAGAAGTTGAATTTCAAGATTCCAAAAGATCCGCGGTTGACGACGGTGGGCCGATGGTTGCGGAAGTTTTCGATCGATGAGCTGCCGCAATTGTGGAATGTATTGAAGGGGGATATGTCGTTGGTGGGCCCGCGTCCGGCGACTCCGGACGAAGTTGAGAATTATGCCGGCTGGCAGCGCCGCAGGCTTCGGATGCGGCCGGGGCTTACCTGTATCTGGGCTGTCGAGGGACGGGACCGGCTGGATGTCGAGACTGTCATGAAGATGGACATGGAATATATCGACAACTGGTCATTGTCGCTGGATAGCCGGATTTTATTGCGGACGATACCGCTGGTATTGCTGGGACGAGGAGCGAACTAATTATGCAACTGTTACCGACCGAAGAAGAAATCGTAGAATTGCTGCGCGAGACTGGGGCGCTGCGGACAGGCAACTTTGTGTACCCGGACGGGAGCTATACAGACGAGTATCTGGGCATGCCGCTGGTGATGAGCGACTACAAGAACGCAAAGATCCTGAGCGTGGCGTTGAGCCGGAAGGTGCGTGCCAATACCGAGTTGAGGGCGATGTTGGGGCAGTTGTCGATCGTTGCGCCGGCGACTGGCGGATTGCCCGTCGCTTATGGTGTGGTCGAAGCTCTGGGGGCGAAGAAAGTTTACTGGGCGGAGGCCGACGATGCGCGGATGCCGCAAAAATTCCGCGAGTTTGTCGCGCCACAGAAAGGCGACAGGGTATTGCTAGTGGATGATATTTTCCGTACGGGCCGGAAGTTAGTTCATTTGAAAGCGTTAGTCGAGAGCCATGGAGCCGAAGTGGTGGGTATCGCCGTAATGATTTATCAGCCCTGGCCTGATGCGCCAAACTTCGCGCCGCTGCCGATGTTCTATCTCGCCAAGCTGGATAGTTTTGCTGCGCGCGAGGTTCCGAAGGACGTGAAGGACGACGGCGAGGCAATCACTCCCGTCTGGAGCTGATGGAAGCGGCTTGTGGTGGCCAAAACTCTACTCTTGCTTGAGCCGCGACTCGAAATAATGTTATATTTAAAATTCTGGCAGTTTGCGGGGACGTAGCTCAGTTGGTTAGAGCGCCGGCCTGTCACGCCGGAGGTCACGGGTTCGAGCCCCGCCGTCCCCGCCATTTCTTTCCTTCCCCCTTTAAAGTTGGTCTCGATGTTTCCTACACAAGCCCCCAAGCTACAGATCGCGCAGAGTGAAGACTACAAAGAAAGCTATTCCAATTCGGTTCAGGTGCGTGTGAACCTTTGGGACTTCTTCCTCATGTTCGGAACGATTTCACAAACCGTGCCCGACACGGTGAACATCACAAACTTTCAGGGCGTCTATCTGAGCCCGCAACAAGCCAAAGCCTTGGCCAATCTGTTGAACCAAAACATCGCTCAGTACGAGGGCACCTTTGGAGAGATCCGTCTTGAACCGGCCAGCGGCGCTGGGCCTGTACAGTAGGCTTCGTCCTTGCTGCGGAGGCGGGCAGTTTCGGTTGCGATTTTATTCGGCCTCTTTGCCTTCATCCTCTTTACGACCCATTACAAGCTGATTTCTTTGCCCTTTTTCTGGGATGAGGCGGGGCAGTTCATTCCTCAGGCACATGACCTATTCGAAGGTGGATCGCTCATCCCGAAGTCGGCGATGCCCAACTCTCATCCTCCAGGCTTGCCTTTGCTTCTCGCAGGAGTCTGGAAGGTTTTTGGCTATTCGATCCCACTTACGCGGAGCCTGATGCTGTTGTTCGGGGCGGCGTTTCTGACTGCGTCGTTTTTGCTTGCGGTCGAGTTACTCAAAGGGGCCAGGGGAGTGCCCGCGTTCGCGGTGGCGGCCTTGATGCTTTGTAATCCTCTCGTCTATACGCAATCGATGATGGCGCAACTAGACTTGCCGTCGGCCCTGTTCAGCACCATATTGCTGCTGGCTTACTTGATGAAACTGGAAACGGTGGCAGTGGTCGCTGCGCTGCTCAGTGTGGCATTCAAGGAAACCACAATCGCAATTCCGGCAGTATTGGCGGTGTTTGCATGGCGAGAAGGGCGACGGCAGTTCGCAATGCAGTTGGTAGCAGGGCCCTTGCTGATGGGAGTGAACTGGATGGCCTATGTCTGGTCTTCGACCGGACGACCCTTTGGTGATGCGGCTTATACCGAATACAACCTTCTCTATCCATTGCATCCGGTGCGGCTGTGCTA
This sequence comes from Acidobacteriota bacterium, assembly GCA_043718395.1. Lineage (GTDB taxonomy): Bacteria > Acidobacteriota > Terriglobia > Bryobacterales > Bryobacteraceae > Bryobacter. The sequence goes on from JAYSVS010000180.1 coordinate 77,278, forward strand.
TGCGCTGCTGCGACGGCTGAGTTATTTGGGGCTGGAGAACTTGCATATTCTGCTGCTCGGGGTGCTGATCTGGAAGTGGAAGCAAGTTGGATTCGATTCGCGTTGGAGGCCAGTCGCTGCGGCCTGCGTAGCTCAAGTTTTGCTTGTTTCGGTGACCGGGGGGGCCGTGCTGGAACGCTACTTGTTGCCCGTGCTACCAGTGCTTTATGCGGCGTTTGCGGCAGCTATGTCGACTCTCAGCGGCAGGTGGCGCCATGGAGTATTGGCCCTGGGTTGCGCAGGCTTGATCGCCATGTTGTTTGTGAATCCACCGTGGCCTTATGCGCTCGAAAACAATCTGGCGATGGTGGACCTGGTTGAGGCGCAACGGAATGCGGCCGGCTTTGTCGAGTCGGGATTGAGCCGTAGCCGGATTACGACAGCGTGGCCGTTGACAGACGCGTTGCGGAAGCCTTACCTCGGTTTTGTCGAAGAGCCGATTGCCTCAGTACGTGCCGTCGAAGATTTTTCGCTCGAACGCTTGAAGAAGCTCGATTGGGAGCGGGGCGACGTGCTGATCCTGTATGCGCGTGCGTGGGACCCGGCTTTTGGACTAGCTCGTTGGCCCTGGGTCAGAGGACTCTTGCGGCGCTACTTTCGTTTTGCCGATGAGGCAGGCTTGCGTGATGTCGCAGACCTGCCCGCGCTGAAGCCCCTGGTCGGCTTTGAGCAGCGCGGCTTCTGGGTTGAGATTCTGATAGTGCCTTGAGCTTGCTCGTAAACGTATTTTGCCGATTGAAGCCGGGGAAGCAAAGCTGGAGAGACCTGTATCGAAGGACGGGTAGTTGGGAGGCTTAACACCAGATCCGGCAGCAGATGTACTTAGGTCTCTGCTACCGGACATGCTTTGGGCGCCGATGGATTCGAACTGCCAGGTTGTCAAAGAACTGGCCCGGAATTGTCTTGCAATTTCACGGGTAGGGCTGGATTTGGGGTCGTTTGTTGTATATCGTTGCGATTGGGGAGCACCTGTCGGCCTATGGGCCGTTGACAGTATTTTGTGTCTTGTTCATAGGGTTTCTTTCGAAATCAAAGTAGCAAAAAGTTTGTGGGGCTTGGATGTTGATACTTTTTGAACGTGTTTGGAATCCATCATTTAGAGGGAAAATAAAATTGAGAATACCTGTCAATGATAAAGTTCTCATCGGCGGAACGGGGTAGGCTGGCGGGGGTGCAAGGGGATGCTGAGCCCGTTTCCGTTGATGAGAACGTGCGTTGAGCTAAGC